>JBJXHG010000020.1:0-14292 GCA_046160865.1 Planctomycetota bacterium | reverse complement strand
CGGACTACTTTCGCGCTCGAAGCACTTTCACCACGGGCTGCTAGTGTCCAGAGTCAGAAGTTCGCTCTCACCAAGCTCGAGCTCCTCCGCGCTGGCGACGTTGCTCGAGTTCGGAAACCTGACAGGTTGCCTGCACCCTCGCGCCGTGCCAGCGACGACGATCTCGACCTTGGTGAGAGCGAACTTCTGACTCTGGACACTAGACTCCCGCCCACGTGCGGACGCCGAACGAGAACGAGGCCGGCCAGCCGGTGCGGACACGATCCGTGCTCGCGTGCGTCGCGCTCGCAGCGCTCGTATTCGGAGTCTATTGGCGCGTCGCGCAGCACGCATTCGTCGAGTACGACACGCCGGAATACGTGACGGAGAACCCGCACGTGCTCGCCGGCCTCTCGCTGGCCGGCGCGCGGTGGGCGCTGACGTCGACGTACGCGGCGAACTGGTTCCCGCTCACGTGGCTGTCGCACATGCTCGACGTCGAGCTCTTCGGCGTCGACGCAGGGCGCCACCATTTGATGAACGTCGCGCTGCACGCGGCGAGCGCGTGCGTCCTGTTCCTCGCGTTGCAGCGCATGACGAAGGCGCTGCTCGCGTCGTTCCTCGTCGCCGCGCTGTTCGCGATCCATCCTCTGCACGTCGAGTCGGTCGCGTGGATCGTCGAGCGCAAGGACGTCCTGTCGGCGCTGTTCGGCTGGCTGTGTCTGTACGCGTGGTGCGCGTACGCGGAGCGCCCGAGCGCGCTGCGCTACGGTGCCGCCTGGCTGTGTCTCGCGGCGGGCTTGATGTCGAAGCCGATGCTCGTCACTTGGCCGTTCGTGCTCCTGCTCGTCGACGTGTGGCCGCTGCGCCGCACCGGACTCGGTTGGAGGCGGCTCGTGCTCGAGAAGCTGCCGTTCCTCGCGCTCTCGATCGCTTCGTCGTTGATGACGCTCTACGTCCAGCGGCTCGGCGGCGCGGTGCAAGCGCTCGACAACTTGCCGTTGACGGATCGGCTCTCGAACGCGGCGGTCGCGGTCGCGCGCTACCTCGCGAAGACGTTCTGGCCCGTCGACCTCGCGTTCTACTACCCGCGCTCGGACGTCGGAGCTTCGACGCCCGCCGTCCTCGGCGCGATCGCGCTCGTGATCGCTCTGCTCGTCGCGGCGGTCCTCGCGCGGCGGCGCGCGCTCGCCGTAACCGTCGGCGTGCTCTTCTTCCTCGGCACGCTCGTGCCGGTGATCGGCATCGTCCAAGTCGGCGGCCAGGCGCTGGCGGACCGCTACACGTACATCCCGCTCACGGGCGTGTTCGTGGTACTCGCGTTCGGCGCGGCGCAGCTCTTTCCGTCGCTCGCGAAGCCGCGCGTCGCGCTCGGCGCGCTCGCGCTCGTGCCGCTCGTGATCCTGGCTGCACGTCAAGTGAGCACGTGGCGCGACACGCGGACGCTCGCGCGCCACGCACTGGCCGCGACCGGCGAGAACCACGTCGCGCGCAACTTGCTCGCGATCGACGCTCTGCGCCGCGGCGAGGTCGACGCGGCGCTCGGCGAGCTGCGCCGTGCGCACGCCGTCGCTCCGCGTGAGCCCGACGTGCTCACGAATCTCGCCGCCGCGCTGTTCCAGAAAGGCGCGCTCGCGGAAGCCGAGGTGCGCGCGCGCGAGTGCATCGCCATCGCGCCCGAGCGACCGAAGATCCACAGCACGCTCGCCGGCATCCTGATCGGCGGGCGGCGCTTCGACGAGGCGCTCGTCGCACTGGACCACGCGCTCGCCCTGGACCCCGCGCTCGCGAGCGCGCACAACAATCGCGCGATCGTGCTCGACGCGCTCGGACGGACGGACGAGGCGATCACTGCTTACGAGCGCGCGATCGCGCTGCGTCCGGATCTCGCCAGCGCGTACCTCGGCCTCGCGCGGAGTCTTGCCGCGCGACGACGGCCCGCCGACGCGTTGCGCGCACTCGAGGCGTGCCTGCGCTTGCGGCCGGATTGGCCGCCGGCGCTGGTCGATGCTGCTTGGTTGCTCGCGACCGACGCCACGGTCGCCAATACGACCCGCGCGATCGAGTTCGGCGAGCGCGCGGTGCAGCGCACCAACGGTCGTAGCGCCGAGGCTTTCGATGCGCTCGCGCGAGCGTACGCCGCTGCAGGCCGCTTCCCTGACGCGGTCAACGCAGCGCAGCACGGCGCGGCCCGGGCGAAGGAAACGGGCGACGACGCGCTCGCCCAACGCATCGCACGCCGCATCGCCGCGTTCGAGCGCGGCGAGATCGATCGGACGACTCCGCGGTGACGGCACTTCGCGCGTGCGAAGCCGCGGATCGCAGCCGATGATGGTGCGTCCATGGATGCTCTCGTCGTTGGCGCCGGCGTCTCCGGGCTGAGCTGCGCCGTGCGGCTCGGCGAGGCCGGGCTCCGTGTCGAGATCTGGTCCGAGCAGCGCGGCGCGCGCACGACCTCGGCCGTCGCCGCGGCGATCTGGTACGCGTACAAGGCCGGCCCACGCGAGAAGGTCGATGCGTGGGCGCTCGAGAGCTACGCCGAGTTCCGTCATCTCGCGCGCGATGCAGCGAGCGGCGTGACGATGCGCGCGGGCGTCGAGCTCCTGCCCGACGACGGCGTGTCACCCGCTTGGCGCGGCGGGCTGGACGGTTTCCGCGCGCTCGCTCGCGGCGAAGGCACGCGCGGTACGGCGTTCGAGTACGTCGTCCCCGTCGTCGAGATGCCGCTCTATCTCGCCTATCTCGAGCGTCGCGCGCTCCGCGCGGGCGCGCGCGTGATCGAGCGCAAGCTCCACGCGCTCGACGAAGCGCTCGCCGTGTGTCCGCTCGTCGTGAACTGCACCGGGCTCGGCGCGCGCGCGCTCACGGACGACACGGATCTCCATCCGATCCGCGGACAAGTGGTGCGCGTCGACAAGTGCGGCATCGAGCGCTTCCTCCTCGACGACTACAACCCGCGCGGCCTGACGTACGTCGTGCCACGCTCACACGACTGCGTGCTCGGCGGAACGGCGGAAGCGGGCCTCGAGGGTCTCGAGCCGGACGACGCCGTGACGCGCGCGATCCTCGCGCGCTGCACGGAGCACGAGCCGCGCCTCGCGCGCGCGCACGTGCTCGCCGTCGCGGTCGGCTTGCGACCCGGACGCTCGAGCGTGCGGCTCGAGTGCGAAACGCGAGAACGCGGGATCGTCGTGCACGACTACGGCCACGGCGGCGCGGGCGTGACGTTGTCGTGGGGCTGCGCGAACGAGGTTCTACGGCTGGCGCGATCGGCCGGCGGCGTGCGGCACGCGGCACGATGACGATTCCGGCGCGACTCCGCCCGTTGCTCGGCTGTCTGCTGCTCGCAGCGGTCGTCCTCGCGATCTACTCCCAGGTCACGCACCATTCGTTCGTCGCGTTCGACACGAACTTCATCACGCAGAACCCGCACGTACTGCGCGGGCTCTCGGCCGAAGGCTTCCGCTGGTCGCTGACAGCCTCGTACTCCGCGAACTGGCTACCGCTCACGTGGTGGTCGCACATGCTCGACGTGGAGCTGTTCGGCCTCGATCCGGGCCGGCACAACCTCGTGAGCGTCGCGCTGCACGCACTCGCGTCGATGGCCTTGTTCCTCGCGCTCGCGCGGCTCACGAAGGCGCCCGGACGCAGTTGGTTCGTCGCGGCGCTCTTCGCCGTGCACCCGCTGCACGTCGAGTCGGTCGCGTGGATCATCGAGCGCAAGGACGTGCTCTCGGCGCTGTTCGGCTGGCTGTGCTTGTACGCGTACGCGGCGTACGCCGAGCGACCCGGCGCGCTGCGCTATGGCGCGGCGCTCGCGTGCCTCGCGCTCGGCCTCCTGTCGAAATCGATGCTCGTCACCTGGCCGGCCGTGCTCTTGCTGCTCGACTTCTGGCCGCTGCGGCGGGAGTCGCTCGGTCTGCGACGATTGGTGCTCGAGAAGCTGCCATTCCTCGCGTTGTCGATCGGCGCTGCGGCGGCGACGTGGTTCGCGCAAGCGGGCGGCGGCGCCGTGAAGACGCTCGACGTGTTGCCGCTGTCGCAGCGCCTCGCGAACGCGCCGGTCGCACTCGCGGCGTACTTGCGCAAGGCGTTCTGGCCGACGGACCTCGCGTTCTTCTATCCGCACCCGTGTGACCGGCTGCCCGCCACCGAGGTCGCGATCGCGCTCGGCGTGCTCGCCCTGGTGACGCTCGTCGCGCTCCTCCAATGGCGTCGCGCGCGCTACCCCGCCGTCGGCTGGCTGTTTTTCCTCGGCACGCTCGTGCCCGTGATCGGCATCGTGCAAGTCGGCGGGCAGGCGCACGCCGATCGCTACACGTACATCCCTCTCACGGGCGTGTTCGTGTGGCTGACTTGGCAAGCCTGCGACGCCTGGCCGCGCGCGCTCGCGCTGCGCGCTGCACTCGGCGGTGCGCTCATCGCAGCACTCGCATTCGTCGCGCACCGGCAGACCGCGACGTGGCGCGACACCGAGTCGCTGTGCGCTCGGGCGCTCGCCGTAACCGAGTCCAATCACATGGCTCACATCGTGCTCGGCAACTCGCGGATCGAGCGCGGCGACCTCGACGGCGGCATCGCGGAGCTGCAGCAGGCGCTCGCGATCTCGCCGCGCGAAGCCGAGGCGTGCGGCAATCTCGCGGTCGCGCTGTACCGCAAGCGCGACATGCGCGCGGCCGAGATTCGCGCGCGCGAAGCGGTCGCGATCGCGCCAACGAATCCGCGGCTGCACAACCAGCTCGCTTCGATCCTGCTCGGACAAGCGCGTTGCGAGGAGGCGCTCAGCCAAGCCAACGAAGCGCTGCGCCTCGATCCGCGGTTCGCGCACGCGATGAACACCTCGGGCGGCGCGCTGGAAGGACTCGGCCGGACGGCCGAAGCGAAGTCGGCGTACGAGCGCGCGCTGCGTCTCGATCCCACCGTGCACGAGGCGCGCTTCGCGCTCGTACGCCTCGCGCGCGCCGCCGGCGACGCCGCGCGCGTGGAAGCGCTGCTGCGCGAAGTGCTCCAGTGGGATCCACAGGACGTGCGCGCGGCGCGCGAGCTCGCACGCGAGCTGGTGGAAACGCGCCGAGCGGAGGCACGCGCCGTGCTCGAGCGAGCGTTAGCGCTACGGCCGCAGTCCGCGGCGCTCGCCGCCGACTACGTGTGGCTGCTCGCGGAGGGCGGCGACACGACCGACGTCGCGCGCGCGATCGAGATCGGCGAGCGCGCGAGCGCGAACGGTGCCGTGCCGACCGTCTTGCTGCGTGCACTCGCGCGCGCGTACGCGGCGGGCGGAGAGTTCGAGCGTGCGCTCGTGACGGCGCGCCGCGGCCTCGAGCAAGCGCGCGCGCGCAAGGAAACCGCGCTCGAGGGCGAACTCGATGCGCACGCGGCGGCTTACGCGGCGGGTCGAGTCGGACCTGCGGCGCGGTGACGAGCGCGTCAACCTGCGCTCGCGGGCGGCGCACCCGACTCGCGCAACGCGCGCGACAGCTGATCCTTGAGATTGAAGAGCAGACCGTTCTCCGGGCGCGCGCGCACGATCTCGTCGAACGAGAGCCGCGCTTGCGCTTCCTCGGCGCCGATGCGTGCCCCGCTCTTGTGCAAGAGCGACACGGAGAGACGCTCGCGCTCGCAATCGAGATCGCGGATGCGCACCGACACGCGCGCGCCGAGCGCCACCGCCGCGCGCACGGGCTGATCCGGCGCGAGGCCCATCTCGGAGCGCGGCAACAGTCCCTCGACGCCGGGACGCAGCGCGACGAATGCGCCGAAGTCGAACAGGCGCGTCACGGTCGCTTCGACGATCTGGTCGACGTAGTGGATCTTCTCGAGATCGGCCCACGGGCTCGCGTCCATCTGCTTGCGCCCGAGCGCGATCTTCCGGCCGCCGTCCTTGATCTGCAGCACTTTCAGCGGGAGCACCTGGCCTTCACGCACGACGTCGCGTGGATGCTCGATGCGCTCGTGCGCCAGGTTCGAGACGTGCACCAGGCCCGTCAGGCCGTGTCCGAACGCGACGAACACGCCGTAGTCCTCGATGCGCGTCACGCGTCCCTGCACGACGTCGCCGGGCTTGAGCGCGCCGACTTCGCGTAGATGCTCGCTGTCGCGTTCGCGTTGCGCGACGAGCTTGCGTGACACCACCGCGCGCTGGCGCTCGCGGTCGACCTCGAGCACTTCGACGGTGACCGTCTTGCCGACGAGCAGATCCATCGATTGATCGCGCGCGAGGCCGGTGTGCGACTTCGGCAAGAACGCGTGCAGCGGGCCGATCTTCGCTTCGAGTCCGCCCGGCGCGGTGCGCACGAGGCGCGCGTGCACGAGGCTGCCGGGCTCCATGCTCTCCCACGTGTCGAGCGGCTTCGCTGCGCGACGTGCGAGCACCCACAGCCCCTCTTCCTGGCCGCGCAGCGTGAACTCGTGCTCGTCCCCCACGCGCGGCTCGCAGCCGAGCGCACGCCGCGAGATGACGCCTTGCATGCGCGGGCCGAGCTCGACGAACACGTCGTCACCATTCGTGCCGACGATCGTGCCGCGCCACACGCGCAGGGTGTGGGAGCCGTGGTCCTTCTCCTGCCGTTCGCGGGGAGGCTTCATGGCGAGGACACTGAATTCTAGTCCGTGCGCAGGCGTCGCTCTTGCTTCTTCTGCGCGGCGCTTGCAACGGCTGGGCGGCGACTCGAACGACGGACATGGTGCGCGAGCACAGGGCTACGGCGATGGTGGCGCGGCCTTGCGAGTGCAGCCCATCCACGCGGTCTTTCCGCCTGCCTCGACCGGCGGGTGATTCGTGGCTGGAGCCTTCGTTACTCTCTCGGAATGGTGATCTCCTCCCTCTTCTGGGTGTCCATGACGCTCGCTCCGATGTTGCCGGCCGGCGACACGACGATCCTCGGCACTGGCGCTCACCGCTACCGCTGGCTCTCCGGCTGGCTGCGCACGCCGCGCGGCGAGGATCTCGGCAACACGCACGGCTCGATCGTGTCCGATGCGCGCGGCCGGATCTTCCTGAACACGGACTCTGCGCAGGCAATCCAGGTGTACTCGCCGGACGGCGAATTCCTGTCCTCGTTCGGCGCGGACCTGGCTGGTGGCGTGCACGGCATGTGCATCGTCAAGGAAACGGACGGCGAGTTCCTCTACCTCGTGCATCACGCGCAGGGCAAGTGGCGCAAGATGACATTGGACGGCGCGGTCGTTTTCGAGCACGGCTTTCCGCAGGCATCGGGGAAGTACGAACGCGCGGACCAGTTCCACCCGACGAGCATCGCCGTCGTCCCCGACGGCGACATCTTCGTCGCCGACGGCTACGGGCTGTCGTGGGTGCACCAGTACGATCGCAAGGCGAACTACGTGCGCTCGTTCGGCGGGCCCGGCGACGGCCGCGAGCAGATGGCCTGTCCGCACGGGCTTCTCATCGACCGTCGCAGTGCGAAGCCGACGCTCCTCGTCGCTGACCGCGAGCACCACCGCATCCAGCGCTTCGATCTGTCGGGCAACCTGCTCGGGATCATCGAAGGCCACTTCCGCCGTCCGTGCAGCATGCAGGAGCGCGACGGCTTCCTCGCGGTGCCCGATCTCGCCGGGCGCGTCACGATCCTGGGGCCCAAGGACGAGCTCGTCACGCAGCTCGGCGACAATCCCGACGAGTCGTTGCGCGCGAACAACGGCGTCCCGCGTGACAAATGGCAGGACGGGATCTTTCTCGCGCCGCACAGCGCGCACTGGGATGCGCGCGGCGATTTGTACGTGATGGACTGGAACGCGATCGGTCGCATCAACAAGCTCGCGCGCGTGCGCGAGGGCAAGTAGGCGCACTCGGCCGACGCCGGGCGCTCAGTGCCCGAGCGAAGTGCTCGTCAGCGGCGCGAGCGGATCGCCGGCGCGCCCCCAGCGAATCGAGAGCTCGGCGCCGCCCGTCCTGTTGAACCAATCCACGCGCAGCGCGTGCCAGCCACGCGCGAGCGCGATTTCGCCGCTCTTCTCGAGTGCCACGTGAAGGCCGTCGTGGTCTACGACCGTCGTGCCGTCGATCGAGAGACGCGCACCGTCGTCCGAAGTGAGCGCGAGGACGTACACGTCGCTCGCGGGCACTTCCAGCAAGCCGCGGAAGCACATGGCGACGTGCTCTTCGCGCGGACCGTCCGGGAGCGCGAGGCTCGGAACGATCTCCGCCGGGCTCGCCGCGAGCGCCGCGGGATCCGGCAACCGCTCGAACGTGCCGTGGAAGCGTCCGCGCAAGACGCCGGGCTCGACACGCTCGCGGGCGAGCGGCGGATGCGGCACGACGCGCTCGAACGTGCGCTCGACCGGTGCGCTCACTGCGCGGCCGCGAAAGAACGAGCGCGCGCGCACCGTCGTCGTGTCGCGCAGGTCGAGCGCCCCGTTGGGTCGCGGCGAACGCAACGTCGGCGCGGAGCCGTCGACCGTGACGCGGACGTCGAACTCGCCGGACGGACGCGTCACGTCGACGGCCAAGCTGCGCACGAACGTCGAAGACGCCGCCTGGATCGTCGGCGGCTCGAACACGATGGGCGTGCCAGCGATGCGCACGCGAACGACCGACACGTCGGGGTCCGGCGCCTCGCGCGGCAGCTCGATCACCAGCGCGTCGTCGCTACGCGACACGCGGCACGGTTGCGATGGCTGCACGAGCAGCGCGGCTTCGAGCACGTCGTTGCCAAGACCGGCGAGCACGAGCTGGCCGTCGCGCGGCCAATCGAACACGTGCAGAAAGAGCTCGGTGTCGTTCCCCACAGGCTTCTGCGTGCAACGTCCCCACGACGGCGCTGCGAGCGGGCTCGCGCGCGTGCCGTAGATCGCAGCGCCGTTCGCCGCGAGCCAGTTGCCCAGCGCGCGCAACCGCTCGACCGACGCGGACGGGATCTCCCCCGCTCCTGTCGGGCCGACGTTCAAGAGGAAGTTGCCGCCCTTCGACGCGATGTCGACGAGCGCCCGCACGAGCTCCGCGCGCGACTTCCAGTTCTCGTCGAGCGCGTTGAAGCCCCAGTGGTCGTTCATCGTCATGCACGTTTCCCAGTCGACGCCGGGCAATCCGCGCGCGGGGATCTCCTGCTCGGGCGTGCCGAAATCGCCGGGGAAATCGCCCGCCTTCGTCAAGCCGGCCATCCCGGCCCGGCCCGTGCCCACTCGGTTGTTGACGATGACTGCGGGTTGCAGCCGACGGCAGTGATCGTAGAGCGCCCGGCCGAGCTCGTTCGTCCACGTCGACTCCCACTCGCCGTCGAACCACATCACGCCGATCGGCCCGTAGCGCGTGAGCAACTGCTCCACTTGCGCGTGCAAGTACTCCACGTAGCGATCGAAGCGCGCGCCCTCTTCGGATCGAGACTCCCAAGCGCGCCGCGGCAAGTAGTCCGGATGGTGCCAATCCATGATCGAGTGGTACCAGCCCACACGCAGGCCGTGACGAGCGCACGCTTCGGCCATCTCCTTCATGACGTCGCGCCCGAACGGCGTCGACAGCACGTCGAAGTCCGTGTTCGACGCATCGAACAAGCAGAATCCGTCGTGATTCTTCGTCGTGATCACGACGTACTGCATGCCGGCGTCCTTCGCGAGGCGCACCCACGCATCGGCGTCGAACTCCCGCGGATCGAAGCGCTCGCGAAAGTCGTCGTACTGCTCGAGCGGAATGCGCACGCTGTCGCGGATCCACTCGCCGTGCTCCGTGCGCTCGTTCCACGCTCCGGCAGGAATCGCGTACAGACCCCAATGGACGAACAGGCCGAAGCGCGCGTCGCGCCACCAATCGAGACGCGGATCGGAGACCGCCGCCGCGACCGGTGTCGGTGGTGCGGTCGGCGTGCTGCCGCAGCTCGGCGTCGCGGCGAGGAGGAGCGCGAGACACCCGCGCAGGATTCGGATACTCGGGGCCACGACGTGTGACGACGAGCGTACGCGCTCGACGCCGAGCTCGCACGCCTCGACCGGGCACGAAGCGCGCGAGACACGCGGGCTGGGACGCGCGCTCAGCGGGCAGCGCGCGCGGCTGCGCGACTCACGCGCCGACCATCAAGTGCAACGTCGGCGCGTCCTCGAGACGCGCCAGGATCGTCGCCGCTTGGTGGCGCAAGGCCGCGTGCAGTTGCTCGTGCGTGACGAGCCCCTTCTGCACGAGCTGATCGCCGATGCGCCCGCGCTCGGCGCCGGCTTCCTGCAGAACTCGATCGAGCGTGTCGCGGCCGAGCATGCCGAGCGCCACCAGGATCTCGCCCAGCCGTTGGCCCGTGGGCGCGTGGGTGCTCGTCGCTTCGACGAGGTTGCCGGACGCGAACCGCAGGAACACGGTCTCGCCCGGCGCCGTGACGCGCAGGACGAAGTCGCTCTTCTTCGCGAACAGGATCCGCCACAGGTCGTGGATTTCCGCGACGGACGTCCATCCCCCGGGCGGAACGGGCGGCGCCGCAGCAGCAGTGGAGCCGATGGAGTTCGACATGATGCGAAGGATCCTGTATCGGCTCGCGCACTCCAGGGTCTGAGGGGTTCGTTGCTCGAAGCGCGTCCGCATTCAAGTGTCGGCGCGCGTGACTCGATACTGCCAGGCGGCAGCAACCCCACGCGAGCCACTTCCCGCGATCAGCGCTGCGTAAATGACCGAACGACGGGCCGACTCCACCCCCACGATCGTCGAGCGCGAACCTTTCGTGGACGCGGGCTTCCTGCCCACGATCCTGCTCGTGGACGACGACCGGCTCGAGTGCCGCGTCTTCGCGGCTTCGCTGAAGTCGTACCGCAACTATCGATTGGAGATCGCGAACGACGTCGCACGCGCGATGGCGATCCTCTCGGAGCGCGTCGTCGACCTCGTGATCACCGATCTCTTCATGCCCGAGGTGGACGGCTTCGGGCTGGTGCAGAGCCTGCAACGCGAAGAGCGCTTGCGGCACATCCCCATCATCTTGCTGTCGTCGGACGATCGCACCACGTCGAAGATCACTGGCTTCGAGCTCGGTATCTGCGACTACGTCACGAAGCCCTTCGAGATGGGCGAGGTCGTTGCGCGCATCGACGGAGCGTTGAAGCGCTCGATCGGGCGCCGCGCGGCGGGACAACGCAAGAGCTACAGCCTCACCGGCGACTTCACGGGCCTGTCGTTCTGCGATCTCGTCAACTTGCTCGCGTTCGGTCAGCGCACGGGCTCGCTCTCCACGATCACGCCGCGCGCCGCGGGTCACGTCGAGTTCGTCCGCGGCGACGTGTTCGACGCCGCGTTCGGCAACCTCGAAGGCGCGGAAGCGATCTACGCGCTGATGCAGGAGCAGCGCGGACAGTTCGAGTTCCGGCCGCGCAGCGGTGGCGAGGATCCGCCGCGACGCGTCGTGCAGTCGTGCATGGCGCTCCTCATGGAAGGAGCCCGGCGCCTGGACGAATCGTGTTCCCAGTCGAACCACACGACCGCGGACGCGTCGGCTTTCACTCCGCTCGCTTGGAAACCGGTCCCGCGACGGCCGCGCGCGGCCGCACCCGCCGAGCAGCGCGCGGCAGCGCTGCGCGACGAGCTCGCGACCACGCCCTCGAAGGGCGAGCTGCACTTCTTGTCGCAGGAAGAGCTCTCGCGTTGGACGACGATGGCGGAGCGCGATGGCCGCTTCCACGTCGTCATGCTCGCGCCGCTCCTCGACGGCGTGCTGAGTCTGGCGTCGATGGCGCAGCCGATCAGCGAACGGCAATTGGCGGCTGCGTTCACCGAGCACGAAGCAACGGTGGCACTACACCTCGCACTGCCGGGTGGCACCGATGCGGACATCGTGCTGCTCGATCCATCCGCACCCGCGCGCGCGCTGCGCTCACTGCAGCTCTCGCCGCACGTCCTGCTCGTCGCACCGGCCGACGGCGATTGGCTCTCGCTCGGCGTCGACGCGCGACTCGAGGTGGCCTCGGTCGTGGCCGCGCTCAGCCCGCAAGCGATCGTCGGCATCGGCAACGACACGCTCGCCGACGAGCTGCGGTCGATGTGCCAACACATCGGGATCGAGATCCCGATCCACGTGCGCGATGGCCCGCTGTCGGCCTCGCAACCCGAGCTGCGGCCGCACTGGGTCGAGTGCGTTTCGGCCTGGATCGCTGCGACGACGGCGAGCAGCGCGCCGAACGCGTAACGGCCGGTTGCCGCGCGGGTCGAGCCGCGTCAGCTGGGCGGCACGACGAACGCGTACAGCCACTGATCGACGATGCGCGTGTCCTTCACGACCGCTCGCCGCAGCCGCGCCTCGAGGGCGTAGCCGGCTTTCTCGAGCACGCGACACGACGCGCGATTCCACTCGAACGGCAGCGCGAAGACGCGCGTCAAGCCGTGCGTGCGGACCGCGTGCTCCGTGACCGCGCGCACGACTTCGGTCATCACGCCGCGTCCCCAGCAGTCCGTGGTGAAAGTGCTTCGAGCGCGAGAGCCATCCGTTCGTGTCGGCCCCGTACATCGAAGGGCGAGCTTGACCGCAGGCGAATCCTCGTGATTCGCCGAGGATCGAGCGACGCCGTGCCGGCGCGAACGCGCCGCTTTCGGACTGAATGACTTTCACCACGGGCTGCTAGCCCGCATCTCTCACCACGTCCGTCGCGAGGTCGTGCCAACACTCGTGCGGAGCAAGGCGTTGTATCGGAATCGACCGCAGCTCTCTTGTGAGGTCAGCGAGGATCGATTCGGATCCAACAACGCCGCTCCGTGTGAGTTGGCGCGACCGCAGCAGGGTGTGGTGAGAAATGCGAGCTAGGCATCGGCCAGTGTGTACAGATGCGGAAACGCATCGCGCAGGTTGATCCACACGTTGCGAGTGTTCGCGTGCAGCGCGAGGCTCGGCGCGTCACTCGCGGTCCACGGCCGGACGATGCTTCGGACGAGCTCGAAGCGCACGCGACGTCCTCACTTCTCGCGAACGTGCTTCGCCACGAGCACCGTGACTTGCTTCGACGCGCCGCCGAGCAAGAGCTCGTCTCCATCGTTGCCCGCGACGACGTCAGCCGCTTCGAGCGCATGGCCGCGCTCGGCGTCGACGTAGATCGTGTCGGCGTCCATCTGCGTGTAGTCCGCCCGCAGCCCGATACACTTCGGATGCAGAATGCGGCACTGCTTGTGGTAGCCGTACAGTGCGAGCTGCGTTACGCCGCCGTGCGGCGATGGGAAACGACCGCGCACGATCCCGCGCAGCCCGCTGTCCACGCCTTCGTCGTCGATCGCGTCGTATCGGAAGCCGTCGCCGTCGCGATGGAAGTGGAGTACGCGCCCCGTGTAGCCGATGACGTACGCGCCTTCGCGCTCGTCGGGGGTCACGCGGGCGAGACCGCCGGGTTCTTCGTGAACGATGCGCGCGGACTCCGGACGATCGAGGTCGAGGAAGAGCATGCGGCCCGAGCGGAACACGACCAGCACCTCGTGCGGAGGACGGCCGGACGCGCTCCGCAAGAACGCCGCGTCCTTCGCTTGGTTCGCTTCGGGATCGTCGGACTGCGGCAGCGCGAACAGCAGGCGGTTGTCCCACGGCGCGTCGCTCGAGGACGGAGTGAGCAACCGGATCTCGCCGCCGTATGTCGAGATCAACAGCCGCGCGGGATCACCAGCGCGTTGGGGCGGAACGCGCTCGATCGAGTGCACGTACGCGTTGCCCGAGTACACCTGACGGACTTGCGCGCGCGCGCTGGAACTCGGCGTCACCACGATTTGATACACGCCGCCGCCACGCTCCGCGCCTTCCCCGCCGGGCAGGTAACCACCGGCGTAGATTTCCTCGCCCGGCGCGGACGGATCGACATCGGCAATCGTGAGGCCGGTGAGCTCCGCTCCGTTGCGATAGAGGATCTCCGCGCGCGGCTCGTCGCGGTCGAACTGGATCAACGCGACGTCGCCGGCCTGATCGACGCTGACTGCTTGTAACTTCGCGTCCGTGCCATCCGGTCGGCCGCATCGAATGCGCTCGATCGAACCATGCGTGCGATGCACGACGAGCGGTTGCCATTCGATCGTCGTCGCGCACGACGCGAGCGACATGCAAGCGAGCAAGAGCGCGCGGCACATCTCCATCGTTCCGTTCATCCTCGTCTCTCCGTTCCTGGATATGGTGTAGCCGACGTGACTCGGCAGCGGAGGTCGTTTCCAGCGCAGGGTCTTCGTATGCACGCGGGAGCCGATGGCTACACGAAGCGCAGCGCCACTCGAGGGCTTCGGGCCGTCCGGGTCGAGAGTGCGGCGAGCGCGAGCATCGCCCGCTAGTGTCCTGAGTCAGAAGTTCGCTCTCACCAAGGTCGAGATCGTCGTCGCTGGCAAGGCGCGAGGGTGCAGGCAACCTGTCAGGTTGCCGAACCCGAGCA
>JBJXHG010000019.1:0-10602 GCA_046160865.1 Planctomycetota bacterium | reverse complement strand
GTCCGTTCGCGCCGGCACGGCGTCGCTCGATCCTCGGCGAATCACGAGGATTCGCCTGCGGTCGTGCTCCTGGTTCCGACACGAACGGACGACTTTCGCGCTCGAAGCACTTTCACCACGGGCTGCTGGTTGCGCGCGCCTTCGGGCGTTCTACCTCCGGTGTCGCGGCGGTATCCTGCGCAGTCGCGGTAGAACGTCGTTTGCGAGCGCGCAGCGCGCGTCGAGCGCTGAGTCGAGCTCGCACGCACGCTGCACCGCCGAACGGGAACGGAGACAACATGAAAAACTGGTGCGCGCGAGCCGTCGTCGGCTCGCTCTTGTCGAGTGTGGGCTCGCTCATCGCGAGCGTCGGACTTGCACAGACGACGGAGCTCGCGAGCGTCCACTCGTCGGAAGCGCTCGGCAACGCGGCGTCGAGCGCGCCCGTCGTCTCGGCGGACGGCCGCTACGTCGCCTTCGCGAGCCAAGCCACGAACCTCGTCCTGAACGACACGAACAACGCCGAGGACGTCTTCCTGCGCGACCGCACGAACGGCACGACGGTCTGCGTCAGTCACTCGGGCGGTGTGCCGGCGGCGGGCATCTCGAGCTCGCCGGGGATTTCGGCGGACGGCCGCTTCGTCGGATTCGTCAGCCGCGCGGCAAACCTGGTCGCCGGCGATACGAACGCCGCGGCCGACGCGTTCGTGTACGAGGTCGCGACGGGGCAGATCACGCGCGTGAGCGTGAGCTCGGCCGGCGTGCAGTCGAACGGTTCGGCGACCGAGCGTCCGGCGCTCTCTGCGAACGGCAACTACGTCGCGTTCGCGTGCCTCGCGTCCAACCTCGTCGCCGGCGACACGAACGCGGTGAGCGACGTGTTCCTGCGCGACCGCGCGAACGGCCAGACCACGCGCGTCAGCGTCGACTCGGCCGGCGTGCAGGGCAACGCGTTTCTCGGCCTAGGCTCGTACGCTCCCTCGATCTCCGGCGGCGGACGGATCATCGCGTTCCGGAGCGCGTCGTCGAACCTGGTGGCCGGCGACACGAACGGCTTCTTCGACATCTTCGTCCACGACCGCCAGACCGCGCTGACGACGCGCGCGAGCGTCGACTCGTTCGGCGCGCAGGGCAATTTCGCGTCGTTTCGCGCATCGATTTCGGGCGACGGGCGCTTCGTCGCGTTCGACAGCGTCGCGACGAACCTCGTCGTCGGCGACACGAACGGCGCGTCGGATATCTTCGTGCGCGATCGCCAGACGAGCCGAACGGGCATCGTCAGCGTCAGCTCGGCCGGCATCTACGGCAACGAGAACTCGGCCGACCCCTCGATCTCCGGCGACGGGCACTACGTCGCGTTCCACAGCCGCGCGACGAACCTGGTCGCAGGCGAGCTCAACGCGGACGAGGACGTCTTCGTGCACGATCGATTCACGCAAGTCACGACGCGCGAGAGCACGACGTCGGGCGGCATCCCAAGCAACGGCGTTTCGCTCTCGCCCTGGATCACGCCCGACGGGCGCTTCGTCGTCTTCGACAGCGGGGCCACGAACCTGGTCGCCGGCGACGAGAACTCGCGCCGCGACGTGTTCCTACGCGACCGCGCGCCGAATCCGTTGTTCCCGACGTTCTGCTTCGGCGACGGCTCTCTCTCGACGCCGTGTCCGTGCGCGCCGCCGAACACCGTGCCGAATCCCAGTGGCGCGGCGGGTCACGGCTGCGCGAACTCGTTCAGCTTGGCGGGCGGCAAGCTACTCGCGAGCGGCACGCCGAACCCCGACACGCTCGTCCTCACCGGCGAGATCGGGCCGACCTACGTCGGCTTCGCATTCGCGGTGAAGGGCACGGCGCAGAGCGCGAGCGGCTTCGCGAACGGCGACGGCGTGCGCTGCGTCGACGGCACGTTCTTGCGCTTCGGCGGCCACAACGCCGGCTCGAACGGTGATCCGGCAGGCTATTGGACCTTTCCCAACAGCGTGCAGACGACGTCGGTGTCGGGTGCGACACTGCAAGCGCCAGGTCAACAGTCGTGGTACCAGCTCTTCTACCGCAATGCCGCGGCGAGCTTTTGCTCGTCTGCGACGACGAACTGGACGAGCGGCGTGCGGGTCAGCTGGCCGTGACGTCGGTTGCCGCGATTGTCGAGGCGCGCGCAACACGCGCCGCAACGAGCAGCCGCTGAGGCGTCCCCGCAACCAACGCGTGGCTCAGAGCGCGCACTCAGAGCCCCGGCACGCCGTCGTCCGGCGACAGACCGCCGAGCGCTCGGTACGCGCGCGCCCAGTACCCGGCGCGCGCAACGCCGGCGAAGCCGACGAGAGGCAGCTGCACGAGCACCGACACGAACGTCGCGAAGCCGCCCGAGCCGAACGTGCCGGCGATCGGACCCTCGAGCACCTTCCACACGAGCAGCACGGACAGCGTGAGCACGACGTCGACGAGGATCGTGCGCAGCGTGGCCCACACGTCGTGACGCGCGATGCGCCACGCATGGATCAGCGCGGACGCGACGCCGCGACGGTTGTGCGCGAGCGAGTGCAGCGCGAGCTGGAGCAGCACCATCAACGCCATGATGTACAGCGCGAGCGCGACGATCAGCGGCCCGAGCACGATGCCCATCACGAACGCGTGCCCGACGCGGCCCGGCGAGAGGTCGAGCGCTCGGTCGAGCACCATCACGGGGAACGAGAACGCGAACAGCGCGACGCCGAAGAGCAGCGACAGCTGGATCCACAGCCCGAGCGCCGCTCTCGTCAGCCCTTCTCCCGCGCGCCACGCAGCTCGGAGACGCGGCGTCGCGCGCCCTTCGCACACGCTCTCCCACGCCGGCGGATGCGCGATGCGCGCGAGTCCCGCGACGAGACGATACAGCGGCCAGAAGCAGAGGCCGAGGAACGGCAGCATCAGCGCCGTCTTCAGCACGGCGATCGGCAGCACGTCGCCGCCGCCGCGCTCGGTTCCGTAGAGCGAATTCCACGCGCTGTCGAGGAACGCGCCGACGGGCGACGTCGCGAAGCCGAACCACGAGCCGAGCTCGAGCCCGATGCCCAAGCTCGGATAGACGATCCCGGCGATCCAGATCCAGCCCGGATGTCCGGCGCGCTTGGCCGACTCGGCGAGCGCGTCGATCGCGCGCGTCAGCGACCAACGCTCCTCGTGAGATCCGATCAGCCGCGACACGGAGCTCGCTTGCGCGGTTTGCAGAGCACGATTTTCGGCGCGGGAATCCACGGAGACCGGAGTGCCGCGCAGAGGGTAGCCCGCATCTCGCACCACGTCGCGAGCCAAGCGACACAAATGGCCGCGGATGCAATGGCGAAGCCGCGGTGGAGGAGCACGGCGCGAGCACGCAGCAGATGCGAGCTCGCCGCCGCCGCGTGGCGCACACCGTCAGGCGCTCGGCGCGAGCGTGCGGCCTTGGCAGGTCGCTTCGATGTCGGCCACCGACTTCGGAATCCCCGCGGTCAGGACGTCGCGGCCGCTCGCGGTCACGAGCACGTCGTCCTCGATCCGGATCCCGATCCCGCGGTAGCGCGCTTCGACCGTGTCGTCGTCCGGCGCGATGTAGATGCCGGGCTCGATCGTGAGCACCATGCCGGGCTCGAGCGCGCGCGAGCTGCCGCCGTCGACGTACGCGCCGCAATCGTGCACGTCGAGGCCGAGCCAGTGGCTCGTGCGGTGCATGTAAAAGCGCCGGTAGCTCTCGCTCTGGAGCGTGTCCTTCAACGTGCCTTTCAAGAGACCGAGCCGCAGGAGTCCCGTGCAGAGCACTTCCAGCGCGCGGTCATGAGGGGCTGTGAACGACGCACCGGGTTGCACCGCGTCGATCGCGGCGAGCTGGGCCTCGAGCACGATCTCGTACACGCTGCGCTGCACGTCGCTGAAAGTGCCGTTGACGGGGAACGTACGCGTGACGTCGGAGGCGTAGAACTCGCACTCGGCGCCGGCATCGATCAGCACGAGGTCGCCGTCTGCGAGCGGCTGATCGTTCTCGACGTAGTGCAGGATCGTCGCGTTCGCGCCGCCGGCGACGATGTTCGTGTACGCGGCGCCGGTGCCACCGAGACGCCGGAACGTGTACTCGAGCAAGGCGTCGAGCTCGTTCTCGCGCACGCCCGGACGCGCGCGCCGCATCGCTTCGGTGTGCGCGACGCGGCTGATCTCGGCCCCGCGGCGCATGATCTCGATCTCGGCCGCGGACTTGCGCAGCCGCAACTCGTGCACGAACGGCGCGGGATCCAGGAGCTCGAGCGGCGGCCGGACGCCGCCCTTCGCGCGCGCACGCAGCTCGCCATAGACCTTCATCATCCGTCGGTCGCGCGTCTCGTCGCCGCCGGCGCGGTAGACGATGCGCTCGTAGCCCTTCAAGAGCTCGGGCAGATCGCGCCACAAGCGTTCGATCGGACGCGCTTCGTCGATGCCGAGCGTGTCTGGCGCGGCCGACACACCCAGGCGCCGTCCGTTCCAGATCTCCTTCTCGCGATCTTTGTCGCGCAGGAACAGCACCGACTGCGGGCGATGCGCGTCGCCGCTCACACCGCGCGCGCTCGGCAAGAGCACGAGCGCGGACTCGGGCTCGGCGAAGCCGGTCAGGTACCAGAAGTCGCTGTCGGGACGGTAGCGGTACTGCGAATCGTGATTGCGGACTTTGGCGCTCGCAGTCGGGATCACGGCGGCGGCGGTACGCTCGCGCAGGAGATCGAGGAAACGGCGCCGGTGCTCGCGGAACATGGCCGGTCTGAAGCTACCGCGCGCGCCCTGAATCGCCAACCGATCGTTCACGCACGTCAGTACGCGCGGCGTCGGCGGTCCGGTTCGCGCCGACTCGAAATGCGCGTGGCACGGGCTGCTAGCCTGCATTTCTCACCACGTCCGTCGCGAGGGCGTGACAGCTCGCTTCGGGCAAGGCGTTGTATCGGAATCGACCGGAGCTGACCTGTCGGGTCAGCGAGGATCGATTCCGATACAACAACGCGGGCGGAAGCGAGTTGACGCGAACGCAGCAGGACGTGGTGAGAAATGCGGGCTAGCCGCGCGCGCGCGCGCTCACGGTGCGACCGGCTTGCCGGATGTCGGCGCCGCCGCCGCTTCGCTCGCCGCGCGCTGTTCGGCGCCCGCCTCGTCGAGGATCTTGCCGAAGTAGGACGGCATCTCGACGCCGCCGATGTCGCGCATCATGTGCATCATCGGAGGCAGCGATCCGGCCAGACCGCGCAAGAAACTGGCTGCGCCGTTCTTGCCGTCACCTCCGCCGCCGTCCCACACGACGACCTTGTCGAACTTCACGTTCGAGATCGCCAGCGCGGCGGTCTTCGAGAGCTCCTCGATGTGCTCGAGCATCAGCATCTGGAACGCGGCCTGCGCTCCGCCGCAGCTCTCGACGATGCGCTTCAAGCCGTCGCCCTTCTTCGCGAGGATCTCGTACTGGCCGCGCGCTTCGGCCTCGAGCTTGGCGAAGATCGCCGCCGCTTCGCCCTGCGCTTCGATACGGCGCTTCTCCGCCGACGCTTCCGCGTCGACGATGATCTGCGCCTTCATGGCTTTGGCGAGCGCTTCGAGCTCGGCGCGCTTCTCCGCCTCGATCTTCTTGCCTTGCGCCTCGGCCGCGCGCGCTTGCGCGAGGTACTGCGCTTCGAGCACCGCTGCTTGCGCGACGCGCTGGCGCGTCTCGCCGATCTGGTAGGCCTCGGCTTCCTTCACGCGCAGCGTGGCGTTCGCGTCGGCAA
This sequence comes from Planctomycetota bacterium, assembly GCA_046160865.1. GTDB lineage: Bacteria > Planctomycetota > UBA1135 > UBA1135 > JBJXHG01. The sequence continues at coordinate 4,897 of JBJXHG010000019.1, read as the reverse complement.
TCGCGGCCTTCGACAGGTTCTCGCCGGTGACGGCCTTCGCGTTCGCCTCGGCCACAGAGATGCGCATCTGCTGCTCGGCTGCGCGCACCTGCGCTTCCTGCTCGTAGGCCGCGGTCTGCTCGCCGACCTTGCGTTCCTTGTCGAGCTCGGCCAGGCGCACCGCGCGCTCGCGCTCGGCTTGCTTGGTGCCCATGTCGCGCAGCTTCTCGGCATCGGCGACGCTGATCATCTGGTCCTTCGAAGCCTCGGCCACGCCGATCGCTCCGAGCTTGACCTGTTGCGCGACGGCGATCTCGGCCTGTTGGATCGCTTCGGAGGCGGCTTTCTTGCCGATCGCCTCGATGTAGCCCGACTCGTCGGTGAGGTCCTTGATGTTGACGTTGATCAGCACCAGGCCGATCTTCTTCAGCTCGGGCTCGAGCGAGGTCTGCACCTTCGACAGGAAGATGTCGCGATCCTTGTTGATCTCCTCGATGCGCATCGACGCGATCACCTGGCGCAGCTGGCCGAAGATCATGTCTTCGGACTGCTTGACGATCTCGGGCGTCTTCAAGCCCAGCAAGCGCACCGCCGCGTTGTTCATCGTCTCCTCGTCGGTGCCGATCGCGACGGTGAAGACGCTGGGCACCGAGACGCGGATGTTCTCGATCGAGAGTGCGCCCGAGAGCGGGATCTCGATCTGCACCGGATCCAGCGAGAGGTACTCGTAGTTCTGGATCAAGGGCCACACGAACGCGCCGCCGCCGTGCAGGCACTTGGCCGAGCGCCCGGCGCCCGTCTTGCCGTAGATCACGAGGATGCGGTTCGACGGGCAGCGCTTGTAGCGCCGCGCGAGCACGACGAGGAAGCTGAAGACGACGAAGACCGCCGCCACCACCGTCAGGAGCCATGCGAGCTGCGGCGGAATCAAAGAGTCGGCGAGCAGGGCGAAGGGGAGCGCGTGCATCGGAGTCCTCAGGAGAGCGGTTCGACCTCGAACGTGTCGGGAGTGATCAAGCGCACGACGCGCACTTCGCTGCCGGTCGCGAGCTCGCGACCGGCGGTCGCGGCGTTGTACTCGACCGTGCGTCCTTGCAGCGCGACCGTGATCTTGCCCTTGCCCGCGTTCGCGCCGGGGATCTTCAAGTACACGCGCGCCGTGTGGCCGACGGCGTTGCGCGGATCGACATTGCCCTCGGAGTAGAGCTTGCGCTGCAGGCTGAAGAGCCACGCGACCGCGAGCAGCATCACCGTGCCGGCGGCGAGCGCGGCGGCCATCGTCGGATACGTGCCCCAGCCCGCGGACGTGCCGCCGAAGCCGACCAAGCCGAAGAAAGTCAGGAATGCGGCGCACGTGCGCACGGACAGCAAGCTGAACGCCGGATCGTGGCCGTGCGTTTCGCCGCTGTCCGCGTGCCCGATGTCGTGGCTCACGTCGGCGTGACCCGCGTCGTGATCGCCGCCGCCAAAGAGCGCCATCCCGGTCTGGAGGACGAGCACGGTGCCGCCGGCCGCGGCGCAGCCGAGATACACCGTCTCCATGGTCCAGTTCATCGCGGGGGGGGCACGGTGAGCGAGCGCGCCGAGCGCAGAGCCTACTCGGCTTGCGCGTGAAGATTCAATGCAAGGCGAGCAGCTACAGTGGCGGACGTCGTGGCGACCGAAGCATTCAGAGCAGAAGCGGTGCGCGCCGCTGCGACGACACACCGATGGACATTCGCTCGCTGCGCGAGCTCATGGGAGCCGTTGGGCATGAGCTCGCTGCGCGAGCTCATGGAAGCGCGAGGCGCTCGACCGACGACACGAGCCACGCCGTCTTGCGCGCGCGCTCGTCCGCGTTCGTGAGATCGAACGAGATGCCGCTCTGCGACTTCGGCTCGCCGTCCGGGGCGACGAGCTCGGTCTTCAACGCGAGCGGACCTTGCTCGAGACTGCGCGCGATCGCGGCGCACACCTCGCGCTGCTCGCTCGCACAGCGGAGCCACAAGTTGCCGCGCGCGAGCTGCGCCGGAGGTACGTCCGGCAAGCGCGTCGGGTGCTCGAGCGCGCGCGGCGTGAAGCGGCCGTAGATCACGTGCGCTTCTTCGCCGGGACGGAGTTCGAGCGTGTGCGCGACGCCGACGTGATCCTGCCGGTACCAGTCGACGTACTCGTTCTCGTACGCGTAGCGCTCGTCGGTCGGCAAGCGCACCGCGAGTCGCAACGCTTCGCCGCCGACGTGCGCGATCTCGATCTGCACGCCCTCGTGCTCGACGGAAACTTGCAGCGAGACGCGGCCTGCGCCGATGGCGACGTCGGCGACGCGCATCTTGCGCACGTCGACGCGGCCCGGCGGCGGGTTCGGCGACGCGGGTGGCAGGCTCGGTGTGAGCACTGCGCCGTCGGAGAGCGCGATCCTGCTCCCGTCGCGCGCGAGCGCGACACCCGCCGCAACGCCCGGCAAGAAGCGCGGCAAGAGTGCAGCGCGCCACGCATCGGACGAGAGTCGAGCGTGCTGCCATGCGTCCTCGAAACGCTCTTGCTCGAGCGCGAGCAAACACAAGCGCGCGCGGCGCTCGGGACTCTGCGCCTGCGCACCGACTTCCGCGGTCAGGATCTGCGCCCATGCGTCCCACGTCGCCGGCGTGTGCCACGCACCGGCGGCGTAGCCGGGCGCGTGACCAGCACCGCCGAGGTCGGTCGGCACGTTCGCGAACGCGGCGGCCGACGCGGCGAACGCCGGCTCGAAAGCGCTCGCCACGCGGCCGGGCGGAAGCAGATAGGGCGCGGTCGCGTCGGCGTTCGCGTTCCGCGGCGCCTGGACCTGAGTGGCGGCGAGCAACGAGGCGGCGAGCCAACTGGCGGCGAGGAGGTGCATCGGTGGATCAAGCTCGGCCGATCGAGCGAGGCTGTCAAGCGGAACGCTCTCCGCTCTTGAGAAGTGCGCCGTCGTCGGAGAGGATTCGCGCGTCCGCCGAGTGCCTCTCGTGATCGACAAAGACCTGCTCCAGATCCTCGCGTGCCCCGAAACGCACCAGCCTCTCGAAGAGGCGGGCGCGGATCTCTTGCAGCGCGTCAACGACCGGATTCGCGCCGGCAAGGCGCAGAACAAGGCGGGTGCCGTCGTGAAGGATCCGATCGAAGCGGGGCTCGTGCGGCAGGACGCGAAGGTCGTCTATCCGATCCGCGACGGCATTCCGGTCTTGCTGATCGACGAAGGCATCGTGCTGTAGGAGCGCGCGCTGCGGCGCGCGGATTCCGATGCACTGGACGAACGCGAAGCACCCCGGTCGCCGCGTGCGCCTCGGGTACTGCTTGAACGTGCATCCCGCGGACACGTTCGAGCGCGCGCTCGAAGGCCTGCGCACCATCACGCTCCCGTTGCGCGATCGCTTGGTCGAGCGCGGCACGCTCTTCGGCGTCGGAGTCTACTTTCCCGCGCGTGTCGCGGCCGAGCTCGCGCACGCGAGCGGCGCGAAGAAGCTCGACGAGCTCGCGGCACTCGTCGCGGACGAGCGCCTCGATCCGTTCACCTACAACGCGTTTCCGGCCGGCGGCTTCCACGCCGACGGGCTGAAGGACGGCGTGTTCCGTCCGGCGTGGACGGAGCCTGCACGGCTCGCGTTCACGCTCGACGTCGCGCACATCGCGTTGCGTCTCGCGGACGCGGCCGCCATCGATGGGGGACACGTGTCGATCAGCACGCACACCGGCGGCTTCGGCCGCGCGCTCGCGATGCCGGCGCAGGTCGCGTCGGAAGCGTCGCCGGATCTCGAGCTCTGCCAGCGCAATTTCTTGCGCGCGGTCGCGGCGTTCGCCGCGCTGGAGGAGCGCTCGGGCCGCCGCATCGTTCTGTCGCTCGAGGCGGAGCCGCGCTCGAACTGCAACGAGACGGCGGAGCTTGGTCGTTTTCGCATGGGCGTCGAGAGCCGCGCGACCGACGAGCTGCGCAGCTCCTCGGCGCCACGAGTGGAGTCGGCGATCGCGCTGTTCGACCGTGCGTTGCCGCGTCACTTCGGCGCGTGCTTCGACACGTGCCACGCGGCCGTCGAGTTCGAGAGCCCGGCGGCGGTGTACATGTGCGGTGACGGGAATCCGCTCGGCAAGATGCAGTTCTCGAGCGCGCTCGCGCTGCGCGAGCCCGCGCTCCATCCGGCGGAGCGCGCGCGCTTCCTCTCGCTCGCCGAGCCGCGCTACCTGCACCAGGTGACCGGCGTCGGCAAGGACCTCGTCGTGCGCGCGGACGACGTGCCCGAGCTCGCCCGCGATCTCGAAGTCGGCGGCGAGCGCGCGGCCCGATGGCTCGCGTGCGACGAGTGGCGCTGCCACTTCCACGTGCCGGTGAACCGACTCGACGTCGAGGTGGAGGGCCGGACGGACGGCGCGCTCACGACGACGCGTGCGTACGCCGACCGCGCGCTCGAGCTCGCGCTCGAGCAGCCCGACGCGTGGGGCGTCGAGGAGCTGCACGTCGAGATCGAGACCTACACGTGGGACGTCCTGCCCGGCTGGGTGCGGAGCGAGCGGGCGCTCGTCGACGGGCTCGAGCGCGAGTATCGCCACGTGATCGGCGTGCTCGAGCGCGCCGGTTGGACGCTCGCGTGACGGCGTCTTCGCACCGTTGACAGCTCCCGGGAGCGCCGGTACCGTTCCGCCCCGCGGTGTCCGACGAGCGCGACCGAACAGGTGGCCCCATCGTCTAGCCAGGCCTAGGACACCAGGTTTTCATCCTGGCGACAGGGGTTCAAATCCCCTTGGGGTCACCATCTCGCGCAACTAGCGTCCTGAGTCAGAAGTTCGCTCTCACCAAGCTCGATCTCCTCCGCGCTGGCGGCGTTGCTCGGGTTCGGAAACCTGACAGGTTGCCTGCACCCTCGCGCCTTGCCAGCGACGACGATCTCGACCTTGGTGAGAGCGAACTTCTGACTCAGGACACTAG
>JBJXHG010000018.1:0-41559 GCA_046160865.1 Planctomycetota bacterium | reverse complement strand
GTCGCCCGTTCGTGTTGGACCAAGGAGCGCGACCGCAGGCGAATCCTCGCGATTCGCCGAGGATCGCGCGACGCCGGGCCGGCGCGAACGGGCGACTTTCGCGCTCGAAGCACTTTCACCACGGGCTGCCAGCGTCCGAAATCGAGCTCGCCCTTCGTGATGGCGACGACGACCTCGCGGCCCATCACCTGGCGCTTCATGTGCGCGTCGGCGTTGTCCTCGCCCGTGTCGTTGTGACGGTACTGCGACACGGGCTCGTGCGGCGCGAGGCGCTCGAGCCAGCGCTCGTAGTCGCCGTGCAGACCGCGCTCGTCGTCGTTGATGAACACGCTCGACGTGATGTGCATCGAGTTGACGAGGCACAGGCCTTCCTCGATTCCGCTCGCGCGGATGGCCGCCTGGACTGCGCGCGTGATGTTGACGAACGCGACGCGCGACTTGGTCTCGAACGTGAGCTCGGTGCGGTGCGACTTCACGCCGCGCACGTTACCGCGCGCCGGCCCGCTCGTCCTCACCCGACGCGTGCGCACGCGCTGTCGCGGATCAGTCCTTGGGCGCGAACTTCGCATGCTGCACGTCGAGCACGAGCGTGCGCTCACTGCCCGCGAGCGACCAAACGCGGCTGCGCACGGTCGCGTCCGGCGCGAAGTCGAAGCGCACGCTGTACGGAACCACTTGGTCGCCCGCGTAGCCCTTCAAGTCGAGTTGCAAGGCGCCGCCTTCGACCACGGTCACATCGCCCTCGTACACGCCACCTCGGTTCGACAGCGCGAGGCACCGCAGCGCGTTGGCGCCCGTGTGGTGGAAGACGTACGCGTCGAGCAAATGCGCCGGCTCGCCGTCCGTCGTCGGCGCGATCACGCGCGCGTAGATCGCGTCGGAGTACGGGACGTATTCGAAGTTCGACCGCGTGCGCACCGCGTCCCCGGTGACCCAATGGCCGTCGCTCTCCCACGTATCGCGGAGGAGTGGCTCGAACGCCGTCAGGTACTCCGACGGCTTCGGCGGCGCGTCGGCGGGAGGCGTGCTGACCCGCGTGAGGGTCTCGGAACGGAAGTGGTCGAACTCGACGAGCGTCTCGAGTCGACCGGGAGCGATCTCCTCGAGCAGCGTCGAGTGGTACTGATCGGGGCCTTCGAAGTCCCAGCGCGTGACGAGCTTGCGTCGGACGCCGATCTGGAAGAGGTCGGCGACGGTCTCCGCGCTCTGCGCATCGAAGCGCACCGAGCCCTCGCTCACGCTCCGTTCGTACGGACTGAGGGCGAGCGAGCGGACTCCGCCGAGACCCGGGTGCGAGTAGACGACCCCCACGGCGTGCCACGGTTCGCCGGACGCGGCGTAGCCGTGCGTCATCACGCGCAGCGAGTGCTTGCCGGGGCCCCAGTGCCAGACGTCGTACATGCTCGTTCCGGCCTGCGCCGTCATCTTCCACTCGCCGCCCACGAAGCGCGCGAAGCTCGCCAGCGGGTCGGCGATCCCGGTGGCCGCACGAGCCGGAATCGGGTTGGCGCGCGGGCTCTCGTCCTGCGCGGAGGTGCAGGCGAACGATGCGGCGATGACGGACGAAGCGAGCGCGGCGACGCGGATGAACATCGGTCGGTGACCTTCCATGGAGAAATGGAACGCCGATACCGCGCTCGCGCGCGCTTCGTTGGAACGAGCTCGGCCCAATCCGCTGCGCGCCTCGATGCGCGCACGCGTGTCGCTTCGATCCGCGCGTCCTACTTGAACGCAGCGATCCCGGTCAGCTCCTGACCGATCGCCAGCGTGTGGATGTCGTGCGTTCCTTCGTAGGTGTACACGGACTCGAGGTTCACCATGTGGCGACCGACCTGGTACTCGAGGCTGATCCCGTTCGCGCCGAGCATGTCGCGCACGATGCGGCTCGTCTCGAGCGCGATGTGGCAGTTGTTGCGCTTCGCCATCGACACCTGCGACGGCGTCATCTTCTTCGCGTCCTTCAAGCGGCCCACGCGCAGCGCGATCAATTGTCCGAGCGTGATCTGCGTCGCGATGTCGGCGAGCTTCTTCTGCGCGAGCTGCATCCCGGCGAGCGGTTTGTCGAACACGATGCGCTGCTTCGAGTAGCGCAGCGCCTCGTCGAAGCACGCGAGCGCCGCGCCGAGCGCGCCCCACGCGATGCCGTAGCGCGCTTGCGTCAAGCACATCAGCGGCGACTTCAAGCCGCCGCTCTTCGGCAGGATCGCGTCCTCGGGAATGCGCACGTCCTGGAGCACGAGCTCCGAGGTCATCGAGGCGCGCAAGCTCCACTTGTGCTTCTGCTCCGGCGCGCTGAATCCGGGCGTTCCCTTCTCGACGAGGAAGCCCTTGATCACGCCGTCCGCGCGCGCCCACACGACGGCCACGTCCGAGATCGTGCCGTTCGTGATCCACATCTTGCGGCCGTTCAGGATCCAGTGCTTGCCGTCCTTGCGCGCCGTCGTGAGCATCCCGCCCGGATTGCTGCCGAAGTCGGGCTCGGTCAGACCGAAGCAGCCGACGGCTTCGCCGCGCGCGAGCTTCGGCAGCCAGTGCCGCTTCTGCGCGTCGCTGCCGAACTCGTGGATCGGGTACATCACGAGCCCGCCTTGCACCGAGCAGAACGAGCGCAAGCCGCTGTCGCCGCGCTCGAGCTCCTGATAGATGAGTCCCGACGCGACGCTGTTGAGCCCCGCGCCGCCGTACTCGGTCGGGATGCTCGGGCCGAACACGCCGAGCTCCGCGAGCTCGGGGATCGTGTCCATCGGGAACGTGCCGTTCTCGAAGTGCTCCATCACGACCGGCAAGTAGCGCTCGCTGACCCACGAGCGCACCGCATCGCGCACCATCCGCTCGTCTTCGGAGAGCTGATCGTCGAGGTTCAAGAAGTCGAGCTGACGGAAGGCATCCATGCTGTCTCCTCGCAGAGGTCGGGCGGTGATCGTCCGCGGCCCGGCGCGACCGCAGCGTTCGAAATGAAGGTCGAGAGCCGACCGTAAGCCGGGCATTCTAGAAGCGGCTTCACCAGCCCGCCACGGCCACCCGCGAAGCATGACGATCGTTCCCTGCAGCCTGTGCGGTTACCACGCGCCGCTCGCCGAGTGTCCGCACTGCGCCGGCGCGCCGCACGAGCAGTCGTTGCGCACGCGACCGGCCGGACAGGTGAGCGGCACGCTCACCGGATTGTGGGCGCTGCCGAAAGGCCTCGCGATCCTGTTCCGCTCACCGTGGATGGGCGTCTATCTCTTGCCGCCGCTCGTGATCACGGGCACCGCGTTCGCGCTCGCGGCGTGGTGGACGTACGCGTGGCTGCAACGCCTGCTCGAAGCCGCGCGCCTTCAGAGCATCGAGTCGCTCGGGCTCGAACCCGGGTTCTGGCAGGACGTGCTCGCGTGGTGCTTGCAACACGGCGTCGTGCTCGCGCTCGCGAAGGCGAGCGGGACCCTCGTGTTCCTCGTGAGCATGTCGTTCGTCGCGCTGTGGACGTTCTCCATCGTGTACGAGCTGATCGCCGGTCCGTTCCTCGACGCGGTGCAGGGCCGGCTCGAAGCACGCTGGTTCGGACGCGATCCGCGCCAAGCGCTCGACGGAACCGGCTGGCGTGCATTCGTCGTCGCCGAGGCGCGCACGCTGCTCGCGAGCGTGCAAGCGACGCTGCTCGCGTTCTTCGTGATGGCCGCGTTCTTCTGGCTGAAGTTCGTGCCGGTGCTCGGCTACTTCCTCTTCGCGGGCGTGGCCGGCTTCGCGACGGCGCTCTCGCTCCTCGATATTCCGTTGTCACGGCGACGGTGGAGCTTCCTGCAGCGCCTCGAGTTCGTGCTCGCGCACATGCCAGCGGTGCTCGCGTTCGGCCTGAGCGCGAGCGTGCTGTTCATGATCCCGCTGCTCGGCCCGATCGTCGGCGTCCCAGCCGCGTCGTTCGGCGGCCTGTGGCTCTGCTGCCGGCTCGACAAGACGTCGCTGCGACCGCCGGGGCATCCAGCGACGATCGCACGGAATCCAGGCTGACCCGCATTTCCCACGCCCCTCGTGCTGCGGCCGTTGCGCCAGCGCGTTCGGAGCAAGGCGTTGCATCGGAATCGACCGCAGCTCTCGCGGTCGGCCAGCGAGGATCGATTCCGATCCAAGAACGCAGCCTCGGGCGAGTTGGCGCGACGACAGCGGGACGTGGTGAGAGATCCAGGCTAGGCTCTGTACCCGATGCGATTGTTGCTCGTCGACGACGACCCGAAGTTCCGCAACTACATCTCGAACGGGCTGCGGCAGTCGGGGATCGACTGTCTCGCCGCGGCGGGTGGTCCCGAAGCCATCAAGTTGCTCGAGCGTTCGGACACGCCGCCGATCGATCTGATCTTGCTCGACGTGATGATGCCCGGGCAGACCGGCTGGGGATTGCTCGAGAGCCTGCGCGAGGGCGGACGGCACACGCCGGTGATCTTCGTCACCGCACGCGACGCGGTGGAAGAGCGCGTCAAAGGCCTGCGACTCGGCGCGGACGACTACATCATCAAGCCGTTCGCGTTCGACGAGCTGCTCGCGCGCATCGACGCGGTCGTGCGGCGGCGCCAGGCGCTGACGCCGATCGAGTTCGGCGATCTCAAGATCGATCTCGCGCGCCGCACCGTCGCGCGCGGCGGCAAGACGATCGATCTGTCGCCGCGCGAGTTCGACTTGCTGCGCGTGCTCTCCTCGCACCACGACCGCGTGCTCTCGCGCACGGAGCTCCTGCACGACGTCTGGGGCATCGACTTCGATCCCGAGACCAACGTGGTCGACGTGCACATCGCGCGCCTGCGGCGCAAACTCGACCGACTCGGACGGCCGCTGATCCAAACCGTGCGCGGAGAGGGCTACCGCTTCTCCGCCGCCGCGGAACCGACGACGTGAGCCGGCGGCCGTGGTCGCTCGCGCGCCGACTGACCGGCACGTACATCGCGAGCCTGGCGCTGTTCGCCATCCTCTTGTCGGCGACGAGCGCGACGTTCTTGCGCCAGTCGATCGAAGCGGACCTCAACGAGATCGTCGAAGAGGAGCTGCGCGACTTCCAGAAGCAGTACCTCGCGAGCGATCGCTCGGAGGCGGAGCTGGAGCGCATCGCGCGGCGCTCCGGCGATCAGTACAAGCGCATCGCGATCGGCTGGCGCCTCATCGAGAACGAGACCGGGCGCGTGCGGTTCCTCTCACAAGCGGACGAGCTGTGGAGCCACATCGACAACGACCGCGCGCCGGGCGTGCGGCCGGAGGACATGCCGACGAACTTGACTTTCGGCTCCGCGGTGCTCGAGTCCGGCGAGACGGTGGAGATCCTCTTCCGCAGCACGCGCTGGCGGCTCTTCGATCGCTTCATCGTGTTCGTGTCGCTGCGCGTCGTCGCGAGCCTCGTGATCGTGCTCTTGATCGGACGGCTGATCTTCGGCCGCGTGTCGGCTCTGTTGCAGGGTGTCGCTCGTCAAGCGCGCTCCGTGCGCGAGTCCGACGTGCACGTGGCGTTCGAGGTCGACGACGCGCCGGTCGAGATCCGCGAGGTGCAAGCGGCGTTGTCCGAGATGCTGGACAACATCCGGCGCGAGACCGAACAGGCGCGGCTCTTCACTGCGGGACTCGCGCACGAGTTGCGCTCGCCGGTTCAGAACCTGATCGGTGAAACCGAAGTCGCGTTGATCGCCGAGCGCGATCCTGCGACCTACCGCGAGGTGATGAACAGCCACCTCGAGGAGCTGCGGAGCCTCGGCGACGCCGTCGACAACCTGGTCACGATCTGCTCCGCGCGGCAGAACCAGCAGAGTCCGGTGCGCGAGCACTTCGATCTCGCGCGCGAAGCCGCGTTCCGATTGCAGCGTGAGAAATCGTCCGCGGTGCGGCATGGGCGCTGCCTGAATTTCGAGGCGCGCGGCGACACGGCGCTCTACGCCGACCGCGAGGCGATCCTGCGCGCGCTGCGCAATCTGACCGCGAACGCGTTGCAGTGGACCGCGCCGAACACCTGCGTCGACGTGGACCTCGACGGTACGGGCGGCGAGGTCGTCGTCACGGTGGACGACGCGGGCCCGGGCGTGCCGGAAGAGCTGCGCGAGCGAGTGTTCGAGCCGTTCTTCCGCGGCCCCGCCGCCGCGGGACAGCGCGTCGGCTACGGGCTCGGACTCGCGCTCACACGCGCCGCGATGGTCGGCCACGGCGGCCGCATCGAGATCGGCACGTCACCGGCCGGAGGCGCGCGCTTCCGGATGTTCTTGCCGCGGCGCGCTCGATCCGAGCACCAAGATGTCGCGTGATCCGACGCCGCGCCGCGCGAGGACGCGCACGCGCGCGCGCTCGTCCGCACTCAGTGCGCGGAAGTGTTTCTCCGCGATGAGCGCGAGGAACTGTTCGCCGTCGCGCGCGAGTGCGGGCCACAGGTCCTCCTTCGTCGCCGGCACGCGGCCGTAGAAGCGATAGCCTTCGGGCTGCACTCCGACGCAAGGGATGGAGAGCGGGCGCTCCGGGCGCGACGCGAGGTACAGCGCGAGGGCGCGCGCCGACTTCTCGACGTCGAGGCGCGGCACCCCGAGCACGGCGAACGCGATCACCGCCGACGCGAAACCCGCCGCGGTCGCTTGCGCCCAGCGCCGCGGATCGCTGCGCCAGACCCACGCACCGGCCGCACCCGCGGCGAGACACCCGCCGACGGCGAACGCGGCCGTACGGTACGGCGCGACGTCGCTCGCGAGGAACGGACTGGCGCTCACGGCGAGTGCCGCGACGAACAGCAGCGCCGGAACGCTCGCGCGCACCAAGCCCGCGAGACCGCCGTGACGCTGCGCGTGCGCGATCTCGCGCGCGCACAGCAGTGCGGCCGCGGGGTACAGCGGCAAGATGTAGAGATCGCGCTTCGGAGTGACGATCGAAAAGAAGATCAGGATGGCGCAGAACCATGCCGCGGCGCGCCACACGCCCGCGTCCCCGCGCACCGCCGTGTAGCTCCCGCGGCAACGCGCGACGAGTGTGCGCAGCGCGCGCGCGAGCGCGAGCGCGAAGAGCGGCGTCCACGGCAGCAGCAAGTACGGCAAGTGTGCCACGTGGTACCACGGCGGTCCGGCGTGCTGCGTGCCCTCGGCGACACGCCCCAGGTGCTCTCCGTAGAAGAGCGGACGGAAGAGGCGCGGCTCCGCGATCGAAGCCGCCGTGGCCCACACCAAGACCGGCAACAGCGCGAGCGCGGCGAACCCGAGCCACGCTCGCGCTGAGTGCGCGAGCGGCACGCGTGCCGGAAACGGCAAGCAACGCCACGCCGCGAGCACGAGTACCACGTGTACCCACGCGGGCGGCCCCTTCGCGAGCGCGGCGAACCCGAGTGCCGCGCCGGCGAGCCACAACGAGCGCACGCGTCGGCGTCCGTCGTCGCTGTCGTCCGTCGCGAGCACCAGCGCGAGCAGGCACAAGAACGAGAGCAGCGGATCGATCTGCAAGCGCCCGCCGATCTCGGTCACCATCGCGGTCCCGAGATAGAAGAGCGCCGCCCAGCGTGCTTCGAGCGCGCCGAACCAGCGCCGTGCGAGCCGCGTGCACAAGTACGCCGTGCCAACCGTCGCGAGGATCGACGGAATGCGCAGGGCGAACGCGTGCCAGCCGCCGAGCGCTCCGCACGCTCCAGAAAGCCAGTACAAGAGCGGCGGCTTGTCGGGATACAGCGCGCCGTTCAGGTGCATTACGAGAAGATGATCGGACTCGAATGCCTCGCGCGCGACTTGCGCGTAGCGCGGCTCGTCCGGCGCCCATAGATCGCGTGCGAACGACAAGCACAAGATCGGCGCGAGCAAGTACCAACCGTCGAGCCATGGTCCGCGCGCGTCCTCGGCGCCATTGTTCGGTTCTCGCGCGATCGACATCGCGGGCCCATGATGTCATGCGTGCTCCGCGCGACCCAATCGATACCGGACGCGATCGCGCAACTTTCCGCGCAGCCTCTGCGTGGCGCGCTGCTCGTCGGCCAGGTGCGCGAGCGCTACGCGATCGATGCGACGCACGACGAGTTCGATCTGTCGCTCGTCGCGCCGGTGTACGACGAGTTCGACAACCTCGACGCATTGCACGCGCGCGTGGTCGAGGCACTCGGCGACGACGTGCGCTGGGAGCTCGTCCTCGTCGACGATGGCAGCCGCGACGGCTCCACGCACAAGATCCGCGCGCTCTCGCTGCGCGACGCGCGCGTCGTCGGCGTCTTTTTCACGCACAATTGCGGACAGACCGCCGCCACGGCGGCGGGCCTCGCGCTGGCGCGCGGCAGGCTCGTCGCAACGCTCGACGCGGATCTCCAGAACGACCCGGCCGACCTGCCTGCGATGGTCGCGCGCCTCGGCACGCACGACGCGGTCGTCGGATACCGCGAGAAGCGTCAGGACGACTTCGTGCGGCGGGCGAGCGCGCGCATCGCGAATGCGATCCGCAACTGGGTCTCACAGGACACGATCCGTGACACGGGCTGCTCGCTGAAGCTCTTTCGTACGGACGTCATCCGCGCGATTCCACTGTTCGAGGGCATGCACCGGTTCCTGCCGACGCTCTTGCGCTACTACGGCTTCTCCGTGATCGAGCACCCGGTCGGACACCATCCGCGTCGCGCGGGCCGGAGCAAGTACGGCATTTCGAATCGAGCGCTGCGCGCGCTGCGCGATCTCGTCGCCGTGCGCTGGATGCGCGGCCGCCGACTGTTGCTCCCCATCGTCGAAGTCACCGGCCGCGAACGCGCGTGCGTGAGCGACCACGCATCGCTCCTGCGGCGATGAACGCGTTCCTCGCACTCGGATGGCTCGGGAACGCGTGCTTCTTCGCGCGCTTCTTCTTCCAGTGGTGGGCTTCGGAGCGCGCGCGCCGCAGCGTCGCGCCCAGCGTGTTCTGGTGGCTGTCGCTCGCCGGTGCCGTCGCGCTCGGCGCGTACTCGGCGGAGCGCGGCGAACCGGTGCTGCTCGCAGGCTACGCGGTCACGACCTGCATCTACGCACGCAACCTGTGGCTGGTCGACCGTCCGCAGCGCAGCGCTCCGAATGGAGCGTGGATCGGCGCGTTCGGTGTCGCCGCGACCCTGCTCTTGTTCTCGATCGAAGGGATCCGGCTGCGCGGAGGATTCGCACACACGGGGGTCTGGCTCGCGGTCGGAATCGCGGGTCAGGCGCTCTGGAGCTCGCGCTTCATCCTCCAGTGGGCGCTGTCGGAGCGCAGCGGCACGAGCCATTTCCCGCGCTCGTTCTGGTGGGTCAGCCTGGTTGGCAATGCGCTGATGCTCGCCTACGCCGTACATCTGCGCGACGCCGTCTACATCGCGGGCTTCGTGCCCGGTCCGTTCGTGCAAGTCCGCAACCTCATGCTCGGCCGCGCATTCGACCGCGCTCCCGCGGACGCCTGAGCCGCGAGGCTGCGCGCCGCGCGCGTACCAGCGTTGCGCGCGCGCGCTGCGACCTTATCCTCTGCGCATGACTCGCTACCTCGTCACGAGCGCGCTGCCCTACGCGAACGGACCGATCCACTTCGGCCACGTGATCGGCGCATACCTGCCTGCCGACGTGTACGTGCGCACGCTGCGCATGCTCGGCGAAGAGGCGCTCTTCGTGTGCGGGACGGACGAGCACGGCACCGCGATCACGGTCAACGCCGAGCAAGAGGGCGTTCCGTACGCAGAGTACGTCGCGCGCTGGCGCGCGAGCTTCCAACGGACGTTCGAGCGCCTGGGGATCGAGTTCGACACTTGGTCCGGCACGAGCATCTGCCCCGAGCACCGCGCGACGAGCCAGGACTTCTTCCGCCGTCTCGACGAGAACGGCTACCTGAAGAAGCAGGCGAGCGAGCAGCTGTACTGTCCGAAGGACCGCATGTTCCTGGCCGACCGCTACATCGTCGGCACGTGCTACCTGTGCGGGTACGAGAAGGCGCGCGGCAACGAGTGTCCGCGCTGCGGCCAGGAGCTCGAGCCGCTGAAGATGGCGGTCGTCACGTGCAAGATCTGCGGGACCACACCGGAGCGGCGGCGCACGCGTCACTGGTATCTCGATCTGCCGAAGCTGCGCGACGAGAAGCTCGGCGCCTGGTTCCGCGCGCACCCGTGGAAGCCGAACGTCGTCGGCTTCATCGGCAACCAGCTCGACGAGATCGCGCCGCGACCGATCACGCGCGACATGAGCTGGGGCGTGCCGGTACCGGAGGACCGCGCGGACGGCGAGACCGGCAAGGTGCTCTACGTGTGGTTCGACGCGCCCATCGGGTACGTGTCGTTCACGCAAGAATGGGCGCGCAACCGCGGTGAGCCGGACGCGTGGAAGCGCTGGTGGCAGTCGGAGGATTCGCGCCTCGTACACTTCATCGGCAAGGACAACATCTCGTTCCACTGCCTGATCTTTCCGGCGATGTCGATCGGCACGAAACAAGGCTACGTGCTGCCGTGGCAAGTGCCGGCGAACGAGTTCTACAACTTGCAGGGACGCAAGTTCTCGACGTCGGAACACTGGACGATCCCGCTCGACGAGTTCTTCGCGAAGTACGACGCGGAGGTCGCTCGCTTCTACCTCTTGTCGAGCGCGCCGGAGACCGCGGACAGCGAGTGGCGCTGGCAGGAATTCCAGAGCTGCAACAACGCGCAGCTCGCCGACAAGATCGGCAACCTCGCGACGCGCGTCTTGCGCTTCATCGACAAGCACTACGAGAGCAAGATCCCGCCGCTCGACGCCGATCACGCAACCGAGCTCGACCGGATCCTGCTCGAGGACTGTGGTGCGATCGGAGATCCCGCCGTGCATGTGTTGGAGTTCCGCTTCCGACGCGCAGCGGAGCAGTTGATCCAGAACGCGACGGTCGCGAACAAGTTCGTCGACGTCACCGCGCCGTGGACCGCGCGCAAGACCGATCCGGTGCGCGCGGCGAGCACGCTCAACACGTGCTGCGAATGGTTGCGCTGGATGGCGATCTGGATGGCGCCGTTCATGCCGAAGAAGGCGCAAGGCTTGTGGCAGATGCTCGGGCTAGCGGGATCCGTGACCGAGCAACGCGCTCCGGGCGTGCCGCGGGCGGGCAACTGGCGGGCACTGGCGGCGGGTCAGCAGCTCGGCCAAGTCGAGGGACTCTTCGCGAAGATCGACGACGACGCGATCCGGCGCGAAGTCGCCGAGCTCGAAGCACGCGCCGGCTAGCGCGGATCTCTCACCGCGTCCGTCGCGAGAACGCATCGGCTCGTACGGGGCGAGGCGTTGCATCGGAATCGACCGCAGCTCTCCTGCGTGGTCAGCGAGGATCGATTCCGATCCGATGACGCAGCTCCGAGCGAGTTGGCGCGGTCGCAGCCGGAGAGATCCGGGCTAGCCGCGCGACTCAGCGTTCGGGTGCGGCGACGCGCGCGCGGAGTGTCCGTCGATCGGCTCGCGTGCGACACGGTCGATCGCACCAAAAAGTGACGCGGCCGGTTCCCCGGAGATCCGAGGAACCGGCCGCGTCTGTTTTCAGGGGACTCAGGGATCTGTCAGAAGGACTCTCTCAGGGCCTTGCCGACTCGGAACCCGACCCTGCGGCCAGGTGCGATCGAAATCGGCTCGCCCGTATGGGGGTTGCGTCCGACGCGCGCCTTGCGGCGCTTCAGTTCGAACGTGCCGAACCCGGTGAGAGTGACACTTTGATCCTGCACAAGACCCTTCTTGATGCCGCCGAGTACGGTCTCGACGAGTAGCGACGCCTGCAATTTGGAGGTGTGCAACTCATCGGCGACGTAGGCGACCAGTTGGCTCTTGTTCAATGCGAGCCTCCCCGACTGGAATCAGGCTGACGCGGCCTTCTTGCGACGGCCCTTCTTCTTGCGGCCGCCCGTCTTGCGACGCGCGCCCTTACGGCTGGCCTTCTTCGATGCCTTACGACGGGCACCCTTGCGGCCGCCGCGGCGAGCCTTCTTCCGAGTCGCTTTCTTCATCGCCATGAGAAATGTCTCCTTGGACACGTAGTCCGGGTTGTGCGCGCCGAATCGGCGCATGTCCACGACATCACTCGCTCCATCGGCGAACCGCGCCCGTCTCTTGCCATGCTTCTTTGAAACTTTTTGGAAGATGTCCGCCGATGCGCGCTTTCATCGACGTGCACGCGCACGCAAATTCGTGTTCGAGGTGCAGTGCGCGCACGCTGCGGTTGCATGCGTCGCACGCACCGCCAGCAGCGCACGCGAGCGACTGCCGGAGCGCGCGAACCGTCACCGTGCGTCGAACGTAAGTGTGCGAACATTGGCGGGTTAGGTGACACGCACTCGATCGCACGCGCACACCGACGCGCGCGCATCGTGCTACTCGACGGCGCGCCCGCGACGAGCGTCGAACGCGCTGCGCTCGGGGTCCGTTGCGAGCGCGGCGAGATGCTCGCGAATGGTGCCGATCGACAGCGACATCATCGCGATGTGTTCGTCCTGGAATTGGGCCGCACTCGACCGCACGCTCCATGGCAGCGCGCGACACCGGCGCAGCGCGCGCACTCCGCGCACGGTCAGCCCCAGCACGGTGACGCGGACTCGTGCTGCGTCTCTCGCCACCTCTCGCGGCGGTGGCGCCGCTGCTTCAAATGGTCGCATGCTGCGTCGAAGCGTGGCTAGCCCGCATCTCTCACGACGTCCTGCTGCGGTCGCGCCAACTCGCACGGAGCGGCGTTGTTGGATCCGAATCGATCCTCGCTGACCTCACAGGTCAGCTGCGGTCGATTCCGATGCAACGCCTTGCTCCGCACGAGTTGGCACGACCTCGCGACGGACGTGGTGAGAGAAGCGGGCTAGCGCGAGCGTTGCGACGCGCGCTTCAAAGGGCGCCGCACTTCTCGCTGCGTGCGCCGCAACGTTGCGCCAGCGCGTTCGGAGCAGGGCGTTGCATCGGAATCGACCCGAGGTGACCTACTTGGTCAGCAAGGATCGATTCCGATCCAACAACGCCGACCGAAGCGAGTTGACGCGACCGCAGCAGGACGTGGTGAGAAATGCGGGCTAGCCGATTCGCAAACCCGCTCGATCGCCTTCGCGCGCAGCGGCGATCCCATCGTCGCACTCGCCGGTCACGTCCGGCGACTTCGGTCGTGCTCGTTGGCGCGCGCGCAGCAGGACGTGGTGAGCAATGCAGGCTCGTTCCGCGGACGCGCTCGCGCGGGACCGGCCGCGGACTCGCTGCGCGACGCGGGCTCGAAACGAAGTCGCCGCCGCGAGTGGTTCGCAGCGGCGGCGGATGTCGCGCGCGCCGTCGATGGCCGCGCATCGGATTCGTTGGGTCAGGGCTTCTTCGTCGTCGGCCCGGTCGTCGTGACGTGGAACGCTTCGACCTGGTTGCTCGTGGTCGTGCCGAGACCTTGCACGTCGACGGTCATCGTCTCGCCGACGCCGAGGGCGTCGAACATGTCGATGAATCCCTGCTGCGTCGTCACGTCGCCGTCGAAGGTCGTCGTGGGATCCAGCCGCACGACGATCGGAGTGCCGAGCGTGACGTTGTCGGCGAACGGGTCGCCGAGCGTGCCGTCCGTCACCGTGAGCGTGTTCGTTCCGCCCGTCTTCACGTTCGTCACCGTCGCGTTGCTCAGCTTGCCCGGCGTCACCATGAAGTCGTTCGCCGTGATGATCGGATCCTGGGCGGTGCCGGAGATCGCCCCGTTGGTGTGGATCTCCATGCCCGGTTGCAGCTGGTCCGACAGCAGGAGCGTCTGCCCGTTCGGACCGATCGCGAAGTTGCTGCCGCTCACGTCGACCGTGACGTCCGTCGTGCCGCTCTCGACGGCGCCGCCGAGCACCGCCGCGTCGAGCGCGTTCAGCTGCACCGTCACTTCGTTCGGCAACCCGGCCGTCGACGTGATCGTGCCGGAGAACGTGACGTCTTGCTGAGCGATCGAGATGTCGCTCGCGACGAACGGAGCCGCGGTGAAATCGTCGAAGGTGAGATCGACCGTGTGGCCGAGCGCCAGAGCCGTGCTCGTCGCCGAGGTATCGCTCACGAAGTACGCCGTCGACGGATCGACGGTCACGGTGATCGTCTGTGGCACCGAGCCACCGAACGCGGCTGCGACGAGCGACTCGCCTTGGTCGACGCCCGCGACCGCGATCTCGAACGTCGAGCTCGTGGCGAAGTCCGCCGTGTCGATGACGAGGCCGTGGATCCTCGCGACGCTGCCGGTTCCGCCGGAGAGCGAGTCGATCTGCACGCGATTGGCTTGCACGTCGCCGTCCTCGAGCGTGCCGCGCACGTCGACGACGCTCGTGTCGTTGACGAGTGTCGAGAGGAACGTCGACGTCGAGGCGACCGTTCCGCCGTTCTCGTCGACGAGGAGCGGTGCCGATCCGACGTCGACCTCCACTTCGCCGAGCGGTTGGTTCGGGTCGCCGTTCACGAACGCGTCCATGACGAACGAGGTCGCGTTCACCGCGCGAACGGTGCCGCGCAGCGGAGCGATCGGCAGCGCGCCGGCGCCCGTGTCGTGCGTCGCATCGCCCGACGGCGTGAACGAGAGTGGCGGCGTCGCGACGTCACCGCTGAGCGACGTCGCGAGGTCGAGATCGAGCACGAGGCGGTCGTAATCGTCGCCGTCGACCACGAGGTCCGTCGCGAAGGGCATGGTCAGCGCGTCGGAGGTCGCCGTGACCGCGACCGTGCTGCCGTCGTTCAAGCGCGCGGAATAGCTGGCGGGCGCGAACGCGAGGTGCGCGCCGATGTACGTGCCGCTCGGGAGCGTTCCGCTTTGCAGCCATGCAGCCGCGCTGCTCAGATCGAGCAAGTCGAGCGTGACCGGCGCCGTCAGCAGGTTGGCGGTCTGCCCGCCGCCCGAGATGTCGAGCCGGAGCTCGGTGACCGTGGCGTGGAACGCGAGCAGGTCGTCGCTGGGCGCATCGGTGAAGAGGATGTCCGTGCCGGTGGCCGCGGCCGAGCCGCCGCCGCCACCGTTGTCATCGTCGTCGTCGCTGCACGCGGCGAGCACGAACACGAAGGCAGTGGCAGCGAGCCAAACCAGGGATCGTGTGGCGAAGGGGAACGATTTCATGGGCGAGTTTCTGTTAGCGGGTGATTTCGCGCGGACACGGCGCAACGACGCGACGTTCCCGGCGCGAAGTGAGCGTCCGGCCGAGAATCGCCGACGCTCGCCGTGGCAGCGGGGCCCGGGCGCGCGTCGCGAGCGTGTGCCTCGCTCGCCGCGTGGAGCCCCGCGCGTGGCGACGTTCGAGCCGACCGAGGCTCGCTGCGCGCATCCGATTCGCGGGTCCCATGAACATGGACGGGCACGGCGGCGGGCTTGAGTCGCAAGTGTTGCGGATTCGATGCACTCGGAACTGCGCAGTCGCCGCGGAGCCGCCGCGCGTTTGCAACGTCCAGCCCGCAGGCTAGAACTGCCCAACATGCATCCTTCCTGCTCTGCACCGGCGCGCCGCGCGCGTGTGCTCGTCGCGGCCGCGCTGCTCGCGGTCGCCGGCCTGCTCGGCTGCTGCACGCGCCCGGACGTGCGCGCGGATCCGGTGCCCGAGGCGGCGTCGCGCGCGTTCGCCGCGGCGACTGCCGCGCTGCGCGAGGCCGAGCGGCCCACGCACGCGGGCGAACGCGAGCGCGCGCGGGAACTTTCGGAAGAGGCGCTCGCGCTGGCGCCCGATTGGGTCGCACCGCAGCGCTTGCTCGACGACCTCTTGCGCGACGAGCTGCGCGGCGTCGAAGCGCTGGCGGTGCACTTGACGCGTCTCGCGGGCCGGCGTGCGTCGCGACCGGGCTCGGCCGACGCACGCGCCGACGCGCGCGAGCTGTATCTCGCCGGCCGGCTGGAAGGACGAGACGGCGATGCGCGCTTTCGCCGCGCACTCGAGCTCGATTCGAGCCTCGCGTGGTCGCACCACGGCGATGCGTTCGCGAAGAACGGACGCGGCGACGCGCGCGGCGCCGTCGCGAGCGGTGGACGTGCGCTCGCGCGTGCGCGCGACGGCTGGGAGCGGTCGTTCTTCTCGCTCTCGCTCGCGCGCTTCCTCGTCGCCGCCAACGATCGTGACGAGGCGATCGCGCTCTTGCTCGCGCGCATCGGCGAGCCGGATGCGTCGGAGGTCGAGCAAGCGTGGCTAGGCGCGGAGGCGGTCGGCATGGGTCTCGAGGCGCGCCGGCTCGGGCAGCGCGTCGAGAGCTACCAGCGCGGTCTCGAGCTCTTGCGCAGTGCGCTTCTCACCGAGAGCGAGATCGTCACGCTCGTGACGCGCATGCGGCGCTCCGGATCGCTCGACGATCCCGATGGCCACGGCCTCGCGATGAGCCTCGCGGCGCAGCAGAGCCCCGCGCGCGATCGATTGCGCGCCGAGCTCCTGCTCGACGAAGGTGCCACGCCACTCGCGCTCGGACTGCTCGAGCGCGCACTGCAAGACGAAGGGCGTGCGGCTCCGGCCGGTCCGCTGGTTCGTGCCGCGCGCTTCGCAGCCGGGGACTTTTCGGCGTCGGTCGAGCAATGGTTGCGCGAGATGCCGCGCGCGTTCCTCGACGACGAAGGTGTGCCGCTGCGGCCGGCGCTCGCGCGCGTCGTGCGCGCGTCGCGCACGTGGGCGGACTCGTCGCGTGCATCCGACGGCGGCGCCGAGCTCGAAGAACTCGGCGCTGCGCTCGTCGAAGCCGGCTGGTTTCGCGAGGCGCGCTCGGTGGCCGCGCGCCTCGCTTCGCACGACCTCGACCGCGCGCTCGCGCTCGATGCACGCGCGACGGCGGGCGCCGAGCTGATCGAAGGCATCCGCCGGCTGGTGCATCGCATCGATCTCGAGCGCGGGCTCGCGACACCCGTTGCGCAGGAGAGTGTCGACGTCGCGAAGCTCCTGCGCGGGCTCGACCTCTCGTCGCGCGGCGATTCAACGGGCTCTTCCGACGTCCACTCGCTCGACGAGCTGCTCGCGGCGATGGGGCCGCTCGTCGCGCGCGCGAATGTGTTCCTCGGCGGCGAGACCTCGCCCGCGCGGATGTCGGAAGAACTCGTTCGTTCGCCGCGCATGCATTACGGTCCCATCGCCGAGCTCGTGCATCCGGGGCCCGCCTTCTCCGCGAGCGACGATCGCGCGGACTTCGGTCGTGCCGCCGCGCCGGTGCCGGGGCTTGCGGCGGTCATGCAACGGCTCGGTCGATTCGCGATCTTCGGAGAGGTCACCGGCGGTGGCGGTCCGGACGGATCGATCCTCCCGCTCTTGTGGAGCGAGCAGCGCGCGGGCACGCATCTCGGCGTGCCGTGGCACGGCACGATCGCCTGGTGCGAAGGCGCGGACCTGATGAGCCGTGCGGGCCGGCGTGGCGCGCAGATCAGCGCGGCGGCGCTGCACGAGGGTTACTGGCTCGACGTCGCGGCCGTGCGCGGCGAGCACGCGTCGTGGGGCGCGCTCTGCAAGCGCTTCGAAGGCGCGGGCGGACGCGCGCGCGCGGAGCGCGTGCTGGCGGAGCGCGGGCTCGCGCTCGAGTCGTTGGAGTTCGACACCCGCGCCGAAGGCGACGATCGTCCGCCGCGCAGCACGCGCATCGGCGCGTTGCTCGGCGAAGGCCAGCGCGTGCGCCTGGCCGTGTCGCGCGACCGCGCGCTCGCGAACGGCACGACCGAGCTCGCGCCGGTGCCGCTCGACGAGCTGATCCGCGTCACGGCGACGCACGAGGAAGGACACCTGTGCGATCGCACGCGCTTCCTACCGCTCTCGAAGAACCTGCCGGCGCTCTTCGCGTTCGTGCTCGACTGCGGCTTCTCGCCGAACGGCATCATGCAGGCGCTCGAGTACCGCGCGCAGCTCGTCGCGCTGTGCGACGCGCCCGATCCACGCGTCGCGCTCGCGCAAGTGCTCGAAACGGCGGAGCTCGGCGGTGGCGGGCTCACGCCGCACGCGGGCGGCTACGCGCTCTTGCTAGGCGATCTCTTGGAGCTCCTCGAAGCGCGCTTGGACGCGGACCCGCGCGCGCTGCCCGAGATCGATCGCACGCGCACGCGCGTGCACCAGCTCCACCATCTTCCGGCCGAGACCGTGCGCGACCTCGCGCGCGCGCTCGCGAAGAAGAAGCGGATGGCCCACTGAGCCCTCCACGCTCGTCTTCGCTCGCGAAGACGAGCGTGGAGGGCGAATGAATCGGTGGGGCCTTCGGCGTCCACCTGTGTCTTCGAGTTCGCTGCTCGCGAAACCGCCCTCAGCCCTGCGACGTGACGCTCTTCTTCGCTCGCAGCTCGGCGACCACGTCGTCGGCGAGTTGCAGCATCTCGGCCAGGCCTTGCTCCGTGTGATCGCCCATGTGGCCGATGCGGAACGTCTTGCCCTTCAAGTCGCCGTAGCCGTTGCCGATCTCGTGCCCCTTTTCCTTGAGGCCCGCGATCAGCGCCGCCACGTCGAGGTCGCAGGCTTTGACGCACGAGATCGTCGGCGACGCGTGCTCCGGGATCGGCAAGAGCTCGAGCCCGTTGCTGTGCGCCCACGCCTCGGTGACTTGCTGCATGCGCCCGTGCTCGTCGAAGCGTGCTTGCCATGCGGCGGCGCCGGTCTTGCCTTGCTGTGAGCGCGGTAGCGTGACGCCGTTCGTGATGTCCTCGAGCTCACGCGCGAGCGCGTAGTAGAGCGAGATCGCCGGCGTGCACGGCGTGGCGCGCTGCTCGTGGCCTTCGACGATCTTGATCGGGTCGAGATAGAAGCCGCGCAACTTCTGCTGGGCCGCGGTCTCGAGGTAGCGCTTGCTCGCGCACATCACGCTGATGCCCGGCGGCAGCGCGAACGCCTTCTGCACGCCCGCGAAGCCGAAGTCGATCCGGTTCGCGTCGAAGTCGACCGGCGCGCCGGCGATGTAGCTCACGAGATCGACGAGCAAGTGCGTGCGCGGATGCTTCTCCAGCACACGTGCGATCTGCGGGAGCGGCGTGCGCACGCCGGTCGACGTCTCGTTCGAGACCAGCGTCAGCGCGTCGAACGGGCCCTTCTCCGCGAGCACGCGCGCGAGCTCGTCCAATCCGACCGCCTGACCGAGCGGCACGTCGATCTTCGTCGCGTCCTTGCCGACGAGCGTCGCGATCTCGTACCAGCGCTTCGAGAACGAGCCGTTCACGACGCACAAGACGCGCGCGCCGACGCCCTTGAGCGCCGCTTCCATCAGGCCCGTCGCGCTCGTCGTGTGCACGGCGACCTTCGCGGTGCTGTCCGGCTTCAAGCCGAACGCGAGCTTCAGGCCGGGATCCAAGCGCTCGATCAGCGCGGTCATCGCCTTCGAGCGGTGCCCGATCATCGGCCGCGCGCACTCGGCCAGGATTTCGGGGCGGACTTCGGTCGGGCCGGGGATCCACAGCTTGAGCTTGGGCATGTTCGTTCTCTGCGATCGGCCGTCGTCAACGGCCTGGCTGGCGCGTGTAGGGTGCGACGAGCGGCGCATGCTCGCTCGCGCGCGCCAGGATGTCGACTTCCGGCGCGCTGAAAACCAAGGGAACCAGCGCCGCGAGGTCCGGCACGGAGCAAGTCACGGCGGCGAGCTCGAAGACCGGCGCGCGTCGCACGACACCGCCGAATGCGACGAAGCGCGCGCACTCCCCGGCGGCCTCGAGGTCGGTCATGCCGTCGCCGACGAGCGCGAGCGGCCGCGAGCGCGCGGCGATCCGGCGCACGATCTCGCACTTGCCGCCGCTCTTCGCGAGGGGCGAAGCCTCGTCGTAGCCCGCGTATCCACCGCCGGCATCGAAGCGCACGTCGACGGCGAAGACGTCCTCGTCGTCGACGCCGATCGCGCGCGCGATCGCGAGCACGGCGGGCAGGAGTCCGCCGGACACGATCGCGACGCGCTTGTGCGACGCGCGCAGCGCCGACACGAGCTCGCGGGCGTGGGGCAGCGCGCGCTCGACGTACAACGCACCGACGCGCAGGAGCTCCGCGCGCGACGGACGGACGAGCGCGAGGCGGCGGCCGTAGACCTCCTCGAGGCGCAGCTCACCGCGCATCGCGCGATCCGTGAGCTCGGCGATCTGTGCTTTGTGCCGAACGGCGAGCTCGTCGATGCCCTCGATCGCAGACAGCGTCGAGTCGCAGTCGAACACCACGCCTGCGTACGGCGGCGGCGCATCCGCGATGCGTTGAGTCACCATCGCGGGATGCTAACGCGCGGGCGTCACCGCGTCTCGGCTGCTAAGAGCACGTCCTGAAACCTCGCCGCGGCCGGAGGGCGAGCGAGCCGATGCGGCGCACGGGGGGGAAGCCCCGGTGCGCGCAGCGCATCGAAACGCGCCAGCGGCGCGCTTCGAAGGGGATCCCACGCTGCGTATTGACGAAGCAACACGCAGCGGAGGTTCGACGCCGCGCCGCGGCGGCGCAGCCTTCGCCGACGCGTTGCATTCTGAAACAGGCTCTAACCCGCATTTCTCACCACGTCCTGCTGCGGTCGCGCCAACTCGCTTCGTTCGGCGTTGTTGGATCGGAATCGATCCTCGCCGACCCAACAGGTCGCCTCCGGTCGATTCCGACGCAACGCCTTGCCCGCAGCGGGCTGTCACGCCCTCGCAACGGACGCGGTGAGAAGTGCGGGCTGGGCCGATCGTGCGCGCGAGCGCGCGCTGAGGTGCGTCACACCTCAGCGCGCGTCAATCCACAGTCAGTTCAGGTATTCCGGTCCAGGTGACTATTCGACGGTCACGGTCAGATCGCCCTCGCCGGTGGCGGACAGATTCAGCGTGCCCACTTGAACGTAGAACTTCTGGCCGGTGCTCACCGAGAACGTGGCCAGCGCTTCCGGCTCCAGGCCATTGCTGGATTCATTGGTACCGCAAGCGACGATGCTCGTCGGTGCCGCTCCCTCCTCGAACGCGTACACGACGACGCGCGCGATGAAATCACCCTCGAGAGCACTCAGGAGTACGGTGCACGTCCCAGCTTTGCTCGCTTCGATCGTGTACCACAAGTCCTTGTCCACACCGCCAGAGCTCCAGCAGGACGTGGGATCCTGGCCTTCCGAGCCTCGCGTCGCAGGGAGAAGGGTGAACCTCCGTTGCGCTTGATGCATGTTGATCGAGCCGGGATAAGTGTCGTTGGCGGGGCTGGTCAACGGCGCCGCTGCGGACGTGCTCTCGAGTGCGTGATCTGAAGATGCATGCGTCGTCGTTTCGGTCGGCGGCGCGTTGACAACGTCGCGGCCATACTGAAGCAGATCCGAGATGTGCTTCCGACCATCGACCTCCAGACTCGTGCGCACCTGATTGTCCGATACGGCGGCAATGATTAGCGACCACGCACCAAGCCGTGCGAAGTGGCCGAACGCAGTGAATCGAGTGATCATATCCGTAGTCCCAACGTCGGCTGACGTTTGTGAATCGGCGGGTGCAGACGGATCCCGAGCGCCATCGGAGACTGCGATCTGCCAGCGATCACGATCGTGATCGACTACCGGCAGTGCTTACCGCGCGCCCTCTGTCGCGCACTCGCCATACAGCAAGGTCCCCAGACCATGCACGCTGGACGTGCAAATGGCGCCATCGTCGACGTGCGATGCACAACTCACGTCGCCATCACGAGCAACGGCATGCGCAGAAACTAGATCGCGTTTGTGTGTCCGCTGATCGCCGTGAGTGACCATGCGTCCTAGCAGCCCGTGGTGAACGTGCTGCGAGTGTGAGATCGGCCCGTCTGCGCCAGCGTTGCGTGGCTCGATCCTCGGCGACTCGCGAGGAGTCGCCCGCGGTCGCGCTCCTTGCGCCGGCGCAAAAGGGCCGATCTCACACTCGAAGCGCGTCCACCACGGCTGCTAGTGAGCGGTGCAGCATGCTCGATACGAACATGGTCTGGCACACATCGAGCCCGCACGGACACGCGCCTTTCCCGGCGACAGACGAGGCGCCGAGAATCGCCGTGACTCTCGGGGGGGTCCGCACCACGGAGGCGTCACCTCACAGTGCGACGCGCGCTAGCCGGCAGCGCGAGACGCCTCGCGCTCGTCGCGCGGCCGGCATGTGCTGCGTCCGATCCGGCACCCGGACGCCGCAGCGTCGTGCACGAACAGGGCCTGCGGACGATGGGGTCGTCGGCTGCAAGCACTTCGTCACAACGCGCGCAACGTCCTACCGAGAGTGCGTCGCACGTCGTCGAAGTATCGGATCGATCGAACCGCCTCGGGCGAGTGCGAGGCACGATCACGCAGTGGCGCGAACTCGGGAGCCGTCAGCACGCTTCGAAGCTCGAACCGGCAGCGTTCGTGCGACCCGTCCGCCAACGATGACGATGCGAGGCGGAGTCTGCACCACGCGAGATGGTGCTCGAGGATGTCGAGCGTCAGAGAACGGGCTGCATCGCGCGTGTGCGTGGGTTCTTCAGCTGCGTCCATATCCGATGATGGTTTCGGATCGCGTGCGACGAAGGACGCCGGTGCGCAGGCGCGCGCGAGCACGAGGGCGATGCCGTCGTCGCACGCACGAGTTAGACGTGTCGCCCGGTCTGCATCGAGACGGTGCGAGAGCCGGACTCCCTCCGGGAGTGCTTCGATCGCTGCGAGCTCTGCACCCAAGTCGCGGCCGCTCGACGCGGTGAGCTCGCGCGTGATGGCCGACAATGCGGGAGTGCGAGCGACTAGCGGCGCTTCGTGTACCACCGCCTGCGCCTGCGCATGATGTCCGAGCGTGGCAAGCGCGCGAGCGCGGAGGCAGAGCGCCTCGGGGAGCACCTGCTGGTATGGACGCAAGCCGTCGAGCAATTGGATCGTCCGCTCCGCCGCTCCACTCCGGAGCTGGCAGTCGGACAGGACCAATGTCAGATCGTGACTCCGCTGCTCGACGGCCGCCACTCGCAGCGCGTCCGCGAGTCGTCCTGCCGCGAGATAGGAGCGCGCTGTGAGTGCTCGCAGGTGCGGATCCGCGGCCACGTCCCAATGGTCGACGACTCCAGCCGCAATCTGCGAATCTCCATTCTGGAGGAGCAGATCCACGACGGCTGTCTGCGCTCGTGCGTCGGATTGGGCGTGCTTCGCCCACGAAGTGAAATGCTGGGCGGCCGCGTCGTAGTCGTCCGCGGCGAGTGCAGAGTGGGCCTTGGCCAGTGCGCGAACGGCGCCCTGCGGCAGTGCATCGATGAAGGAACGCAGATCGACGAATACAGCCGTAGCGTCCGCACGACGAAGTGCGGCGCGTAGAGCTATCGGAACGTCACGGAACGCTGTCTGGGCAGCGGTTGATGCGACCTGAAAGTGCCGGAAGATCGCTCGGTGCAGCATCGATGGTTCGCTCTGAAGCATGTCGGCGAGCGTCGAGCACAGTAGTGCGACGTTCGGGTCCGACGGTGCGGACGCCGCGGCCTCCAGCACGGACCGGAGCTCACGCACGGCGCGAACGCGCGGCCTTTCGTTGACGGACAGTGGGAGTGGCACTGCGATGTCGCGCGCGTCGAGCTCCCGCACGAGCCGTCTTCGGACTGCGGGTTCACCGTGCGCGGTTGCGTAGTCGATCAGATCAGACCAGTACTGAGGGCTCAATCGGGCGGCCTCGAAGTGCGCGTCGATTGCGGCGTCCGTGTGTTGCAGCCGATCGAGGCACTGCGCGCGAACAGAGTGCGCGGCGGCGCTATCCGGATGCAGTGCGACGATGAAGTCGAATGCAGCGAGCGCGGTGCCGGCATCCGCAGTGCACAAGTAGACTTGGGCTCGCGTGACCATCGACGCGAGGTGGTCGGGCGTGAGCACCAGTCCCGATTCGGCGAGCGCGAGCGCCCCGTCCAGGTCGCCGATCCCCAACTGAATGTTGGCCTGAATGGCCAGCCAGAACGCGCTCGGCGCAATGTCACGTTGCAAGTCGGTGACGTGCTGGCCGAGCTCGCGTTCGTCTTCCGTCCCGGCGAGCACGGTCTCGACGTCCTCCTCCATGACCGCGCTGTGGCCCGACAAGACGAGCGCCTCGTTCAGTGCATCGAGCGCATCGCGCTCACGCCCACGGTGCATGAGTGCTTGGCCGAGCTGGAAGTGGCCGGGTGCGTAGCGTGGATCGGCATCGATCGCGGCGCGCGCTTCCTCTTCGGCGGCCGTCGCGTTGCCACGAAACGTCAACACTTCCGCCAAGGAAGCACGGCAGATCGCATTGGCGGGCTCCAGCACGAGCCCACGACGAAGATGCGCTTGCGCAACGTCGCTCTGAAGCTGCGCTGCAGCCACCCTGGCCAAATTCAGATGGTCGAAGACATTCGGATGACGGGCGCTCCATCGACTCATCTCGAACGAGCGGCGCGCGGCCGAGAACTTGCCCTGGCGGAGTTGGACGGTTCCGCGTTCCATGAGCGCGATTCGCCGGAGAGTCTGATCGTCCTCCATGACGTCGTCGCTCAGTGCGTGCTCCGCGAGTTCCTCGTCACCGTTGCTCCACGCGAGATGATTCAGCATCAAGCGCGGAAGCAAGGCCGGCGACGCGAGTACGGCGTCCGTGGTCGAATCGGCGATCGAGGTGGTGTGCGATTCGTGTGCGCGCCAGACGGCGAGGCTCGTCGAGTCGAGATTGTCGTTCAGGAATCGTGCAGCCGCGGCGCGAAGCTCCGCGAGTTCGTCGGCCACTGCGTGTGGCTGCGCGGACGTGTGTGTGTCTCGGCTACCCCGAAGCGAATCGATGTCTTCGACGAGTTGGAATGCCAACCAAAGCGTTCGGGCTGAATTGTCCCGCTCCAATGCGACCGCGGAAGGGATCGAGGCGTGCTTTCGATCGACGGTGTCCTCCGGCGCGAGATCGACACCGCCCAAGCGCAGCGTATCGACGCTGTCTCGCACGCGATCGTGCAGGTCGATGCTCGCGGGAAGCACGTACGCACGCTCGAGCGTGGCCTGAATTGTCGCGTCGAACGCTGTGCGCTCAGCCGCTCTTCGTTCGCGCTCGAGGGCGTGGTTGCGCTCGCCGTAGAGCAACACTCCCCGTGAAATGGCCACGAGAAGGAAGAGCGTCGACGCGATGGCTACGACCGTGACCAGCACCCCCGCGTGCCGTTTGCCCCAACGCACGCACTGCTCCCGCCAACTTAGCGGACGCGCGAGGATCGGTTCGCCCGCGATCACCCGCCTCAAGTCTTCCTCGAAGTCGCGGGCGGTCCGGTAGCGACGCTCGCGATCCGTGTGGAGCGCCGTTGTGACGACGATCGCGACGTCCCGGGACAAGCTGGGATTCAGCGAACGCACGTCGCGGAGCGAGTCGTGGCGCACCGCATGCACCAACGAGTCTTCGGTCGCATGCGCAGGCGGCCGCGTCAACGTGAGGCACTCGTACAGCACGATGCCGAGCGCGTACACGTCGACGCGAGCATCCACATCTCGAACACCGAGGATTTGTTCCGGTGCCATGTAGCCACGGGTGCCGATCAGATCTCCCGTGCGTGTGACACCATCGGGGGTGTCCTGAAGAACTCGCGCCAGACCGAAGTCGAGCAGTACCGGCGTCAGCGCGGGCGTCACCATGATGTTTCCGGGCTTGACGTCCCGATGGATGATGCCGGCCTCGTGGGCCAGTTGCAGCGCGGCCGCAGCTTGTTGGAAGAACGCGAGAACGACGTGCAGTTCGACTCGTGAGCCCGGCCGCAGTGGCAAGCGAGGCTCGGGCGCAGCGACGGCTGGTGCCTCCTTCGACGACGACTTCCTCCAGCGTTCGCTCGCGCTACTGAGCGCATTCGAAAGCGTGTGACCTTCTACGTAGCGCATCGCGATGTAGTCGAGATCGCGCTCGCGTCCAAAGTCGTAGACACCACAGATCGCAGGGTGGTCCAAGCGCACCGCGGTGCGTGCTTCGCGCTCGAAGCGTGCCCGATGCCCGCTCGAGAAGAGCCACGCGTTCGCCAACACTTTGAGTGCGCGCGCGCAGTGCAGGTGCCGATGCTCGGCGAGATACACGGTCCCCTGCGCGCCACGCCCCAACATGCGCACGAGGCGGTACGGTCCGATGTCTCGGCCGCTCTCGAGCCCGGCGTCGGACGGAGCCCAGCTCGCAGTGCGGAGTCGCTCTGCCTGCAAGGCGTCCGGCGCGCCGCTCAGGAGGGCGTATTCCGCGTGGATGATGTCCTCGAAGCCCGGGAAGCGACGCTGGTACTCCTCGAGCGCGCGCAGCCGGCCACTGCGTTCGTCGAGTACGTACAGGGCATGAAAGTCGGTGACCGCTTCGTTGAGCGTCACCGCGCGCGCTGTCATGTGCTCGTCGTCGTGGTTCATGGCGATCGTCGAAGTGGTTCCCGTCGCGAGCTCGGAACGAAACGGATTCGGATCAGCTCGCAGCTGTCGCGATGGTCTCGGATTGCTCTTCCATGTTAAGATGCGGGGAGAGCTGCCGATCGGACTCGCCCTCGAGTAACGGTGCCAGTTTTCGGAACCCCGCCTCCCTCGCACGCTCGCAGTAGACGCTCGCGGCGCTCGAGTGCGGCGGAAGAATCGCCCCCAGGTATCCTCGATGGTCTCAGCGGATCAGCCCACGCCATACTCCGAGGCGTCCACGACCTGGCTCACGCATCACACGATCACCGGCGACACGCGAGCGCGTGACGAGCTCGTCCAGCGGACGATGCCTCAGCTGCTGAGCTGGTTCGCAGTACAGATTCGCGCGTCGCGCGATTTGAACGTAGATCCCGAAGACTGCGTCAACGAGGTCTGGCTGCGTGCGTTGGAAAGACCGGACAAGCTGCCCCGCGGCCCTGGAATCAGGGCTTGGCTGTTCGGCATAGCGCGGCACGTCCTGAGCGAGCACCGATCGAAAGCTTGGCGCCGGCGGACGAAGTCGGATGGTTCAGGTACCGACGATGTGCTGAATGCCTTGGAGGACTCGATCACCAGGGCATCCCAAGTCGTTGCTCGCAGTGAGCAGCACCACATATTGATGAAGCTCGTGAGCACCCTGGACACCGAGGACA
Source organism: Planctomycetota bacterium (assembly GCA_046160865.1). Taxonomy (GTDB): domain Bacteria; phylum Planctomycetota; class UBA1135; order UBA1135; genus JBJXHG01. Next base: position 14,771 of record JBJXHG010000018.1, on the reverse strand, counting down.
CTTTGCTCGTCGCATGGTATGGGTTGGAAGGGCGTCCCTTGGCGGACGTCGTCCAGCGACTCGGGATCTCGCCCGACGCCGCGTCGAAGCGCTGGCAGCGCCTGCGAAGAGACTTGCGTGAACAAGGATTGGACTTGGGGCTGTTCGAAGCGGACGAGTAGCCCGCATTTCTCGCCTCGTTGACACGACCTCGCGACGGAGACGGTGCGAGATTCGGGCCAGCGGATGTCGCGGCGCACGTTTGGTCCAACGAGTCGGCGCTTCCGCAGTGACGGATGCTGAATGGCGAGCAGTCGGACTCGAGGCACCGGGAACTTCGGAGATGTCGAGCCTCTCCTCGTCCGTCCCGCTGGCGTCACGGCCGGCACGGAATCCGCGCTCGACGTGCTGACGCGGACTGCACTGCGGGCGAGGGCTGCTCGGGGAGCCGACCGTCCGCCGGTTCGGCCCTCGCTCGCCTTCCGGATTGCCGCGAAGGGCGTTGGGATGGCGGTGCATTTCTCCACCTATCCAACGGATCGCTCTTCACGTGATTCGGAGACATGGGCATGTGGTCACCCGTGGGCGACCGATCGCACGCGCTTCGCGCGGGGGTCGGTAGGTCCGCGCGAGGGGCGTCTCGGTCGCGCCGGCTGCAGAGCTGGCAGGTGAGGGGCAGGTTGGCGTGATGTCGCCACATCCGTCTCTGCGGACGAGCGCAAGGATTCCAACCACGCATCGCGACACTGCGGGCGGCGCGATGGACACGGTCGTAGAATCATCCACCTATGGGTCGTCAGTGGTTGCAGAGGAAGCGTGAGATCAACGCGAACAAGCGCGCGAAGATCAACTCGAAGCTCGTCCGTGAGATCACCGTTGCCGCCAAGTCGGGGATGCCGGATCCGGCGCGGAACGCGCGGCTCGCCGTGGCCGTCGAAGCCGCGCGCAAGCAGTCCGTTTCGAACGACACGATCGAGCGCGCGATCCAGAAGGGCAGCGGCACCGGCAAGGATGTCGCGATCTTCGAGCTCGTGACTTTCGAAGGCATGACGCCGCAAGGCGTGCCGGTGATCGTCGAGTGCCTGACCGACAACCGGAACCGCACGGCGCCCGACATGCGGCTCCTGTTCCGCGACGGTCAGTTTGGGGCGAAGGTGGCGTTCTTTTTCGACCACGTCGGCATCGTCGAAGCGACGCACGCGACTCCGGGCCTCGACCGCGAAACGGTCGCGATCGAAGTCGGTGCTCAAGACGTCGAACCGCTCGAGCAGAGCGACGAGGAGTCGACCGGCGCGCGCTTCTACACCGAGCGCGGCGATCTCGACGCGGTCACACAAGCGCTGCGTGCCGCGGGCTGGTCGATCACGCAGTCGGAGATGGGCTACCGTCCGAAGGAGACGACCACGCTCGATCCCGAACGACGTGAAGCCGCCGAGGCGCTGCTCGAAGCGATCGACGACCACGACGATTGCCATCGGATCTACACGACGCTCGCTTGATGGGGCGGGCGCCGACGCTGCGCGTCATCCGGGCTCGGGGTCGCGGCGGCGAGGCGCTCGATCTTCACCGAAGGCTGTGAAATCGGTTGTCGAGTCGGCGCGTCCGCCGCGAGCTCACGCGGCCGGAGCGCTCGGGTTCACCGACATGCACGTGTCCAAGAGCTGGTAGCGCCGCGGAGCGAATGCAAAGTGCCCGAACGCAGCAAGCGACCTGCCGATGCGGATCGCGATCGCTACCAGCTCCATCTCGCCGATGCGTCTGCTGTGCGCTCAGGCTCGAACGGCGGCCTATGCAGGAGTGAGTGAGTGCGGAGCGCGGTGAGGTCGCGGGATGTTGAGCACGACGGTGCCAGGCGAAGAAGAAGCAGCCCGATGCGTGCGCGCGACGAGGAGGCGACCACGAATGCAAGTCCGGCACGGTCCCGGTCCACACCCCGCCAAGATTGTGCCCTCGATGCGTCGTCAGTAGTCTCGGTCCATGCGGGTCACACAACCGTTCCAAGGCCAGCTCTTTCGGATTGCACTACCCATCCCGCTCCTGTGCTCCACGTCGCACGGCGCCGAAGTCCGCTCGCTGGCGCAGCGTCTCGGCTACAGCGCAACAGACAAGCTGCTCATCGTCAACGGGGACGACGCAGGCATGTGTCACTCCGCCAATCTAGCCACGATCGAGTCATTGGAAAAAGGGCAGATGAGCTCTGCCTCGATCATGGTTCCGTGTCCGTGGTTCCCAGAGATCGCAGCGTACGCGAAGGCGCACCCTGAGAAGAGCTTTGGTGTTCACCTGTGTCATACGTCCGAATGGAGCAAGTATCGCTGGGGTCCGGTTGCGCCGCGTGAGCAGGTGCCCGGACTCGTGGACTCCGAGGGCTACTTCTGGTCGGACATCGAGGCGGTGTACACGCACGCAACGCCCGAGCAGGCGTTGATCGAGAGTCGGGCACAGATCCATCGAGCACTCGCGGCGGGCGTGGATGTCACACACCTGGACTCGCACATGGGCACGATGCAGTATCGCCCCGCGTACGTGAAGGCGTACTTGCAGCTCGCCGTGGAGTTCGATCTGCCAGTGCGGATGGCCTCGCAGGACACGCTCGCTCGAATGGGCCATCCAGAGCTCCGCAGTGAGTTCGCCGCGCGTGGAATCGTCTCACCGGACTACTTTGTCTTCGATGAATTGAAGGACGAGAAAGGCCGTGTGAAGCAGTTCTGGCTGGATCTCGTCACAACGCTGAAGCCTGGCGTGACAGAATTATACATCCATGCGAGTGTTCCTAACGATGAAGTGAAGGCCATCACGAGCTCATGGTCGACCAGGGCAGAACAGTTCGAGATCTTCACGCACAGCGCTGAGATGAAGCAGCTGATCGCCGACCAGAAGATCGTGCTCATCGGATACCGTCCTTTGCGCGAACTGCAACGCAACGCGCGCATGCAGACGGAGCGTCGCTGATCATCGCGCGACTGGCCGACTCACGACGGCAATCGATCGCTGACGGACTTGTCGCAAGACGGGGCGCTCCGAACGGAAGTGCGCGTCGCGGAGAAATATGCGGGATCAGGTCAGCGCGTACTGGATCGTGTACACCCGAAACAGCGTGCGGTTGGGCATCGTTCCAGCCCAGTGCCCCTCGACCGCCCCGAGCTCGTGCAGGGCCGCGTCCGGGCACACCCACGACGCCCGCTCCACCCCGTCGTCTTCCTCCAAGAGTAGTGCGAAGTCGACGCGATCGTTCGCGCACAGGGTGCCGATCGATTCGTCGTCCAGCAGGACCTCGTCTCCTCGCCGGACCGCAACGAGCACCGCGCGCTCGCCTCGGAGCCACGCATGATCGGCTCCGCTGTAGCGACGAATGGTTCGGATGATCGGTTCGTTGGTCATGTGCTGTGCCGTCAACGGGCAAGTACGCCGACGGTTGGCCGATCTTCCATGCGATACGCGCTTCGTACGCGAAAGACGCCGCACCGCGCGGGTCCACTCTCGGAGCCAGGCCATTCGGTCGTGAGCTGAACTCGTGCCCGTCGAGCAGACGCGCTGAGTCGACACCCCGCGGGCGCTTCATGTGGAAGACGCTCGAGGCGCCGACCACGCGCGCCGGTGCGACGATGCTGCGGACCACCGCATCGTGCGATTCCTGCCACGAGGGTCCGGTCGATTCCGATGCAACGCCTTGCTCCGCACGAGTTGGCACGACCTCGCAACGGACGTGGTGAGAGCTGCGCGCTAGCCGACGAAGAACTGCCGCGCCGCGCCGGGCGCTCGCGTGATCGCGGCGATGCTCGCTCGACGCTCCTGTGCGTGACAGAGCTGAGACTTGTCGTTCCGATGGCGCCCGCACATCATCGCCATCCAATCCGCGCGTCAACGGTTGCGGCGGAGCCACACCGCCGCAGGTTCTCGAATGGTTGAGCCGCCGCTGGATTGACACGCTCGCCAGGAATCCAACGTCGTGAACGCACACACGAACCCCGGGGACGGCGCACGGCACCAGCGCTCGATTCCGCAGCTCTATCGGATCGGAGCCTCGATCGCGCTGACCGCGCTCGCCGGATCCATGCTCTACGAGGAGCCTTGGACGCTGTCCACGAAGGATGCCGTCTACTGGTTTGTCGTCGCGAGCATGATCGTCGCGCGCTACATCGATGAGCGAGTTCGCGCGGTTGGACGGCGCGGCGTCGTTGCGAGGGCCGTGTGGCGGTACTCATTCGGACTCGTCGTGGCAGCGGGCCTCGTGTGGACGATTGCGCAGCTCCGATCGCTGGGGGCGTCCGACGAGTCGCGACTCACCAATCGATTGGAAGTGCTTCCGCGCGGATGCGCGGCGAGAGGTTTCGAGCCGGACTACTCGCTTCGGCTGCCGACGCAAGCACGCCTTCGACCGTCGAGTTGAGAGCTCCAGCCTAGTGCCCTGAGTCAGAAGTTCGCTCTCACCAAGCTCGATCTCCTCTGCGCTGGCGGCGTTGCTCGGGTTCGGAAACCTGACAGGTTGCCTGCACCCTCGCGCCTTGCCAGCGACGACGATCTCGACCTTGGTGAAAGCGAACTTCTGACTCAGGACACTAGAATCCGCCCGCAACCATGGTTGCCGACAGTGCGCAGACGGCCGCGACGATGATCCTGACGATCGACGGACCGGCGGCCGCGGGCAAGAGCAGCGTCGCACGCGCGCTCGCGCGCGAGCTCGGCCTGACGTTCCTCGACACGGGGGCCATGTATCGCGCGGTCACCTGGGCGGCGCTCGCGCGCGGCGTCGATCCGGCCGACGCCGCCGGGTGCGGCCGTGTCGCGCGGGCGATCGTGCTCACATTCGACGCCGACGGCCGCATCTGGATCGACGGGTTTCCGGGTGAGCCCGAGATCCGCGGCCCCGAGGTGACGCGCTCCGTGTCCGTCGTGGCGGCCTGGCCCGAGGTGCGGCGCGTCATCGTTCCACTCCAAAGGACCGAGGCGGCGCGGCGCGGCGGTCTCGTAGCCGAAGGCCGTGACATGGGGACGGTCGTGTTCCCCCAGGCCGAGCACAAGTTCTTCCTCGTCGCGAGCGCGCCGGTGCGCGCGCGGCGCCGCGCGGCCGAGCTCGGCATGCCCCAGCGCTTCGGCGAGATCCTGGCGGACATCGAGCGCCGCGATCACCTGGACGAGACCCGTGTCGATTCGCCGCTCGTGCGTGCCGCCGACGCGACGCTGATCGACACCGACTCGCTCGACGTCCCCGGTGTCGTCGCACGCATGCTCGCGATCGTGCGAAAGCGCTGAAATGGAAGCCCCCGCCAGCCTGTCGAGCGCGCCCGCGCCAGCGCTCATCCGCACGCACAAGACGCCGGTCTACCGGATGTGCAGCTTCGGCGCGCGCACGTACTGCAAGCTGTACCACCGCCTGCGCGTCGAGGGGCTTGCCAGCATTCCGAAGCACGGCGGTGCCGTGCTCGCCTCGAACCACCAGTCGTTCATCGACATCTTGATCTTTGGCGGTGTCGTGCCGCGCCACGTCGCGTTCGTCGCGCGCGACACGCTGGCGGACTGGCGCTGGCTCGCCTACGTCATGGATCAGTGCGGAGCGGTGCTCGTGCGTCGCGGCACCAGCGACCGCAAGGCGCTGCGCGCGATGGCCGATCACCTGGACCGCGGCGATGTCGTCGCGATCTACCCGGAGGGGACGCGCACCCGCGACGGACGCATCGGCGAGTTCAAAGGCGGCGCGCTGCTCGCCGCGCGGATGGCCGGCGTCCCGATCGTGCCGGCGGGGATCCGCGGCGCGTACCGGGCATGGCCACGCGGGCAGAAGGTGCCCAAGCCGGGCAAGATCGCGGTTCGCTTCGGCGCGCCGATCGATTCGAGCCTGCCGGACGCTCAGGACCGGCTCGTCGCGGCGATCGACGCGATGGTCGGGGACGGCCACTACGATTCGGTGGCTCCGACGGACTGAGCAAGCGCGCGAAGAGAGGGTATCGTAGTCCCCGTGATCGCCCGAAGAACTCGACGTTACTGGGTCGCACTCGCCATCCCCGGACTCGCCCTCGTGCTCGCGGGCGCTGGTCTACGCAGCACCGCGAACCAGCACGCGCCGCAGCGCGCGTCGCCGCTCCCGGCCGTTTCGATCTTCATCGTCGCCGGACAGTCGAACGCGATCGGCTTCGGCACGAATGCGGCCCATCTACCTCCTGAGTACAACACACCGCTGCCCGTGGTCCGGCATTGGTACGAGTTGGGCAGCGACGCGTCGATCGACGATCCGCTCCTGCGCCGCACGAGCGGCGATCAGTTCGAGGAGCTCGCGCCGCTCGCGGATCCGACCGGCGAAATGTTCGGCGGCGCGGCGGCGGGCTTCGGCCCCGAGATCGGACTCGGCCACGCGCTCGCGGCGAGCGTCGATACGGAGGTCGCGATCCTGAAGTTCGGCTTCGGCGCGACGGATCTCACGCACCACTGGAACCCGCAGACGCCGGGCGGGCTCTATCAGCAGCTCCTCGCCGAAGTCGCCGCCGTGCGCGCGCGCTTGGCTTCGCAACAGCGCGTGAGTTCCGTGCGCGGGTTCTTCTGGGTGCACGGCGAGAACGACGCGACCGATTTCATCATGGCGCTCGAGTACGGCTCGAACCTGCAGGCGTTCGTGCGCTCGCTGCGTGTCGATCTCTCGGAGCCGCGCCTGCCGGTGGTCGTGTCGCGGCTGAACGTTTTCCTCCCGACGGCTCCGGGCGCGAACTTCGACTACGTCGACGTGGTGCGCTTCGGTCAGCTGCAAGCGGTGAACGCGCTCGGCTCGGCGCGGCTCGTCGACACGGACGATCTCGAGCTCGCGCCGCACCCGATGCACTTCGCGTCGCTCGGGCAGCTCGACCTCGGCCAGCGGATGGCGCAGGCCTGGCACTCGGTGACCGATCCGGTCCCCGAGTTCCCGCAGTAGCCCGAGTCGCGCTCGCGGGTCGACGCCGGGCTCGCGTTGCCGCGTCGTGGGTCGAGGGCTACACTGCGCCGCTTCGAACGCAGACGGTCCGCGTTCGATTGCGGGTTCCGCGCCGCGGCGCCCATTCCCACAACCCCTAGAGAAGTTCCCTGTCCATGGCCCTCGCCAGCAAACGCATCAAGCAGTTCGAGCTCGACCCCGAAGAGCTCGAACGCAAGCTCCAGTCCGCGCTCGGCGGCATCAGCGAAGCCCAGCTCTCCGACAAGCTGTCGGAGTCCGTCAAAGAGGTGACGCCCGGCACGATCGTCCACGCGCGCGTGGACTCGGTCGACGAGCGCACCGGCACGGTCGTCATGGACATCGGCGGGAAGTCCGAGGGACAGATCCCGCTGTCGGAATTCGGCGAGAAGATGCCGACGATCGGCGAGACGTACGAAGTCTTCTACGAAGGCCTCGACGACACCGACACGGCGTCGCTCTCGAAGCGTCGCGCGGACCGCATGCGTGCGTGGGAGCGCGTGTCGACGAAGTACAACGAAGGCGACGAGATCCAGGGCATCGTCCAGCGCAAGATCAAGGGTGGACTCCTCGTCGACGTCGAAGGCGTCAACGTGTTCTTGCCCGCTTCGCAGGTGAACCTGCGGCGCACGCACGACATCTCGGACTTCCTGAACGAGCCGATCCGCGCGCGCATCATCAAGATCGACGCCGAGCGGATGAACATCGTCATCAGCCGCCGCAAGCTGCTCGAGGAAGAGCGTCAGAAGCAGAAGGAGACGCTGCTCTCAGACATCAAGGAAGGTCAGACCCGCAAGGGCACGATCAAGAACATCGCCGACTTCGGCGTATTCGTGGACCTCGGCGGCATCGACGGTCTCTTGCACATCACGGACATGTCGTGGGGTCGCATCAACCACCCGTCCGAGATGGTCAAGCTCGATCAAGAGATCGAAGTGGTCGTCCTACGCGTCGACCAGGATCGCGAGCGCATCGCGCTGGGCCTCAAGCAGAAGTCCGCGAGCCCGTGGGAAGGCATCGAGTCGCGCTACCCGGTCGCGAGCAAGCACAAGGGCGAAGTCGTCAACATCATGTCGTACGGCGCCTTCGTGAAGCTCGAAGACGGCGTCGAGGGTCTCGTCCACATCTCCGAGATGTCCTGGACGAAGCGCATCAATCACCCGAGCGAGCTCTTGAAGGTCGCCGACAAGGTCGACGTCGTGGTGCTCGAGTACAACCACCAGAAGCAAGAGATCTCGCTCGGCATGAAGCAAGCCGAGACGAATCCCTGGGACCTCGTCGAGGAGCACTATCCGCTCGGCACGGTCATCGAAGGCACGGTGCGCAACCTGACCTCGTACGGCGCGTTCGTCGAGATCGAGGAAGGCATCGACGGCCTGCTGCACGTGTCCGACATGAGCTGGACGAAGAAAGTCACGCACCCCTCGGAGATGGTGAAGAAGGGCGACCGCTTGCAGTGCGTCGTGCTCGCCGTCGACAAGGAGAAGAAGCGCATCGCGCTCGGTCGCAAGCAGCTCAGTCCCGACCCGTGGCTGGAAACGATCCCGCAGAACTACCACGTCGGGGATCTCCTGTCGGGCTATGTGACGAAGATCACCAACTTCGGCGCGTTCGTGAAGCTCGAGGAGGACCTCGAGGGTCTGCTGCACATCTCCGAGTTGTCCGACGGCAAGGTCGGCAACGTCGAGGACGTGTTGAAGCCCGGCATGAAGGTCGAGGTGCGCGTCATCCGCGTCGACATCGACGAGCGCAAGATCGGTCTGTCGTTCGTCCACGCCGATTTCGAGGAGAACGACAAGCTCGCCGAAGCGGCCGCGAAGGCCGAGGCGAAGGAAGCGAAGAAGAAGGAGCGCGCGAAGGAAGGCTCCGAGGAAGCGCCCGCTTCCTGAGGCTGCGAGGCCACCCGCATGCGCAGTCGCGCGGAGCTTCTCGTGTGGCTCCTCGGCTGCGCATGCGCGGGGCCTGCGCGTTCGCGTCCGCAGCCGGCACCGGTCGCAGCGGTGCCAGCACCCGCGCGAAGCGGTGTGCCCGCGGAGTTCGTGCCGGCGTTCGACGCGCTGCAAGCGGCGCTCGACGCATCGGAAGACAAAGCGGCGCGCGCGATCCTGAATCGGATCTACTTGCGCCGTCCGAAAGGCGCTGCACTCGACCTGGCGCAGCGCTTCGATCGCGTGATCGCGGGCCGCGAGTGCGCACGCGGACTCGATCTCGCGCTGGACTGCCGCGGCCCGACAGCGGTCGACGGGGAGGAGCGTTGGCAGCTCGTGCTCGTCGCGCGGAGCAAGCTCGCGCGTGCCTTGCGCCTGCGACCGGGTCCGGCGTCGGTCTCGATCCAGCGCGCGAGCGTCGACGCGCGCGGGGGCGAGGAGCGCGGCCTCGAAACGCGCTCGCTAGGTCAGCTCGCCGACATCGACGTGCCGGCGCGCGGCGCGAGTGAGGTGGAGCTTTTTGCGTTCCGGATGCCGCCGCTCCAGTCGGCGCTGTGCGTGCGCTCGACGTTCGCCCTCGACCTGCGCTCCGGCGTCTTCGAGCTCGACGGACGCGAGCTCCCGGCGCAGAGCGTGCGCGTGCGGTCGAGCGAAGCGCACACGCTCGCACCCGCGCTCGCCCGAGCCGGCGCAGCGAGCAGCGAGGAGCTCACCACGCTCGTGCGCGCCGGACGCGTTCCGGGCTTGCGCGCGCTCGAGCTCGTGCTGCGGCTGCCGCCCGAACAGCGTGCCGGCGCACTCGACGCGTTGACGCCGATCGTGGCCGGGCTCGCGGAAGCGGACGTGCGCGAACTCGTTCCCGCCTTGCGCTGGCTCGGCGACACGGTCGAGCCCGGTGGCGATCCCGATGCATGGCGGGCGTGGCTTGCGCAGCGCGCGCACGCCGCCGTTGCGCGTCCTCCACGGCTCTCGCTCCCGCCGCCCGAACGATCGACCGACGAAGGCGCGCTCGCCGGACCGCACGGCGTTCGACAGGATGAGCGCGACGAGTCCGGCACGCGACTCGAACGGGAACACCGATGACGATCTCGATCGAACAAGAGCTCTCCGTATTCCGCCGCGGCGTCGTCGAGCTCGTCGAGGAGCGGGAGCTCGTGGAACGCGTGAGCGAGAGTCGCCGCACGAAGAAGCCGCTGCGCGTGAAGTTCGGGATGGACCCGTCGTCGCCGGATCTGCACGTGGGCCACGCGATTCCGCTCCTCAAGCTGCGCGCGCTCCAGGAGCTCGGCCACACGATCGTGCTGATCGTCGGCGATGCGACCGCGATGGTCGGCGACCCGAGCGGCCGCAACAAGCTGCGTCCGCAACTGTCGCGCGCCGACGTCGAGAAGAACTTGACGACCTACGTCGATCAGGCCGCGAAGGTGCTCGACATCGCGAAGACCGAGATCCGCAAGAACTCGGAATGGTTCGACGGCATGCGCTTCGAGGACTTCTTGAAGCTCTGCGGACGCATGACGGTGGCGCGCATGCTCGAGCGCGACACGTTCGACAAGCGCATGAAGGAGAACGAGCCGATCGGCATCCACGAGCTCGTCTATCCGCTCATGCAGGGCTGGGACTCCGTCATGATCCGCTGCGACCTCGAGCTCGGCGGAACGGACCAGCTGTTCAATCTGCTGCGCGGCCGCGATCTCCAGCGCGAGGAAGGGCAGCGCGGGCAGATCTGCTTCACGACGCCGCTCATCAACGGCCTCGACGGACGCAAGATGAGCAAGAGCTACGGCAACGCGGTCGGCCTGACGGATCCGCCGAACGACATGTTCGGCAAGATCATGAGCGTCGCCGACGACGCGATGCGCGACTGGTTCACGCTGCTCACGCGCATCGAGTCTTCCGAGATCGAGGCGCTGCTGGCCGGACATCCGCGCGCTGCGAAGGCACGGCTCGCCGAGGAGATCACTTCGTTCCTGCACGGCCCGGATTCCGCGCGCGCGGCGCGCGACGCGTTCGACCGCCAGTTTCGCGACAAGGAAGTTCCGGGCGACGTGCCCATCGTGGCGTGGCCGGCGTCGGCGCCTGCGGAAGGCCTCGCGCTCGCGAATCTGCTCAAGGACATCGGGCTCGAGAAGAGCACATCCGATGCACGCCGCTCGATCGAGCAAGGCGGCGTCAAGCTCGACGGTGAGATCGTCAAGGATCCGCGGCGCGTCGTCGCCCGGCCGAGCACGGAGCTCCTGATCCAGGTCGGCAAGCGCCGCTTCGCCAAAGTGCGCGCGAGTTGATTCGACTCGACCGCCACGCTTCGAGTGAGGCGTGCGCGGGAATGGACGCTGCGCGGGCGCGAGGTCGAGTACCGGAGCAGCCGTGGCGGGAAGCCGCCACGGCTGTCTCAGCTACGTTTCGACTCTCACGTCAGCTCGCGAGTCGGGCGAACTGACGCTTTCTTTCAAGGAGGTCGTCGGCGCTCGGACATGAGCACGTCCGGCTCGGCGATCTCCAGTCCGCATTTCTCGCGAGGTCCTGCAGCGGGTGCACCAATGCGCTCGAAGCGCATCAGCGAATCGGAAGCGAATCCCGCGGACTGCGGTCGATTCCGATGCAACGCCTCGCTCCGAACGCACTGGCACGATCTCGCGACGGACGTGGTGAGGAATGCGGGCTAGCAGCCCGTGGCGAAAGTCATTCAGCCCGCAAGCGGCCCGCTCGCGCCCGCCCTGCGTCGCTCGATCCTCGGCGAATCTCCACGATTCGCCTGCGGTCTCGCTCCTTGCACTGACGCGGACGTGCCACTTTCGGGTTCGAAGCACTTTCACCACGGACTGCTAGCACTCACGAGTTCGCGCCGAGTTCGTCGGTAGAACTACTTGCGTGCGCGACATTCGAACGCGGCGACGCTCCTCGCCATAGGGATGCGCGCGTGGCGTCCGGACGCGCAAACAATTCGAAGAGAACTGCGCGATTGTCGCACGCGTGCGCGAGCGAGCGGCACTCGTGAATCTCATTGCGCGTTGCGACCATTCCTTGGCATGCTCGAACACGAGGCGATCGTTCCGTGCAGCGCATGGCGCGAAAACGTCCCCAGCTCTTCGTCATCCATCGTTCGCTCGCTGTGGGGATCTCCCAACCCCGATGACTGCGACTCGCGAAAGCGGATCTCGTCCCGACGATTCGCGCCGAGAAGAATTCGAGGTGATTCTGCGCCTCGCGCTGGAGGTGTATCCACAGCTCTGTGCGATCGCACGCGGCTACCTGCGCAAGGAACGCGACAACGAGATCGTGATGGCACTCGTGCACGATGCGCTGCTCGTGATCGACGTCGGCGATCCGCCGCGCACGAGCGGAGACCTGATCGGCATTGCGGCGTTCTTGATGCGGCGCGTGCTCGTCGATCGCGCGCGACGCGATCAGTCGTGGCAACACTATGCTTCGAGTCACGCCACGGGCGCTGCGCCGAGCGCGTCGCAACCCGAGCCCTCGCTCGACACGGAGGCGCTCTCGAGCGCGTTGAACGAGCTCGCTTGCAAGCATCCGCGCGCGGCGCGCGTCTTCGAGCTGCGCTTCGTCCACGACTGCAGTGTCGAAGAGACGGCGGGGCGCCTCGGCTGTTGCCCGCGCACGGTGAACTCGGAGTCGAAGGTCGCGCGCGACTGGCTCGCGCGCTACCTCGGACCGGCCGATTAGGCGCCGTGCGCGCGGTCCACGGCGAGCGTGCCGCGCCCGTGCACGGCGGCGGACCGTGATACACTCGGCCGGAGTCACCTCAACCGGGAAGATCCACCGATGCTGCTCCGCCGATTCGCGACCGTGGCCTATGCCGTCGTTCTGACCTTGGTCCCCGCGCATGCCGCGGCCGCGTCGACGCGTTTCGTGGACGCGAACCTCGCGACGGGCGCGAACGACGGCTCGACCTGGGCGAACGCCTTCCAAGGTGCCGGCGGTTTACAGAGCGCGCTCGCGCTCGCCACGTCGGGCGACGAAATCTGGGTCGCGGACGGCCGGTACCTGCCGAGCACCACGCTCGTCCGCACCGTCGCGTTCGACTTGAAGAGCGGCGTCGCGATCCTCGGTGGGTTCGCGGGCGGCGAGACGCTCGCGTCGCAAGCGGATCCGGTTGCGAACGTCGCAATCCTCTCCGGTGATCTCGCGGGCGACGATCTACCGAACGGCCCGGTCAGCGAGAATTCGATTCACGTCGTGCGCGGCGCGCAGGCCGATGCGACAGCCGTGCTCGATGGATTCGTCGTCGAGGCCGGCAATGCGAACGTCGCGGGTGGCGATCAGGATCGCGGCGGCGGAATGCTGATGACTGCTGGGAGCAATGCCACGATTCGGCGCTGTATCGTGCGGAAGAATCGCTGCACGTTCGGCGGCGGCGCGGGCTACATCCGCGGCAGTCAGCCATCGTTCACCGATTGTCGCTTCGAGGACAATCTCGGCTCGTCGTTCGGCGGCGCGTTCGACATGGCGAACAACGGCTCGGCGACGTTCGAGCGCTGTACGTTCCGTAACAACTCGGCGGCCCGCGGGGGCGGCGTCGAGATCTTCGCGAGCGCTTCGAAGCTCTCGAACTGCTTGTTCACGGGCAACATGTCGGTGGGAGCGGGCGGCGGCGGAGCCATCTGGATCGGCTCCGGATCGACGCCGCTGATCCGCAACTGCACGATCGCCGGCAATCAGTCGCTCGTGAGCATCGTCGCAGGGATCCTCTCGAGCGGCAGCACGGTCGACATCGCGAACTCGATCGTCTTTTCGAACGTGGGTCCGGGAGGCGTGGACAGCCCGGGAAACCAGCTCGCGGGCTCGACGCTCAATGTGCGCTACTCGTGCGTCACGGGCGGCTTCGCGGGCGCTGGCAATACGAGCGGTCCGCCGAAGTTCGTCGACGTCCTGTCGGGTGATTACCGCGTGCGGGTCGGGTCACCGTGCGTCGACGCGGGCGACAACACGGCCATGGTCGCAGGCGTCGCGCTCGATCTCTCGGGCAACGCGCGCTTCGTCGATCATCCCGCGGCGGGCGACGTCGGGAGCGGCGCTGCTCCGCTCGTCGACATGGGGGCGTACGAGACCGTACCGCAGCCCGTCACGGCTTTCTGCTTCGGCGACGGGAGCGAACTCCCGTGTCCGTGCGCGAACGAAGTTCCGCTCGGAACGAATTCGGGATGCAAGAATTGGAGCGGTGTCGGGGGCGTGCTCCAAGCGACCGGGAATCCGAGCTTGGCGGCGGACTCCGTCGTCCTGACGGCGTCGTCGTTGACGGGAGCGAGCGCATTGTTCGCGCAAGGCACGCGCCCCGCGCAGATCGCGATCGACGACGGACAGTCGTGCATCAACGGAACGCTCGTGCGACTTGGAATGTTCGCGGTGTCGGGAGGCAGCTCGACATTGTCGGCATCCGCAGCGGCGCTCGGCGGTGTGTTCGCGCCGGGCGCGCGCTTCTATCAGGTGCACTATCGCGATGGCTTGGGAGTGTGCACGACCCCGACGACGAATCGGACGAACGGCGTGGCGGTGATCTGGGTGCCCTAACGCGTGGCGTCTCGCGCGCGGGGCGCCCGCGTGCGGCGCGTTCTTGCGCCGCACGCATGAATACGGCGGCGGGGACCCGCTGCGGCTGCGAACCCGTAGAAGTGACCGTGCAGGTTGCTGGTGCGACGCGCCTGCGAGTTGCTCCGTGCGGCGTTCGTCATGCGTCGTCGTCGGCATGTCGACCTTCGCGCTCCGCGCAAAGGCAGCTGGCAAGCCGCGGCAACCTGCAGCCGCACAGTTAAGCGTTCGCAGCCGACACGGGGCCCCGCCGTTTGAAGCGTGTCGCGCTAGGACGCGCCACACGCATGCTCCGCGCTGGCGCGCTTCGCGCGCAGCGCGGACGCTCGATCAAGGACTCCGGCGGCGCAGTCATTCCAGGCGCGTCGATGCCCACGTACCCTCGTTCGCCAATGTGG
>JBJXHG010000017.1:0-4984 GCA_046160865.1 Planctomycetota bacterium | reverse complement strand
GCCCCGCAACGACGGGGCTGCGCGCGTTCGTGACGAGCTCAAGGCACGTGGTAGCGCACGTGAAGGCGATGGGGGAGTGCGCCGCTGACGTTGTAGAGCTGGATCGAGTCCTCCGCGACCGCATCCTCGACCTGCAACTTCAGCCCGACGGAGAACCAGCCGTCGGTCAGTCTGCACTGCAGATCCCACGCGGCGGCGAAGCCGAGATCGAAGCGCTTGCGGACTCCGTTGCCGGTCCACTGCACCGGGGTCTTGTAGACCTCGGTCGATTGGATGACGTCGAAGAGGATGGGACACGGATTCGGATCGCCTTCGCTCGGCGTCATGATGCTCTGCGCCTTGTCCGGCATGGCCTTCACCTGCACGCCGGTCACGCCCATCGACGCGCCCGTGTGGATTCCGACGTCGAGCTCCACGCTCTCGATCACCGCGTCATCCGGGATCGACGTCGTGACGAAGTCCATGAACGCGCGGTCCGTGTAGGTCTGCGTGCCGTTCGCGTCGAAGCGCACGCGGATCGTCTGTCCGCTGCACGTGGTCGTCGGCGGTGACGACGACGTGAAACGCAGCGCGCGGTGCACGTAGCTTGCGTTCAGCGTGACCTCGACCGAGGTCGACGTGCCGATCGGCAGCGCCGGCGACTCCGCCGTCGAGTCCATGAGCGTTTGCAGCTCGGCGTACGCGAGGACGTCGCGCGCGTTCCATTCTTCGGGGTCGGTCAGCGCGAGGTCGTCCCGCTCGTACGGATCGGGCACGGTCGCCGGATCGACCGGCTCACGCGGCTCCTCGGGATCGGGGTCGGGCAATGTCGCGTTGTAGAGGCGGTAGAACTGCTGCGTGACGCCGGACTCGTCGTGGAACTCGAGCAGCTTGTGGGTGGCGTTGCGCACCGCGCGGTTGTGCTGCTTCGCGACGTAGGTCGCCGGAGGATTACCGCAAGCGTCGGGGATGAACGTCGGGTTGAACTGCTGCGACCAGACGTGCGTGCGCGGCACGGCGCCGCTCAGGTTGTAGGAGTGGGTCGCGGATTCCGGCCGCGGGAAGTACTGCGCGAGCGAAACCGAGTCGCGCAGCGAATCCGCCGGGGGGACGATCTGCGCGAGATCCGCGACCGTGGCGAAGACGTCCGTCGCGCTCACGAGCGCGTGGCACTCGTCGACGACCGCGTCCGCGGTCATGCCGGGTACCCAGACGATCAATGGGACGTTGATCCCGCCTTGGTAGAGCGTGGCCTTCGCATGCGACGCAACGAAGGGGTACGCCGTCGCGATGGTCGGCGTTCCGTTGTCGCCGATGAAGATCACGGCGGTGTCGCAGAAGCTCACCTGACTGAGCAGCTTTGCGATGTGCGCATCGAGCGCCTGCGTCATCGCGCGCGTTTGACACACGGTAGTGTTCCGACACTCGAGCGGTACGTTCGGATCCTCGCAGTGCGGCGTCGCGCGCCAATCGGTCGCACACTGGCAGTTCGGCGTCGCTGTACCGTCCGCCGAGCAGCCGGGGAACGGATCGCTCTGTGGCTTGCACGCGTCCGGCGAGCTCGGTGGGTAGTGATTCGGTGAGTGCGATGCGTTGTACGCGACGTACATCACCCACGGCGTGCTCTCGTCTCTCAGCTCCGCCATGCGCTCGATCGCGTCCTCGGTGGTCTCGGTCGTCACGTAGGTCGTCTTGTGCACGGGCGTGCCGGACGAGCAGCTCCACTCGCGCCAATCGTCGTACGCCGGTCCGTCCTGCGACTCATCCGCGAGGTTGTAGAGCGAACCTTGGAACGATTCGAATCCGAGGTCGCACGGGTGCGTCGGGCCCTGACACTCGTCGCCGAGGTGCCACTTGCCGACCGCGCCGGCGTGCTCGAAGAGATCGGCGATCGAGAACTGCGTGGTCCGCAAGCCGGGCAAGTCGGTCCTCTCCGGGTTCGTCACCGAGCCCATGCCGGACCTGCGCGTGCGCTTGCCCGTCATGAGCTGCGAGCGCGTCGGGCTGCACACCGGACTCGACCACGCATTGGTGAAGACGAGCCCTTGCTTCGCGAGCAGGTCGAGGCGCGGCGTGCACGGGCGCGGGCGTGGACAGGGATTGGGCACGTCCGGACGCGGCGGGTACTTGCTCTCGTACACGCCGATCTGATCCACGCCGACGTCGTCGGCCACGATGATCAGGACGTTCAGCGGTGCAGGCTCGGTCGGAATCGCCGCGGTGTTTCCACGCGCTACGACATGCGTGGCAAGCGCGAGTGAGAAAACGGCGGCACGGACGGCGAGGGTGCGCATCGACATCGCGAGTTCCTTGAATGGGCGTGTGAACAACCGGCGCGTGACGCCGAACGATCGCACGCTGGGAAGTGCGGGAGTGGAGCACGCCGGTCGACGCAGCGCAGGCCGGATCCGTGCTCCATCACGACGTTCGCCAAGTCGCCGAAGCAGCTCTCATCGAAACGCAGGATTCCGTCGCGCGCATTACACTCACCGATGTGGAGGATCCGCACGGCAACGGGATCGACGCGCTCCTGCTCCGCGCCAATCAGGGCGACAAGCTCGCCGAGGAAGAGCTGTGGAGCGCGCTGTACGGCGAGCTGCGCCGCATGGCGCACGCCAAGCGCGCGCCGTGGGGCGACTCGGAGTCACCGAACACGACGGCGATCGTGCACGAGGCGTACTTGCGGCTGTCCGGTCACGCGCGCACGAGCTTCGACGATCTCGGGGCGTTCTACATCGCTGCAGCGCGGGCGATGCGAAACATCCTGATCGACGAGATCCGCAGACGACACCGTCTCAAGCGCGGCGGCGGAGCGCGGGCCGTCGCACTCGAAGACGACGCGCGTGGCGTGCCCGAGCCGGACGCGACGTTCCTCGCGCTGGACGTCGCGCTCGACAGGCTCGAGCGCCACGACAGCGAGCTCGCGCGGATCGTCCACCTGCGTTACTTCGGCGGGCTCTCGATCGAAGAAATCTGCGGGGTCGCAGGTTTGTCGCCGGCGACATATCACCGGCGCTGGCAATACGCGAAGAGCTGGCTTTTTCGCGAGATCCAGCGCTTGCAGGAAGCGTGACGGGGCGATGGAACACGGCCGGATCCTCGACTTGTTCGCGCGCGCGCTCGACCTCCCCGAGACCGAGCGCGAACGGTTCCTCGACGAGCAGCACATCGAGGACGGCGCGGCGCGCGCGGAGCTGTCGTCGCTGCTCTCGCTCGCGTCGCCGGCCCGGAGTTTCCTCGAGGATCCCGTCTTCCGGATTTCTCCGCAGGAGTCGGCGGCGCGGGTGCGCTGCCTGAACGCCACCGATTCCGATCGGCACAGCCGCGCGCTCCCGTTGCGCGTCGACGACACGCGCGCGCGCGACGTCGTGCGCGCAGAAGAGTCGATCGACGGCCTGCGCATCGTGTCGAAGCTCGGATCGGGTGGGATGGGGGTCGTCTATCTCGCGGAGCAGAGTGCGCCGATCCGACGCCGCGTCGCACTGAAGCTCATGCGGCTCGGTGTCGAGGACGACGAGTCGCGCCTGCGTTTCCGGCTCGAATGCCAGGCTTTGGCGTTGATGGATCACCCGAGCATCGCGCGCGTACACGACGCCGGCACCACGGCGGACGGCCGCCCGTACTTGACGATGGAGTACGTCCCCGGGACGGCGATCGATCGCTACTGCGACGAACGCCGCCTCTCGATCGCAGCCAGGCTGCGGCTTTTTCTACAGGTGTGCGAAGGCGTTCAACACGCGCACCACGTCGGGATCGTGCACCGCGATCTGAAGCCGTCCAACATCCTCGTGCGCGACGACCACGGCGCGCCGAGCCCGAAGATCATCGACTTCGGCGTCGCCAAGGCGACCGTTCAGGGATTGACCGAGCAGTCGCTGCACACGTCGCCGGGGAGCTCCATCGGCACACCCGACTACATGAGCCCCGAGCAGGCGACGAGCGCGGGACGCGACGTCGATTCGCGCACGGACGTCTACGCGCTCGGCGTCGTGCTCTACCAATTGCTCGTCGGGCGGCTGCCGCACGAGTTCCACGCGCGCCCGCGCTCGACGTGGGGCGCGATCGAGCGCGCGCTCGCCGACGAGGAGCCGCCGTTGCCGAGCCGCGCGCTCGCGTCGCTCGGCGAGCGTGCGAACGAGGTCGCGTCGCGGCGATCGACTGCGCTCGGTGCGCTGCGCCGCGCCGTGTCGGGCGACCTCGGATTCGTCGTCGCGAAGGCCATCGAGAAGGAGCGCGCACGCCGCTACTCGACCGTGTCCGAGCTCGCGGCCGAGCTGCGCCGCTATCTCGGGAACGAGCCCGTGCTCGCGTCGCCGCCGAGCTCGGTCTACCGCGCGCGCAAGTTCGTGCGCCGCAACAAGCATTGGGTCGCGCTGTTCGCGGTGCTCGTTCTCGGCTTGGCCGGCACGGTCCGCATGACGTTCGTCGTAGCGGCGGCGCGCGATCGTGCGGACGAGAGCTTGGCCGTCGCGCGCGAGCAAGCCGCGTACACGCTGCCGCTGAGCGATGCGGCGCGTCTCGCGGACTTGCGTGCGCAACTCGGCGTGCTGTGGCCGCCGCGCGCGGAGCGCGTACCGGCGCTCGACGAGTGCCTCGTGGTCGCGGGAGACCTCGTCTCGCGGCGCGCGCAACACGCGCTGCTGCTCGAGCGAGTGAGCGGCACTGCGGACGCGCCACGAGGAGCGCGCGTGTTCCCGTGGATGAGCGCGCGCGAGCGCGAGTCCTACGCGCGCATGGTCGGCGAACTCGTACGCGGACTCGACGAGCTCGTGGACCCGCGCACGCCGATCGGCGGTATCACCGAGATCGAGCGACGCCGCGACTTCGCGCGCGATCTCGAGCGCGATTCGCTGCTCGAAGCGGCTGCACTGTGGCGCGAGGCGATCGAGAGCATTGCGGACGCGCAGGAGTGTCCGCGCTACGGCGGGCTCGCCCTCGCGCCTCAGCTCGGGCTGATTCCGATCGGCCGCGACGAGCAATCGGGGCTGTGGGAGTTCGCGCACCT
>JBJXHG010000016.1:0-4688 GCA_046160865.1 Planctomycetota bacterium | reverse complement strand
ATTTCTCACCACGTCCTGCTGCGTTCGCGTCAACTCGCTTCGGTCGGCGTTGTTGGATCGGAATCGATCCTCGCTGACCTAACAGGTCAGCTCCGGTCGATTCCGACGCAACGCCTTGCCCGAAGCGAGCTGCCACGCCCTCGCGACGGACGTGGTGAGAAATGCGGGCTAAACTCTCCCGCCACCGCGCCCGGTCGCGGCCACCGCGATGGCATCGAAGACGTCACCGAGCAAGCGCGCGGAAGAGCTCCGTGCCGAGATCGCACGACACGATCGGCTGTACTACGTCGACGCGCGTCCCGAGGTCTCCGATGCGGAGTACGACAAGCTCTTTCGCGAGCTCGTCGAGCTGGAGGAAGCGCATCCCGAGCTCGTGACTCCCGGCTCTCCGACGCAACGCATCGGAGAGCCGTTGCCCGAAGGTCAGGGCTTTGCGACGGTCGCGCACAAGGTGCCGATGCTGTCGATCGACAGTCTGTTCACCGCGGGCGAAGTGCGCGAGTTCGAGAAGAAGATCCTGCGCTTCCTGAAGCTCGAGTCCGACGAAGGGCTCGCGTGGATCGTCGAGCCGAAGTTCGACGGCGTCAGCGCGTCGCTGACGTACGAGGACGGCGTGCTCGTTCGAGGCCTCACGCGCGGTGACGGCGTCGGAGGTGAGGACGTCACGCAGAACCTGCGCACGGTGCGCAACCTGCCGCTCGCGCTCGACCGGCGGCATCGCGAGCCACCGCGCGTGCTCGAAGTGCGCGGCGAGGTGCTCATGCAGCGCGAGAAATTCAAGCGGCTGAATGCCGAGCGCACGAAGCAAGGTCTCGAGCCCTTCGCGAATCCGCGCAACACCGTCGCCGGCGCGGTGCGCCGCACGGACCCGTCGGAAGTGGCGCGCTACCCGCTCGAGTTCTACGCGTGGTCGGCACCGCAAACCGAAGGCGAGGGCTTCCGCACGCAAGCGGACGTGTCGTCTGCGCTGCGCGAGTGGGGCTTTGCAGACGCGGGCCATTCGAAGCTCGTACACGGCATCGACGCGGCGATCGAGTATCACGACGAAATGGAGGCGAAGCGTCTCACGTTGCCGTTCGAGGTCGACGGCGTCGTCGCGAAGCTCGACGATCTCGCGCTGCGCCGCAGGCTCGGCAGCACGTCACGCGCGACGCGTTGGCAGTACGCGCACAAGTTCGCGGCGCTCGAAGCGACGAGTGTCCTGCGCGCGGTCGAGACGATGGTCGGCAACACCGGCCGCCTGACGCCGCGCGCGCACGTCGATCCGGTCGAGATCGGCGGCGTCACCGTGCGCCACGCGTCGCTGCACAACGCCGAGTTCGCGACGACGATGGGCGTGAAGGTCGGCGACCGCTTGTTCCTGCGCCGTGCGGGCGACGTGATCCCGCAGATCCTCGGCGTTGCGAAAGCGGCGGACAGCCAAGCACCCGCAGGTTGGAACGAGCAAGTGCCCGCAGAGCTGCTCGACGAGCAGGGCGAGGTCCGTCCGGCCGTCGCGTGGCGCTACGGCGAAACGTGGAAGATGCCGGATCGCTGCCCGGCGTGTGGGACTCCGCCGGTGCAGGACGGGAAGTACTGGTCGTGCCCGAACCTCGAGTGCCCGCCGCAAGTGATCGGTCGCACGCTGATCCTCGTGAGCGGCTCCGCGTTCGACATCGACGGTCTCGGCGAGAAGCAGATCGCGCAGCTGCGCGACGCTGGATTGCTGGAGACGCCGGCGGACGTCTTCCATCTCGATCGCGATGTCGCGACGCGCGCGAAGCTGCTCGCGCTCGAGCGCTGGGGTGACAAGAGCGTCGACAACTTGTTCGCCGAGCTCGCGGCGCACCGCTCGGTGCCGTTCGCGCGTTTCCTCGCCGCGCTCGCGATCCCGGAAGTCGGACCCGCGACGGCGCGCTTGCTCGCGCAACACTTCCATTCGCTCGACGAGCTCTCGGGCGCATCGCTCGACGAACTGCAGCACATCGACGGCATCGGCCCCGAAGTCGCTGCGCGCGTTCAAGGTTGGTTCGAGCTCCCGCAGAGCCGCGCGTTCGTCGCACGCTTGCTCGACGGCGGTGCCGAGATCGTGTACCCGGCAGCCGGTGCGTCGAGCGGACCATTCGCCGGCAAGACCGTCGTGTTCACCGGTACGTTGGAGGGCATGGGCCGCGCCGAAGCGAAGCACATCGTCGAGGAGCTCGGCGGCAAGGTCGCGTCGTCGGTGAGCGCGAAGACGAACTTCCTCGTCGTCGGCGGCAAGCCCGGCAGCAAAGCGAAGAAGGCCGAGGAACTCGGCGTGTCGGTGCTGCTCGAGCCGGACTTCCTGAAATTGTTGGGTCGAGCGTGACGAGCACTCGTCGCGCGCGTTCGTGGGTGAGGTGTCGATGATCGCTGCCGTTATCGCGTCGCTGTCGTTCGTTCCCGATCTCTCGGCTCACGACGAGTGCGCCTTGCTCGCGCGCGCGCTGACTGCGCGGGCGCCACGAGCGGCGGCGCAAGCAGTTCCCGCTCCGGTGCGTGCGGTCGTCGCCGTGCCGCAGAGTGCGCCGCCGAGCGTGATCGTCGTGCGCGCGGCGCGCATGCTCGACGTGCGCGCTGGCAAGCTCGTCGACGCGCCGCAGATCGTCGTGCGCGGACAGAAGATCGAGTCCGTCGGTCGCGCGTCGGACGCGATCCCGGCCGGCGCGCAGGTGGTCGAGCTCGGCGACGTCACGTTGCTGCCCGGCTTGATCGACATGCACACGCACTTGTCGTTCGCGATCGAAGGGGACTTCGTGAACCGCGAGGTGCACGAGGGACCGGCGGACGCCGCGCTGCGCGGCGCGAAGCACGCGGGGCTAACGCTGCGCGCCGGCTTCACGACCGTGCGCGATCTCGGTGCCGGAGACTTCGTCGACGTTGCGCTGATGCGAGCCGTCGAGCGCGGCGACATCGACGGTCCTTGGATCTTCCCGGCCGGTCATGCGATCAGCATCACCGGCGGTCACGGCGACGTGACGGGCTTTCGGCCGGGCCTGATGACGCAGTCGCCCGGATCCGGCGTCGGCGATGGACCGGACGAATGCGTGAAGGCCGTGCGCACGCAGATCAAGTACGGCGCGAAGGTGATCAAGTGCATGGCGACGGCCGGTGTGCTGTCGTTCGAGGAGAGCGTCGGCGCTCAACAGCTCTCTTTCGACGAGCTGAAGGCGATCGTCGACGAAGCGAACCGCCATCACGTCAAGGTCGCCGCGCACGCGCACGGCACGGCGGGCATCATCGCCGCCGTGCGCGCCGGAGTCGCGTCGATCGAGCACGGCAGCTTGCTCGACGACGAAGCGGTTCGGCTGATGGTCGAGCACGGCACGTACCTCGTTCCGACGCAGTACTTGATCGACGCGCTCGACATGTCGAAGTTGCCGCCCACGCTCGCGCGGAAAGCCCAGGAGCTGTTTCCGAAGAAGGGCGAAAGCCTCGCGAAGGCCATCCGCGCTGGCGTGAAGATCGCGTTCGGCACGGATGCCGCCGTCTATCCGCACGGCCAGAACGCGCGCGAGTTCGCGGTTCTCGTCCAACACGGCATGCAGCCCGCCGAAGCGATCCGCACGGCCACGGTTCATGCGGCCGATCTGCTCGGCGTCGACGATCGCGGATCGATCGTGGCCGGCAAGCTCGCGGACCTGATCGCGGTGGCCGGCGACCCGCTCACGGATGTTCGCGCGCTGGAGCGCGTGGCGTGGGTCATGCATGGTGGACGAATCGTCCGATAAGATCGGGCCGCACGCCCGCAGGTCCAGGCGGGTTGCGGCTGGTGACCGCCTGGCCTGAAACGATCGCGATGGAACACGGACAAGACCCCGACCCGCGCGCGACGCCACTGCACCCTGTGGGCGCGCCCGTCGAGTTCCGATTGCCCGACGGCTTCGAGAACGACGAGACCGCGAAGCTCGTCGCGCGCGCGCAAGCGGGTGACGCCGACGCGCTCAACGATCTCTTCACGCGCTACCACCTCGTGTTGGTGGAGATCGCGCGACGCAAGATCGGGCCGCGTCTGCGACTGAAAGAGGATCCCGACGACCTCGCGCAGACGACGTTCCGCGAAGCGACGCGCGACTTCGCGAGCTACGAGTACCGCGGCGAAGGGTCGCTCGTGCGCTGGTTGATGCAGATCCTCCAGAACAAGATCCGCGACAAGGCCGAGTTCTACTCGGCGAGCAAGCGCGATCTGTCGCGCGAGCGCGCGATGGACACGCCGGTCGAGTCGGAATCCGAGCCGCATTTGCCGGCCGATCCCGTGAGCCCCGATCTATCGGTGACCGCGCAAGTCGCGCGCGGAGAGAACTACGACCACCTGCGCAAAGCGCTGGCCGAGCTCTCGCCCGAGCACCGGCAAGCGATCACGCTCGTGTTCTTCCAAGGCCTGCCGTTGCGGGACGCCGGCAAGCTGATGGGCGGCCGCACGGAGGACGCGGTGCGCATGATGTTGCGCCGAGCCGAGTCGCGTCTCAGTGAGATCCTGCGCACGTCGATCGGCAAGGACTATCGCGTCTGAGCGCAGGCCGCTTGCGCTCGCGCTAGCCTGCATTTCTGACCACGTCCGTCGCGAGGGCGTGACAGCTCGCTTCGGGCAAGGCGTTGCATCGGAATCGACCGGAGGCGACCTGTTGGGTCGGCGAGGATCGATTCCGATCCAACAACGCCGGCCGAAGCGAGTTGACGCGAACGCA
>JBJXHG010000015.1:0-4960 GCA_046160865.1 Planctomycetota bacterium | reverse complement strand
TGCGCGTGCGATCGCCGCAATGGATCGCGACCTTGTCGCCGCGCCCTTCGCGCAGATTGCGGTCGAGGTAGTAATCGCACAGGTTGAAGCGCGGCGGGAACGGAGCGACGGCGGAGTAGAGGTCGGGCGTCGTCATGCCGCGAACTCTAACGTTCCGCGCGCAGGTCGACGAAGCTCAGCGCGGCTCGATCCACGACTCCGCGTCCACCGCTGCATCGATCGCGCGCGCGAGATCGTCGAGCTGGCGCTGGATCTCGAGGTCGCGGCTCTTCACGCGGTCTATTGCAATCCAGGAGTTGATCACGGTCTTCGTGCGGTCGCCGATGCGAAGCGTGATCGTCGTCGAGGCGATGTCCGTGACTCCCACGTAATACGCATCGCGCAACTGCCAGAAGCCCACCTGCTCCATACGCGCCAGGAGGTACTCGACGGAGTCGCGCGCGATCGTCCAATTCGCGTCGCCTTTCACGGCGACGTGCATGCCGCCAAAGTAGTCGACCGATCCGTCGCCGCGGATCGCGAGTCGGTAGCTCGGGCAGTCGCCGTAACACGCGCTGCGCTGCACGATGATCTCGACCGCGTCCGGATCCGGGGCCGCGTACTCGGACCGCACGTCCACCGCGATCGGTACAGCGTCGAGCCGGCCCGTCCATCGCCGCGCGCCTGTTTCGACATCGATCGCGGTCGCGAGCATTTCGACGAGCGGGCTGTCCGCGCTCGCGAGGCGCTTGGTGCCGGCGGCGGTGTGCAGCGTGACGGACGTGCGCCCGGACGGCGCGCCGTCGCCGATCGGAAGCGCGAGCCAATCGGCCGCGGCCAGTCGCAGGAACAGCCGGCGCGTCGCAACGGGCGGGATCGAAGCGCGATGCTCTCCGGTCTGCGCGACACCGGACCGACCTGAGTACGTCACCGCGCCGTCGCCACTCACGCGCAACGTGTACGCGGGACAGAGCGCGTCGCACGCCATTCGCTCGAGCTCGATCCACGACGCCGCGTCGAGCGGCTCACCGTACTCCTTCGCGAGCGCGGCGTTCCGCGTCGCACCGAGAAGTGCCACGAGCTCGTCCGCGCGTCCCGGCGGCCCCCAGCTCAGATCCAGTCTCCAGCTGTCCGCATTGCGGACGTCGTAGAATCGACGGACCACCATGATCTCGCCGTCGCGGAGCCACGCGAAAGTGCGGTGGACGTTGCTCTCGGCCCACGCGCTGAGCTGGGTCGCGTCGCGCGGTTCGAACGTCACGCGCACGCCGTCGCCGCGGTGTGACGGTTCGAAGTCCGCGGAGATCACGCGGAACTTGCGCGTCTCGCCGATGACGAAGTGCCAGCCTTCGTAGTCGACGACCGACGGTGCACCCTCGATCGGCGCCTCTTGGACCAGAGCGAGCTCGAGCTCGCGTTGCTGTGACGTTCGAACGTGTGATGGCGGCGCCGGAGGACCGCTTGGCTTGCAGCCAGCAGCCAAGGCGCAGACGGCCGCAACGGTCGCAATCGCCGTAGCGCCCCGCCGCGCGCGCATCACTTCACCCAGCGGAGCGACGGCGGGGTAGATGTCGGGGGAGAACATGCGACGTGAAGGACAGGCTCGCAGGTCGAGACTGTAACCTCGTGCGGTGCGCAGATGTCGTTGCGGACGTACGAACTCCCGTCCGCGGGTGATCGGCGTCGGCGGCCACGACTACCCCAATGTTGCGCGACACGGGACGTAACCACGCAGTTCTCGCCATGTCCAAACGACGTCTCCCCATACTCGCACTCGCCGCGCTACTCGCGCTCGCTGCAGTTGGCGCGCTCACGTGGATCTTCGTTCGGACTCCAACAACGCACATCGCACTGAAACTCCCGCGTGTCCCCGCGGCGACCGAGCACGAGCACCATGCGCCAACAGCGGGCGTCGCGAGCGAGCGCCGCGTCGTCGACAACTTACCGTCTACGGACGCGACGGCCGACTCATCGAGTCACCCGCAACGGTCGCTGCAACTCGTATTCAGAGTGAGAAATGGTTCGGCTCTCGATGCTCCCGTGTCGTTCGACCTGCACGACTGCGCGCACGGTTGCATCGATGACATCGCCTCGCCGAACATGCCGTCCCCCGTCGCCGTGCTGTCCGGTCGCACGGATACAGCTGGCAACGCGAGCATCGACCTCCCGAATGGGATCTACGAGGTCACCGTCGATTCGCCTTACTTCGTACAAGGCGATCCAACGCTGAATCATCCTTCGGCGGAGCCGTTCACGATCGAACTGGGGCGTGGAGCGACGCTCGAAGGCGCGATTCTCGCGACGAGCGGCGCACCGATCGGAGGCGCCCGTGTGGCCGTCGCGTTGCGGGACTTCTTCTACCGAGGCGACGGCCCCGCGGAGACGTCCCGCGCGAACTTCCGCATCGCTGTGACGGACGCCGACGGCAAATACCGAGTCGGCGGTTTGCTTCCGCGCTCGAACGTGCGGGTGTCGGCGAGCGCGACGGGATTCGGGACGGCGCGAACGCAGGCGATCGCGATCCAAGACGAGTTCCTGATCGCACCGCCGCTGGTCCTCCGACCGGAGTGCTCGATCGCCGTCGACGTCGCGGATCCGCGTGGTTTGCTGCGCGCCGAAGACCAGGTCCTGTTGAGAGTCGGTGAAGAATTTCTACTGCACGGTGAGCGCCGCCTGCCCGTCGGCGCTGCGCGCACGTGCACTTTCGCCGGACTACCCGAGGGCGACTATCGCGTCTCGCTCGACGCCGAGCGCGCGACGTGCGACGAAGTCGTACTCCACGTCGTCTCGACCGGGAACGTCGAACGACTCACGCTGTACGCGGTCGAGCGCCGGCCGTTGACTGGCATCGTGGTCGCCAAGAACGGATTGCCCATCGAGCGTGCGGGCGTCCGCTTGAGTATCGGCGAGGAGAAGTACGCAACCGAGACGGACGACGGCGGAAGGTTCCGTCTCGGCCGCCTTTCCGGTGGACCGGCACGACTGCGTGTCACGGCGCGCGGCTATCAGCGCTATGACGAATCGTTGGGCAACCTGACGAACACCCACGGCGAGCAAACGATCGTCCTCGATCCTGGGCTGGGGATCGTCTTCAGTTTCCGTCGCAGCGGCGACGCCGTCCGTGAGATCTCTTTGGAGTGCGCGTTCACGCCGAGCGGCTCGTCGCTGCCAACGAAGCGGATCGCGCGCGACGCGATCTCCGACGACGGCAAAGTCGAGTTGCACGGATTCGGTCCCGGCCGGATATCCGGCATCGCGCGAAACTCGATGGACTCGCTCGTCGGACGCTTCGACGTGGAGCTCGTTCCGAGCGACGATCTCGTGCAGATCGACGTCGAGCTCACTCCGGCCGTCTCAGTCGTGGGTATCGTGGTCGACGACGCTGGGCTTCCGGTAGAACGCGCGAGTTTTGCCGTGGAGGACGGGGTCGGTGGGAGAGGGCTCGCTCAGCTCGGCAGCGCGTGGACCGTCGCGGCTCGGACCACCGATGCAAGCGGAGCGTTCCGCGTCGAAGGCGTCGATCCGATGACGAGCACGCTGGTCGTGCACAAGCTCGGATACGCCGAACGTCGAATCACACTCGCGTCCGTCGATCCGTCGTTCATGCGGGTCGTGCTCACCAAACGGCGTCCGCGCGATGAGAATCCGCGTTGACCCACGAGCGCACGCTACTAGCCCGCATTTCTCACAACGTCCGTCGCGAGGTCGTGCCAACTCGTGCAGAGCAAGGCGTTGCATCGGAATCGACCGCAGCTGACCTGTGAGGTCAGCGAGGATCGATTCGGATCCAACAACGCCGCTCCGTGCGAGTTGGCGCGACCGCCGCAGGATGTGGTGAGAGATGCGGGCTAGTCACTTCACCCAGCCCGCAGATCCCGACGTCATGTCGACCGCTTCCGCCAGCACATCGAGCATCTGGTGCACGTCGACGTCGGGAGCGTCCTCGACGCCGCGCGCCCAGTAGTTCACGACGCGCTTCGCGCGGCCGTTCACGCGCAGCGTGAGAATCGTCGACGGCAAGTCCGTGACGGGCATCTTGTACTCGTCGCGCAGCGCGAGGAAGTCGACCGCGGCGAAGTGCGCGAGCAACCCGCGCACGCGTTCCGCATCGACGGTGCGTGTCGCTTCGCCGAGCTTCTTCACGTCCGATCGTCCTTCGTAGGTCACCGTTCCGTCTCCGCGCACCGCGACGGTGTAGGCGGGGCAGCGACCGAAGCACGGCGTGCGTTCGAGCGTGATCACGAGCTCGGAGCCAGGCGCGGGCTCGTACGGCGCCGCGAGCGCGAACGGCTGCGCGGGATCGATCGTCTTCGGCGCGGCCGATCCGGACGCATGGACGCGCTCGGCCAAGTCGCGCACTTCGTCTTCGGTCCAGCGCTCGGAGCGCGAGATGACGCCGGCGCCCGGCAATGCGTCCCGGATCACCGCGAGCGTCGTGACGCGGCCGTCGACGAGGACCGCGAGCTCGCGCTTGATGTTCGCGCCCGTCCAGCGATGGAACTCCGCCACGTCGCGCGGATCGAGGACGAACGAAACGGCCGGGTTGCCCAGATAGTCCACGCTCGGCGAAGCCGTCGCGAAGCGGAATCGGCGCAGCTCTTCGATCGCGAACGTCGCGCCCTTGTAGTGGATCGACCGACTGGACGAGGAAGGCTCCGTCACCGGCTCGACGATCGCGAACTCGATCGTCGGCCCCGCGCGCTCGACGATCGGGGCGTTCGACGGCGCGCTCGGCAATGCGGCCGACGGCGAGGCTTCGCTCTCTGCAGCGCGCGATGCGCAGCTCGAGAGCAGAGCGACGAGGAGGAGGAACCCGCTCGTTCTCATGCCGCCCACGGTCAGCTCTGCGCCGGTCCGTCGCGCTTGAGCTTGAGCGGCGCGCGCGTGCCTTCGGTGTAGAGCAGCTCGCCTTCCTTCGGCGTCGTGAGATTGATCGCGGGCTGACCCTTCTTCACCGAGCACTGCACCCAGCCGTTGTTCG
>JBJXHG010000014.1:0-24892 GCA_046160865.1 Planctomycetota bacterium | reverse complement strand
CCTCGGCGAATCTCGACGATTCGCCTGCGGTCTCGCTCCTTGTTCTGACGCGAACGGGCCACTTTCGCGCTCGAAGCACTTTCACCACGGACTGCTAACCTGCATTTCTCACCACGTTCTGCTGCGTTCGCGTCAACTCGCTCCGGTCGATTCCGATCCAACGCCTTGCCCGAAGCGAGCTGTCGCGCTCTCGCGACGGACGTGGTGAGAAATGCAGGCTGATGAGCTCGAAAACTGGTTGTCGCGCAGACACGCTCGTGTCTTCACCGCCGCACCGCGTGAACGCTTCGGCAGCGACACTTCGCACTCGGGACATTACTCTCTCGCAACGCCATGAATACTCGCACCAACCGAGCGCGAACGTTCCTCGTCGCGCCGCTTCTCGCTCTCACGACGGCTTGCGTCTCCGATCGACAGGTCATCTCGCAAGCGAATACAGCGCACCGCGAGCTCGACGCCGCAGTCCTCCGCGACGTGCAGCTCGCGGACTACCTTCAGTCGGTCGGCGACCGGATCATCGCCGCGGCGCGGGAGTACGACGAATCGGGCGGCGGATCCAAGTCGAAGCGCGACGAAGACAACGCGTGGATGTTCTCGAAGGACATGCAGTTCCACCTCGTGAACAGCAAGACGCTCAACGCGTTCACGACGGGAGGCGAGCACATGTACATCTACAGCGAGCTCTTCCAGCAGTGCGAGACCGAGGACGAGCTCGCTGCCGTCATGGCGCACGAGTACGCCCACGTGTACGCCCGTCACGTCCACAAGGGCATGCAGCGCCAGTACATCGTCGCCGGCGGCTCGCTCGCGGCCGGCCTCGCGGGTCAGCAGATCGGCGGAGACGAACACGGCTCGACGTACGCCCAGCTCGCGGCGATGGGCGCGGGCGTGCTCGGGCAATTCCTGAGCATGGGCTACACACGCGACGACGAAGCCGAGGCCGATGCGCTCGGGTTTCGTTTTTATGCACGTGCCGGTTGGGATCCAGATCGTTTCGCCGACTTTTTCCAACAGATGATCGACAAGGGCATGGACACGACGCCCGAGTACATGAGCGATCACCCGACGCTCGAGAGCCGCGTCGACGCCGCAAAGAAGCGCGCCAAGAGCTTGCCGCCGGAAGCGTCGCAGTGGCGTCAACCGCCGGTGGCCGACGCGACGCTCTTCGCGCTCAAGAAGGATCAGCTCGTCGAAGCGGGCAAGCGCATGCCGTCCACCGAGGACATCGCGGCTGCGCAGACGCTGCTCGCTGCGGTGCCGAGCTGTCTCCTGCCGGTCGACCAGCCGGAGCAGAAGCAAGCGCAGGCCGCGCTTGCGCGCGAGCTCCAGAGCCGCAGCGCGAAGCCTTGACCCGCACTTCTCACCACGTCCTGCTGCGGTCGCGCCAACTCGCTCGGAGCGGCGTTGTTGGATCGGAATCGGTCCTCGCTGACCATCCAGGTCACCTCCGCTCGATTCCGATGCAACGCCTTGCTCCGCACGCGCTGACGCGACCTCGCGACGGACGTGGTGAGACATGCGGGCTCGCGACCGTCCCCCAGCGCGTCGCGGCGCGACGTCTGCCCCGCGCCGCCGCACGCCCGTCGCGCACCTGAACCGCGCGCCGCAACGCGCTAACTTGGACGTGTGGAGAAATCGAGCGGTCGCGCGAAGGATCTCGACGGTCCACGGCACGAAGCCCCGGATCCCATGCCGACCGCCGATCCCTACGTCGCCGACCGGACCCTGCGCGACCAGATCGTGTCCGGCGAGCCACGCGCCGCCGACGCGCTGCTCGCCGCGCACCTCGATCCGCTGTACGAGTTCGTCCACTACCGCGTCGGCGCCGACGTCGCGCGCGCGGAGGACGTCGTGCAGGAGACATTCCTCGTCGCGCTGCAGCGCATGCGGGCGTTCGACGGCCGGTCGAGCCTGTTCACCTGGCTGTGCGGCATCGCGAAGAACAAGATCCGCGCGGCGCGCCGCAAGCACGCGCCGCGCTCGCTCGACGACGCGCTCGAGAACGCCGACCCGGAGATCGACGCGATCCTCTCCGAGGTCGCGCGCGAGCCATTGCCCGACGAGGTCCTCGACCGCGCCGAGACCCGCGACCTCGTCGGCGCAACCTTGTCATCGCTCTCGCCCGACTACCGGCGCGTCTTGCTCGAGAAGTACGTCGAGGGCCTGTCGGTGTCGCAGATGGCCGGCCGCGCGCAGAAGAGCGAGAAGGCCACCGAGTCCACGCTCACGCGCGCGCGCAGCGCGTTCGCGCGCATCTTCGAGCTCGTCGCCAAGCGCCGCGGAGGCCTCGAATGAGCCGCGACGTGCTCGAGCACAACCTGCAGCGCCTCTTGACGCGCGCATACGTTCCAGTGAAGCCGCGCGCCGCGTTCGCCGACGCGCTGCGGCGCGAGCTGCGCGCCGAGCTCGAGCCGCGCGCCAGGCCGCGCGCGCAGCTGCGTGCGTGGCGCCCCGTCCTCGCCGCTGCGGCCGCGCTCTTCGTGGTCGGCCTCGTGTACGTGTGGACGATCGCGCGCGCGCCAACGACGCCCGCACCCGTCGTGGCGAACGGTGCGAACGCCGTGCGCTCGCTCGCGAGCACGCACTGGCGGGCGCTCAGCGCCGACGAATCGTCGCAGGGCATCGAGTGCACGCCGCCGGGCGTCGAGATCGCGACCGCCGCCGCGTCCACCGCACGCGTGTGGGTCGGATCGGAAGGGCGCGTCGACGTCCTCGCGGCGAGCGCCGCGCGCATCGAGCACGACGACGCCGGCCAGAGCGCGGTGCACCTCGACGAAGGTGCGCTCGCGCTCGAGCGTTACGGCGGCGCCGAGCTCACCGTGCACACGACGCAAGGCGAGGTGGCGCTCGAGCGCGGCGTGCTCTCCGTCGCGTACGCATCGCCGCCTCGCGCGGACGGCGAGCCCACGCTCGCGTGCGTGCGCCTGCGCCTCGAATCCGGCATCGCGTGGGCGCTGCAAGGCGGCGGACGGACGCTGCTCGGTCTCGACACCGACGTGTACCTGTGCGGTGGCCGCGTGCTGACCGCAGCGGCGAGGTTCGATTTTCCGTCCGCGACGCGTGAGCCGCTCGCACCCGCGAGCGCGACGGATCTCGCCGCGGGAGACGAAGCGCCGCACGCGCGCACGGCACTCGCCGGACGCGTGCACGCGGCGAACGATGCGCCGCTCGCCGCGCACTTCGACGTGTTCCTGCTGCCCGTCGTGCGCTTGCCGGACGTCGCGCAGGCGCACCGCGCGACGTTCTCCGTGGCGAGCTCCGCCACCGAGGCACGCTTCGCGTTCACGACCGTCGCCGACGGCGTCTACACCGTGTTCGTCCAAGCACCCGGGTTCGCCGTGTGGCAAGCGAGCGGCGTCGAGATCGAGAACGGTCGCGCGAGCACCGAGCTCGACGTCGCTCTCGAGCGCGGCAGCCCCGTCTCCGGTCGCGTCGTCGACGCGGCGACGGGGACGCCGATCGCGAATGCGTTCGTGCTCGTCGAGAGCGACGTGCCGGCGCAACTCCTGCCGTTCCACCTGGGCGCACTCGGCGCGGAGAGCGGCGCAGCAGACATCTGGAGCGCGTGCACGACCACCGGCCCCGACGGAAGCTTCGAGCTCGCGCACATGAGTCGCGGCCGGCATCTCTTGCGCGCGAGTGCGCCCGGCTACGCGGCCGCGTGGTCCGACCCCTTCGACGTCGGCCTGTCGAACGCGACGCACACGGTCTCGCTCGCGCTCGGCACGGGCGGAACCGTGTTCGGCAGCGTCGCGCACGACGACGGAACGCCGTTCGCCGGCGCGCACGTCGTCGCGAGCTACGTTCCCTCGGACCCGCAGCGCCAGCGCTTGAACTTCGGCTACGCGCTCGCCGACGACGCCGGCCGCTTCACGATCCAGGACTTGCCCGCGGGCTCGTTCGTCGTGCTCGAGACCTCCGCTTCCGCGCGCTCGGGCAAGAGCGCGCACGTCGTGCAGGTGCACGTCGAGGCGGGCAAGCGCACGCAGGTCGATCTCCCAGGTCGCGTGCGCGGCACGCGGCTCGTCGGGCGCGTCGAGCGCGCGGACGGATCGCCGGTCGCGGATGCGGACGTAACGGTGCTCGAGGGCGGCACCGGCTCCAGCGGCTGGCAAGCCGCGCGCACGGATGCGGACGGCCGATACGTGTTCCCCGGATTGCGCTCCGCACGCTACGAGCTCTATCTCGGCCGTGAGTTCGGCCGCAACATCGTCGCCGCCGCGACGATCGATGTGCCGGACGCGGCGGAGTACACGCACGACCTGCGCGTGTCGACGACCACGCTGCGCGGTCTCGTGAAGAAGCACGCGGACGATGCACCGCTCGCCGAAGCGGTCGTGATCCTCGAGCGCGAGGAACAGTCCGTGAACGGCGGCTTCACGTTCGCCGGTCGCGGCTTCAGCGATCGCCGAGGACGGTTCGCGCTCGAGTGGTTGCCGCCCGGCCGCTACCGCGCCACGGCTTTTCCGACGCGCGGCCGCTTGGCTCCCGCGCGATCCGAGCTCTTCACGGTCGCGGACCGCGTCGAGCTCGCGGACATCGTGCTCGCGCTCGCGCCGGGCGCCGCCCTCGAGGTGCACGTGCGCGACGCCGTCGGGCACGCCGTCGCACGGGCTGCCGTCGACTTCGTCGACGAGCGCGGCGCAGTGATGCAGCACACGATCGAGGACGTCACCGACGCGCGCGGCCGGCTCTCCGTGCCCGCGATGAGTCCGGGACGCTGGACGATCCGCGTGCGCGCGGCCGGCTTCGCACTGGCCGAGCGCGCGCTCGAGCTCGAGGTCGGCGAGCTCGAGCGCGTCGAGCTGATGCTCGCGCAGTGACGCCTGGTCAGCGCAAATTCCGCGAAGGATCCCGCCGCGCCACGGCACTCACCCGACGTCCGCCTGATTCCCGTCTCCCTCCGAGAACGAACCATGAAGAACCTGCCGTTGATCGTGTTCACCGTCCTCGCTTCCGCCGCCGCCGCGTTCGCGGTCGTGCGCATGAGCGCC
Organism: Planctomycetota bacterium; assembly: GCA_046160865.1. Taxonomy (GTDB): domain Bacteria; phylum Planctomycetota; class UBA1135; order UBA1135; genus JBJXHG01. The sequence goes on along the minus strand of JBJXHG010000014.1, from coordinate 19,898 downwards.
AAGGACACCGCCGCAGCGACCGCTTCGATCTCGCCGACCGACGCCGACCTCGCCGCGCTCTCGGCGAGCGTCGCGAGCGTCCAGGCTCAGCAAGCGGAGATCGCGCAGGCGCTCGCCGACCTCAAGGGCCAGATCGTGCTGAGTGATCGCAGTGCCGCGCGCGTGCCGCTCGGCGAAATCGAAGCCGCCGTCGCGCGCGCACTCGAAGCGCGCAGTGCCGTGGAGCACACGCCGGTCGTCGCCGAGCACACCGCGAACCCGAAGGCCAAGCGCGAAGCGTTTCTGAAGCGACTGCTGGACGACGACGTGTCGTGGGACGATGCACAGCTCATCTGGAAGGAAGCGGCGGCGGAAGGCGAGCTCGACGCGCTCGTCGCGCTCTTCGAGGAGCAAGTGCGAGCGAACCCGAACGACGTGCAGGCGCAAGTCGACCTCGGCCACGCGTACTTGCAGAAGGTCTTCCAATCCGGCGGCGGTCCGGAAGCCGGCAAGTGGGCGATCCAAGCCGACCAAGCGTACGCCGGCGCGCTGAAGCTCGACGATCACAACTGGGAGGCGCGCTTCAGCAAGGCGATGAGCCTGTCGCACTGGCCGGCGGTCTTCGGCAAGCAGAACGAAGCGATCCAGAACTTCGAGGTGCTCGTCGCGCAGCAAGCGCTCCAGTCGCAGCGCCCCGATTTCGTGCAGACGCATTTCTTGCTCGGGAACATGTACCAGCAGATCGGCGAGAAGGAGAAAGCGCTGGCCGCATGGCAGAAGGGGCTCACGCTGTTCCCCGACAATGCATCGCTGCTCGGTCAGATCGCGAGCTTGCAGGGCAACTGATCGACCTGGACTCGCCGGACGACGTCCACGGCGCGCGCTGCTCGACGAGCCAGCGCGCGTCGTGTCGTTCCTGGCCAGTGCGCCAGAGCCCCGCATGACGTTCCGTCCGTGCGTTGCGGCCTCTTCCGCGCGCGCTATCGTGCGCGCGATGCGCACTCGCGCCTACCTCGTTCTCGCGCTCGCGATCGCCGCGCATGCCGCCGCGTGGATCGGCATCGCGTTCGACGTCGTGCTCGTGCGCGCGTGGTTCTACGACCTCGTCTGGTGGCCCTACATCCTGGCCGCGGACGCCATCGTGTACTTGCGCAGCGGGCGCTCGCTCCTGTGGAGCCGTCCGCGCGCATTCGTGCTCGCTGCGCTGTGGTCCGCTGCGTTCTGGCTCTTCTTCGAGCTCGTCAACGTGCGCCTCGAGAACTGGTACTACGTCGGCATCCCGAAGGACTGGATCGCGCGCTGGCCGGGTGTGTTCCTGTCGTTCGCGACGGTGCTGCCCGGCCTGATCGTGACGGCCGCGCTGCTCGAGACGTTTGGATTCCCGCGTTCCGTGCGCGCACCGCGCCTGACCACCGGTCCGAGGCTGCGCGCGTGGCTCACCGGGCTCGGCGCCCTGTTCTTCGTGCTGCCGCTCGCGTTCCCGCGCTACGCATATCCGCTGATCTGGGGCTCCGTGTTCTTGCTGGCCGAAGCGTTCGTGCTCGCGCGCGGCGGTCATGGATTGCTGAGCGAGCTCGCGCGCGGCGACGCGACCAAGCTCGTCCGCTGGCTCGCCGCCGGCGCGATCACGGGCTTGATCTGGGAAGGCTTCAACTCGTTCGCGACGGCGCGCTGGATCTACACCGTGCCGTACTTCGAGGACACGAAGCTGTTCGAGATGCCGCTGCTCGGCTTCGTGGGCTTCATGCCGTTCGCGCTCGAGTGCTACAGCTTCGCGCGCGCGCTCGTGCACGCGCGCTGGATCCCCGAGTGGGAGCTCGCGGATCCGCGCGCGTCGCGCCTTGCGCCATCCGCGCTGCCGGCGCTCGCATGCGCGCTCGCCGGGTCCGTGCTCGCGATCGGCGCCGTGCAACGCTACACGCTGCGCGCCACACTGGCCGACCTCGGCGATGTGCCCGGCATGCCGGCCGACGTGCGCGCCGAGCTCGAAGCGCACGGGATCCACTCGTTGTCGCGCTTCACGCGCGCGGCGCGCGCGGGCGAGCTGCCTGCGCGCACCCGCGCTCGCGTCGATACCGAGCTGCTCGACACCTGGCTCGCGGCGGCCGAGCTGCTCCAACATCGCGGCATGGGCGCGCGCGGACTCGCGTGGCTCACGTCGGTGGGCATCGCCGACGTCGCGACGCTCGCACGCCGCGACGCGCACGAGCTCGCGCAGCGTCTCGCGAAGAGCGGCTCTGGCCCGACGCCCACGCCGAACCCCGCCGAAGTCAAGGTCTGGGTGCGTGGCGCGCGCGCCGAGCTCGATTGACGCGTCGCGTCGATTTTGATCGCCTGCGCGCGTGAGCACGGCGCCTACCGAATCCCCGCGCGTGCTATCCGCCTGCGGTCCTCTCGCGCTCGAAGCTCTGCTGTTGCGCGAGCTTGCCGACCGCTTCCGCGCGCGCAAAGCGAACCCGGCGGAGCTCGCGCGCACGCTGCGCATCGTCGTGCCTTCGCACAGCCTGCGCAGCCACCTCGGCGCGCGGATCGCCCACGCGAGCGGTCCGACCGCTGGCGCGACGGTGTCGACACTCACGTCGTACGCCGGCCTGATCCTCGCGCGCGCCGGACGGCCCGCACCGCGCGGCGCTGCGCTCTTCGAAGTCTCCGTGCGCCGGGCCGCGCGCGCCGAGCCGGCGCTCGTGCGGGAACTCGGGCATCTCGACGAGCCGTACGCAGCCGTCGTCGCGACGATCGCCGACTTCTTCGACGCCGGCTTCGAGCCCGCGCTCGCACCCGCGCTCCTCGAGGCAGCGGACGTTGCGAGCGCACCGCCCAGCGCGCGCGCGCGCGCCGCGGCGCTCGTGCGCACGGCCGAGCGCGCCGCGACTGAGCTCGCGCGTGACGGCTTCGGCAAGACGGCTGCGCTCTTTGCCGCTGCGGCGAACGCGCTCCACGACGCACCCAGCCTCCTGCGCAACGACGAGATCTGGATCCACGGATTCCTCGACGCGACCGGCCGCGCGCTCGATTTGCTCGAGCTCCTCGCGCGCGCCCCCGGCACGCGCGTCGTGCACGACGACGTCGCCGAGCTCGCGTGCGGCTCGACCTTCGGCGCGCGCGTGCGTGAGCGACTCGGCGTGCCGCCGGCGCGCGTTGCGGTGCCCCCGAAACACGAGCCGGAGCTGCTGCGCGCGACGGACCCATCGTCGGAGCTGCGCGCCGTCGCCGAGCGCATCCACGCGCTGCTCGAGCGCGGCCTCGCACCAGAGGCGATCGCGCTCGTTGCGCGCGACCTCGATCCTTGGCGCGCGTGGATCCGCGTGCACTTCGGCCGCCTTGCGATCCCCTACGCGGCGCCCGGCACACCTGGCTTCGCGGACCGCGCCGCACGCCGTGCGTTGCGCGTCGCCGAGTTCGTGCAGCGCGGAGCGGAGATCGAGACCGAGCGCGCGCTCGACCTGCTCGATATGGATGCGCGTGCACAGCGCGCGCTACTCCTCGCGGCGCGCAAGGCTGGCGCCGCCCACCTGCGCGCGTTCGACGCTCCGCGCGCGCGGGCGCTCGAGGCAGCGCAGGCCGCGCTGCCGCGGCGCGCCGTTTTCGCCGAACACTCCGCCGCGCTCGCCCGCTGGCTCGATGCACCGCTCGCGTGGCCGGCGGACTCCCGCGCACGCGCGCACGTCGAGCTCGCGCTCGACACGCTCTCCGCGGACGTGCCGGCGGACTTCGAGCTCGACGCGGAGGAATTCGCGCGGCTCTTCGCGCAGGCGGTCAGCGCGGCCATACAGCACGCGCCGCCTGAAGGTGTGCACGGCGCCGGCGGCGTGCAGTGCCTCTCCGTGACCGAAGCGCGCGCGCGCACGTTCGAGCACGTGTTCGTCGTCGGGTTGAACCAAGGAGCGTTCCCGCGCCGTGTCGCCCTGGATCCGCTGCTCTCCGACGAGTTGCGGACGGCGCTCGCGGCCGTGCTGCCGGATTTGCCGGCCAAGCGCGCTGGCCACGACGAGGAGCACGTGCTGTTCGAGTCGCTCGTGCGCGCCGGCAGGGCGGTCACGCTGTCGTGGTCGGACGCCGGCGCGGACGGACGCGAGCTCCTGACGTCGCCGTTCGTCGCCGCCGAGCAAGCGCGCGCGACGCCCGCACCAGCGGTGTTCGCGCTGCACGCGAGCGCGGGCCGAACCGCGCCGCGCCCAGCGCACGAGTGGGCGATTCTCGCGGGACTCGCCGGCGCTGGCGACGGCTTCGAGGCCGCGCTCGCGCTCGCGCTCGAAGAAGCGCGCGCTGCGCAAGGCTTCGCCACGCCGCCGGCGCACGCGATCGCGCGCGCGCGCGTGCTCGCCTCGCACGAGATCGACAGCGCGCCCGGCCGCGGCGCGCTCGGGCCGTACTTCGGTTTCACGGGCGCGCTCGGCCCCGGCACCGATCCGCGCCACAAGGATCCGTACGTCACTGCACTCGAGAGGCTCGCCGCGTGCCCGTGGCGCACGCTCGTCACGCGCATGCTGCGCATCGACCGCTTGCCCGACCCGTTGCTCGAGCCCACGCTGCTCGACGCGCGCGTGCTCGGCATCACGGTGCACCGCGCGCTCGATGAGCTGCAACGCGCACCGGCGCCGATCGACGCCGTGCTCCTGTCCACGGCGCGCGTCGTGCTCGCGGAGGAAGGCGGCGGTCCTCAGGGACTCGCGCCGATCCTGGCCGCCGAAGCACGGCGTCAGGTCGACGTGGCACTGGCATGGCTCGCCGCACACCCGAGCGATCTCGTCGCGACGGAAGCCGACGGCGCGATCGAGATCGCGTGCGACATCGGAACGCCGCACGCGCACGCGCTACGGTTTCGCGCCGACCGCGTGGAACGCGTGGCGAGCGCGACGATCACGACCGACTTCAAGACCGGTGCGCCGCTCTCCACCGCGGCGAAGGACGAGACGCGCCGCAAGCACATGCTCGCCGCACTCGCGCGGGCCGAACTCCTCCAGGGCGCGGCCTACGCCCGCGCTGCCGGCCCGGGCGGGATCGGACGCTACTTGTACCTGGATCCGGATCTCGCCGCAGTGCACCGCAGCGTCGAGCTCGCGCACGACGATGCGCAGATCGAGCCCGTGTTCCGCACGGCACTGCGCACCTTGTTCTCCGCGTGGCATGCGGGTGCGTTCGTGCCGCGCTTGCTCGAGAGCGATCTCGTGCAGGAGCCGCGCGCGTGCGAGCTGTGCTCGGTGTCGGAGGCGTGCATCCGCGGCGACTCGGGTGCGCGCGCGCGCTTGCGTGCGTGGATCGGCACCGCGCGCGGCAATCCCGACCTCTCGACACCCGAGCGCGCGCTGATCGAGTTGTGGGACATCGGACGCTCGGCCGACGGCGGCACGACCGACGGAGACGGCGCATGACGCGCGTCGAAGATGAATCGAGCCGCGAGGACGAAGACGCCACTGCGCGTCGCTCGGCGTGCTCCCAATTCGACGCACCGCTCGTGCTCGAAGCCGGCGCGGGCACGGGCAAGACGACCGCGCTCGTCGCTCGCCTCGTGACGTGGTGCCTCGGCCCCGGCTGGGAGCGCGCGTGCGCGTCGCGTGTGAACGGCCTCACGGACGCCCGCATCGCGCGCGACGTGCTCGACGGACTCGTCGCGATCACGTTCACCGAGAAGGCCGCCGCGGAGATGGGCGCACGGCTTGCACGCGCGCTCGCGGGACTCGCCGCTGGAGAAGTCCAACGCGGACTGTTCGCCGACTTGCTGCCCGCGGACGCGGACGTGCTGCGCGCGCGTGCACGCGCGCTCGCCGCAGCGCTCGATCGGCCCGTCGTGCACACGATCCATGCGTTCTGCAAGGGCCTGCTCGCCGCTCATCCGCTCGAGGCCGGGCTCGCTCCCTATACGACCGTCGACGTGGACGGGCGTGCGCTGCGCGCGATCGCACGCGAGGTCGTGGACGAGCATGTCGCACGGCTCGCGACGCGCGCGCCGGACGACGACGAGCGCGCGCTCTTCGGCCTTTCGATCGGTGCCGCACGCGTGGAAGCAGCGCTCGTGCAGCTCGCGCAGGACGGCGCACGACCGGAAGACTTCGGCGGCGATCCGTGCTCGCCCGCGGCCGTCGCGCAGATGCAGGCCGAGCTCGCGCGCCGCGCGCAGACGTTCCTCGCGCACGCGCAACCGCTCGCGTCCGCGCCGGCGTCCTCCGTGCGCGGCGCACGCGAGCTGCTCGAAGTCGTCCGCCACACCGCGGGTGCGTTCGCACCGTGGCCGCCGAACGTGCGCAAGCGCTTGCACGCCTGGGCGAAAGCGGACTTCACCGCCGCCGAGGAGCGGGCGCTCGGTCCGGCCGCGCGTGAGGTCGAATGCGCGGCGCTCGAGCTCGCGAGCATCGAGGGCGAGCTCCACGAGCTCGATCTCAGGACGGTCGGCGCCGCGCACCGCGTGCTGCAGCCGCTGTTCGCCGAGCTGCGACGGCGTTTCGTCGCGCGCGGCCTCGCAAGCTACGGAGATCTTCTGCGCGACGCGCGCGATCTGCTCCGCGATCACGACAACATCGCCGCCGCCGAGCGCCGCCACACCACGCAAGTCTGCATCGACGAGTTCCAGGACACCGACGGCTTGCAGTGCGACCTCGTGTGGTACCTCGCACTCCAACCGATGCCGGGTGCGCGCCAACCGGGGTTGTTCCTCGTCGGCGATCCGAAGCAATCGATCTACGGCTGGCGCAACGCCGACCTCGCGGCGTACCAAGACTTCGTGCAGAAGGTGCTGGCGCGAGGCGGCACGCTCGCGCGACTGTCGGTCAACTATCGCAGCACGCGCGCCGTGCTCGCGGGCGTCGAGCAGGCCATCGCGCCCGTGATGCGCGCGCAACCCGGCCTGCAGCCCGCCTACGAACCGCTCGTGGCCGCGCGCGCCGACGACGGACCGCCGATCGAGCGCTGGCTGTCGTGGAATCTCGACGAGAGCACGCGCGCGTTCGCGCAGACTTCGGCGGACACCGCCTATGCGATCGAAGCGGACTGGATCGCACGCGACGTCGCGCAGGCGGCGCGGGCCGGCGCGGACATCGGCCAGTCCGCGCTGCTCCTGCGCACGATGGGACCGATCGAAACGTACCTCGCGGCGTTGCGCCACGCCGGCGTGCCGTACGAAGTGAGCGGCGAGAAGAGCTACTACCGCCGGCGCGAGATCCTCGACGCGGCGGCGCTCGTGCGCGCCGTCGTCGATCCCGACGACGCGCTCGCGTGCATGACGTACCTGCGCTCGAGCGCGGCCCTGGTGCCCGATGCCGTGTGGCTGCCGCTGTCCGCCGAGAAGTTCTTCGCGCTCGCCGCAGAGATGGAGGACGAGCGTGGCCTGCCGGAGGTGCTCGCGGCCGTCGAGCGCGCACTGGCGCACATGCCGCGCGACGTACCGGGTCTCGAGCGCATCGGCGGCTTCGGAGCGAGCCTCGTCGCAGCGGTCCAAACGCTCGCCGCGCTACGCCGCTCGCTGCGCGACGATGCAGCCGATGAGTTCGTCGAGAACGTGCGGCTCTGGACGCTGATCGAAGCGTCGGAGAGCGCGCGCTACCTCGGCCGGTTCCGCCAAGCGCACCTGGAGCGCTTCTTCGAACGCTGGCTCGCCGAGCTCGACGACGGCGATCCGCGCGGTTACTTGCGCGCGCTCGCACACGCACGCGCACACGAGCGCGACGACGAGGACGCGCGGCCGCGGCAGGAGATCGAATCCGCGCTGCAGGTGATGACGATCCACAAGAGCAAGGGCCTCGACTTCGACACGGTGTACCTCGCCGCGCTGCACGCCGAGTCGCGCCGCCGCGAGGTCCCGCTCGCTGACCTCGCTCGCGACGCATGCGCGTTCTTCGGCCGCGGATCACCTGGTTATTCGCAAGTGACGGCGCGGCGCGAGCGCACCGACTCGGCCGAGCGCGTGCGCACCTTGTACGTCGCGATGACGCGCGCGAAGAACCGGCTCGTGCTGCTCGGACGCGTCGGGCCGCGCACCGACGCCCGTCCTCCGCTCGAGTGCAAGAGTCACATGGACCTGCTCGCGCACAGCGCGGGGGAAGACGCGGGAGCCGCACTGGCGCTCGCCGCGCGCCAGGCGCGCACCGAGCTCGATCACTGCGGTGTGCGCTGGCGCCTGCCCGAGCGCAATGCACGCCGTGTCGAGCGCGCCCGGCCGCTTCCGAATGCGACGATCGACATGGCGCGCGTGCGTGCCGACGCGCAACGGCTCGCGCGCGACGCCCGCGTCGCGGCAACGCGCGCCGCGCTCCCATGGAGCCGGCCGGCGTCCGCGGCCGACCCGTCCGCCGAAGTCGAGCCGATCTCCGCGCCGCGGCCGCGCGCCACGCACGCGGCCAGCGCAGCCGCCGCAACCGGACGCGCGCTGCACCGTGCGCTCGAGCTGTTCGATTTCGAAGCACCGCGCGACGAAGAGATCGCGCGCCGGCGGTGCGCCGTAGCAGCAGAGGTCGCCGGGGAGAGCGCGCTCGACGCACAAGCATCCGATCGCGCCGTGCTGTTCTTCGATCGCATCGTCGGCGGTGCGCTGTTCGCGCGGCTCGCACAGCTCGGCCCGCGACTCGTCGCGCGCGAGCTCCCGTTCCTGCTTCCGCCGGACGAGCATTGTCTCGGTTTCATTTCGGGCGTGATCGATCTCGTGTATTTGGACGGCGAGCGCTTCGTGATCGCCGATTACAAGACCGACGTCGTCCAGAGCGACGCGGAGATCGCCGCCCGCGCGCGCGAGTACGCACCGCAAGCACGCGCGTACCCGGCCGCGCTGGCGGCGGCGCTCTCGCTCGAAGAGCTGCCGCGCTTCGAGCTGTGGTTCTTGAATGCCGATCGCGTCGTCGCCGTCCGCGGCGACCCGTGACACGCGAATCGCACGCGCTCGTGCGATAACGGCACCAACTTGGCCGTGCAGGACACACACGACACGGTCCGTGTCCGCCTCAGAGACTCGACACGTTCACCATGTCATGGCGTCCACACGATCGTCACGCCGTTCGTCCGGTTCGTGTTCGAGATCGGCGTCGGCGTGCACGGTGGGTTCACCTGCCGGTACGCGACCTGGTAGTGCCGCGTGCCGCCCGCCGGCGGAACGGCGCCTTTCACGGAGATCGGCAAGTCGACGCCCGACGGATTCGACGACGCGCCGCCCATGAGGCCCTTCATCCCCACCCGCACGATCGTTCCGGAGAGGCACTGGATCCCGCGGCCGAACGGCAGCGCGTCCTGCGCCGTGCCTTGGAAATACCACGACTGGAAGCCGGACATCGACGTCGTCATCAACGTCAGCGTGTCGGCTAAGACGCTCGGCGTGCCGATCGCGGCGAGCAGCGCTCCGCGCGAATCCGTCAAGTTCGCGCAGCCGCGGCCGGCATTGCCCGGATTGCCGCACGGGCACGTCGCGCCGGTGCCGTCGCCGAAGCAATACGCGGTGCCGGCCAGAGGTGCTTCGCCGAAGCGCACGATCTGGAAACCAGTGAATCCTCGGTTCGAAGCGCTGTAGCCAAGCGACAGTCCGGTGTCGTTGGCCTCGACATGGAGGTCGAAGACGCCGACGATCCAGTTGTCAAACGAGCCCGGGAAGGGAGCCTGCGCGGGGATAGTGACACCTCCCTGCGGGCCGCCGGGGCTCAAATACGCGCTTACGCTCATCGGGCCTCCGCCGTCTCCCGGCGGATACGCGAACACGCGGTACGTGCCGGCTGCGAGCCCAGTGATGATCGTACGCGGAGTGGCGAACGCGCAGTCGGCGTAGTGCCAGTCGTCGAGGAGCGCTTCATCGTCTCCTTCGGTGGTCGGGGAGTCGATGCCGCCCCAATCGCAGTCTTCCGCATGCGCGACGATCTGGGTCGGCTGCGCGCTCAGGTCGAGCAACGGCATGCTCGTAACCAGCCCGCCGAGTCGATTCCAGTAGCCCGGGATTCCCGACGCGGCTGCGTAGCTCGAGCTCGGGGCGAATCCCGAGCCGAGGTCGATGTAAACGCTCTGCGCAGCGGCTCGCGGCGAACCCAGCGCGACGACGACGAAAGCGGTGTAGATCGAGCATCGTGCACGCGATGTGTTCATGAACCTGCTCCTGCGCACTCCGTGCTCGATTCTCGTGCCCCTTGTGCGGGCCTGCAAGATGCGGTGCGCCGCAATTCGGCGATCTGCGCAACGCGCGCGCGCGGAGAAAACTTCGAATTGCGCCGCGCGAGCGGCGAGGCGCGCGACGCGATAGTCGACGACGTGTCGACGACGACGTGGAAGCTGGTGGGAGCGAGCGGCGCGCTAGGACGAACACACGACCGGCGCGCCCCTCGATCGGTTCACGGTTCGACGAGGTTCGGCGAGTGCGCGAAATCGACGTCCAGCGCTACGACAGCGGAGCAATACGAGGGACCGATGCCCCGCGCAGCGACCGGACGACTACGAGGCACCAGACACCACCGATGGACGGTTCGCGCTCGCGCTCGCAGAAGGAAAGCCAGCGCGAACCGGCGCCTTGATTTCCGCACTGCACCAACGGACTCTCGACGCACGATGCAGAACTCGCAGCTTCCCGCTCCATACACGCGGCTGTGGCCTCGGCCGCGTCGCGTCGAGCTCGACGGGGCGCGTGTACCGGTCGCCGCGCTGCGTTCGGCGCCGCACCGCGTGCGCGACGCGAGCCTCACTGCGCAGGCGTACAGGCTCGTCGTCGCGGGCGGCGGCACCTCGATCGTGTCGGCGACGGAGCAGGGTGAGCGCTATGCCGAGGCGACCCTCGCACAACTGCGCGAGCTCTCGGACGGCATGGCGGCCGACGGCTCGATCGCCTGCGCGACGATCGACGACGCGCCCGACTTCGAGCGGCGCGGCGTGCTGATCGATGTCAGCCGCACGAAGGTCCCGACGATGGAGACGTTGCGCGCGCTCGTCGACACGCTCGCGAGCCTCAAGGTGAACGAGCTCACGCTCTACACCGAGCACACGTTCGCGTACCGCGGCCATGAAAGCGTGTGGGAGGGCGCGAGCCCGGTCACGCCCGAGGAAGCGCGCGCGCTCGACGACCACTGCGCGCAGCGCGGCATCGCTCTCGTGCCGAACCAGCAGAGCCTCGGGCACATGCACCGCTGGCTCTCGCACCCGCGCTACCGGATGCTCGCCGAGGTTCCCGAAGGCGTGCAGCACGCGTTCAGCCGCCGCATCGAGCCGTTCAGCTTGTGCCCGAGTGACCCGGACGTGCTCGCGTTGATCGCCGATCTCTACGACCAACTGCTGCCCTGCTTCCGCACGCGCGAGCTCGACGTCGGGCTCGACGAGACGTTCGACATCGGCCGCGGACGCTCGCGCGCGGCGTGCGCCGAGCGCGGCACGACGAGCGTGTACCTCGAGCACGTACGCGCCGTGCACCGTCTCGCCGCCGAGCGCGGGCGGCGCATCCACATGTGGGGCGACGTCGTGCTGCAGTCACCCGAGCGCGCGGCCGAGTTGCCGGACGACGTCACGTTGCGCTTGTGGGGCTACGACGCGGACCACGATTTCGAGCGCGACGTGCGCGCTGCACGCGCGAGTGGACGCGCATTCTACGTCTGCCCCGGCACATCGAGCTGGCAGAGCATCGCCGGTCGCACGGCGAACATGCGCGCGAACGTGGCGTCTGCGGCGCGCGCGGGCGTGCGCGGAGGCGCGCACGGCTATCTCGTCACCGATTGGGGCGACCGCGGGCACTTGCAGCCGCTCTCCGTCAGCTATGCCGGTTGGCTCCTGGGAGCCGGAGCTGGTTGGAACGCGGCGAGCGCGGACGACGCGACGTTCGATCTCGCGCTCGCGCTCGACACGTGGATCTTGCGCGACGAAGCGCACGTGCTCGGGCGCGTCGCCTGTGCGCTGGGCGATGCGTACCGACTCGCCGCACCCGGCGCGACGAACGGCTCGGCCTTGTTCTTCTTGCTCGCGTTCGCCAGCGAGCCACTGCCGCATCCGCGGATGCCCGGCCTGCGCGCGGCAGACCTGCACACGGCACTCGACTACGTGCGCGCGCAGCGGCGTGCGCTCGCGGATGCGCGGCCGGCGGGCAGCGCAGGCGAGATCGCGCGCGAGGAGCTCGCGTGGGCCGCCGATCTCCTCGCGTTCGCGTGTCGCTTGGGGCTCTCGCGCTGCAACGCAGCACCGGGAGCGCCGATCACCGCGCTCCCAGCACGGGTGGAGCTGGCCGAGGAGCTCGCGCCGCTCGTCGCCGAGCACGCGCGCCTGTGGGCGCTGCGCAATCGGTCGGGCGGGCGCGTCGAGTCCGCGAGCTGGCTCACGGACGTGCTCGACGCGCTCGCGTGAACCTCACAGCGCGCTGGAGGACGTCTCAGAAGCTCCAGCCGACGCCGAGCAGGTATTGATCGTTCGTGCGGTTCAGCGACTGCCCCGTGACCGAGTCTTCGGCCGGCGTGTTGTCCCACGTGAACAGCCACTGGATCTCGGCGAACATGCTGGCCGTCAACAGGAAGCGCGCCTTCGTGTCCAGACGTGCGAAGCTGTCGTCCGCGTCCTCGAGGCTCGTGTAGATCTCGGACGTGTTCGAGTACGTGGCCTTGTCGTTCGGCTTGTACTCGGCTTTGCCGGCGGCACGCCCGGCGACGTACTCCGTGTCGTCCGCGTCGACCACGTAGTTCTCGTCGACGTACGACGCACCGAGTTCACCGGACAGCTTCCAGCGCTCGTCCTCGCGGAACTGCCGACCGATGCCGACGCCGACCGTTGCGCGCAGGTCGATCCCGGCGCTCAGGTCGTACTCGCCGCTCGTCTCGCCGAAGGCATACGTCTTCGGGTTGAAGAAGTAGTCGTACTTCGCTCCGCCGCGCACCTGGCGCTGCGTGATGTTCGGAGACGAATCCTCGTCCTCGGCATAGTTCCACAGGAACTTCAACGTCGTGCGGTCCTTCTCGCGGCGGTACTCGGCGTCGGCGCCGGCGCCGATCGTGGTGCGGTCGGTGTCGCCGTCCATCATCGCGAAGTTGGCCTTCACCGATCCGGTCCACTTGTTCAGCGCGGGCGGGTCGGCAAGCGCGGGCTCGACCGCGGCCGGCAGCGGCTCGGAGAGATCGAAACCGATGGGACGGACGGGCTCGGGGGCTGTCGCACCGAGCCACAACACAGCACTCAGAATCATGAGAGTCCTCCAGCGGATCGTGGACGCGAAACGCCGTGCGGGCGCAACACCAAGGGGATCGAAGCCTCTGCTCGGCTCCGAAAGGGGCGCGAAGTATGACGAGCGCCAACAACGTGGGCAACGGTCGAACGAGCGGATGGTCCGCACGGCGGCGACTCGGCACACTGACTCCTCCACATGTCGAGCCAAGCAGACGACGAGATCCGCATCGGCGTGTCGAGCTGCCTGCTCGGCGAGCGCGTGCGCTACGACGGCGGTCACTGCAAGGACCACTTCCTCACGGACATCCTCGGCGATCACGTGACGTTCGTGCGCGTGTGTCCGGAGATGGAGATCGGCCTCCCGAGCCCGCGCGAGTCGCTGCGACTCGTCGAAGACGGCAGCGCGCCGCCGCGTCTGATCGGACGCAAGAGTGGCGACGACCACGCGCCTGCGATGCGCCGCTTCAGCGCGCGCAAGGTGAAGGAGCTCGAGACGCTCGCTCTGTGCGGATACGTGCTGAAGAAGGATTCACCGAGCTGTGGCCTCGAGCGCGTGCGCGTGTACGCGGCGTCTGCGGGCACGACCGGGGCAGGATCCGCGTCGCGCGCTGGCCGCGGTGTGTTCGCGGCGGCGCTGTGCGCGGCGTTTCCGTCGCTCCCGATCGAGGAAGAAGGCCGCTTGTGCGACCCGGTGCTGCGCGAGAACTTCCTCGTGCGCGTGTTCGCGTACCGGCGGCTGCGCGATGCCTTCGCGCAGCCGTGGAAACAGCGTGATCTCGTCGACCTGCACGCGCGCGAGAAGCTCCTGCTGCTCGCGCACGAGCCCGAAGGGTACCAGCGCCTCGGCCGATTCGTTGCGCGCAACGACGGCGCGCGGCGCGAGCGCGCGAGCGCGTACGTGCAGCAGTTCATGGCCTCACTCGCGAAGAAGGCCACGCGCGGCCGGCACGTCAACGTCTTCGAGCACATGCTCGGGTACTTCAGCGAGCGCTTGTCCCCCGCCGATCGGCGCGAAGTGCTCGAGACGCTCGCCGACTACAAGCGCGCGCTCGTGCCCTGGCTCGTGCCGGCGACGCTCGTACGTCACTACGTGCGCGTGTTCGAGATCGAGTACCTCGCGCGCCAGAGCTATCTGCAGCCGCACCCGAAGGAGCTCCTGCTCCGCAACCACGTGTGAAGCCGCTTCCGTTCGCGACGCCACAGCTGCCCGGCTTCCGCGGCGTCCTGCGCGCGCGCGACGCCGACTTCGAAGTCGAAGAGCTGCCCCTCTACCCCGCCAGCGGCACGGGGGAGCACGTCTTCGTCACGATCCGGCGCGCCGGGCTCACGACCGACGAGACGTGCCGCGCGTTGGCCGAGCTCTTCGGCATGCGTGCGCGCGACATCGGCTTCGCGGGCATGAAGGACAAGCGCGCGGTCACGACGCAGCGCTTCTCGCTGCACTTGCCGACCGTCGCGACGGACGACGTCGCGGCGCGTGTGCACGAGGGCCTCGGCGTCGAGGTGCTCGCCGTCGCGCGCCATCCGCACAAGCTGCGGCGCGGACACCTGCTCGCGAATCGCTTCGACATCCGCTTGCGCGACGTCGACGCCGGCGCGGACGAGCGTGCACGCGGTATCGCGCACGCGCTCGCGCGCACGGGCTTGCCGAACTACTTCGGTCCCCAACGCTTCGGTGACGGCGGCAAGAACGTCGCGCGCGGGCGCGCGCTCCTGCAAGGCGAGCCCAGCGCGCTGCAGACGGCGTGGGCCGGCCGCGTGCTCGCCTCCGCGCTCCAAGCCGATCTCTTCAATACCTGGCTCGCCGAACGCATCGACGCGGGACGGTTTCGCATGCTCGAGCTCGGCGACGTGGCGAAGAAGACTGCGAACGGCGCGCTGTTCGACGTCGAGGACCCACGGCTCGAAGAGCAGCGTCTGGAGCGTGGCGAGATCGCGATCAGCGGGCCGATCTACGGCGCGCGCATGCGCGCGGCGAGCGGCGCTCCCGGCGAGCGCGAACGCGAGCTGCTCGAGCGCGCAGGTCTCGCGCTCTCGGACTTCGCGCAGGCCCGGCTCGACGGCGATCGCCGCGCCGCGAGCGTCGCGGTACAGGATCTCGCGATCACGACCGAGGACGGTGCGCTGCGCCTGCGGTTCGCGTTGCCCAAAGGGTCGTTCGCGACGGCGCTCCTGCGCGAGCTCTTCAAGGACGACACGCGCGTCGCGTGACGGATCAGCGTCCGCTTGCGGGCGCGGCCGGAAGCTCGAACGTCACGGACGCCCAGAAGCTCTCCCAGTCGGCGTCCGCGGTGTCTGGACACGGGATCATGTGCACCGCGCGCACGAGCCATAGTCCCTCGCGGTCGAGCGTCAAGCGCACGCGACCCTCGGCGTCGCTGCGCTTGCGAACTTCGCGTTCGGGCGCGGCACTCGACGCACACCCGACGAGCACACCGCCGACGGGACGGCCTTCGAACGTGACCTGCACGCAGAGCTCGGCGCCCGGTTGCAGCGCGTACGGATTCTCGGCGACGCACAGCTCGAGCGGCAGCCCGAGCGCCGTGTCGATCGAAGCAGCGCTCGTCGGAGGTTGCGCGCCAACCCAGACGAGACTCTTCGCGCAGCGCGAGTAGCGCTCGCGACCCGGCTTCGACGCGTGGCCGCGCTGTGCGCGCAACTCGACGATGCGCTCGAGCCCCTCCTCGCGCAGATAGCTGTCGAACTTCCGAGCTTCGAGCGCGAGCAGCGCCGGCTGCGAGCGATACACGATCGTCGCCGCTCCCGCGCCCCTAGGCTTCCAGTACCCAGCGGGTGTCTTGCCGTCGACACCCGGGATCGCGAGCTCGGTGCCGTCCGCACCGTGCGCGCGGAAGGAATGGATGCGCTCTGGATTGCGCGCGACGGGCTCGCCGCGCAGCTGCTCGCCGACATACAGCTGCACGTCGACGCGCGCGCCGACCTCCGCTCGGAAGGAAGCTGGGGCGATCCAGAAGTCGTGCGCGTGCGCGACACTTGCGAGCAGCGCGAGCAAGAACAGCGGGGCGAGACGACGCAACTTGGGAGAACGTGACATGGAATCTGCTCGGGGAGCGGGAGGAGCGCGGAGAGCTTCGAGCCCACCGCGCTCCGGGATCAGCCTTGGAACGGGAGGATCAGCTCGACCGAGTCATTGGAACAGGTCGTCGAACGCGTTCGGATCCTCGGAGAAGGCGAACGATTTGTCGTTGACCTGCACGGGCTCCGTGTCGTCGGCCGTGGATTGCACGACGTCCGTCACGAAGGCGTCGAAGTCGGTGCCGCCGCCGCTGCTGCCGCTAGAGCAAGCAGCGCCGAGCACGGCGATCGCGAAGACGAGGAGTCGATGGTTTTTCATTGGCCTCCTCACTTCACGTTCGGCGACCCGGCCAGCGGCGTCAGCAAGTAGGGAAACGTCGCGTCGAAGAACGTCTCGTCGACGATCGCGCCGTCCGTGTACGCGAGCTGACCGTCCGGCGCGTCGCCGGCATCGAGCAGCTTCCCCATCACGACGCGCAGCGCGATGTCGACGACATCGTCCCCCGGCCGACGACCGTTCGGAAAGCCCGCGCTGTCGCCCGCGATCACGCCGAGAAGGTTCTGATTTCCGAACGGCGTCGCAGGCGTGTTCGTGTTGAGACGCAGCATCTCGCTCGGCGTCGCCGTCGCGTTCAGGCTCGGGATACCGGTCAAGAACACCTGCACGAGATCGCTGCGCGGGAACAGCGTCGGCGCGGTGACGGGGAACAGCGCGTCGAGCAGCGCCGGCAGAGTCGGATGCGTGACGTAGTCGAGGAACTGCGCGTCGTCCTTCGGCTCGCTCGCGTTGAAGCGGTCCTTGTCCTTCAGGCCGATCACCACTTCGTTGACGAGCGGCATGCCGAGTCGCGAGACCTGCGTCCACGCACCGCCCTCGACGGTCACTTGGTTCGCGACGTCGCTCTTCGGCGCCGGATTCTGGATGCGCGCCTGACGGACGCTGGCGCTCGTCCAGCCGCCGATGACCGTGTCGTTCGCGACGAGAAAGTTGATCGGGATCTCGAGCACGATCGACGTGACGTTCGCGTCGGCGAGCACGTCCGCCGCGCCGGCCGGATCCCCGAGCGGATTCAGGTTCACGAGATCGAACGTCTCACCGAGATTCACCACGAACGGATCCTTGCGCTGCCCGACGAACATGCGCCCTTCGCTGCCATCGGGCAGCGAGATCGAATGGATGTGTGTCGCGGCGTAGGCCGCGTAGTCGGCGATCGACTTGTTGCCGATGTTGTCGGCCAACTTCACGAAGCTCGAGAGACCGTCGTCCGCGTTCGTGATCGTCTGCGCGACACCGGTGCGGCGATCGCCGAACACGACCTTGACGCCGTAGCTCTCGCGCACGTTGAGCCCAGCGAGTGATCCCGCTTCGAACGGCGCGATGTTCGCAAGCGGCACCGACACGCGCTTCGTATTGCCGACCGGTCCGATGTCGAGCGCGAGGTCTTGCAACGTGTTCGTGAAGCGGAACTGGAACGTCACGTCTTCGAGCGCGTCGCCGTTGTTGTCGACGTGGATCTCGTACAACGCGTCCGAGTCCATCGTGAAGTAGTTGGGGCCGCCGTACGGCGCCTGCAACGGCTGGTAGTTCGCGACGATCGTCACGAAGTCCTCCCGCCCGGTCTCGTAGCTGCGGAACATGTAGAAGTCGGTCGCGTCGACCTTGGGCGTCTCGGTGATGTGCGGCGCTTCGCGGTGGCTGGACGCGCTGAGTGGCGCAGCTCCGAGTGCGCCGGCGACGACGGCCGGAACGAGGATCGAGACATTGAGCTTGGTCATGGTTGGTTCCTGTGCCGCGCGCATCTGGGCGGCTTCAGTTCCTACGCCGGCGCCGCGCGATCGGACTCGATCTCCCGCGAACTTTGCTGCGACCCGCGCGTCGCGCGTGGCGGTCGTCCGAGCACGGTGGTAGAACGGCGATCGCCGCGCGCGAAATCCCGGCGAACCGCGAATCCACGGACGCGCGCGCACTCGTACCTCGCACGATGGAGAGCGCCCTGGCCAACCCTCGACCCTGGTCCGCACGTCCGGCTGCGGACCCGTGCGCGCTGCTCATGGAGCGCATCGCGGACGGCGACGAGACCGCTTTGCGCGCGCTGTACGACGCCACGAGCGCGCAAGTCCACGGGCTCGCGCTGGCTGTCGTGCGCGACCGCTCCAGCGCCGACGAGGTTCTCGTCGAGGTCTTCGCGCAAGTGTGGCGGCAAGCTGCCCGCTACGACGCGTCGCGCGGCAGCGTGGCGAGCTTTCTCGCGACGCTCACCCGGACGCGCGCGATCGATTTGCGCCGCGCACGTGATCGCGCCGGCGAGCGCACGGTCTCGTTCGACGTCGACCACATCGCGTCGTTGCGCGATCCCGCGCCGACGCCCGACGACGCCTCGCAGCACGCCGAACGCACCGCCCGCGTGCGACATGCGCTCGCTGCACTGCCGTCCGAGCAACGTCGCGCCGTCGAGGCCGCCTTCTTCGGCGGGCTCTCGCACACCGAGGTCGCGCTCGCGCTCGACGCTCCACTCGGCACCGTCAAGACGCGCATCCGCGCGGGTCTCGAGCGCCTCCGGCGCTCTCTCCATTCCGCGCACGAAGAACTGTCATGACCGCACACGACTTCCTCGACGACGACCAACGCGATCAGCTCGCCGAGCTCGCGTTCGGCACGCTGGCCGAAGCGCCGGCCCGCGCGCTGCATCAGCACATCGCGCAATGCCGCGCGTGCCGGAACGAGTTCGAGACCGTGTCCGAGGTCGCGACGGACCTCGCACTCGCGGCACCGGGCAGCGCGCCGGCCCCTGAAGTCTGGGATCGAGTCCGGTACCGCATCCTCGAACGCGCGCGCACGCCTCCAGAGCTTGGCGAAACGCCGCCGGCCGCGCCGGGCTTCACGGATCCCGCCGACGTGCAGCTGTGGCGACGCTGGAGCTCGACTCCTTCGCCCGCGCAGCCATTCACCAACATCGCGGCGAGCGAAGGCGATTGGCAGACCACCGCGATCGAAGGCATCGAGGTGCGGCGCCTGTTCCTCGACGCCGCGGCGAAGCGCGTCACACTGCTCGCGCGCATGGCGCCGCACACCGCGTATCCGGCGCACGTGCATGCCGGACCGGAAGAGTGCTTCGTGCTGTCCGGCGATCTGCGCGTCGGCGATCTGCACTTGCACGCTGGCGACTTCCAGCGCGCCGAGCCGGGCTCCACGCACGTCGTGCAGTCGACGGACGAAGGCTGCGTGCTGCTGCTCGTGTCGTCGACTGAGGACGCGTTCTTGCGCTAGCGCGTAGCGCGGTCTGTCGCGCGGCTCGCATGCGCGAAGCGTGCTTGCGCACGGAGCGCCAGCGTGTGGCGCGTCTTCGCGCCACACGCATAAATCGGCGGCGGGGCCCCGTTGCGGCTTCGAACGGCTAACAGCTCGTGGTGAAAGTCATTCGGCGCGAAAGTGGTCCGTTCGCGCCGGCACGGCGTCGCTCGATCCTCGGCGAATCACGAGGATTCGCCTGCGGTCGTGCTCCTGGTTCCGACACAAACGGACCACTTTCGCGCTCGAAGCACTTTCACCACGGGCTGCTAACTGTGCGGCTGCAGGTTGCCGTTGCCGATCGACTTCCTCGGCGCGGATGCGACGGTGGACATGCCTACAGCCGGCGATGACACACCGCCACCCACGCCACGCAACTCGCAGCTGAGCGAGACGGGCCAACTGCACGGTCACAGTCGAGCGTAGGCAGAGGCAACGGGTCCCCGCCGGTTAAAGCGTGTGGCGCGAGGACGCGCCACACGCGGCTGTATCGCCAGATCAAGGA
>JBJXHG010000013.1:0-18234 GCA_046160865.1 Planctomycetota bacterium | reverse complement strand
CGAGATCGTCGTCGCTGGCAAGGCGCGAGGGTGCAGGCAACCTGTCAGGTTTCCGAACCCGAGCAACGCCGCCAGCGCGGAGGAGATCGAGCTTGGTGAGAGCGAACTTCTGACTCAGGACACTAGCGCTGCTCAGTACGTCTCGGGCACGAACTTACGGCCGCGCAGGCTCGCTTGGTCGTCGTACGCGTCCTTCATGTTGCGCTTGGGCAGCTTGACGCTCTCGCGCTTCACTTCCTTGTGCGGGATCAGCTCGAGGATGTGGCGGATGATGTTCAGCCGCGCGCGCCGCTTGTCGTCGGTGCGCACGAGGTACCACGGCGCGTGCTGCGTGTCGGTCGCATCCAACATGCGATCGCGCGCGCGGGAGTAGTCGAACCAACGCTCGCGCGAGGGGAGGTCCATCGGACTGAGCTTCCACTGCCGCCGCGGATCCTCGATGCGCGCTTCGAAGCGGCGCTTCTGCTCCTCCTCGCCGACCTCGAGCCAGAACTTGATCAGCTGAATGCCGCCGGTGACGAGGTACTTTTCGACCTCTGGACAGCGCTCCAAGAACGACTCGTACTGCTCGTCCGTGCAGAAGCCCATCACGCGCTCGACGCCGGCGCGGTTGTACCAGCTGCGGTCGAAGATCACGATCTCGCCCGCTCCCGGGAAGTGCGCCATGTAGCGCTGCATGTACATCTGCGTCTTCTCGCGGTCCGACGGCGCAGGCAACGCGACCACCCGGAACACGCGCGGGCTGACGCGCTCGGTGATCGCCTTGATCGTTCCGCCCTTGCCCGCCGCGTCGCGACCTTCGAACACGATGATCACGCGCTGACCCTTGTGCTTGACCCAGTCTTGGAGCGCGCACAGACGCCCCTGTAGCTTCTCGAGCTCCTGCTCGTACTCCTTGCGCTTCAGCTGCTTCTTCTGCTCGTCGTCCCCGCGCTCCGCTTCGTCCTGATCGCGCTTCGCCTTCTCGGCGCGCTTCTCTTTGTCCTTCACGGTGTCCGATCCTGGCCCTCTGGGCTCTGCTGCGTGTCCGCGTTCGATTCGGCGTCGCTCGACTGCGGCCAGCCGCCACCCAGGGCTTTGTAGAGCTGGATGACGTTCACGAGCTCGTCGCGCGTCGCGCTGGTCTCGTCGAGCTCCGCGTCGAACAGCGAGCGTTGCGCGTCGAGCACTTCCAGGTACGCCGCGACGCCACCGCGGTAGCGCAGCTCGGCGAGATCGAGCACCTTGCGCTCGGCTGCGACGCGCGCACCTTCGGATGCTCGCCGCAGTCCGGACTGACGCAGCCCGACGAGCGAGTCTTCGACCTCACGGAACGCGAGCAGCACCGTGCGCTCGTAGCCGTACAGCGCCTGACGCTGCTGCGATTCGGCGACTTCGACGCGGCTCCGGTTCTGGCCGGCGTTGAAGATCGGCTGCAAAAGGTTCGCGCCGATCGACCAAGACTGCGCCGGCGAATCGAACAACTCGTTGAGCTCCGTGCTCTCCCATCCAAACGCTCCGGTGAGCGCGATGCTGGGATAGAGGAGCGCCTTCGCTTCACCGATGCGTGCGTTCGACGAGACCAGTTGCTCTTCGGCCGCGCGCACGTCGGGCCGGCGCTCGAGCAACGCGGACGGCAATCCCGCGGGCACGGCCGGCGGGACGGCGATCGCGGGCAACGACTCGCCGCGCACGATCGGCCCCGGATTGCGACCGAGCAGTGCAGAGAGCTCGTTCTCCTTCTGCGCGACTTGACGCTCGAAGTCCTGCATCAGCGACGTCGTGCGGTGGAGCTCCGCTTCGGCCTGTCGCCAGTCGAGCTCGGACGTCACGCCGCCTTCGAACCGGTCCTTGGCGAGCGCGACGTACTGCGCGCGTGATTCGACCGTGCGTCGCGAGATCGCGAGGCGCTGATCGATGTCGCGCAGCTCGACGTAGACGCGGGCCACGTCGGCGACGAGCGTCAGCACCACTGCGCGGCGCGCTTGCTCGGTCGCGTAGACGATCGCGAGCTCGGCTTCGTTCGCGCTGCGGATGCGCCCGAAGAAATCGAGCTCCCAGAAGACCGAACCTCCGACCGAGTAGAGCGAGTCTTCGTTGTCCGTGCCGGACGGGAACGCCGGGATGCCGAGCTCGCTCGCGCGGACTCGGCTCGCCGAGGCGGAGACGTTCACCTTCGGATAGAGATCCGCGCGCGAGAAACCGTAGAAGGCGCGCGCCTCTTCGATGCGTTCGACGGCGACCTTGAGATCCTTGTTCTCGTTCAGCGCGACGCTGATCAACTCGAGGAGCGGCGGATCATTGAACAGCTCCCACCAAGGCGTGTTGGCGAGCGACTCCTGCTCGGCGGTGCCGAGCTCGCGCCAACTCTCGGGCACCGGCACTTCGGGACGAGCGTACTTGGGACCGAGCTTGCAACCGGCCGCGAGGAGCAGCGCGGCGAGAAAGCTGACGGAGAGCGTGCGTGTCGAAGTCGACATCAGTGCGCGCCTCCGGAAGCAGGCTTCGTCGGTGGCGCCTTCGCTGCGGCGGCCTTCTTTTCCTCGTGTGCCTTCGCCATCGCCTTCTTGCGTCCGAAGAGCTCGATGAACGCGAAGTTGCCGGGGATGAGGAACACGCCCAGAGCCGTGGCGACGAGCATGCCCCAGAACACCGCCGTGCCCATCACGTTCTGGGCGCCGGCACCTGCGCCGCTCGCCAGCATCAACGGCACGACGCCGAGGATGAACGCGAACGCGGTCATCAAGATCGGACGGAAGCGCAGGCGCGCGGATTCGAGCGCCGCTTCCTCGATGCTCATGTTGTCTTGCTCGTGCTTGGCCTTGGCGAACTCGACGATCAGGATCGCGTTCTTCGCCGCGAGTCCGATCAACATGAACAGTCCGACTTGGACGTAGACGTTGTTGTCGTAGCCCATCAACCACGCGCCAAAGAACGCGCCCAAGGCGACCAGCGGAGATCCGAGGAGCACAGCCCAGGGCAAGCGCCAACTCTCGTACATCGCGGCGAGCAGGAGGAAGACGCACACGATCGCCATGAGGAGGGTCGGCCCGGCGGGCGGCGCGGTCTTCTCCTGGTAGGAGAGTGAGGAGTACGCGAAACCCATGTTGGACGGCATCACCTCGTGGAAGACCTCTTCCAGAGCGGCCAGTGCTTGACCCGACGTGAACCCGCGTCCGGGAACTCCGTTGATCTCCACCGAACGCAACAGGTTGAAGCGTGTCGTGATCTCGGAGCCCGACGACGATTGCACGTCCGTGAGCGTCGCGAGCGGGATCATCTCGTTCGTCGTCTGGCTCCGCACGTAGACCTTGCCGATGTCCTCCGGATCCGTGCGGGCGTCGCCTTCAGCCTGCACGTACACACGGAACAGTCGGCCGAAGCGGTTGAAGTCGTTGACGTACGACCCGCCAAGCGCGGTCGACAGCGCCTGGAAGGCCTCGTTCACCGGGACGCCGAGCTTGCGCGCCTTGTCGCGGTCGAGGTCGACCTTGACTTGCGGATAGGTGGGATCGAACGACGTGAAGAGGTTCGCGAGCTGGGGTCGCTCGCGAGCAGCGGCGAGGAACTTCCGAGACTGTTCGCCGAGCTCGGCGACGCTCATCGTTCCGCTTCGATCCTGCAAGAGGAAGTTGAAGCCGGCGGATGCGCCGAAGCCGGCGATCGTCGGGATGTTGAACGGGAACGCGATCGCCTCGGGGATGCGGACGAGCTGTCCCTGCACCGCGGCCATGATTCCTTTGACGTGCAGCGCGTCGCCCTTGCGCTCGGCCCACGGCTTCAAGCGCACGAAGATCGTCCCGAAGTTCGGCTGATAGGTGCTCGTGACCGCGCCGTAGCCGCCGATCGTCTGGTAGGACTCGACTCCGTCGGTGTTCGCGAGGATCTCTTCGACCTGCGCGAGGAGATCGCTCGTGCGCTGCAGCGACGACGCTGCCGGCAACTGCACGGCGACTCCGAAGATGCCTTGGTCTTCGTCGGGGATGAAACCGGCGGGCACGCGTTTGGCGAAGAATGCCGATCCGGCGACGACTCCGCCCACGATGAGGACCGTCACGAAGGCACGTCGCACGAGCAGCCGCGAGACGCCCACGTAACGCTGCGTGGTCCAGTCGAAGCCTTTGTTGAACCCGCCGAAGAACTTCGCGAGCCAGCCCTTCTTCTCCTTCGCGGGCTTCAACAGCATGCACGCCAGCGCCGGCGAGAGAGACAGCGCGCTGAAGGCCGAGAGGAGCACCGAGATCGCGATCGTGAGCGCGAACTGCTGGTACATCTGCCCGGTCAGGCCGCCGACGAACGCGACCGGGATGAACACGGCCGACAGGATCAGCGCGATGCCGATGACTGGAGCGGACACCTCCTTCATCGCCTGGACCGTCGCCTCCCTCGGATTCATCCCGTGCTCGATGTGGTGCATCACCGCCTCGACCACCACGATCGCGTCGTCGACGACGATGCCGATCGCGAGCACGAGCCCGAACATCGAGAGCGTGTTGACCGAGAAGCCGAGCATCGGGAAGAAGATGAACGTCCCGATGAGCGAGACCGGCACGGTCAGGAGCGGGATCAGCGTCGCGCGGAAGTTCTGGAGGAAGATGAAGACGACGAGCGTGACGAGGATCACCGCCTCGATGAACGTGTGGATGATCGACTCGATCGAGGCCTCCACCGCCGGCGTCGTGTCGTAGACGACCCGGTAGTCCATGTCGGCGGGGAAGAGCTCCTTGGCGCGCGCCATCGTCTCGTAGATGGCCTCGGCCGCCTTGAGCTGGTTCGCGCCCGGCAGCAGGTACACCGCCATCGCTCCCGCCGGCTGGCCGTTCAAACGCCCGAACGAGTCGTAGTTCTGCGAGCCCAGCTCGGCGCGACCGACGTCGCGGATCCGAATCTGCGCGCCGGTCTCGGTCTCGCGCAGGATGATGTTCTCGAACTCGGACGCCGCGATGAGTCGGCTCGGAACGCTGACCGTGTAGGTGAAGTCTTGGCCAAGCGGTGCGGGCTCGCCGCCGATCTTTCCCGACGGGGCCTGGAGGTTCTGCTCCTTGATCGCCGCGATCACGTCGGACGGAGTGAGCCCGAGCTTCGCGAGCTTGTCCGGCTGCAGCCAGATGCGCATGCCGTAATCCGTACCGCCGAAGAGGTCCACCTGGGCGATGCCGGGGATGCGCAGCAGCTGGTCGCGCAGATTGATTCCGCAGTAGTTGATGAGGAAGTTCGCGTCGTAGCTCTTCCCGGGTGAGTAGATCGAGATGAGCATCAAGATGCTCGGGCTCATCTTTTTGACCGTGACGCCCTGCTGAACGACCTCCTGCGGCAGTCGCGCTTGCGCGGCCGAGACGCGGTTCTGCGTCAAGACGTTCGCGTTGTCCTGGCTGACGCCCACCGTGAAGTTGACGTCGAGCTGCATGCGGCCGTCGCTCGTGTTCGACGACTTCATGTAGATCATGTCGTCGACGCCGTTGACCTCTTGCTCGATCGGCGTTGCCACCGACTGCTCGACTGCGATGGCCGAGGCGCCCGGGTAGTTCGCGGTGACGCGAATCGTCGGTGGCGCGAGGAAGGGGTACTGCTCGACGCTCAGGCCCTGCAGGGCGACGAGCCCCATGATCACGGTCATGATCGCGATGACGATCGCGACGATCGGGCGCCGGATGAAGAAGTTGGCCATGGGCTACTTCGACTCGCCGGTCTTGGTCGCCGGTTCGGTCACCCCGGAAGGGCTCTCCTCCGCTGGCACTTCCTGTGCGTTCACCTTCATCTTGGGTCGCACTTTCTGCAGTCCCTCGACGACGACGCGCTCGCCGCCCTTCAAACCCGACGCGATCACCCACAGGGAACCGACGCGCTCGGCCGGTGTCACGGGGCGCTGCTCGAGCTCATCGCCCTGGCCGAGGACCATCACGCTGAAGATGCCCTGGGTCTCCTGCACGGCGCGTTGCGGTACGAGGATCGCGCCAGGCCGCTGTTCGATCGTGGCGCGCACACGTGCGTACTGGCCGGGGCGCACGATTTCCCCGGGGTTCGCGAATTCGGCCTCGCCCATGATCGTGCCCGTCTGTGCGTCGACGTTGCGATCCAAGAAAACGAGCTTGCCGGAAGAGGGATGCGTGGTCCCGTCGGCCATCACCAATTCGAACGGAACCGTCGGCGGCGTCTCCGAGCTCACACCACTGCCGCGCTTGCGCGCGAGCGCGAGGTAGTCCTTCTCGGGGAAGCTGAACCGCACGTGAATCGGGTCGATGCGCGAGATGCGCGTGAGCAGCGTGCTCTGCCCGCGTCCCACCAGAGTGCCGGCGTAGACCTCGGTTCGTCCGGCTAAGCCGTCCTCGGGCGCATTCACCTTCGTGTAGGAGAGGTCGATCTGCGCTTGTTCGAGCACGGCCTTGGAGGCATCCAGCATCGCTGCGGCGGCCTTCTCCAGCGCGACCGCGGTCTCGTACTCCTGCCGCGAAATCGCGTTCTTCTGGACGAGCGGCTCGTAGCGCACGACGTCTTGGTGCGTGCGCGCGAGTTGAGCCTCGGCTTCCGCCACGCTGGCTTTGGTCTTGGCCAGGTTCGCTTCGAAAGGTCGCGAGTCGATCGTGTAGAGCAGCTGACCCTTCTTGACCAGCGAACCTTCTTTGTAGTCGACGCTTTGGATGAAGCCTTCGACGCGCGCGCGGATCTCGATCTCCGTGTTGCCGCGCGTTTCGCCGATGGCCTCGATGTACACGGGGACGTCGCGCTGCAGCACTTGCGCGACCTTCACGTCGGGGGGCGGAGGAGGCGGAGCGGCGGCTTCCTTCTTGCCCGGGCAACTCGCGAGAGCGCACGAGAGGAGCAGGACGGAAAGAGGCGATGCGAATCGTTGCATCGGAGGTTTCTGCATGGGGGAGACGTTCACGAGCGTTCAGATCCCGCGCTGAGTTCTCGGTCACGCACGGAACTCCGAGGGGCGTCGGGTGGCAACGCGAAAAACCACGCGATCACATCAGACGGACGCACGCGCGGCGCCCTTTCTCGTTTGAAGGTTCGGGAGAGGGGGGGGCCGCGAACGGGGTTGCTCATCCTAGCGAGTGTCCGTGGAAACCCGTTCCGACGTGCGCAGGAATTGGTTGGAGCCGTGCACACGACGCGTACGGACACCAACGCGCGCGCGAGATCCGCCCCGTTCCTTAATGAAATGAGCAGGCCGAGCGCATGCCCTGCAACACGCTGAACTGCCCCGGGCGGCGGATAGCCCCCGGAGAGCTGTTCGGCGAGCTCACGGCGGTGGCGCGCTGTCCCGCGCACGGAGTTCCACGAGGCGGCCGAGTCCTCGCCCGCATCTCTCACCACACCGCGGCTGCAGCGGCGCAACCGCCGGCGTCGGCGGCGCCGAGCTCCGTCGGGATCCTCGTTGCAGGCTCGTGCTGCGAGCCTGCGATGCGCGCGCACCTTGGCTCAACCCTCAGCGACTTGATCGGGTCGCTGAGGGTGCGCTCAGTCGCTCGACTTGCACGCACCGACACGGGTACCGTTTCGCGCGCGGAGTGGTGAGAAGTGTGGGCTCGCAGCACGACGAGTTGCGACGGCCGAGCGTCGTCGCTACGGTCTCGCGAGTCGATGAATCCCAAGCTGTACATGCGATGACGTCGAGCCTTCAAGACCGTTTCGCGCCGAACAATCGCTGCTTCGGGTGCGGACCGAAGAACGAGAAGGGTCTGCGCATCAAGAGTCGCGTCGACGGCGACAAGATCGTGGCGGATTGGACGCCGGATCCGCACCACGAAGCGTTCCCCGGCATGCTGAACGGTGGCATCGTCGGCGCACTCCTCGACTGCCACAGCAACTGGACCGCTGCGTGGCACCTGATGACGAAGAGCGGCGCGACCGAGCCACCGAGCACCGTCACGAGCGAGTTCCACGTGAAGCTCAAGCGTCCGACGCCCTCGACGGCGCCGGTGCGCTTGGAAGCGACGGTCGTCGAGTCGAGCGAAGACCGTGCGGTGATCGAAGCGACGTTGTCATCCGGCGGCAAGGTGACTTCGACGTGCCGCGGCGTGTTCGTCGCCGTGAAGGAAGGTCATCCGGCCTTCCATCGCTGGGATTAGGGCACGTCCCAAACCTCGCCGCGGCCCGAGCCCGCATCTCCCACCACGTCCTGCGGTGGTCGCGAGATTTCGCTCGGCGCGGCATCGATCGATCGGGATCGATCCTCGCGGACCTCCATTCGACTCCGGTGCAAGGCCTCACCCCGAACGCGCTGGCGGAACCTCGCAACGCGCTTGGTGAGAAACGCGGGCGAACAGCCGCCCGGACGCACGACTCGACGAGTTCGCGTGAGATCGCAGCCGCGCATCGGGGAGACGAAACACGGGGGCGGACTTCTTTGCCCCCATCCAACTGACGAGCGGCGCAGCGAGCGGTTTCACTTCGGAGCGTAGAAATTGAAAGTCGCGAGCGCCGCGCGTCAGTCGCCGAAGAGGTCGCGCTGACGCTCGCGCGGTCGGGCTGGTCGCGTCCCGCGCACCTCGTCCGTGCGCGGATTCAGGCCGAGCTTGCGGCAGTGGATCTCGAACAGTTGCTCGATCGCTCGCCAACGAGGTCCGCTGCCGTGCATGCGTTCGCCGAAGCGCGCGTCGTTCATGCGCCCGCCACGCACCTCGCGGATCGCGGACATGATCTTGCGTGCACGTTCCGGGAGCACGGCCTCGATGCGCTCGGTGAATACGGGCAGCACTTCGCCGGAGAGCCGCACGAGCGTCATGAACGCGGTTGTCGCGCCGGCATCGCGCGCGCGCGACAAGAGCTCGGGGACGTCGCTGTCGTTGAGCCCTGGGATCAGCGGCGCGATCGCGACGCCCGTCGGAACGCCGGCGTCCGAGAGTGCGCGCAACGTCTCGAATCGCTTCGACGAAGCGCCGGCGCCGGGCTCGATCGCACGCGCGAGATCGTCGGACGC
This sequence comes from Planctomycetota bacterium, assembly GCA_046160865.1. Lineage (GTDB taxonomy): Bacteria > Planctomycetota > UBA1135 > UBA1135 > JBJXHG01. The sequence continues at coordinate 9,332 of JBJXHG010000013.1, read as the reverse complement.
GAACGGGATGCTGACGCACACGCGCACGCTCGCTTTCTTCGCGAGCGCGGCGAGCACGTCGGTGTCGCGTCGCACGAGCCCGCCCTTCGTGATGACGACGATCGGATTCGCGCGCGCGAGGCACGCCTCGAGGCAGCGTCGCGTCAGCCGGTAGCTCGCCTCGAGCGGCTGGTAGCAGTCGGTGTTGCCCGAGAACGCGATCGTCTCGCGCTTCCACGACGCCTGCGCGAGCGCGCGCTCGAGCAGCTCCGGCGCATTCGTCTTCACGACGATGCGGCGTTCGAAGTCGGTGCCGGCACCGAAGCCGAGGTACTGGTGGCTCGCGCGCGCGTAGCAGTACGCGCATGCGTGCGAGCAGCCTCGATACGGATTGACGCTCCAATGAAAGCCGACGTCGGGGCTGTCGTTCGCGGCGAGGATCGAGCGCGCCTCCTCCTCGTACACCTCCGTCTCGGCGCGCGGAGGCTCTTCGAGCCACTCGACGTGCGTCGATTGCCATGGATTCGGCGGGTTGCTCACCCTGCGCGGTGCGCCGCTCATACTCGGTGTGTCGGATGCGAGCGAACGAGAGCGCGCGTGGAGCCCACGCGCCCGCGCGTCTCGAACTCGCGCGCGGTCGTCAGTTGCAAAAGCGCGCTTTGAGCCCGTTGCTCACGTTGAACAGCGCACCGCCGGCCGCGACGTTGCGATACCAGTATTGGAAGTACACGTCGGTGCCGGGGACGATGAAGCTCGACCAGTTGGGCGCGGGGAAAGCGAAGGCCGCCGCGCCGGTCGCATCCGCGGGCGTGATCGCCATGCGGATGATCGGCGGCTGCACGCAGAGGAAGCCGTTGCCGAGCGTCGTCTGCGTCGTGCCGAGGCCCCAGAAGAAGTAGCCGTTCGTGAACGGCGGGCAGCCGCTGACCGTCAGGACGAGATCGTTCGCGGCGAGGCTCGTCGAGCCGAGCGCGCCGATCAGTGCGCCGGGTCCCGCCGTGTTTGCCGCCGCCACGCAGTACGTCGACAGCGTCGTGCCCGACGGGCTCACGAAGTACTCGCGCGTCTGCGTCATCCACTGCGCGCGCGCCGTTTCGTTGCGCACGAGCGTCGTGTTGTCGCGGACCGTCACGCTGACCGTGTGGTCGCACGGGCCGAGGCCGAGACTGCCGAGATCGAGCGTCGTGCCCGTGGCGCCGGGGATGTCGATGCCGTCGAGCGACCATTGCACGACCAAGCTGTGGCCCACGGGCACCATCGGCGTGACGAACAGTGTCTCCGTGCCGTCGTACGCGACGAGCGTGCTCGACGCCGTGTCGATCGGATCGACGATCTTGTACATTTCGATGATCAGCGCCTCGATCGACGGCAAGTTGAACGGACGGCCGAGCGAGCGCATCAGCGAGTTGCTCGTCGGCCGGTAGATTCCGAATGCCGAGTAGTTCGCGCCCTCGAACGTGTCGACGAGGCCGTCGTACGGGGACTGATTGGTCCCGAGCCAGCTCGCCCATTTCGTGCCGGCGGCGAGCATCGCTGAGGCGAGGAGCTTCGACACGTTCGGCGCGGAGGGCTCCGGCCCCGAGTACGTCGTCGATCCGCCGTAGTCGTACTCGTCCGCCAGGTTGCCGAGTGCGTGACCGAACTCGTGCTGCAAGATTTCGACGGACGCGCTGCTCGCCGCTGCGCACGTTCCCAAATCGTTGCCCGGATAGCCCGCACCGCCGTACATCGTCGAGTTCGCGAGCGCGGCGACGAGATCGACGTCGGGCGCGTTGTTCGCGAAGTTGTAGGCCTTGTTGACGTTGACGCAGAGCAGGCGCTCCGTGCCGCTGCACCAGAAGCGCATGTCGAGTGCCGTGTTCTTGAGGATCCCTTGTGTCGGATCGTGGTCGACACCGGAGTCGACCGACACGACGTCGATGCGGTGCACCGTGAAGTAATCGCGGTAGGTCGAGTACGGCACCCGATTGAAGAAGGCCGCGACGACGTTGTTGACGTGCGTGGCGTACGTCCCGAGCTGTGCGGACGTGTAGCCGTCCCCGACGAACACGAAGTCGATGCGGTTGGCGGGATTTCCGCCGAAGGCCGAGAGCTGCGCATGGGGCGCACCGGTGCGGCCGGTCAAGCTCGCGCGCGACGGCAGCCACATCTGCGTCGCGCCGCCGGTGAGGTTGCCGTGCTCGTCGAGCGTGTCGTAGTAGACGAGCTCGAAGGCGCCCTCGCTCGCCGGAGCAACGGTCTGAGCGGACGCGAGTGGGACGAGAGCGACGGCCCAGCCGAGCCCGCATCTCACACCAAGTCCTGCTACGGTCTCGGCAACTCGCACGGAGCGGCGTTGTTGGATCGGAATCGATCCTCGTTCACCGATCAGGTCGACTGCGGTCGATTCCGATGCGACGCCTTGCTCCCAACGCGCTGGCGCAGCCCCGCGACGGACTTGGTGAGAGATGCGGGCCAGACCGGCGCGGATGCAAGCAGCGAACATGGTGGATCTCCGAGTACGAGGCACGATCTGCCGGTCATTGTGCCTTCGACGTGCGCCGCGCGGGGCAGTTCCGTTCGAAGTGCCGCGCAGCGCAATGGGGAGCGCGGGCAGCGCGCGCCTGCGCGAGCGGTGAGCTCGCGTCATTCGACGAGACGCGCGCGCCGGTTCGCGACCGATTCAGTTGCAGAACGTCGCTTGCGCGGCGTTCGACGTGTTGAACCCTTGCCCACCCGGACCCTGCGCATCGCGGAACCAGAACTGGAAGTTCTGCGTCGATCCGGCCGGAATCGGCGTCGTCGCCGGCAAGTACGGGAAGTTGATCTTGAGCTCCGCGATCCCCGTCGGCCCCACGCGAGTGTTTCGGAACAGACGATGGAGACCGGGACCGAACAGATCGAAGCACAGGTAGCCGTCGCCGAAGGGCACCAATCCCTGCGCGCCTCCGAAGATGAAGATGCCGATGGCATTCGGCGGACAGTTCGTCGCGCGTACCCACGAGTCGTTCGCGGCGATCCCGAGCGATCCGGTGAGCTCGATCGTCGCCGGGACTCCCGTCGAGTTGGGCGTGCTCGTGCAGTAGTTCGACCACGATCCGGTGCAGCCGCCGGGAAACGTGTACGTCGCGATCCCCGAGTCGAGGATCAGGCCCGAAGTGGGATCCGCTTGAACCACGGTGAACGCACGCGTTCCGGCCGCGTCGTGGAAGACGAAGCGGCCGTGGGACGGAAAGTTACCCGGGCCGGCGGGAAACGTCGGCAAGCTCACTTCGCCGTCGAATCCGAGGAACGCCGCGTCGTGGATGCGGAGCTTGCGATCGTTCGTCGCTCCGGACGCGATGACGAGGATCTTGTTCGTCTGCACGGAATGATTGGCGTACGCGACTCCCGACACGCCGGGCAGCGCACCGATGTACGTCATGTCCTCCGACTGGACGGGCGACGCACGGAAGGTGTTGCCGCACTTGGTGAGGATGCGCAGACCGTCCGCCGTGATCCACAAGTCTCCGCACATCGCGTAATCGCCGTGGTAGGGCGAATCGTAGAGTCGTTGCAGCGTGCCGCTCACGATCGAGTAGCGCTCGATGTCCGAAGGCGAAAGACCGTTGTTCGCGCCGTAGATGGAGCTGCCACCCGGATGCGCTCGCATTTTGGTTCCGGCGCGAATCGAACCGCCCGTGCTGTTCGTCACGGCGCCAGTCGCGGTGTTCAAGCACTTGATGGTGACCCACTGGTCGACGAGCGGCATCACGTAGGCGAACCCGTTCGCCGAGAGCACGATGTCGAACGCGATCGCGGGAACCGAGTACGTGTTCAGGACGGTCGCGGTCGTGAGGTCGACGATCGTCACCCAAGCGTCGTGTCCGACGGCAGCGCGCAAGCCATCCGGACTGACGCCGACGCACAGCGGCGGAAGACTGAGCGGCACCGCGACGCCCGATTGCGCGATCGGGTCGTAGATGTGCAAGCGGTTCTGCGGCGCCGCTGAAACGGCCACGATCCGCTCGAGCGACGCGGAGTATTCGGCGTCGAGGATGCGGAAGTCGAGTGTGTCGACGGTCGGAGTCATCGTGCCTCCCGCGGACGCGGGGAGCGCAATGGCAGTGAACGCGAGAAGACGAGTGAAGAGTGATTTCGAGCTCATGAGTGCGTGGCGCGGCGAGATGTTGCGGTTGGATCGGACGGTGTACGGGAGCACCGCCGCGCCACGAGATCGCGATCTTATCGTCACGCCCGATCCTTGGGCGTCGCCGGCACGCTCGCGATTCAGTCCGCCGCGCCGCCGCGCCGGCGCTGCGGGCGCGCGGCGAGATACTGGCGCGGCCACGGATGCGCGTCGTAGGCATCGGCACCCGCAGCCGTCAGCGTGAGGTACGGATCGGCGAGGTGCGTGCGCGCGAGCGCGCACAGGTCCGCGCGTCCGGCGGCGACGATCGTGTTGACGTGATCCGCCGAGAGGATCGCGCCGACCGCCATGACGCGCATGCCCGTCTCCGACTTGATGCGCTCGGCGAAAGGCACTTGGTACATGCGCCCGTAGTCGGGCTTCGAGAGCGGTGTGTTGCCGCCGGACGACACGTCGATGAGATCGCAGCCGAGCGCTTGCAGCGCGCGCGCGATCTCGACCGTGTCCTCGATCGTCTGGCCGCCGTCCTCGAGCCAATCGCTCGCCGACACGCGCACGGCGATCGGCTTGTCGCTCGGCCACGCGCGGCGCACGGCCGCAAAGACCTCGAGCGGGAAGCGCATGCGCTTGGCGAGCGAGCCGCCGTACTCGTCCGTGCGCCGGTTGGAGACGGGCGAGAGGAAGCTCGACAGCAGGTACCCGTGCGCCATGTGGATCTCGACGAGATCGAAGCCGGCTCGCAGCGCGTAGTGCGTCGACGCGCTGTACTGCGCGAGCACGCGCTCCATGTCGGCGCGAGCCATCGAGCGCGGCGCGGGCCAACCGCTCGCGAACGGATCCGCAGTGGGACCGAGCGTCGTCCACGCGCTGGCGTCACGCAAAGGGTCGTCGCCTTCCCACGGCAAGCGGCACGAGCCTTTGCGCCCTGCGTGTCCCAGCTGGATGCCGATCTTCGAGTGCGAATGTGCGTGCACGAAATCGACGACGCGCTTCCACGCGGCCGCGTGCTCCTCGTTCCACAGCCCGGTGCATCCGTGCGAGATCCGACCTTCCGCCGACACGTTCGTCATTTCGGCCAGAACGAGCCCCGCGCCGCCGACCGCGCGACTGCCGAGGTGCACGAGATGCCAATCGGTCGGCGTGCCGTCGACGGCGGAGTACTGGCACATCGGTGAGACGACGACGCGGTTCGCGAGGCGCAGCCCGCGCAGCGCGAGCGGCGCGAACATCGGCATCGATGCCGAGCCGTCGGCGTTGCGCGCGAGGCCGTTCTCGCCCGCGAACCACTCGGCGACGCGCGCGACGAGCGCCGGATCGCGGCGGCGCAGGTTGTCGTACGTGATGCGCTTGCTGCGCGTCATCAAGTTGAACGTGAACTGCAGCGGATGCTGTCCGATGTAGCGCGCCGAGTTCTCGAACCACTCGAGGCTCGTCTGCGCCGCTTTTTGCGTCTTGAGCACGTCGACCGTGCGCGCGGCCTCGTACGCGGCGAGCGCGCGCGGCACGTCGGCGGTTCCGTGCGTTCGGAAGGCTTCGACGAGCGCTATCGAATCCTCCATCGCGAGCTTCGTGCCCGAGCCGATCGAGAAGTGCGCCGTGTGCACGGCGTCGCCGACGAGCACGATGTTGCCGGTGTGCCAGCGCGCGCAGCGAATCGTGGGGAACGTGCGCCAGATCGATCGGTTACCGAGCAAGCGATGTCCGGCCAGATCCTCCGCGAAGAGCTGCTCGCAATACGCAATCGTCGTGGCTTCGTCGGCACGGTCCAGGCCGGCGCGCTGCCAGACCGATTCGTGGCACTCGACGATGAACGTCGAGAGTCCGGCCTCGAACGGATAGGCGTGCACCTGGAAGAGCCCGTGCTCGTTCTCGCGGAAGAGGAACGTGAACGCGGACAGCGGCTTCGTCGTGCCGAGCCAGCAGAACTTGGCTTTGCGCCAATCGATCGTGGGCTGGAAGTGCGCCGCGTGCTTCGTGCGCAGCGCGCTGTTGATGCCGTCCGAGGCGAGGACCAAGTCGTAGCCAGCGAGCTCTGCATCGTCCGTGATCTCGTGCTGGAACGAGAGCTCGACGCCGAGCTCGCGGCAGCGGCCGTGCAGGATCTCGAGCAAGCGCTTGCGCGAAAGTCCGCAGAACCCGTGGCCGGTGGAGCGCACGCACGCGCCCGCGTGGTACGTCTCGATGTCGCTCCAGGAGACGAACTGCGCACGGATCGCGGCGAAGCTCTCGGGGTCGGCCGTCTCGAAGTTCGAGAGCGTCTCGTCGGAGAACACTACGCCCCAACCGAAGGTGTCATCGGGCCGATTGCGCTCGAACACGGTGATCCGCGCGGCGGGGAAGCTCTTGCGCATCAGGATCGCGAAGTAGAGTCCGGCGGGGCCGCCGCCGACGCATGCGATTCTCATGCGAGGATCATATAGTTCGGCACGCTCGGAAGACGCGCGCCGTCACGGCGTCGCAGCGAGCTCTCGAAACGGAGGCACCATGAAGTCCATCGTCATTGCTTTGATCGCCGGATCCGCGATCGGATACGCAGCGCAGCCCGTCGTCAGCGCCGCGTTCGGCCTCGTCTACTCGTACGCCGGCGAGGTGCGGTACGAGCTGCCGATCGACGTCGACACGGCCGGTATTCCGAAGGGCTCGGAGCAGCTCACCGAGACCCGGCGCGTGTTCGCGGTGCCGAACTTCTATGGCGATCTCGCGGGCGTCACGCAACAAGACGAGCGTTCGATCCTCTGGTACGTCGACGCCGGTGGCACGGTGCGAAACGTCATGATCGAGAACGCGGGCGGCGCTTCGTACGCGATCGAAAAGCGTGCGGCGAGCCGCGTGTCCGTGAAGGCGAGCCGTTAGGAGCACGTTGGAATACTCACCCACAGGGCGTCGCGCGCTGCGGCGATCCATCGTCGCGCTCGGCGCAGCGCGCTCCTCGTCTTGCCATTGCGCGCGTCGCCTCGCGACGACGAGCTCCTAGGCTGTGGCACACGCGCAGGATTGGCTCGAGGCGTTGAGCGAGCTGCGCGTCGCGCGTCGGGCGTGTGCACACGTCGTCGTCACGGACGTGAAGGGCAGCGGTCCGCGCGACGCCGGAGCGCGCATGATCGTCAGCCTTTCGACGAAGACCGGCCGTCCGGAGATCGTGTTCGGCACGATCGGCGGCGGCAATCTCGAGCAGCTCGCGATGGAGCATTGCGGCGTGCTACTCGGGCGCGCGAGCGCGAGTGCCGAGACCGTTGCCTACCCGCTGTCCGAGAAGGTCGGCCAGTGTTGCGGCGGAGAAGTGCGGCTCTTCTTCGAGACGTATCTGTGGAAGCGGCGCCGCGTCGCGATCTTCGGCGCGGGTCACGTCGCGCAGGCTCTTGGCGGTCTCGCACCGTATCTCTCCGCGGATGTCGTGCTGATCGACGGACGCGACGAAGCGGAGATCCATCCGCCGCTCGCGAAGAGCCGGCCGTTCGAGATCCTGCTCGTCGACAATCCCGAAGCGGAAGTCGACACGCTGCCCGACGACGCGCTCGTGCTCGTGATGACGCACAATCACGCGCTCGATCTCGAGATCGTTGCCAAAGCGCTGCGGCGGCCGTTTCCGTACCTCGGGTTGATCGGATCCCAGCGCAAGTGGGAGCGCTTCCAGAAGCGGCTCGGCCAACGTGGTTTCTCGGAATCCGACATCGTGCGCGTGCGCTGCCCGATCGGCGTTTCGAAGCATTCGAAGGAGCCGAACGCGATTGCGATCTCGGCCGCGGCAGAGTTGTCGGAGCTACTGAGCAACGTGGAGCCGCGTACGGAAGCTCCCTGATTCCCCGTCCAGGGACCGGGGCGCCTCTCGAAATCGCTTCGCGGAGCCGATACAAGGGTCCGCCGATTCCTCCGCGCTATCCCCATTGTGCGCCTCACCGGCGACCGCGGACGAATCTCGAAAACACACGTTCTTAGGAGAATTCTCGATGAAGCTCAAAGTTTGGATTTGTTCGGGCCTGTTCCTGGTCCTCGCCACCGCCTCGGCAACCGCGCTCGTCGCTCAGGACAAGAAGTCGCTGAAGGACGACCCGATGATGGCGAAGTGGATGGAGATGTCGACGCCCGGCGCGCAGCACAAGATCCTCGAGCCGCTCGTCGGCAAGTGGACGTACACGTGCAAGACGAACATGCCGGGCATGCCGGCGGAAGAGACGACCGGCACGTGCGAGACGAAGTGGACGATGGACGGCCGCTTCATCCAAGACGACGTCAAGGGCACGATGATGGGCCAGCCGTTCCACGGCATGGGCTTCACCGGCTACGACAACGTGAAGAAGAAGTTCGTCAACACGTGGATCGACAACGGCAACACCGGGATCATGACCGGTGAAGGCACGTACGACGCCGCGACGAAGACGTTCACGTACACGGGCGAGTGCCCCGACATGATGACGGGCAAGTACACGAAGTCGCGCTCGACGATCAAGAACACGGACACCGGCTGGACCATGCAAGCGTTCAAGACCGGCACCGACGGCAAGGAAACGATGATGATGGAGATCCAAGCCACGCGCACGAAGTAGCGCTGCCGGATCTCACTCGCGCCCGGTCTCTCGCGAACGCGAAGGCCGGGCGCGATCGTTTTCGGGAGAACGCGTACATTGGGCGCGTGTCGAAGAAGAACGAAGGCGAGCTCGAGATCCCGCTACGAATCCGCGTGACCGGTCCGCCGCCGGGCGTACTCTTCTGCGTGCAGGGCAAACTCGGCGAGTGGCTCTCGCCCACGCGCTCGACCGGAGCAGACCTCGTGTTCGAAGTCTCGGTGCGCGCTTCCGCGGGCGATCCGCCGCGCCTGCTCGGACCCGTGGTGCAGGGCCCGCCGGCGCTGCGCTTCCTGTATGTGAACTCGGGCGCGCAAGCGGGGGAGATGAGCACGCTGTGGTCGCGGCGCGCCAAGGTGCCGCTCACAGGCATCACGCGCGCGTTGATCGAGCGTGGAAAGCCGGATCAGCGTCTCAACGCCACGATCCACGGTCGCATGAAGGACGGCGGACCGGTGTGCGGGACCGTGAAACCGTTCACGGGTTGGCGTTGGAGTGAATGACGCAGTCGCAGAGCGGCGCGCGAGAAGCACGCAAGTTGGCGCGCGTCGCGCGCGGCCCGCATTTCTCACCACGTCCGTCGCGAGGTTGTGCCGACTCGTTCGGAGCAAGGCGTTGCATCGGAATCGACCGGAGGTGACCTGCAAGGTCAGCGAGGATCGACTCCGATCCAACAACGCCGC
>JBJXHG010000012.1:0-33211 GCA_046160865.1 Planctomycetota bacterium | reverse complement strand
CACCAAGCTCGATCTCCTCTGCGCTGGCGGCGTTGCTCGGGTTCGGAAACCTGACAGGTTGCCTGCACCCTCGCGCCTTGCCAGCGACGACGATCTCGACCTTGGTGAGAGCGAACTTCTGACTCAGGACACTAGCCGGCGACGCGCGCCGACGACGAGCCGCGCAGACGAGGTTCGGCGCCGCGCCGCACAGTCGCGCCCGCTCGCCGCTCGGCGAGGCGTGAGACGCGCTCCACGAGGAAAGACATTCCGAACGCGCCTTCCAGACATGCGCCGGTTTCGTCGATAGGAGGCGCACCCCGCGGCAGAACCACGGCGCAATGGTTCGCGACTCTTCCCCTTCCTCGACTCGCGAACTCGGCGAGCGCGACGCATCCCACACGCTCGTGGGTTTGTCGCCGAGCGCTGTCGTCTTCTTGCTCGGCTTGATCGCGACCGCGCTCGGCACGTGGAAGGTCGCCGACATGTCGCAGGCGCGCGAGCGGGAGCGCTTCGAGCGACTCAGCGAGCGCGTCGCGAACGAGCTGCACAAGCACGTGCAGACGTGCGACAACGTGCTCGTGTCGGCGCGCGCACTCTTCGCGGGCAGCGGGAGCGTCGAGACGACCGAATGGTCGAGCTACGTCGCTTCGCTCGACCTCGCGCGCGACTTTCCCGGCCTGCTCGGCCTCGGCTACGTCGCGTGCGTCGCGCGCTCCGACGCCGCCGCGTTCCAAGCGGACACACGCGCCGACGGCCATCCCGAGTTCACGATCCACGGTGACGGCCGCAGCGAGACGCGCTACGTCGTGCAGTTCGTGGAGCCGCTCGTTCGCAACCGCTCCATGCTCGGCCTCGATCTCGCGTCGGTGCCGGCCTGCGTCGAGGCGCTACGGCGCGCGTGCGACGGCGGCCGGCCGGCGCTCACCGCACAGATCGCGCTGCCCGCGGACGCCGGTCCAGGCTTCCTGTACATCGTGCCCGTGTACCGTGACGACGTGGCGCTCGCCGACGTCTCGGCGCGGCGCTCGGCGCTGGAAGGGTTCGTGTTCGCGCCGCTCTTGCTCGCGGACGTGCTCCAGGGCGTCTCGCAGAGCGTCGGCGACCAGCTCGAGTTGCAGGTGTCCGACGCCGGCGTCGCGCTCGCCGCCACGCGTGACCAGGCTGCGCGACAGCCGACCGCACGCACGGCGCGACGCGCGGACACCTCGTTCGACGACGAGCTGTTGCTCGTCGTCGGCGGCCGTCTGTGGTCGCTGCGACTGAGCACGCGCGCCGCCTTCGACGATGCGGGTCAGACGTCGGCACCCTTCGGCGTCGCGACCGGCGGCTTGATCGCGAGCGCGCTGCTCGCGTCGGTGGCTTGGACGCTCGCACGCTCGCGCACGCGCGCGCTCGAGATCGCGGAAGCGATGACGCTCGACCTGCGGCGGACGGAGCGCACGCTGCGCGCGAAGAAGGCCGAGCTCGAAGCGTTGCACGACGCATCGCCGCTCGGGATGTTCGTGTCCGACGTCGCCGGCGGCTGCCTGTACACCAACGCGCGCTTCGACGCGATCACGGGCGTCGCTCCCGAGCGCGCGCGCGACGAAGGCTGGACCTGCGTGCTGGCCGCGGACGAGCGCACGGCGGTGGAAGAGCGCTGGCACGAGTCCGCCGCGCGACAGCATGCGTTCTACGGCGTGCACCGCGTCGAGCACCCGGAGGGACGCGCGCTTTGGGTCAGCGTGAAAGCGGCACCCGTCCGGACGGCCGGGACGGTGACCGGCTACGTCGGCACGCTCGAGGACGTCACGCAGATCCGCGAGTCCGCCGAAGCCTTGCGCGCCAGCGAAGAGCGGCTCGAGATCGCCGTGCGCGGCAGCAGCGACGGCCTCTGGGACTGGAACGTCGAGCAGGGGCGCGTGCACTACTCGATGCGCTTTCGCGAGCTGCTCGCGTGCAGCGAGAGCGAGCTGCCGTCGACGATGGACGCGCTGCGCGCGCGCATCCACGAGGACGATCGCGCGAAGTTCATCGACGCGCTGACCACGCACCGGCAGCGCCGCACGCTGTTCGACGTCGAGCTGCGGCTGAAGCGCGGCTCGGGCGAGTTCCGCTGGTTCCGCATGCGCGCCCAATCGGTGTGGGACGCGAGCGGTCGCGCCGTCCGCACGGCCGGCTCGCTGACGGACATGCACGACAACATGGAAGTGCGCACGTCGCTCGTGCGCTACGCGGAGGAGTCGCGGCGCGCGAAGAACGAGCTCGCGCTGCACGCCGCCGAGCTCGACAAGAAGACGGGTGAGCTCGAGCTCGCACGCGCGGCGGCCGAGGCTTCCGCGCGCGCGAAGACGGAGTTCCTGGCGAACATGAGCCACGAGATCCGCACGCCGATGACGGCGATCCTCGGCTACGCGGACCTCTTGCTCGACGGCGCCCACTCGGAATCCGAGCGCACCGATTGCATCCAGACGATCCGCCGCAACGGCGAGCACTTGCTGACGATCATCAACGACATCCTCGACCTGTCGAAGATCGAGGCCGGGAAGATGCTCGTCGAGCGCATCGCGTGCGCACCGGTCCAGCTGGCACGCGAGGTGCTCGAGATCATGCGCGTGCGCGCGGACGACAAGGGCGTCGACCTCGCGCTCGAGCTCCAAGGCCCCGTGCCCGCCACGATCCAGAGCGACCCGACGCGCATCCGGCAGATCCTCATGAACTTGATCGGCAACGCCATCAAGTTCACGGACCAGGGGCACGTCAAGCTGCAAATGAGCTGCGATCCGCGCGCGGAGCTACTCGCGATGCGCGTCGAGGACACCGGTCACGGCATGGACGAGCAGCAACTCGCGCGGCTCTTCGAGCCGTTCATGCAGGCCGATTCGTCGACGACGCGCAAGCACGGCGGCACGGGGCTCGGCCTCACGATCACGAAGCGGCTCGCCAACCTGCTCGGCGGCGAGGTGACGGCCGAATGCGCGCTCGCGCGTGGCTGCCGCTTCACCGTGACGGTCGCGACCGGCCCCGTCGACGACACACACGCCGACGCGCGCACCACGGCGCTCGAGCCGCGCGCGCCGCTGCCGGTCGCGAACGTGACGCGCTTGAACGGGCGGATCCTGCTCGTCGAGGACGGGCGCGACAACCAGCGTCTGATCTCGGTGCACCTGAAACGCGCGGGCGCGGAGGTCGAGTTCGCGGACAACGGCCGTATCGCGATCGAGCGCGTGACGGCCGCGTGCGCGCGCGGTTCCGCGTTCGATCTCGTGCTGATGGACATGCAGATGCCCGAGCTCGACGGATACGACGCGACGCGCGCGCTGCGCGCACTGGGCTACGGTGGTGCGATCGTCGCGCTCACGGCGCACGCGATGCAGGGCGATCGCGACCGCTGCCTCGCGGCGGGTTGCAACGACTACGCGACGAAGCCCATCGAGCGCGACACGTTCCTCGCGACGTGCGCACGCTGGATGCAAGGCACCGGCGCGACGGCCTGACGCGCGCACCGAACGCGCAAAAAGCCGGCGCGCACGCGTGCTCGACTTACGCGCGACGACGCGCCGGACGTCCGACTCGCGCTCGAACCGGAGGTAGATTTCCTCGAGCTCTCGGCGGGCAGAACGCGCTGGCCGTCTTCGCGACCCGCGCCGTGCCGCGAGCTCAGATCGCGCAGGATCCTTTCGTCACGGCACGGGGGCCGGACGGCGCACGCGAAGCGCGGCGCACACGGAAAGGAGTTCGCGGTCTCCACCGCAACCGAGGTTCCATGACCACGATTCTCTCACGCACGTTGGCTTCTTCCTTTCTCGTCACCGCTGCGGCTTGGCTGGCCGCTGCGCCCGTTGCGTTCGCCGACGGCACGCAAGAGCTCGGTCCGCCGGTCGGACTCGTCGCACCGACGGGCACGCGCATGATCCTGGCGGGCATCGGCGTGCGCGACGGCCAGCCGCAAGGCCTCGCGATCGACATCCCGGCCGGCGCCGCCGTGCGCCAAGTCGTCGCGTACTGGGCCGCGGTCGATTGGGATCTCGCCAAGCTCGAAGCGACCGACGAGATCTTTCTGAACGGCAGCGCCGTAGTCGGCGACCGCATCGGCGATCCTGCGCTGCTCTTCAACACCGGCTACAACGCGAGCTATCGCGCCGACGTGACCGCCCTGCACTTGCTCGTGCCCGGCGCGAACAACATCGCCGTCGACGGGGTGAACTTCGTGTGGCCGCAAGGCGTGGGACTCGTCGCGTTCGTCGACGACGGCGGCGAAGACGCCGAGTTCGTGCTGCGCGACGGCAACGACGTGCTCAGCAACCTCGTCACGCCGCAACGTCCGGCGAGCTCGCTCGTCGACTTCACGTTCGAGCCCGCCGGCAACGACCGCGTCGCGCACCTCGGGATGTTCTTCGCGAGCTTCTTTCCGGACACGCCGACCGTGATTCGCATCTTCATCGACGGCGAGGAGCACGACCTGCTCGCCGACATGATCGGCCATGGCGACGGCGCGGCGTGGGACACGTTGAACGCCGACGTGCTCGTGCCGGCTGGCGTCTCGAAGGTCTCGGCTCAGCTCACGATCGAGGACTCCGGCATCGGTCCGTTCGCGGGCTACTCGCAGAACGGCAAGCTGGCGTGGCTGTTCGGCGGCCTGCGCCTGACGACCCCGCCGCCGGCCAACGAGGAAGGCTGCTCGACCTGGTACTGGAAGACGCGCTGGTGGCGCTGGGACGGTCTGTGCCACAACGACTTCACGAAGAAGGTCCGCGTCCTCCAATCGTTCAACGCGACGTTCAACGTCAAACCGAACCAATCCGGCTTCTCGAACGGCGTCTCGCTGTTGCACGTGCTGTGGATGTGCGGCGGCGGCAACAAGTCGCTCGCTCGCGAAGCGGTCGCCGCGCTGTGCAACGCGGACAGCGACCTCGACTACCCGTACACGAAGGCGCAAGTCATCGCGCTCTACCGTGACGGCGTCGGCGCGGCGAAAGGTCCGGAGAACTGGTGCAGCGCCAAGCACAAGCTCGAGTCCGCGAACCGGCTCGGCTGCCCGCTGAAGTAACGCGCACCGCCTGCAAGTTTCCCCGCCCGAGCCTGGTGTTCCGCCAGGCTCGGGCTCTTTGCGTTTCAGCGCGACGTGAACCCGGAGCGCGCCCACGCGTACTCGGAGCGCAGCGGGCTGCCGTCGCGCGTGCCTTCGAGCAGCATCCGCAGTCGTCCGTCCTCGTCGATCCAGTACGTCACGCGCTTCGGGAACCCGTCCTCCTTGCTCTCGAACATCGCGCGCGCGCTCGCGTGCTCTTTCAGCGCGAACGGAATCGCTGCGGCACCGAGTGGCGAGAGCTCGTAGACGAGGCCGTCGTCGGTGCGCTCGATGCGCAGGAAGTCGAACGACGTCTCGCGTCCGTTCTCGACCGTGCGCGCGACGCCGAGCATCGACCCGCCCCCGCCGGCGGTCCAGTGCACTTCGCGCACGGTCCAGCCTTCGACGCTGCGCCACGAGCCGGTGAGGAACGCGAGTTCGGGCACGTCCGCAGCTGCCGTGCTCGGAGGCAGGAGCGGCTGGTAGAGCTGGAGCACGTTGCCATCCGGATCCGCGAACGTGATCAGCTTGAGGAAGTTCGGGATCTCGCTGATCACGCTCAGCAGGCGCACGTTGCGCGCACGCAACCGGCGCTCCGACTCCTCGATGTCGCGCACGCCGAAACTCGGCACGCCGCCGGCACCGGCCTTCGGCGGATCGCGCAACAAGAGGCCGAGGCGCGCGTCGCCGCCCGGCGTCGCGAGTTCGGCGAAACCGAACTCGGGCCACGCATGGCGCAGCTCGAATCCCAGCGCCTCGCGATACCACCCGACCGCCGCTTGAACGTTCTTCACGTGCAGCACGCACGTGAAGCCGCCGTCGAATGGAACTGGCCGCGCTGCTTGCGGCGGGTCCTCGCGCGGAGCGACGAACACGAGCGGGAACAGCGCGCACACGCGAAAGACGGCCAGCCCGCATTTCTCGCCACGTCCGTCGCGAGGTTGCGCCAGCGCGCTCGGGGCAAGGCGTTGCATCGGAATCGACCGGAGTTGACCTACAAGGACCGCGAGGATCGATTCGGATCCAACAACGCCGCTCCGTGCGAATTGGCGCAACCACAGCAGGGTGTGGTGAGAACTGCGGGCAAGCATCGGCGAAACTCCCGCGCGGATCAGCGCGCGAACAGGCGGCCTTGGTCCTGGAACGCCTTGAACTCGAGCGCGTTGCCGCTCGGATCGACGACGAAGAGCGTGGCCTGCTCGCCGATTCCGGCCGGGAACCGGATGTGCGGCTCGATCAGGAACTCGATGCCGGTGCGCCGCAGCCGCTCGGCCAGCGCGTGCCAGTCCTCCCACGCGAGCACGAGCCCGAAGTGACGCACCGGCACGTCGTCACCGTCGACGTCGTGCGCATCCGCGCGTGCGCACGCGCTCGCGCTGACGTGCGCGGAGATCTGGTGCCCGAAGAAGTCGAAGTCGACCCAGTCCGGTGCGCTGCGGCCTTCCGCACAGCCGAGCACGCCGCCGTAGAACGCGCGCGTGCTCGCGAGGTCCGTGACCGGGAACGCGAGATGGAAGCAGACGGCGCGCAGCATGCCGTCTGCTCAATCGCTCGGACCGGACGTTCGCAGGCGCCGCGGCGCCCCGACGCCGCGGTGTGCGTGCGACGCACGTGCGCGACGAGGCACCCGCGAACTCCCGAACTTGGACACGCGCTCAGAAGTTGAAGTAGCGCACGACGAGATCGAGCGTGTCGCCGTCGCTGTTGAAGTCCGTGCCGCCGGCCCCCTGGAGCGCCTCGTTCGCGAGGAACGCGCCGATGCTCGGGTTCTCGCGCGTGTTGAATCGCACCGCGAGCTGCGAGGCGTTGTTCAGCGCGCCCATCTGTTGCGACGTGCCCTGCGTCAGCGACGTCCGGAACAAGACGAAGTCCGCCTCGTCGCCGTCGGCGTTCCAGTCGCGGCTGTCCTCGGCCTCGCTGACGCGGTAGAAGCCGAACCCGCGCGCCACGATGATCCCGCCGTTGTCGCCTTCGACCGCGATCGCGACGCCCGGGAACGTCAGCGTGTTGCCCGAGAACTGTGCGAAGGTCGGCACGCTGTCGTTCGTGTCGGTGTCTTCACCGGGGACCGCCGGCGTGTGCGAGTTGATGTTGTTGCCGAGCACGCGCTCCTCGAGCGCGACGTCGAGACGCGCGCGATCGGGCTGATCGCCCATCCAGCTCGCTCCGACGGCGACCTGCGTGGGGCTCGTGTGCGTGAAGTCCCACGCCGTGCTCGTGTTGCTCGGCGAGAGCCAGCCGATCAGGTTCATCGTCATGCCGCCCCCGTTGATGTCGACGTTGTCGTCGGACTCGCTGACGACGATCACGAAGCGCGTGCCGAGCTCCGCGAGTCCGTGGGTGCCACCGGGCACGTCGAACAGCGCGCGGATGTTGGCCTCGCTCGTCAGCGGGAGCACCGGCGAGGGCGACGCGACGATCTCCGTCCAGCGCACGACGTCGTCGGCCGTGTCACCGTCGTCGTTCAAGTCGCACGTGCCCTCGTCGGCTTCGGTCGAGATGGTCCCGATGAAGTTGTTCGCGATCACGATGCGCTTCGATCCGACCAGGCCGGAGTTCACCGGCGGAGTCGCGACCGGATCGGCGTTCCAGTCGGCGAACTCGAGGAAGTGCAGCACGGCGTCGGTGGTGTCGCTGTCCTCTTCGCCCGTGCACTGCGGCGGTTGCCACGTCGAGTCGAAGTCGCCCGGATCGTTGAGGTTCGCGGCACCTTGATCGGTCTCGGAGACGAGGAAGCCGACCTGCCAGTCGGACGAACCGGAGGAGCGTGCGCGGAACGGTCCCGCGGGATCCGCGAGCGCGAGCTCGACGTTGCGAATTTCGCCGGTGATCACGGTGCCATCGAGCAGCGCGAGCACGGCACCGTCCGTTTGATCGGCGTCGCCGTTCAGGTCGCGCGCGTTCACGACCTCGTCGAGGCCGAGGAACACGAGCCCTTCGTCGTCGCCGAGGATGTCGACCGTGAGCTCGGCCGTTGCGTCGGTGGTCTCGACTTCGACGACGGTGAGCGGAGCCGACGAGGCGATGCGGCGCAGGTTGCTCTGGTTCGCGCCGACCGTAGTCGTCGCACCGGCGTAGAACAGGTTCGTGCCGATCGCTCGCAAGCGCGTGCCGGTCGCAGGCAAGTCGGCGACGAACGTGAGCACGTTCGCGGTGCGCGACCAGTGCAGGAGGACGATGTCGGTCGAATCGAGGTCGGTGTTCCAGTCGTTGTCGTCGTCGGCTTCGTCGACGACGAGGTAGAGCTCGTTGCCGATCCAAGCCAGATCGTCGGCGGCGACGTTGAGAACCGTGTCGTCGCCACCGCCGGGGACCGCGACCGCGATGCTGTCCGTCTTGTCGCCGTCGTTGTTGAAGTCGGTGCCGCCGGCGCCGGTCGTGCCCTCGCTCGCGAGGAACGCCAAGTTGCTGCCGGCGATCGCGATCACCGTCGATGCCGCGACGGCCTGGTCGGTCGAGCGCAGGGTGAAGCTCGAGTCGCCGCCGCTGTCCGACGAGCAACCTGCGAAACCCGCCAAGATCGGGAGGCCGAGCAGGGCGGAGACATTAACAAGGGAGATTCGGTGTGCCATGAGGATCCTCGCTGCCAAAAGGAGGGCCACAGGCTAGCGTCGCGCATACCCCAGGTGAACCCCGCCGCCCCTGGATTCCCGGGGCGCGCCTGAGTGTGATCCTCGCGTGCGCGTCCTCCTCGCTGCAGCTCCGCATCGCGACACGTTCGGCTACTCGATGCCGCCACCGGGCTTGCTGCGCCTCGGCGGCGCGCTGATCGCGCACGGCGTCGACGTCGAGCTCGACGACCTCGCCTATCGATTGGGCAGCGGCGAGATCGAAGGCGGCGACGCGCTCGCACGATCGGCTGCACAGCGCTTGCTCGCGCGGCACGCCGACCACCCATTCGACGCGATCGGCATCTCGGTGATGGGAGCCACCGTGCCGATCGCGCTCGCGATCTTGCAGCGACTGCGCACGGACGCGTCGGAAGTCGAGCTGTGGCTCGGCGGTCCGGGTGTCGGCGGCCTCGACGTCGCGCTCCTCGAGCGCTTCGCGTGTGTCGACCGAGTCGTGCGCGGAGAAGGTGAATCGACGGTGCTCGAGTTGTGCGACGCACGCGCGCGCCGCAGCGGTGCACGCGGGATCCCGGGCGTCACGTGGCGCGCGCCGGATGGCGCGATCGTGCGCGAGATCGATCGCGAGCCGATCAAGGACCTCGGAACGCTTCCGCCGTATGCCTGGCACTTGTTGCCGTCGATCGCGGAGTACAAGCGCATCACCGGCGGCGAAGACGGGCTCGTGCCCATCGATTCGGGCCGCGGCTGCGTGTTCGACTGCAGCTTCTGCTCGATCGGCCGTTACTGGCAGCGCCGCTCGCGCACGCTTCCGGCGCGCAGGCTCGCGCTCGAGATCGCAAGCCTCGCGCAGATGGAGAGCGCGCGCTCGGCGTACTTGTGCCACGACCTCTTCGGCGCGAATCGCGGGCAAGCGGTCGCGCTGTGCGAGGCGCTGCTCGCGGCGAACGTGCGCGTGCCGTGGGAAGTGCGTGCACGCGCCGATCACCTCGATGCCGAGCTGCTCGCGCTCATGGGCCGCGCGGGCTGCTACCGCGTCCTCATCGGCGTCGAGTCGGCGAACGCGGACGTCCGTGCGCGCAACCAGAAAGGCATGCGCGACGACGTCGATGTGCTCGCGGTCGTGACGGACTGCGACAAGGCCGGGATCGTGCCGATCCTGTCGCTGATCCTCGGGCTGCCGGGCGAGGACGAAGGCGCGCTGCGCGCGAGCCTCGACTTCTGCGCCGAAGCGTGTCGCCGCGCGAGCGTGCAGGTGTCGCTCCACTTGGTGAACCCGCAGCCCGGCTGCGCGCTCGGCGACGAGTTCGGCGGACGCTCGCGGACGGTCGAGGGCATTCCGCCGGACATGGCTTGGGGCAGCGGCGAAACGGAGGCCGAGCGCGCGCTGATCGCCGCGCATCCCGATCTGTTCACGACGTGGGCGCTGCTGCCGGGAGACGAGGCGCACTTGCGGCGCCTACACGCGATCGCGAGCACGCTGCCCGAGGTTCTCATGCGCTACCCGCGGACGTGGGCGCGCCTCCTCCGCACGGAAACGCGGAGGATCGCAACGGCCGCCAGCCGGCAGCTCGACACACTCGACCTCTTCGATGCGTGGCAAGCGAGCGGCAGGAGCTTCGAGAGCTACGCGCTCGCGGCGGGCGACGCGCTCGTCGAGGCGACGCTCGCGTGGGAGCAAGCGCAAGTGCGCGTCGCGGCGCGCGGCGCAGCGCGGGAGAAAGCCGTCGGCGTGCGCTTCCGCGGCGAGCTGCTCACTCTGACGCACGACGTGACGAGCGACGACGTGCGTCCGCGCACGACCTGTCTCGCCGTGCTCCGAAGCGGCCGCGGCGTCACGACGGTGCGCGTGTCGGCGGGCGTGCAGGAGCTCTTGCGCTCGCTCGACGGTAGCGCCACTGCCGCCGAGCTCGAAGTCGAGCGCCCGGGCATCGGCAAGCCGCTCGCGGAGCTCGCGAAATCGGGGCTGATCGACGTGACGTGAAGCGACGAGACGCGCAGTCGCGCGTCGGGCCGCACCGTCGCGCACTTCCCAAGCGCATCGATGCTCCGCAAGATCTGCGCGGACGCGGCAGCACAGAGGAACGCACATGATCCGGCGCGAGGCATTTCCGATCACCCTCGTCTTTCCGCCGCAGGGCCACTTCACGCAGCCGTACCTCGCGCTGCCGTGCTTGAAGGCGTGGCTCCGCCAACAGGGATTCGACGACGTCGAGCTCGTCGATGCGAGCATCGACGCCTACGACCACTTCCTGTCGCGTGACGTGCTCGCGCAGTGTGCCGAACGCGCGTCGCAGCGGTTGCCGCTCGCGCGCTACGAGAACGAACTCGCGCTCCCCTTCCGCGATCTCGCCGCGTTCCGCGCCGCCGCCGAAAGCGCGGTGAGCGCCGAAGCGCTCGTCCTCGCGATCGATGACGCGAAGCACGTGCTGCGCAGCGAAGCGTTCTACGACGTCGATCGCTACGTGCCCGCGGTGCGCACGATCTACCACGCGCTACGCCTCGTCTCGGCGGCGTACCACCCCACCGTGTGGACGCCGCACAACTTCACGATGCGCCACGGGATCGATCGATCCGAGCGCGTGCTCGCGGCGACGCGCGACGAGGACGAGAACCCGTTCCTCGCGTTCTACCGCGACACACTGCTGCCGAGGCTCGTCGCGCGCCGACCGCGCGTGCTCGGGCTGTCGGTGATCTACGGGAGCCAACTCGTTCCGGCTTTGACGCTCGGACGTCTCGTCAAGGAAGCGCTGCCGGATTGCCACGTCACCGCGGGCGGCGGCTTCCTCGCGTACATCGGCGCGAAGGTGATGCGCGCGCCCGGGATGGATGCGTGCCTCGATTCGTTGATCTTCCACGAGGGCGAGGCGCCGCTCGCAGGCGTGTGTCGTGCTCTGTCGGAAGGCCGCTCGCTCGAAGGTGTCGGATCGCTGACGTGGTTCGACCGCTCGAACGGGAGCGCGCGCGCCATCGAGAACGCGCCGGGACATCCGATCCATCTCAACGACGCCCCGGTGCCCGACTTCGACGGCTTGCCCTTCGCGAAGTACTTCTCGCCAGAGGTCGTGCTGCCGTACGACATCAACCGCGGCTGCTACTACGGCGAGTGCACGTTCTGCACGCTGCCGACGGTGATCGGGCCGGGCTACCGCACGCGCTCGGCGAAGACGATCGTCGGTCAGGTGCTCGAGCTGTGCGAGCGGCACGGCACGCGCAACGTGAACTTCATCACGGACTGCATGCCGCCGGGCATGATCCGCGACTTGCCGGAAGAACTGATCGAACGCGATGCGCGGATCCGTTGGTGGTGCGACGCGCGCGTGGAGCCGAAGGCGTACACCGTCGAGGGCGCGCGCCGCATGTACGAGGCCGGCTGCCGCAAGCTGCTCTTCGGCTTCGAGACCGCGACGCCGCGTCTCCTAAAGATGATGAAGAAGGGCCAGAGCCTGAAGTCGACGATCGACGTCGCGCGCAACTGCACGGACGCCGGCATCAGCGTCACGTTCTACGCGATGGTCGGCTTCCCCACGGAGACGCGCGAGGAAGCCCAGGCGACGCTCGATTTCTTGATCGAGCACTCGGACATCGTGCGCGAAGTGTCGCTGCAGACGTTCCACATCGACGAGGTCGCGCAGACGTACCGCGAGCCGGAGACGTTCGGCATCCGGATCCTGAACGATCCCGCGCTCGATCTCGCGCTCTACCACGATTACGAGTGCGAGCGCGGCATGACGCAGAGCGAGGCCGCGGAGATGTTCGAGCGCATGATGGACGGCCTGCGCCGGCATCTGCCGATCTTCTCGGGCGACAACATCTTCTACTTCATGCAGAAGAGCCATTACTTCCTGCACCTCGCGCGCGGCATGCAGCCGGACGAGTTCGTGGCGCAGTGCCGTGCACGCACGCAGCGACGCGCGCAGCTCGGTGCCGAGCGCAGCCTGCGCGTGCGCGCGCGTACGCGCTTCGCGAACCTCCCGTTCGGCTACAACGAAGCGCTCGCGAAGCTCGCGCATCCACTCGCGCGCATGGCGAGCCCGGACAGCTTGAGCGGGCGCTACGTCGCGGGTGCCGACGACGAGGCGCAGCGCGCGCTCGGCGCGATCGACGGGAAGCGCTCGGTGCTCGCGTACGAGCCCGAGAGCGCGGAGTTCGTCGAGCTGCGTCCCGACGGCCGTCGCGCGCTCGAAGCGCTGCAACGTCGCGGAAACCTGGGCGCGCTGCTCGACGAGATCGACGACGAGGCCGCGAGCGCCAGGCTCTCGGCCTTCGCCGCCGAGCTGCACCGCGTCGGGCTGCTCGCGCCGGCGATCCGCGAGCTCGAAACGGAACGGAAAGCGAGGAGCACGAGATGAAGAAGCAAGAGCAGAATCCCGGCGCGGAGCCGGTGAAGCAGGCGCGCACGGACGAGACGTCGGCCGAGAAGATCGACTTCGCGAAGCTCGACCTCACGATCGAAAAGGTCGAGGAGCGCATCGCGCCGAGCGAGACGAACGTGTTCGACAAGTGACGCGCGCGCGCCGCGACGCAAGTGCGGCCATGGCGAGCGTGTATTGATATCGATCGATGCAGCGACTACACTCCGGCCCGCAATGCCGACTCGAACCTCGCGCAAGCGATCACGCGCCGCCTCCGCTGCGTGCTGTCCTCGTCCGCGCAGCCTCACGGCGCGCGCGACGCGGGCTTTCGCGCCGCTGTTCAAGGCACTCGCCGATGAGACGCGGCTCGAGATCGTCGGCTTGCTCGCCGCCGCGAAGGGCGAGCTGTGTGTGTGCGATATCGAGGAACGGTTCGAGCTCGGGCAGCCCACGATCTCGCACCACTTGCGACTGCTGCGCGAGGTCGGCGTCGTGCAGTCCGAGCGGCGCGGCACGTGGGTGTACTACACGCTTCGCGCCGGCGTCGCGGACGAGCTCACGGCGTTCCGCGGATTGCTCGGCCCGTGAATTTCTTTGCCCTCATGAATCGACGGATATCGATCCACGACGAACTCTCATGAAGGACCTCGACGACATCCAAAGCACGGTCAAGCGCCGCTACGGCGCCGCGGCGAAGGCAACCCTCGCATCCGAACCGACGTCGTGTTGCGGCAGCAACCCGTGCTCGGACGGAACCGAGGACCCGATCACCCGCGATCTCTACGCTCCGACCGAAACGGCCGAGCTTCCGCCGAACGCGCTGCAGGCCTCGTTCGGCTGCGGCAATCCGACCGCGCTGGCGCGGCTCGAGCCCGGCGAGACCGTGCTCGATCTCGGGTCCGGCGGCGGCTTGGACGTGCTGCTCTCGGCGCGACGCGTCGGCCCCACCGGTAAGGCGTTCGGGCTCGACATGACGCGCGAGATGCTCGCGCTCGCGCGCGCGAACCAAGCCAAGGCCGGCGTGACGAACGCGGAGTTCCTGGAAGGCACCATCGAGTCCGTCCCGCTGCCCGATCGCTCCGTCGACGTCGTGATCTCGAATTGCGTGATCAATTTGTCCGGCGACAAGCGCAAGACGATCGAGGAAGCGTTCCGTGTGCTGCGGCACGGTGGCCGGATCGCGGTCGCGGACATCGTGCTGCGCCGCGAGCTTTCACCTGCCGTCCGCGCATCGATGGAGCTGTGGACCGGCTGCGTCGCCGGCGCGCTGCTCGAGCGCGAGTACGTCGCCGAGCTCGAGCGCGCCGGCTTCGTCGACGTCGACGTGCAGGCGACGCGCGTGTTCGGTCGCGACGACGTGCGCGCGATGGCGCGCGCGGCTGCAGAACCCGCGGTCGAGGCGGCGGTCGATTCCATGGACGGCGCGGTCGTCAGCGCGTTCATCCGCGCGCGCAAGCCATGAGCGATGGTCTGGCGCGCGCGCTCGCCGCGGAAGCCGTCGGAACGTGCCTGTTGCTCGCCAGCGTAGTTGGGTCGGGCATCATGGCCGAGCGCCTGTGTGGCGCCGACGTCGGGCTCACGCTGCTCGCGAACACGATCGCGACCGGCGCCGCGCTCACGGCATTGATCCTCACGTTCGCGCCGGTCTCGGGTGCGCACTTCAATCCGGCGGTCACGCTCGCGGCGGCGTGCACGGGCGTTGTCCGATGGCGTAACGCCGCGCTTTACGTCCTCGCGCAAACCGCTGGTGCGCTCGGCGGCGTCGCGATCGCGCACGCGATGTTCGAGCTGCCGGCGTTCCGGGCTTCCACGCACGCTCGCGCGGGCACGGCGCAACTGCTCAGCGAGTTCGTCGCGACGTTCGGCCTCTTGTGCGTGATCCACGGCGTTGCGGCGCGCCGGCCGCGCGCCGTGCCGGTCGCGGTTGCCGCGTACATCGTCGCCGCCTACTGGTTCACCGCGTCGACGTCGTTCGCCAATCCCGCGGTCACGCTCGCGCGCGCAGCGACCGACACGTTCACCGGAATTCGCCCGCGCGACGTGCCCGGTTTCGTGGCGGCGCAGATCGCGGGAGCGCTCGCCGCAACGCTCTTCTGGAAGTGGCTGCTCGCGCCGCCGGGCGCTGAAGCTGCGAACGACGGCGCGACCGTGCAGCGCGCCGGCGCGGAGGGAAGGACACGCGGGCCGTGAAAACGATCCTCTTCGCGTGCGTGCACAACGCCGGTCGCTCCCAGATGGCAGCTGCGTTCTGCAACGCGCTCGCAGACGAAACTCGCGCTCGCGCCGAGTCTGCGGGGACGAGCCCCGGAGCGCGTGTTCACCCCGAAGTCGTCGCCGTCATGCACGAAGTCGGCCTCGACTTGTCGAGCCTCACGCCGCGCATGCTCGACGCAGCGACGGCACAGCGCGCGTCCGTGCTGATCACGATGGGCTGCGGCGAAGCGTGTCCACACGTCACCGGCCTGCGCCGCGAAGACTGGCCGCTTCCCGACCCGAAAGGAAGGCCGCTCGACGAGGTCCGTGCGATCCGCGACGAGGTGCGGGCACGCGTCCACGAGTTCTTGCGGGCGGAAGGACTCGCACGATCGACGACGCTGCACGCGTGAGTGCGCGCGACACCGCCTGGACGCCGTCGGCTCGCGGCGCTGAAATGCACGCATGATCCGCATTCCGACGGCCATCGGACTGTCCGCTGTGCTCGCGCTCGGCGCGAGCCTCGGCTTGCTCCAGGAAACACCGCGCACGCCGGCGTCGCCGCCGAACTCGCAGGGCGCGCAGGTCGCGCAGGTCGCGCCGCACGAGTGGGATCTCGCTCCGCCGCAGCCGATCGACGACGAGCTCCCGCGGGAGCTGCCGCGCTGGCGCGAGCACGCCTGTGCCGAGTGTCACGAAGCGCAAGCGCAGGAGTGGGCGAAGTCGCTGCACGCGCTCGCGTGGGTCGACGCGCGCTACCGCGAGGAACTGGCGGACAAGAAGCGGCCCGAGAGCTGCCACGGCTGCCACATTCCGCTTCCGGTCCACGATCAGGAGCTCGTGCAGAAGCCGGCTCCGCGCTTCGCGAGCCCGACGAAGGACGCGCAGACGCCGCTCGCGCAGCGCGACGCGCACTTTGGAATCGACTGCTTCGCGTGCCACGAGAGCAAGACCGGTACGACTCTCGGTCCGTATGGAATCCCGAACGACGCGCACTTGTCGGAGAAGTCGGCGAGCTTTCTCCCCGCAGGCGAGAGTCGCCTGTGCATCACCTGCCACGCCACGAGCATCGGCCCCGTCATCGGCATCGCGAAGGACTTCGTCGACACGCGCCAATGGGAGAAGGGGAAGAGCTGCGTCGGCTGCCACATGCAACGCGTGGAGCGTCCGATGGCGCAACAAGCGGGCAAGCCCGAGTTTCCGTCGCGACCGGGCCGCAGCCACGAACTGCAGACGCCGCGCGACCCGGCGTTCCTCGCGCGCGCATTCGACATCACGCTCGAGCCGGCGCCCGGCGGCGTGGTCATCGCGATCGTGAACACGTGCGGCCACCGAGTCCCCGGCTTGGTCGAGCGGCGCATCGAGATCTCGGCCGAGATCGTCGGCGCCGAGGGCGGCGCGCGCGGCTCGATCGAGATCACGAACAAGAATTTCCTGCGCGTGGACGGGCGCGTGGAGATCGCGCTCCAGGGAAGCGGCGAACGTGTGCGCGTCGTCGGTCGCCACGAAGCGCTCGGCATGACCGAGCCGATCGTGTTCCTCGATCGCGAGATCGCCGTTCCGCGTTGAGCGCGCCTCTCGGATGGTGCGCCCGCGCCGCGTTGCCGCCGCGCACAGTCCGGCACGTCGCGCCGATCTGCGCTGCGACGTAGTCGGCGCGCATCCACACGGTAGAGTCCAGCCGAGCGCCACGCGGCACGTGCTCAGAGCGCCTTTCAGAATGAGCCGCCCGGCGAAGGATGCGACGAATCGAGGCGAGCAAGAGAGGTAAGCCCCGGTGCGCGCAGCGCATCGAGGCGCGCCAGCGGCGCGCTTCGACGGGGATCCCGACGATGCGTATTGCTCGGCAATACTCTGCGGAGGCGCAACGCCGCGAGCCCGGTTCGGCGCGGCCTGCGACGGCGGGGCATTCTGAAGGGCGCTCGTACGCACGTCGCCGAGACGTCGGGCCGAACTCTGGTCACCGCGCACGCCGCATGAAGCACGCACTTCTGACGCTCCTCGTCGTGCTCGCGCTACACGCCAGCGGGCGTGCGGCCCTTCCGTCGCGCGCGCTGCCACTCGCTACCGCCTTGCGGTCCGTCACCCACCGTGCGGATCCGGTGGTGCGCGCGCGCGTTTGGCTGAAGCGCTTCCGCGAGGGACTCGAGCGCATCGACGAGCGATCGGTCGATGCGCTCCGCTTGCTGGTCGACGATCTACGCATCCTGAGCTCGATCGATCCCGCGCGAGCCACGACTGCGGCCGACACGTTGCTCGATCTGCTCGGCGAATCGCTCACCGCCTTCGATCCGGCCGCGCTGCAATCCGTCGCGAGCCCGACGGAAGCGATTCGCGACCTCACAGCCGAGGCCTTGCGCGCGCGATTGGACGACGACTTCGTGCATCACCTCGCGCACGACATCCTCGCGCTGCCGGTCTCGCAGCCACCCCAGCGCCGCATCGCAGCCGCCTGGCTACTGATCGGTGTGCATCACGAAGCGAGCAAGCTCGTGCTGTTCGCTTGCGCGCGCGAAGGCGAGCCCGAGTTGCGGAACGCCGCGCTCGCGGCGCTCGCGGGGTGGAACGACGAATCGGTGAGCGCGTTCTTTCTCGATCTCGCGGCACCGGCGTCCGCGCCAGCGATCGTGTCGCTCCGCACGGAAGAGCACTTCCAAGCGCTCGCGAGCATCGGCGATCCGCGCGTGCGCGGGCGGCTCGCGACGTACGTCCGGGCGCGCATGATCTCGCTCGATTGGCGCGAGGCCTCGCGCGCGATCGCGCTCAGCAATCTGCTCGAGCACCAGGCCGTGGTGCCCGCCTTGATCGAGTCGCTGGCGGCGTGGAAGCAGCGCGGCGAGGCCGGTGCGCAGGCGTTGCGCATTCAGCTCGAGTTGCAGCGCGCACTCGAACGGCGATCGGGTCGAACGCTCGGACTGCAGCCCCAGAACTGGCGCGCATGGTGGGAAGCGGTCCAACGCGGCGACGTGCGCGGTCAGGGAATCTACACGACCGGCGCACAGCCGCCGCGGCACGCGACGTTCTTCGGACTGCACCCGGGGTCGGACCGACTCGTCTTCGTGATCGATCGCTCGGGGAGCATGGAGCTCCCGTTCGGTGGCGCGTCGACCCCGAGCACGCGTGCAGCGCAAACGCGCTGGAAGGAGGCCGTCGATCAGCTCATCGGTTTCGTCTCGGACCTCGACGCGGGCTCGCGCTTCAACATCGTGCTGTTCCACGACTACGCGGAGCCGTGGCGACCGCGCCTCGTCGCGGCGACGCCTGAGAACATCGAGCGGGCGCGCGAGTGGCTCAGCCGCCGCCCGGGCGGTGGGACGCACCTGCGCGCGGGCGTCGATCGCGCGCTCGACGTGCGGCCGAACGGCGGGATCGATCTCACGAAACAGGAGGTCGACACGGTCATCGTGCTGTGCGACGGCGAGACGACCGAGGGGCCAGGCTGGGTGAAGCCGTTCCTCGAGCGCGTGAACTCGCTCGCGCGCGTGGTCTTTCACGGCGTGCAGATCGGCGGCGGCGGCGATGGGACGCTGGAGCTGCTCTCGAAGGGGACCGGCGGGCAGCTGGTGCGGATCCAGTAGCCCGCATTTCTCACCACGTCCTGCTGCGTTCGCGCCAACTCGCTCGGAGCGGCGTTGTTGGATCGGAATCGATCCTTGCTGACCAAGCAGGTCACCTCCGGTCGATTCCGATGCAACGCCTTGCTCCGAACGCGCCGGCGCAACCTCGCGACGGACGCGGTGAGAAATGCGGGCTAGAAAACAGACACAAAGGCCAGCGCAATATAAGCTTACGCCGATCAATCGGCGGGGTCTGTCCTACTCCGTTGTGCCTGGGTTCTGCGCAAGTCGGGCTCTCGCCGGAGCTTGACGCCGCGCCCGGACCTGCGCCGCGCCTCGGATCGGTGCCGCGCTCGAACCACACGCTCGATCGGGAGTTTGCGCGCAGTCGAGCACAATCAACGGGGACAGACTCGTGTGCCTTCCTCGCGGTGCACGGCGCCGCTAAACTCCGGCGCCAATTTGCGGCCCCCCACGACCGGCGATCGACGGTCGGCAGACCCGTCACAGCCCCGCAGGGCTCGAAGCAGCCCTCCCGTTCCGAGGCGGCGCCACCGTGGTGCGGCCTTCGTCCATGCTCACGAACTACGCACCCATTCTCGTCCTACTGGCGCTCGTCGGCGGCTTCGCCGTCGTCAACATCGCCATCAACGAGCTGCTCGGCCGTCGGCGCGGCGGGATCGGCAAGGGCGATGCGTACGAGTGCGGAATGGAGCCGCAGGGCGGCGCGCGCATCCGCCTGTCGATCCACTTCTACCTCGTCGCGGTCCTCTTCATCCTCTTCGACGTCGAGTCCGTGTTCCTCGTGCTCTGGGCCGCGGGTGCGCGTCAGTTCAGCGCCGCGGGCGTCGGTTGGTTCGTGTTCGCGGAGGTGCTCGCGTTCGTCCTGCTCCTCGTCCTCGCCCTGGCGTATGTGTGGAAGAAGGGGGGCTTGGAATGGGATCGCTGAAAGCGGCCGCACCCGCGTCGGATGCGGGCTTCGTCGCGACGCGCGCCGATTGGCTGGTGAATTGGGGGCGCAAGAACAGCTTGTGGCCCATGCCGCTCGGACTGTCGTGCTGCGGCATCGAGCTCATGGCGATGATCGGCCCGAAGTTCGACATCGCGCGCTTCGGTGCGGAAGCGGCGCGCTTCAGCCCGCGGCAGTGTGACCTCTTGATCGTGGCCGGCACGCTCACTTGGAAGATGGCCGAGGCCTGCCGCACGATCTACGACCAGATGCCGTCGCCCAAGTGGGTGATCGCGATGGGTGTGTGCTCGTCTTCGGGTGGCATGTACGACTCCTACGCGGTCGTGCAGGGCGTCGACATGATCCTTCCGGTCGACGTGTATGTACCCGGGTGTCCACCGCGTCCCGACGCCGTGATCGACGCGCTCCTGAAGCTGCAGAAGAAGATCGAGCGCGAACGCCCCTTCCAGTCGATCTTCGCGGACGGCGACGCGCCGCACGAGGGCGGAACGGGACAGTTCGTGCGCGCGCCGAACCAAGCGGTTCCCACCACGCGCAGCCACGAAGTGCTGCCGCCCGGAGAGTATTCGTGAGCACTCTCGAGCGCGTACAGACCGCGCTCGCGGGTCTCCCGCACACTCGCGAAGCACCACGCGACGGCCTGCCCTGCATTCGCGTCGCGCCCGCCGACCTGCACGAAGTTTGCCGGCGCCTGCGCGACCGCGCGGGCTTCGGCACGAACACATTCGTCACTGCGCTCGACCACTTCCCGCGCGCGCCGCGCTTCGAGCTCGTCTACCAGTTCCTCGCGCTCGACCACGGCGATCGCTTGCGCGTGCACTGCATCCCGGCCGGCGAACCGCCGCACGTTGCGACGATCACGGACTTGTGGCCCGGCACGGAGTTCAGCGAACGCGAGTGCTTCGACATGTTCGGGGTCGTATTCGACGGACACCGCGCGCTCAAGCGCTTGCTCATGCCGGAGGAGTACGAGCACTTTCCTCTGCGCAAGGACTTCCCCCACCAAGGCATCGAGCCCGATCGGCTCTACCGCGAGTGGGATCGGCGGCGCCACGCACGCGCCGAGACCAACGCGAAGACGACGCCGTCATGACCACGACGCAAACGTTCGAGTACGAGCGCGGTGCGATCGACGCCGACGATCCGCTGCACGGTGAGCTGATGCAGCTCAACATGGGCCCGCAGCACCCGGCGACGCACGGCGTGCTGCGCCTCGTCGTCACGCTCGACGGCGAGATCATGCGCGAGGTCGAGCCCGTCGTCGGCTACCTGCATCGCGGCAAGGAGAAGACTTGCGAGACGCTCGGCTGGCGCAAGTTCTTCGTGCACACCGACCGGCTCGACTACGTGCAGCCGTTGATGAACAACATCGGCTACGCGCTCGCCCTCGAGAAGCTCGCCGGCCTCGAAGTGCCGCAGCGCGGCCAAGAGATCCGCGTGCTCCTGATGGAGCTGTCGCGGATCATGGCGCACTTGATCTACCTCGGCACGACCGCGATCGACCTCGGCGCTGTGACGATGTTCTTCTTCACGTTCAGCGAGCGCGAGCGCTGCTACACGCTGCTCGACGCGTACACCGGCCACCGCATGAACAACACGTACGTGCGGATCGGCGGCGTGTACGCCGACGTCGATCCGGCAGTCGAAGCGGAGATCCGCAAGTTCGTCGATCAGTTCTCCGCCAAGATCGACGAGTTCGAGAAGATGCTGACCGGCAATCGCATCTGGTACGAGCGCAACCACAACGTCGGCATCCTTTCGAAGGAGCAGTGCCAAGCGTGGTCGCTGACGGGACCGAACCTGCGCGGATCGGGCGTCGACTGGGACCTGCGCAAGCGCGAGCCGTACTGCGGATACGAGACGTACGAGTTCGACGTCCCCGTCGGCACGACCGGCGACTGCTACGACCGCTATCTCGTGCGCGTGGAAGAGATGCGCCAATCGCTGCGCATCTGCCGCCAAGCGCTCGATCGACTCGCGCGATCGCGCGGCGGCGAGTTCCTGGCCGACGACCGCCGCTACGTGCTCCCGCCGAAGCACGAAGTGCGCGCGTCGATGGAAGAGCTCATCCACCAATTCAAGATCGTCACGGACATGAGCCTGCCGAAGGGCGAGGCGTACGCGGCGATCGAGTCGAGCAAGGGCGAGCTCGGTTTCTACGTCGTCTCGGACGGCACGAGCCATCCGATGCGCTGCCACATCCGCGCACCCGGATTGATGAACGTGCAGGCGATTCCGGTGCTCGCGCGCGACCGGCTCTTGTCGGACATGGTGGCGATCATCGGCAGCCTCGACTTCGTGATGGGTGAGGTGGATCGCTGATGGCGCTGCCGAAGAAGCTCACGGACGAGTTCGATCTCCTCGTCGCGCACTACCCGGAAAGACGCGCCGCTCTGATCCCGGCGCTCCATCGCTGCCAAGAAGAGCTCGGCGGCTGGCTGTCGCCGGACACGCTCGAGGACGTCGCGACGTACTTCGGCCTCGAGCCCGTCGACGTGTTCGGCGTCGCGAGCTTCTATCCGATGTTCCGCATGCGCCCCGTCGGACGGCACGTCGTCTCGGTGTGCCACAACATCAGCTGCGAGCTGCGCGGCGCGACGCAGATCCTCGAAGAAGTGTGCCGCGTCACCGGCACCAAGCCGTACGGCACGTCGCACGACGGCAAGTTCACGGTGTGGCCCGTCGAGTGTCAGGGCGCGTGCGCGAACGCACCGATGCTCGACCTCGACGGTGTCTATCACGAGGATCTCGACACGGCGCAGGTGCAGAAGCTCTTGGGAGGGCTCGCGTGAAGGCGTTCACTCCGTATCTCTTGCCGCGCACGCAGCTCGACCAATCGCACACGCTCGCCGTGTTCAAGAAGAGCGGCGGCTACACGGCGCTCGAGAAGGTGCTCCGTACGCCGCTGACGCCGGCGCAGGTCATCGACGAGATGAAGGCGTCCGGCTTGCGCGGCCGCGGCGGCGCGGGCTTCCCCACCGGGATGAAGTGGACGTTCATGCCGGATCCGGCGAAGGATCCGCGTCCGCGCTACATCGCCGTCAACGCCGACGAGTCCGAGCCCGGCACGTGCAAGGACCGCGTGCTGATGGAGAAGGATCCGCACGGCCTGATCGAGGGCTGCTTGATCGCCGCGTACGCGATGCGCGTCACGAACATCTACATCTACGTGCGCGGCGAGTACCGCCTGTCGTACGACCGGCTGCAAACCGCGATCGACGAGGCGCGGCGCGCGAACCTCGTCGGCCAGGAGATCCTCGGCACCGCGTTCTCGTGCGACATCCACATGCACAAAGGTGCGGGTGCGTACATCTGCGGCGAGGAGACGGGCTTGATGGAGAGCTTGGAAGGCAAGCGCGGACATCCGCGTCCCAAGCCGCCGTTTCCCGCGATGTCGGGCCTGTGGGCGAAGCCGACGACGGTCAACAACGTCGAGACGATGTTCAACGTGCCGTTCATCGTGAACAACGGCGGCGCGTGGTTCGCGAGCCTCGGCACGAAGGGCTCCACCGGACACTTCTTGTGCGGCATCTCGGGCCACGTGAATCGCCCCGGCGTCTACGAGCTCCCCTTCGGCGTCACCGCGCGCGAGATCGTCGACGAGTGCGCCGGCGGCGTGTGGAAGGACCGCAAGATCAAGGCCTGGTTCCCGGGCGGCAGCTCGTGCGCGCTGCTCACCGGCAATGACCTCGACGTCGTGATGGATCACGACTCGCTCAAGGCGCGCGGTAGCTCGCTCGGTACCGCCGCGATGATCATGATCGACGACACGACGTCGATCGCGCGCGTGATGGAGATCATCGCGCGCTTCTACGATCACGAGAGCTGCGGCCAGTGCAGCCAATGCCGCGAAGGCACGCAGTGGTTGTCACAGATCTTCCACCGCATCGCGACGGGACGCGGACAGCCCGACGACCTCGCGACGATCGAGAGCCTCGCGAAGGGCATGGCGCCGGGCAAGACGATCTGCGCGCTCTCCGATGCCGCTGCGATCCCGACCTTGTCGTCGCTGCGTCACTTCCGCGCCGAGCTCGAAGAGTGCATCCAGAAGCGCAGCGATCCGCTCGCGCCGCCGCGGATCGAATACGCCGGAGCTCACTGAGTTGACCAAGATCATCGTCAACGGCCGCGAAGTCGACGCGGATCCGAAGAAGCCGCTCGTGCACGCCTGCCACCAGAACGGCGCCGACGTGCCGGTGTACTGCTATCACCCGGGACTGTCGCCCGTCGGCAGCTGCCGCATCTGCCAGGTCGAGGTGAAGCAGGGCGACCAGCCCGCGCGCGTCGTCGTCGCGTGCCGCACGATGCCGGCCGAAGGCATGGTCGTGGACACGGAGTCCGAGAAGGCGCACCAAACGCGCCGCGAGTGCCTCGAGTTCTTGCTGAAGAACCATCCGCTCGACTGCCCGATCTGCGACAAGGCCGGCGAGTGCGACCTCCAGGACTTCACGTTCCAGGAAGGACAGGACTCCGGCCGCACACACGAGCCGCGCCGACAGCTCGAGAAGCGCAAGTCGCTCGGCGAGGTGATCGTGCTCGACGAGGAGCGCTGCATCTTGTGCAGCCGCTGCGTGCGCTTCTTCGGAGAGGTGACGAAGAAGCCACAGCTCACGGTGGCCGACCTCGGGTCGCGCTCCGTGATCTCCACGTTCGCGGACCGGCCGCTGACCGGCAATTACCAAGGGAACATCGCCGACTTGTGCCCGGTCGGCGCGCTGACGCTCAAGGAATTCCGCTTCCAAGCGCGCGTTTGGAACCTGACGAAGGTCGCGTCGACGTGCCCCGAGTGCACGCGCGGTTGCTCGATCACCGTCGAAGTGCTGCGCAACGGACCCGTCAAGCGCTTCCGCCCGCGCGAGAATCCGGAAGTGAACGGATTCTGGATGTGCGACACGGGACGCTTCGCCTTCGATCACGTGAATGCGCCGGATCGCTTGGCGGGCGCGCTCGTACGCGGCTCGACCGGTCTCGAGCCGGCGTCGATCGAGGACGCACTCGCGTCGCTCGGCAACCTGCTCACGCTGCATCCCGACGCAGTGCTCGTCGTCTCGCCGTTCGCGACGGTCGAGGAAGGCGAGGGCCTGCTGCGCATGGTGCGCACGCGCGGCTTGACGAGCCAGCCGCGCTTCGTGTCGCCCGCGCCGAACACGCTGAAGGACGACCTCCTGCACACCGGCGACCCCTGTCCGAATCGGCGTGGGCTCACCGATCTCGGTATCGCGGCGGTCGATGGCGCCGAGCTCGCGCGCGAGCTCGGTAGCGCGACGGCTGCGGTCCTCTTCGGCGAGCGCGTCGCCGAGCTCGTCGGCTTCGATGTGTTGCGCGCGCTGCCCGCGTCGCTGCGCCTCGTGGTGCTCGACTGCCACGCGCTCGACGTTCCGGCGACGGACGTGTGCATCGGAGTGCCGACGTGGGTCGAGCGCACGGGGACCTATGTCAACGTCGATGGCGTGCGCGGACCGATCTCGGCCGTGAAGGCGCCGCCGAACGGAGTGCGGACGCTGCAAGCGCACCTGGACATGCTGCCCCCACCGATGACTGCGCGGCCGCCGACGCCGGCGCCGCGCGAGGGCCGCTTGACCGGTGCCGGAGAAACGACCGCGCGATGAGCGACTGGCAACTGCAGCTGCTCGTCTGGGTGATCAAGACCGCCGTCATCTTCGGCGGTCTGATCGGCACCGCCGCGGTGATGACGCTCGCCGAGCGCAAGCTGTCGGCCTGGATGCAGTACCGCATCGGCCCGAACCGCGTCGGTCCCGGTGGATTGCTGCAGCCGCTCGCCGACGGCGTGAAGTTCATCTTCAAGGAGTCGGTGATGCCGGACGGAGCGAACAAGCTCTTGTTCCGCTTCGCGCCGGCCCTCGCCGCGATGCCGGCGATGCTCACGATCGCCGTCATCCCGTTCGGCAACGAGGTGACGATGTTCGGAGTCACGACGAAGCTGTCGATCACCGACCTCGACATCGGTGTCCTGTACGTCCTCGCGATCGGCAGCATGGGCGTGTACGGCATCATCCTCGGCGGCTGGGCGAGCAACTCGAAGTACTCGCTACTCGGCGGCCTGCGCGCCTCGGCGCAGATGATCAGCTACGAGCTGTCGCTCATCCTGTGCATCGTCGCGATCGTCGCGATGGCCGGCAGTCTCGACCTGCGCGCGATCATCGACGCCCAGCCGACGATCGATACGTGGAACATCTGGAGACAGCCGCTCGCCTTCGTGCTGTTCGTGATCGCGACGTTTGCCGAGACGAATCGCCATCCGTTCGACTTCGCCGAGTGCGAGCCCGAGCTCGTCGGCGGCTTCCACACCGAGTACTCGTCGATGAAGTTCGCGCTCTTCTTCATCGGCGAGTACAGCGCGATGATCGTGATGGCCTCGCTGACGACGGTGCTGTTCCTCGGCGGCCCTTCGGTGCCCGGCATCCCCGAAGCGCACTGGGCACTCGGCGTCGCGGCGTTCCTCGCGAAGGCCGGCTTCTTCCTGTTCCTCTTCTTGTGGGTGCGCTGGACGCTGCCGCGTTTCCGGTTCGACCAGCTGATGAGGATCGGTTGGAAGGTGATGCTGCCGCTCTCGCTCCTCAACCTCGTGTACACCGGCTTCCTGCTCGTCTGAAGCAGCCCGCACTCGACTCCGCACTCCCATGGTGATCGTCAAGCGCAAGGACCTCACGCTCGCCGAGCGTCTCTATCTGCCCGAGGTCTTCCGGGGGCTGTCGATCACGTTCCGCAAGCTGTTCGAGAAGAAGATCACGCGCCAGTATCCCGAAGAGCCGCTGCCGACGACGGCCGTCACGCGCGGCCAGCCGCGCCTCGTGCTCAAGGACGATCGCACGATCGCGTGCGTGTCGTGCGGGCTGTGCGAAGCCGCGTGCCCGGCGTACGCGATCACGATCGACGGCGGCGAAACGGACCGTCCGATCGAACGCGAGCCGACGCGCTTCGAGATCGACATGCTGCGCTGCATCCTGTGCGGCTTCTGCGAGGAAGCGTGCCCGAAGGACGCGATCTTCATGAGCAACGAGCTCGAGCTCGCGGACTACTCGCGCGCCGCGCTCGTGTACGGCATCCCACAGCTCCTGCGTCCCAGGTCGGCGCTCGCGGAGCGCATCGACTACGTCAACCACATCAACGAGCGGTGGCAAACTTCCTCTTCTACGTGATGGCCGCGGCGACCGTCGCCGCCGCACTCGGCGTCATCCTGGCGAAGAGCCCGGTCGCCAGCGTCTTGTCGTTGCTCGCGAGCTTTTTCGGCCTCGCGACGATCTACCTGCTTGCCGGGTTCCAGTTCATCGCGGCCGCGCAAATCCTCGTGTACGCCGGCGCGATCATGGTGCTCTTCCTCTTCGTCATCATGCTGCTGAACCTGGCCGACCTGCCCTCGATGCAGAAGATCGACGTCGCCGCGTTCCGCGGCGGCCGCGCCGCGCTGATGATCGCGGTCGCAGCGGCGCTGTTCCTGGCGAGCGCGCTCGCCATCGACAGCCACGGTCGCGCGCGCGAGACGGGCACGATGCCGGAGCACGGCTACGACGAGGTTGCCCTGCTCGCGGAGGGCATGTTCACGCGCTACCTCGTGCCGTTCGAGGCGGTGTCGCTGCTGCTGCTCGCGACGGTGGTCGCCGTGATCGTGCTGGCGAAGCGCGAGCGCACTCCGCGCCGTCGCGTCGATTCGACGCGACAAGAATCGGATGGGCCTCGAGCGCCGGAACCGGAGAGAGTTCGGCCATGACCGTTCCGTCCGAGCACCTGCTCGTCCTCGCCGCGTGCCTGTTCTCGATCGGCGTCGCGGGGTTCTTGATGCGCAAGAACCTGATCATCGTGCTGATGAGCATCGAGCTGATCCTGAACGCCGCCAACTTGTCGTTCCTCGCAGCGACGCGCAGCCACGCTCTGTCCAACTTCGGCGGCCGCACGGAAATCGAGGGTCCGCTGTTCGCGCTCTTCGTGATCGTCGTCGCTGCGGTCGAGGCCGCGGTGGGTCTCGCGCTCGTGATCGCGCTCTACCGCAAGAAGCAGACGGTCGTCATCGACGACGTCTCGGACCTGAAGTACTAGGAGCCCGTTGAAAAACTCACCTACTCGGCTTCGCGCGCTTCCGCGATTCATCGTCGCGTTCGGCGCAGCGTGCTCGGAGGCCCTCCGGGTAGCTCCCGCTGCGAAGGCTCCGCTGGAGCCTTCGCCACGAGCTCTGCGCTCCAACGCGGGAACCCTTCGTGCTACGCCATCGCGCTCCTCGTCTCGCGATCGCGCGCTTCGCCTCGCGACGACGAGCTCCTAGGCCCATGTTCGAAAGCGTCGTCCCCCCCGCGACGGCTGGATTCCTGTGGTGGATTCCAGCCTTACCGCTGATCGGCAGCGCGATCTGCGGCGTGCTGCACATGCTCGTCGCGACGAAGCGCGCGCGAGCGAACGCACCGGCGCACGGATCGCATGGTGCGCACGACGCACACGGACATGCGGCGCACGCGCATGCCGACAGCGCGCACGACGCGCGCACGGCGGACGCGCACGGCGATGCCGGTCACGGTGTACACGACGGACACGGTGGTGGGTCGAGCCCCGTCGCACCGCTCGTCGCGTGCCTCGCGATGGCCGGCGCGTTCGCGCTCGCGATCCTCGCGTTCGTGCAGCTCCGCGCCTTGCCGGCGGCGGAGCGCGCGCTCGAGTCGCCTGCCTGGCACTGGATCGACACGGGCGTGTTCCCCATCGACGTGTCGATCGTCATCGATCCGCTGTCGGCGGTGATGACGCTCGTCATCACGGGCATCGGCTTGCTGATCCACATCTACGCGGCCGGGTACATGAAGGGCGATCCGGGCTACGCGAAGTTCTTCGCGTACCTGAACCTGTTCGTGTTCGCGATGCTGATGCTCGTGCTGTCGTCGAGCCTGCTCGGGCTCTTCGTCGGTTGGGAAGGCGTCGGCCTGTGCTCGTACCTGTTGATCGGCTTCTGGTACGAGAAAGGCTGGCCGGCCGAAGCGGGTCAAAAAGCGTTCGTGATGAACCGCATCGGCGACGCGTGCTTCCTGCTCGGGTCGTTCCTGCTCGTGCGCGTGTTCGGCACGCTCGATCTGTCCGACATCGCGAACGGGGTTTCCGCGCAACTCTCGGGCGCGCAGGGAGCGCACGTCGCCGGCGAGTTGTTCTGCGCGGGCCTGCTGCTCTTCGCCGGCGCGTGCGGCAAGTCGGCGCAGCTGCCGCTGTTCACCTGGCTCCCGGACGCGATGGCCGGTCCGACGCCGGTGTCCGCGCTGATCCATGCGGCGACGATGGTCACGGCGGGCATCTATCTCATCGTGCGCCTCAATCCGTTGTTCGCAGCGAGCCCGACGCTCCTGTTGATCATCGGCTGCATCGGCGCGCTGACCGCATTCATCGCGGGCTCGACGGCGATCGTGCAACGCGACATCAAGAAGGTGCTCGCGTACTCGACGGTCAGCCAGCTCGGCTTCATGTTCCTAGCGCTCGGCACGGGCGCGTTCGCGGCGGCGATCTTCCACCTCGTCACGCACGCCTTCTTCAAGGCGCTCCTGTTCCTCGGTGCCGGCAGCGTGATCCATGGCATGCATCACGAGCAGGACATGCACAAGATGGGCGGGCTCGCGCGCAAGATGCCGGCGACGTTCGCGACGTTCCTCGCCGGCGCTGCGGCTCTGTCGGGCTTGCCGCTCCTGAGCGGCTACTTCTCGAAGGACGAGATCCTCGCGCACACGTACGCACGCGGCGGCGTGTACCTCTTGCTGTGGATCGTGGGCATCGCGACGGCTGCGATGACCGCCTTCTACACGTGGCGCATGGTCGCGCTGACGTTCTTCGGTCGCGCGCGCTACGACACGCGCACCGTCCATCCGCACGAGTCGCCAAGCGTCATGACGATCCCGCTCGGGATCCTGGCCGTGCTCGCCGTGCTCGGCGGCGCGCTCGGCTTGCCGCCCGTGTTCCACGTATCGCACGTGCTCGGTGAGTGGCTCGAGCCCGTCACCGCGATCGGGACGCACATGCTCGAGGCGCAAGGCGCGCATCTGCATCTCACGCACGCGACGGAGATCGCGCTGCTCATCCTCGGCGCGCTCGTGGCCCTCGTGTTCGCGCACCTCGGATACCACCGCTGCAAGCTCGGACCCGCGGCCGACGAGGCGTACCGCGTCGGGCGGCCGAAGATCTCCGCGTTCCTCTTCGACGCATGGGGCATCGACGCCGCGTACCGACGGCTGGTCGTGCAGCCCGTGAAACTCATCGCGTTCTTCATCGCGGTGATCGTCGATCAATTCGCGATCGACGGTGTCGTCAACGGCGCCGCCGCACTGTGCGTGCGACTCGGCGGCCGCGTGCGACGCATGGCCGACGGCAAGATCGCGACGTACAGCGTGTGGATGGGTGCCGTCACCGCGCTGATCGCCTTTCTCTTCTTGTGGAGCGCGCGCTGATGCTCGCCTACCTCGTGTTCCTGCCGCTCGTCGGCGCGCTGTTCGTGATGCTGACGCCGTCGCGCGCGGTGGGCGCGTTGCGCGGCATCACGTTGCTCGCCACGCTTGCGACTTGCGCGCTCGGCCTGTGGCTGCTCGCCGGATTCGACGGAGCGAGCGCCGCCGCTCAGCTCGTCGTCGATCGGCCGTGGTTCGAGATCCCGGGTCGCGACGGGCCCGCGCCGATCCACTTCAAGCTCGGAATCGACGGCTTCTCCGCGCTGATGGTCGGTCTCACGTGCGTGCTCGGCCCGGTGATCGTGCTGTCGACGTACGGGCACATCCACCAGCGCGTGAAGGAGTTCATGGTGTGGCTGCTCGTCATGCAGACGGGCATGCTCGGCGTGTTCCTCGCGCTCGACCTCGTGCTCTTCTACGTGTTCTGGGAAGTCAGCCTCGTGCCGCTGTACTTCATCCTCGGCATCTGGGGCGGCGAGCGCCGGCTGTACGCGACGATCAAGTTCTTCCTCTACACGCTGGTCGGCAGCCTCGTGATGATGATCGCGGTCATCGCGCTCATCTACCGCTTCCGCACGGCCGACGTGAGCGCGCTGACCGAACTCGGGGCGCGCCTGCCGCTCGCGGATCAGGGCTGGTTCTTCGCCGGCTTCGCGCTCGCGTTCCTGATCAAGGTGCCGGTGATGCCGTTCCACACGTGGCTCCCGGACGCGCACACGGAAGCGCCGACGTCCGGCTCCGTGATCCTCGCCGGCGTGCTGTTGAAGATGGGCACGTACGGACTGCTGCGCTTCTGCATCGCGCCTTTCCCCGCGGCCGCGCTCGCCGCCGCGCCGTGGATGATGGCGCTCGGCGCCGCCGGCATCGTGTACGGCGCCTTCCTGGCGATGGCGCAAACCGACATCAAGCGCCTCGTCGCGTGCTCGTCGGTCAGCCACTTGGGCTACGTCGTGCTCGGGCTGTTCGCGCTGACGCACGCCGGACTGCGCGGCAGCATGCTGCAGATGGTGAACCACGGCCTCTCGACGGGTCTCTTGTTCCTGTTGGTCGGCATGATCTACGAACGGCGGCACACGCGCGCGCTCGACCAGTACGGCGGCATCGCGACGGTGATGCCCGTGTTCGCGCTGTTCCTGTGCATCGCCGTGTTCTCGAGCGTCGGTCTGCCGGGCCTCAACGGCTTCGTCGGGGAGTACCTGATCCTGCTCGGGGCATTCCAGAGCACGCCATGGATCAGCGCGATCGCGGTCACCGGCGTGATCTTCGGCGCGATCTATCTGCTCATGGCGACCCGCAAGATGCTGTTCGGCCCCGTCATCCACGCCGAGAACCGCACGCTGTCCGATCTCAACGCGCGCGAGGTCGTATTGATGCTCCCGATCGTCGCGCTGATCGTTTGGATCGGGGTCGCGCCGAATCCGTTCCTCGACACGAGCAAGGGCTCGATCGATCAACTCATGCAGCGCATCGAGCACGCGCGCGGAACGCGCACTGCGGCCATGCTCGAGAACGCGCCCGAGCTCGCGCTCGAAGGATCCGAGCGATGACCCCGGAAGTCTTTCGGCGATTGTTCGACGCGCATGCGCTCGCCGCGCTCGCACCGCTGCTCGCACTGACGGGTGGCATCGTGCTCTTGCTCCTCGCCGACATCTTGCCGCGCATGAACAAGCTGCGGCCGGTGCTGTTCCTCGCGACGATCGCCGCGGCGGCCGTCTTCGAGATGCGCTCGATCGGCACGCCGACGATGCGCGTGCTCGCGGACAGCATGCTGTCGAGCACCGCCACGGCGGCGTGGGGGCTCTTGTTCCTCGCCTCCGCGACCATCGCGTGGGCGTTCGGACACCGCTACTACCGTGAAGAACGCCCGCTCCTCATCGAGCACGACGTGCTGCTGCTCTCCTCCACGGCCGGAATGATGCTGATGGCGAGCGCGCAGGACCTGCTCGTGTTCTTCGTCGGACTCGAGCTCCTGTCGGTGCCGCTGTACAGCCTGGCCGCGTTCCGACGTTCGCGGAACGATTCGGTCGAAGCAGGACTCAAGTACTTCGTGCTCGGGGCATTCGCCGCAGCGCTCTTCTTGTACGGCACGTCGCTCCTGTACTTCGGCGCGGGATCGATCTCGCTGCCGGAGCTGCGCGAAGTCGGCGCCGGCAAGCCGCTCGCGTTGATGGGCGTCGCGCTCATCGCCGCGAGCCTGTTCTTCAAGGTGAGCGTGTTCCCGTTCCACCTGTGGGTGCCGGACGTCTACCAAGGCAGCCCGACGCCGGTGACCACGTTCATGGCGACGGGCACGAAGGCGGCCGGCTTCGCGTTCCTACTCCACGCAGCGTTCCTGCTGCCCTCGTCGGCGGCAGCGCTGCTCGTGTGGATCGCGCTGCTCACGATGGCGGTCGGCAACATCGGCGCGCTGGTGCAGACCGACCTCAAGCGGATGCTCGCGTACTCCGGCATCGCGCACGCGGGGACGCTGCTTCTCGCCGTCGCCGGTTCGCTCGCCGGGGATCCCGATCCGAGCGGTCCTACGCGCGCAGTGATCTTCTACATGGCCGCGTACGTGTTCACCGCGGGCGGGGCGTTCGGGATCATTGCGTGGCTCGAAGGCGAAACACGCGGGCCGGTGACGATCGAGTCGCTGCGCGGACTCGCGCAACGCCGCCCCGGTGTCGCCGCGGCGATGACGATCTTCATGTTGTCGCTCGGTGGGATTCCCGCAACCGGTGGCTTCCTCGGGAAGTATCTCGTGTTTGCCGTAGCCGTGCGCGCGGACCTCGTCGCAGCCGCCGTCGTCGGAGTGCTCCTGTCGGTGGTCGCGTTCGGCTACTACCTGCGCGTCGTGGTGGCGATGTACATGCAACCGGAGATCGCGGAGTCGCAGCTCGAACGGGAAGATCGCCTGCCATCCGCGATCGCAGCGAGCTTTTGCGCCGGCATGGTCGTGCTGCTCGGCGTGCTGCCTGGATGGTTCCTCGACCAACTCGGCAGCTGAGCGAATCTGTCCCCGTTGATTGTGCGCAGAGTGCGCGTGTCGGAGGTTTTTTCGTGTCACCGCGCGCGTTGCACGCAGTCTCAGCTCTGCGCCGCCGAGCCGCTTGGCTGGCCGCGCAGGAGCCT
>JBJXHG010000011.1:0-41890 GCA_046160865.1 Planctomycetota bacterium | reverse complement strand
TCGATCTCCTCCGCGCTGGCGGCGTTGCTCGGGTTCGGAAACCTGACAGGTTGCCTGCACCCTCGCGCCTTGCCAGCGACGACGATCTCGACCTTGGTGAGAGCGAACTTCTGACTC
Organism: Planctomycetota bacterium; assembly: GCA_046160865.1. Classification (GTDB taxonomy): domain Bacteria; phylum Planctomycetota; class UBA1135; order UBA1135; genus JBJXHG01. The sequence continues at coordinate 41,773 of JBJXHG010000011.1, read as the reverse complement.
AGGACACTAGCCTGCATTTCTCACCGCGTCCTGCTGCGGCTGCGCCGACTCGCACGCAGCGGTCGAATCCGGTCCAACGCCTTGCTTCGAACGCGCAGGCGCAACCTCACGACGGACGTGGTGAGAGCTGCGGGCGAGCGAGACGCGACTGGATGTTGCGGCGCACGTGCCTACGGCCGCGTCGGGAAGCCGTCGCTGCCGTCGAGCTCCTTCGAGAGGAGCTGCGCCGCGATCAGGAACTCATCGGGCTCCTGATCGTGGCTGGGCGCGAAGAGCTGCACCGCACTCTCGCGTTCCGACGCGAGTTGGCAGACGCGCAAGACGTCGAGCACGCGGTCTTCGAGGCGACGTCCGGCGGGCAGTTGCAGCACGAATTCAGTCGTCCCGTCCTGGACGGTCGAATGGTCGATCTGCGGCAGCTCGCACGGTCCGACGAGGCGGACTCGAACGGTTCCATTCGGCGCGATCAGGCGCGGGCGCGCGCGCAGGCCGAACAGTCGGATGCCGTCGTGTGCCCGGATGCGGAATTCGTCGACCTCAACTTCGGGCGCGGAGAGCTCAGGGCGCGGGATGATCAGCACGGACGGACGAGCTAACTTCAGTATTTGTAACCGATTGCGCCAGTATCCCCGTTCGAGGAGCAGGGGGTGCAGCGCGCGTCTCCTTGAGCTGGGCATGGCGGTGCCAAGCCGCCGACGGCCTCGGAGCGAACGCCGCTTCTCCGCGTGGCGCGCGCGGATTCCCGCCGCTGCGAGGCGCGTATCCAGAGCGCGGACCCAGCGCGGCGGACGAACGGCAGTAAGCCGACCGTAAGCCGATCCGGATCAATGGTTAAGGTTTCTTACCGGCCCTCGCCACCGCGCAAAGCGTTCCACTATCATGCGCGCCCCCGATCGCGCAGCTGTCTGCCACGCCCACCGCTCCGTCCGACGGCAGGCGAATGCGCAGGGACAGCCGAGTCGGTACGCGCGAGCCGCCATTCGCTCGCGAACGGAACATGATGCACGTCGGCACCGGCCTTCTCAGTCTCCTCGGTCTCTGGTCCTGCATTGCGCCTCCTGTCGCCGCGCAATCCGGGAATGACTCGATTGCAGCCGACGAGCTGCTTTTCCTGCGCGCGAAGCGAGTCATGGTGCGACCGGGCGAGTCGCTCGAGAACGCTGCCGTGGTCGTTCGCGCGGGGCGGGTCATCGCGGTCGGTACCGATCTGATCAAGCCCGATGGCGCTCGCGAGATCACCGGCGAGTGGATCTGCGCCGCGTTCGTGGACCCGTGGGCCGCGGTCGCCGTTGCGCCGGATGCACTGGCGGACGGTTCGACATCGGCGGCGACGCGGACGGTCGACGGCGTCGACTTCAACGCTGAGGAGCAAGTCCGTCGCGACGCAGTCCGGGCGGGCGTCACGTGCGCACGCATTCAAGCCGGCGCTACCTCCCGCGTTGGCGGTCTCGGCGCCGTCGTGCGCATCGCGCCCGAAGTGCCGCGTGCGAACGCGGTCCTGCTGCGCGACAGCAACGTGTCGATGAGCGTTGGTCTGACGGCGAACCTCGCCCAGCAGCAGGGCGCCGACCAGGACGAAGAGGGCGCGCTGGCCTTCGCTCCTTCGGGACCCAAAATGGTGGATCCGTTCGATCGCCTGATGGAGGTCGATCGCGTGCTCGCGGCGATCGAGGGCGGGCGCAACTACCTGCTCTCGAAGACGGAATACAAGCACGAGCTCGAAGCGTGGCAGAAGACGATCGCTGAGAAGGAAGTGGAGCTCGAGAAGGACGCGAAGAAGTCCAAGAAGGACCGTGAAAAGGAAGAGAAGGACGCCAAGGAGAAGGGCAAGGAGTTCAAGGAGAAGAAGTACACCGAGGACAAGCGACCGCAGGCTCCTCGCTACGACGAGGACAACGAAGTCCTCGGCCGCGTCGCGAACGGCGACGTGTCCTTGATCGTGCAGAGCCACCGCGCAGCGGAGCTGCGCGGCTTGCTCGATGGAACGGCGAAGTACGACCGACTGCGCCTGATCATCGCTGGCGGCAGCGAGTCGCTCTCGTTCGCGTCGCAGCTCTCGGAGCGCCACATCCCCGTCATCGTCTGGCCCGCGCTGCTCGGTCGCGGTCGCAGCGACGAGTTCGACGCGGCCGATCTATCGCTCGCCGGCCGACTCGCGAATGCCGGTGTGCGCGTGCTGATCGGCAGCGGCGGAACCGACGCCGAAGCGAGCCGGGATCTCCCACTGCTCGCCGAACTTGCGGTGGGGCACGGACTCGCGCGCGAGAAGGCGTTCGACGCGCTGACGCTCGGCGCGGCGCGCTCGCTCGATGTCGCGGACCGCATCGGAACCGTCGAGCCCGGCAAGGACGCCGAGCTGCTCGTGCTCGACGGCGAGCCGCTCACATCGGCAGGGCGTGTGCGCTACGTCATCTCGGCCGGCCGCGTCGTGGTCGAGCCCAAGGAGTGAATCGATGATCGTCGCGACCGCAGTTTTGTTGTCGATGCCGCCCGCCCAGGCTACGGCGTCGTTCGTCATCGAAGCCGATCGCGTCTGGCTCGGCGATGGAAGTTCGCTCGAACGGGGCCGGATCTGGATCGAGGGCGACAAGATTCGCGCCGTCGGTGTCGACGTCGACGCGCCGCCGGACACGCCGGTGTTCGTGCACGCCGGCTCCGCTTCCGCCGGGCTCGTTGCACTGCACGGATACGCGGGAGCGTCCGGTGACCTGCGCGACCCGACGCGCGCGTTGCTCCCAGAAGCGCAATCGGGACTCGTGTTCTCGCCGCGGCATCCCGAGTTCGAGGACTTGGTGAACGCCGGGGTCACGAGCCTATTGCTCGCGCCGACGCGGCAGGGTCTCTCCAGCGGCACGACGGCCGTGGTCAAGACCGCAGGCGGCTCGGTGTTGAAGAGCCGTGCGCATCTGTGTCTGACGTTCAGCGCCGACGCGTTGGTCTCGAACCGCGCGCCGACCAGCGCATCCGGTGCGATCGCGGAGCTCGAGCGCGTGTTCGCGGAGCCCAAAGGTGCTTTCGCGGAAGCACGAGCCGGCCGATTGCCGGTCATTTTCGAGGCCGACACGCGCGCCGATGTGCAGCGTGCGGCGAGCTTCGCGACGCGCCATCGCCTCAAGGGCGCGATCTTCGGCGCGGATTGGGCCGGCGAGGTCGCCGACACGCTGCGCGAAGCGAAGCTCGCGGTGATCGTGGGACCGTTCGAAGCGGGCGTGCATCCGCGCACGCTCGACGCCGTCGGCATGCTCGAGCGAGCTGGGGTTCCGTTCGCGTTCGGCCTCGACGCGCCTTGGCGCGACGCATCTGCGCTCCGCTTCACGGCCGCGTTGTGCGTGCGCGACGGAGTAGCGCCGGCGGTCGCGTGGAAGGCGCTCACGCAAGGCGCGGCCGAAATCGCGGGTGTGAGCGATCGCGTCGGGAATCTCGCGCCCGGTCTCGATGCCGACGTCGTGTTGTGGAGCGGCGATCCACTCGCGCTGTCGAGCGCGATAGACGCCGTGTACATCGACGGCGCGCGTGTGCACGGAGGTGAGCAATGAGCCCGCTCTTCGTCGCAGCTCTGGCCTGGATCGCCGCACCGAGCGTGCAACCGCGTGAAGACGAACCGCGCACGCGTTGGACGATCTTCGCCGAGCGCATCTACACCGGCGCGGGCCGCACGCTCGAGAAGGGCACGGTCTTCGTGAACGGCGGCAAGATCGCGACCGTCAGCGTCGCGTCCGACGAATCGCCGAGCAACGAAACGCTCAAGGTCTTCGCCGTCACGCCCGGCTTGATCGATGCGAGCGTGCGCATCACGAGCGGGTTCTACTCGGTCGAGCAGAGCTCCGAGATCGTGCCGGGCGCGCGCGTCGCCGAGTCGCTCGACCCGTTCTCCATCGATTGGGATCGCCAGCTCCGCAGCGGCGTCACGACGGTGCTCGTGAATCCGCCCGACTTCGCCGTGATCGGTGGACGCGGCATCGTGCTCAAGACCGGCGGTCCCGAGTCGATCGCGGCGCGCACGGTCCGCGCGGACGCGGTGCTGCGCGGCGCGATGGGCCAGCAGCCGAGCTTCTTCAATCACCCGGCGTTCCCGCGACCGAACGACTTCTTCTCGCGCCGTCCGACGACGCGCATGGGCGTCGAGTGGGAATGGCGACGCGCGATGTTCGAGGCGGCGGCGAGCCAGCGCGACGAGACGCGCGCGTTCCCGGGTTCCGATCAGTTGCTGGCCGTGCTGCGCGGCGAGCTCACGTTGTCGATCCAAGCCTGGACCACGCAGGACATCCGCACGGCCGTCTTCCTCAAGGAGGAGATCGAGCGCGAAGGTCTCGGCAAGCCGCGCATGATCCTCGATGCGACGGCGGAGGCGTGGCGCGATCCCGAGCTGCTCGTGCGCTCGAACACGGCCGTCGTGCTGCCGCCGTTTCCGCCGAGCGGTCGGACGAACGAGAGCGCGTTCATGGCGTGGAGCTGCGCTCGTCAGCTCCTCGATCACGGCGTGCCGGTCGCGTTGTCGAGCCACGGGCTGCCGCAGATCGAGAATCGCCTGCCGATGCAGGCGGGCTACGCGATGCGCGGCGGCTTGACCTTCGACGAGGCGCTCGCCGCCGTCACCTCCACGCCCGCGCGCATGCTCGGCATCGAGAAGCGCGTCGGCACGCTCGAGGTCGGCAAGGACGCCGACCTCGTGTTGTGGAGTGGACCGCCGTTCGAACCGTCCTCGCGCGTCGTCGGCGTCGTGCTCGACGGCGTGCTCCAAGTCGATCCACGCGAACGCGAATGATGCCCTTCCGCTTTCACCGTCCACCGTCCGGAGCCAGTTTCATGTCGTCTTCCTCCGTCTCGCGCGCGACGTTCCGTGCGCTGCTCGCCGGTCTCGTCGTCCTCGCACCCACCGCACAGGCCGCCGACAAGCTCGCGATCAAAGTCGGCCGCATCGTCAGCGCCAGCGGCCCCGACATCGCGAACGGCGTGATCGTCATCGAGAACGGCAAGATCCAAGCGATCGGTGCCGACGCGACGGCGCCGTGGGACGCCGAGACGCTCGACCATCCCGAGCTCGTCGCGTTCCCCGGCTTCGTCGAAGCGCACACCTTTCGCGGCATGGATCGTCCGAACGAGGGCGTCGAGATCGTGCCGTTCCTCGACGTGCGCGATTCGATCGATCCGGTCAGCGTCTATTTCGAGGACTCGCTGCGCCAGGGCGTCACGACCATCAACATCCAGCAAGGCAACGCCACCGTGATCGGTGGGCAGGGCATGATCGTGAAGCCGTTCGGCATCACGATCGAGCAGATGGTCGTGCGGAGTCAGTCCGGCTTGAAGCTCTGCGCCGGACCGCGCGCTGGCCGTTCCCGCGCTACGCAAGCGCAGTCGTTGCGGCGTGCCTTCACCGAGCTGCGCTTCTATCTCGAGAAGCTCGTGCAGGACAAGAAGGCCGGCAAGGACCACGCGCGCAGGGAGGCGCTGTTCCAAGGCCGCGATCTCGAGAAGGAAGAGAACAAGAAGGGACGCGCGATGGAGGGCAGCGCGGCGTGGAAGGTCGCCGGCCTCGAAGTGATCCCGCGCGGCGAGATCGACGAGAAGCAGGAGCCGCTGCTGCGCCTCGTCGAGGGCAAGATCCCGGCCTTCTTCTACTGCGACAGCGCGTCTTCCGTGCACGTCGCGCTTGAGGTCGCGCGCACGAACGGATTCCTCGCGAGCACCGTGCTCGTGCTCGACGGCGACACGTGGAAGGCCGCGGACGTCATCGCGGAAGCGGGCGTGCCCGTGATCCTCGGCGCGAACCTCATGCACGTCGAGCGCGATCCGATCACGGGCGACGAGATCGAGACGTTCGTGCCGGGCGTCTTCCAGAAGAAGAACGTGCGGTTCGCGTTGCAGTCGTTGAACCCGACGTCGCAGTCGCTCTGGTACCAGGCGGCGTTGTGCGTCGGCTACGGACTCGATCGCAAGGTCGCACTCGAATCCGTGACGCGAGTGCCGGCGGACATCCTGCGTCTCGGCAACCGCGTGGGGAGCCTCGAGGTGGGCAAGGACGGCAACGTGCTGCTGCTATCCGGTGATCCGCTCGCGGTCACGACGACCGTTCAATACGTGATCATCGAGGGCAAGCTCGCGTACGACCGCTCGAAGGACGTGCGCGCGCGCCACTTGATCGATGGCGTCGAGCAGGAGAACACGGCTCCGTCCGGCGCGGATGCGAACGCCGACGTCCACGACGACGAGCACGGCGACAAAAGCGAGGTCGAGAAGCCGAAGGTCGATCGCGGCGAGAAGGATTCGAAGAAGGACACCGACGACAAGGACAAGAAGGAATGAAGCGGTCTGTGTGCCACGGTTTGCCCGCGCTCCTCGCTTGCGCGGCGAGCATCGGCTTCGCTCCGACGTCCTCCGCCGAACCGAGCGGACTCGTCGCGGTGAAAGCCGGACGCGTGCACCGCGTCGACGTGAACGAAGTGCTCACGGACGCGATGGTGATCATCGACGGCGGCAAGATCGTCGCCGTCGGCAAGGACCTGGTCGTTCCGCCCGCCGCGCGCGTCGTCGACTATGGTCCCGATGCGGTGATCGTGCCGGGTTTCGTCGCAGCCGACAGTACGTACGGCGCGAGCGGTCGTCCGGGTGACCTGCCTTACCCGCGCCCGTCGGACCGGACGGCCGATCCCGCGGTGCTCGGCATCGACAACTTCGACTTCTATTCGACGTATTCGATGGCGCTCGCCGAAGGCGTCACGAGCGCTTACATCTCGCCGGCGCGCGGGCGCTTGATCGCCGGACAAGGCGCCGTCGTCAAGCTCGACTCGAAGCGCGCGCCCGACGACGAGCGTCGCGTGCTGTCGCGCAGCGCGGCGATCCACGGCGCGGTCAGTGCGGAAGCGCGCAACACGCCCGGCTATTGGCGTCCGCCGATTCCGGCCACCGTCGACGTCGGTCTCGGGGTGGAGGAGGCGCAGTTGCCGCGCACGTTGATGGGCGCGATCGTCGCGCTCGGCGAGCTCGTCGAGCTCGCCAAGGGCGCGGACGACAGCGGCACGTACGGACCCGGTGTCGGCGCGGAGCTGCGCGAGCTCCTGCAGGCGCGCAAGCCGTGGCGCATGGCCGCGAGCACCGAGACCGAGATCCGCGCGCTCGTCGAGTTCTTCCGCGAGAACGATCTCCCGCTGATCGTCGACTCGGCCGACGAGGCCGGCGTGGTCGCGGCGGAGATCGCGCGCGCGGGCGCGAGCGTCATCGTCGACGCGCAAGTCAATCCGAACGGCGCGACGCGCGGCTTCGGCAAGGAGCGCGACTCGCGCTGGCCGACGTTCGACACGGCGGCGAAGCTCGCCGCCGCGAAAGTGCGCTTCGCGATCTCGACGCCGAACAACGTTCCGGCGAGCGAGCTGCGTTTCGCGGCGTCGGTCGCGTCGCGCGGCGGTCTGTCGCCCGACGACGCGCTGCGCGCGATCACCCTGGCGCCGGCCGAGATCCTCGGGGTCTCCGACCGCGTCGGCAGCTTGACGCCCGGCAAGGACGCGGACTTCGTGGTGCTGAACGGTGCGCCGCTCGAGCTCGGCACGAGCGTCATCGCGACGTGGGTAGACGGCGATGTCGCGTACAAGGCGTACGAAACGTCGGCGGTGGTGGTCGCGGTCGACGAGCTCCACCTCGGCGACGGTCACGTCCTCACGCCGGGCGAGCTGCTCATGCAAGACGGACGCATCGTCGACGTCGGCAATCGCGTCGGACGTCCGCGCGGAGCGACCGTCGTGCGCGGCAAGGCCGCGATGCCGGGCATGATCGACGCGCTCGGACACCTCGGGCTCGAAGGCTCGGCGAAGATGGCGGGCGCGCGGTTCGAGCTGAAGCGGCTCGTCGAGCCCGGCGATCTCGCCGACCGTCGTGTCGCGCAAGCCGGAGTGACGACCGTCGTGCTCACGCCGCGCGCTCCGAACCGCGGCGGCGCGCCGATGATGGCGTACAAGCCGGCTGCGACCGACCTCGGCGAGCAGATCGTCGGCGACACGGTCGCGTTGCGCTTCCAGTGGTCGGATCGCAACCGGTTGCAGGCAGGCGAATCCCTGCGCGAGGTCCTCGCGAAGGCGGTCGAGTACGCGAAGAAGTGGAGCGAGTACGAGAAGAAGCTCGCGAGCTGGAAGCCGCCCGCCGATGCGAGCGACGAGCCGGCGAAGGAAGGCGAAGCCACCGAGAAGGACAAGGAAGCCGAGGGCGAGAAGAAGGACGCGGACGCCGAGAAGAAGGGCGAAGGCGACAAGAAGGACGGCGAGAGCAAGGACGACGCCGACAAGAAGAAGAGCAAAAAGAAGAAGGGCGAGGAGGAGCCTCCGCAGCCGATCACGGGTGCGTGGGAGACGAAGATCACCGTGCCGCCGTTCGACGCGAGCCGGTTCCGTCTGTACGTGCTCGACGAGGAAGGCGCGATTCGCGGATCGCTGCGTTGCGCGGGTTTGTCCGACGATCTGATCTCGATCTCGGGCAAGCGCGACGGACGCAAGGTGACGCTGTCCGGTGACGGAACGCGCGGATCGGTCGCGATCGAAGCCGAGACGATCGACGGCAAGTTGAAGGGACACGTGACGCTCGCGGCCGCGAATATCGAGTTCGAAGCCGAGCACACGTCGACCGAGTTCGAGATCGCCGGACGTTCCGAGCTCCGCAAGCCGAAGCCCGAGAAGAAGAAGGAGATCAAGGGCGAGCCGAAGCCGCCGGCCGTCGATCCGGACCTCGAGCCGCTCCGCCGCGCGATCGAAGGCAAAGCCGCCGTCGTCGTGGGCGTCGACCGCGAGGACGAAATTCTCGCGTGCGTCGACGCGTTCGAATCGACGGGCATCCGCCCCGTGCTCTACGGTGCGAACGATGCGTGGAAGGTCGCAGCGCGGATCCGCGGTCGCGTCGCCGGCATTCTGCTCAGTCACACCGTCGTCGCGATCGAGCCGAAGAGCGGCATCGAGCGTCGCAACCGCTTCGCCGAGCTCGCCGCCGCGGGAATCCCGGTCGCGTTCCACAGTGCGGCGGAAGAGGGTGCGGCCGAGTTGGCGATGATCGCGACCTATGCGGTGGCACAAGGCATGAGCCCGGAGGCCGCGTTGCGTGCGCTCACGTCGGTTGCGGCCGACATGTTCGCGATCGACGAGCGCGTCGGACGGCTTCAGCCCGGCATGGATGCGGACGTGCTCTTGCTCGACGGCGAGCCGCTGGCGGGCGCGACGAGCGTCACGCGCGTGTGGGTCAACGGGCGCGAAGTCCGTTGACCGTTCTTCGCAACGAGGGTTCCTTGCAGGGCGACTCCAAATGACGACGACGCGATTCGAACGAATGCCGCACTGCCGGGCGCAACTCGCCCGCATCTGTCGCCACATCTTGCTGCGGTCGCACCCACTCGTTCGGAGCCGCGTTCTCGGACCGCAATCGAGGCTAGCCCGGATCTCTCACCATGTCCGTCGCGAGATCGCGTCAGCTTGTACGGAGCAAGGCGTTGGATCGGAATCGACCGCAGCTGACCTGTTGGGTCAGCGAGGATCAATTGCGATCCAACAACGCCGCTCCGGACGAGTTGGCGCGGTCGCAGCCGGATGTGGTGAGAGATCCGGGCTCGCGCTGTTCGCTGCGTGCCTCGCGCTCGTGGCACCGGCCGCGGCACAACAGAAGCAGGTGACGCCGAAGCAAGCTCCGGCGGGCGAACGTGGAGCGAGTGCGGGTCTCGCGCTGCGCGCGAAGAAGATCGTGGTCGTCGGAGTGAACGGCGACGAAGTCGTCGATCACGGCGTCGTGCTCGTCAAAGACGGCAAGATCGAAGCCGTTGGTCCCGCACGCACGACGGCCGTGCCCGCCGGTTACGAAGTCGTCGACTTCGGAGATCGCTGGCTCGTGCCGGGTTTCGTCGATCTGCACAGCCACATCGCGGGACAGAGCTTCCTCGTCAACGACATCAACGACATGGTGTATTTGACGAACCCGGAGCTGCGCGCGAGCGCCGCCGTCGCGCCCGGCAATCCGTTCTTGATGCGCGCCGTCGCGGGCGGCGTCACGTCGATTCTGTTCATCCCGGGCTCGGGCACGAACATGGGCGGGCAAGGCGTGCTGCTGAAGACCGGCCTTGCGCGCTACGACGAGATGCAGATCCGCAATCCAGGCTCGTTGAAGCTCGCGCAAGCGGGCAATCCGGAACGCTGGACGGTCGGCGTCGGCCGGTCGCTGATGAACTGGAACACGCGCAACACGTTCCGCCGCGGGCTCGCGTACGCGAAGGCGTGGAAGGACCACGAGGACGGCAAGGGTCCTCAGCCCGAGAAGAACGTGCAGTGGGAAGTGTTCCGCGACCTGTTCTCGAAGAAGACGCAGGTCTCGACGCACACGCAGATGTACCAAGTCGTGTTGACGACGCTGACCATGGTGCGTCAGGAGTTCGGTCTCGACGTGTACATCGACCACGGTGAGTTCGCCGGCAGCCGCACGGCGGCGATGGCGCAAGAGCTCGGTGTGCAAGCGATCATCGGTCCGCGCGAGATCGATCGCACGATCCCGCAGCTCTCGACCGACACGGACGGAGCGATCGTCGGCATCGCCGGGGCCTATCAGAAGGCCGGGCACAAGATGGTCGGCTTCAACACCGACTCGCCGGTCGTGCCGCAGGAAGAGCTGCCGCTGCAGTCCGCGGTCGCGTGTCGCTACGGCTTCGACAACTCGCGCATGGACGCGGTGCGCGGGCTGACGATCGTTCCCGCGATGACCGCGGGGATCGCGCAGCGCGTCGGCAGCATCGCTCCGGGGAAGGACGCGGACATTCTCGTCACGCACGGCAACCCGATCGATCCACGCACCGGCGTCGACGTCGTGTTCATCGAGGGCCGCCGCGTGTACGACGCGCAGCGGGAAGGGCGCCGGTGGTAGTCGCCATGCGTGCAGTTCGTGCGCGGAGCAGGGCACGCCTCGCGTGCGCCGCGGTACTGCTGCTCGCGGCGTGCGCGAGTAGCGGCGCGCGGCCGGACCTCGATCCGATTCCTCCGGACGGACAGGGCTATGCGCTCGTGTGCGGCAAGGTGCTCACCGTCGACGGCGACGACCGCATCTTCAGCCCGGGCTTGATCCTCGTGAAGGAAGGCCGCATCGCGTACGTCGGCGAGAAGCGCGACGTGCCGCGCGGTTACGACGTGATCGAGCTCGACACGGCTTGGGCGTCGCCAGGAATGATCGATCTGCACTCGCACGTGCACACCGGCTCGTGGGGCGACATCAACGACAGTGTGCTACCGCTCAATCCGCAGTTGCGCGCGTCGGCCGGCTTGCGTCCTTCGAATCCGAGCATCCGTCGCGCGTGCGCGGGCGGCGTGACGACTCTGTTCGGCATCCCGGGCAGCGGCTCGAGCTTGAGTGGCTTCGGCATCGTCTACAAGACGAAGACGCGCGCGCGCTTCGACGAGATCGTCGTGCGCGAGCCCGGCGGCATGAAGGTGGCGCAGTCGTACAACCCCGAGCGCGGCCAGGATCTCGGCGCGACGCGCGCGGGATTGGGTTGGATGCTCGAGAATCTCAGCGACCGTGCGATCGGCGCGACGCGCGCGGAGCGCGACGATCCGGCGCTCGCGAATCTGCAGAAGGTGCACTCGAAGGAGCTCCCGATGCTGATCCACTGCGCCGGCAGCGACGGCTTCGCGAACGCGGCGCGCATGTGGAAGGGCAAGTACGACACGCGCTGTGTGCTCAGCCACGGCTGCTTCGACGCGCACTTCACGGGCCCGTTCGTCGTCGAGCTGGGCGCGCCAATCAATGCCGGTCCCCGCACGATGGACTACTTCACGACGCGCGACGGCGCGATCACCGGCACGGTCCAGCGCTACCTCGAAGCCGGAGCGCAGGACATTTCGGTCAACACGGACTCGCCCGTCGTGCCGCAAGAAGAGCTCTTCCTGCAGGGCGCCATGTCCGCACGTCTCGGCGCGGACGGCTACCAAATGCTGCGCGCCTGCACGATCCATCCCGCGCGCGTCTTCGGACTCGACGAGCGCGTGGGCAGTCTCGAAGTCGGCAAGGACGCCGACGTCGTGGTGCGCTCGGGCAATCCGCTCGATCCGCGCGCGCGCGTCGAGCTCGTGCTCATCGACGGACACATCGAGTACGACCGCCAGCGTGACGGGCAGTGGTTCTGAGCTGCACGAGGAACGATTCATGATGTTTCACACACTTCTTCTCGCCAGCGGAGCGCTCGTGGCGCCGACGCCGAGCCTCGTCGCGATCAAGGTCGGACGTGCGGAGACGGTCGCTAAGGGCGTGATCGAGCACGCCGTGTTGCTCGTCGAGGACGGCAAGATCGTCACGATCGGCGAAGACTTGGAGATCGAGCGCGGCATCCCCGTTCTCGATCGCCCGACGTGGGTCGTGACGCCGGGATTCGTGAGCGCGTACTCGCGCCTCGGCCTCGACGGTGACGCCGGTGAGGAATCGAATCCCGACGTCGATGCGTACGACGAGCTGTATCCCGCGTCGGAAGACTACGCCGAGGTCGTGAAGTCCGGCGTGACGACGCTGGGTCTGTATCCGCCGGGCAACGGAATTCCAGGTCGAGCGGTCGTGGTCCGCCCGTTCGGCAAGACGCGCGACGAGATGCTGCTGGAGCGCGACGCGTACTTGAAGATCGTCCTGCGCGCGAGCGTCGCGTCGAAGAAGATGGTGCGCGACGGCTTCAAGAAGGCCGACGAGCACGCGGAGAAGGAGAAAAAGAACCGCGAGAAGTGGGACAAAGAGCAGGAGCAGAAGAAGAAGAAGGCTCCCGCCAAGGCCGACGACAAGAAGACCGAGGAGAAGAAGGTCGACGACAAGAAGGCGGCGGAGGAAGAGAAGAAGGAAGAGCCGAAGCCCGACGCCAAAGACGACGCGAAAGCGAAGGACGCGGGAGCGCAATACACGCCGCTCGAGATCGACCCGAAGACGAAGCCGTTCGTGGACCTGAGGAACGGCGACCTGCGCGCACTCGTCAGCATCTCGAGCGCGGCCGAGTACCTGCATTTCCTCGACGCGATCGACAAGGAAAAGTTCGAATGGGATCTGCGCCTCGTCGTGACGCGCGAGCTCGACTTTTTCTACGTCGCGAGCAAGCAGGCCTACGACCTCGAAGTCGACGGCATCGGCGACCGCAAAGTGCGCGTCGCGCTTGAGCCGTCGCTCACGATGCATCCCGGCACGCTGCGGCAGCGCAATCCCGCTCAGGAGCTGTCGAAGGCCGGCGCGAAGATCGTGTTCGTGCCACGCGTCGACGACCTGAACGGCTACGAGCTGTGGTTGCGGCACGTCGGCGAGATCGTCAACGCGGGTCTCGATCGCGACGTCGCCTTGCGCGCGCTGACGCTCGAACCGGCGGAGATGCTCGACGTCGCCGATCGCGTCGGCAGCCTCGAGAAAGGCAAAGACGCGAACATGGTGTTCTTCGATGGAGATCCGTTCGAGGCGTCTTCGCGCATCCAAGCGGTGATGCTGGACGGGCGCTTCGTGTTCGGGGAGGTCGGCCTGTGAAATACCTGCGACGAGCGCTCGCGGCCGTGTGTCTTTCGATGTTCGTCTTCGGCACGGCTGCGCACGCGACGGCGGTGCAAGAGGGCGGCGGCGCTGGCGAGGAGCAAGCCGGCGAAGGGGACGGCACCAAGGACGAAGCAGACGATGGCGAGGAGAGCTACTTCGCGGTCATCGGCGGCGATGTGCACACCGGCACGGGCGCCGTGCTGCGCGGCGCGACGGTTCTCGCGCGCAACGGCAAGATCCAGAAGATCGGCTTCGACATCGACCTTCCGCCGGACACGAAGACGCTCGATGCGACGGGGCTGCGTGTCTATCCGGGACTCGTCGCGATTTCGTCGCGCGGATTGCTCGGCAACGCGACGGGCGATTTCCAGGACACCGCCGATCCGTTCAACAGCCGCACGATTCTCGGCCTCGCGTCGGGCATCACGACGAGCGGCATGAGCAACGCGGTCGTGAAGCTGAAGCGCGGATCGCTGAAGGGTCTGGTGGTCAACGAGCGACCGTTCTCGACACTCAGCTGGTCGAGCCGCAATGCGGCGGGCAAGCGCAGCTTGCGCGAGAAGCTCGTCGCCGCGTCGGCGTACTTGCGCAAGTACCGCGACTGGGAGCAAGAGGTCAAGAAGAACAAGGAGCTCAAGGAGCCGCCGAAGAAGGGCGTCGACACGGCGGTGCTCGGGGTGCTGAAGGGCGAGGTGCGCGCGAAGTTCGGCGCGAACGAGCGCGACGACTTGCTGGGCATCGCGCGGCTCGCGCAGGAGTTCGATTTCCGCCCCGTGATCGACGGCTGTCAGGAAGGCTGGACGGTGTCGGAAGAGCTGGGTCGCGCGGGTGCGTTCGCGATCGTCACGCCGCGCGCGCGCGTCACGAAGAACGAAGAGCTCGCGCGTCCCGGTGGATCGAGCATCGAGAACGCCGCGTTGCTCCATCGCTCCGGCGTGTCGATCGCCGTGACGCCCGCGAACGAAGGCGTCGACCTCGGCGGCATCGTCGGTCGCGACATCATGCACCTGCCGATCGAAGCAGGCTTCGCCGTGCGCGGCGGCCTGCCGGAACACGCTGCCCTCGCCGCGATCACGATCGTGCCGGCGCGCATTCTCGGCGTGTCGCACCGCGTCGGCTCGCTCGAGGTCGGCAAGGACTGCGACGTCATCGTCACCGACGGCGACGTGCTCCACTACGAGACGTTCGTTCAGTACGCGGTGGTCGACGGCCGACTCGTCTACGACAAGAGCAAGGAGCTCTTCTTCGCGCAGATACGGCCCCGTCCCGAAGTCTCGGCTCCCGAGAAGAAGATCGACAAGGGCGAGACGGAGACGACGCCGGACGACACGCCCGCCGAGGAGAAGAAGCCGGACGACGAGAAGCCGGACGACGAGAAGAAGGAAGAGCAGGAAGAGAAGAAGGACGGCGAGTCGAGCGAAGGCGGCTGATCGCGCCGTCGCGTCGCGGTCAAGGCACGAGCGTCGGCAGCGTGCGCGCGATCTCGCGCGCGACGAGCGCATGTCCTGCGGCGGTCCAGTGTCGGTCGATCGGGAACTCCACCGGAACGCTCGCCTCGGCGAGCGCCGGCCTCAGATCGAGGTGATGCAGACCCTTCTCTTCGCGCGCGAACCGAGCGAGACGCTCCTCGCTCGACACGACGAGGAGCGGCAGCCCGCGCGCCCGATCGCGCATCGCGCGGTACAGATCGCACACGAGCGCCCACTCGCGGTTCGGATCGAGATCGCGATCGGGGCGTCGCCGTTCCGCGAGCCATTTCGCGATCGCGCGCGCGAGGTAGCTGTGGCGCACGAGCCACGGTTCTTCGATCGGCACGCCGTCGACGACGAGCTCGCGCCCGCGCCGTGTGAAGTACGGCTTCGCACGTCCGTACGGCGCGACCGACGCGCACTCCATGCGATCGTTCGAGCAATACACGACGACCACGAGGTCGGGCTCGACTTCCGACGCGAGCGTCTCGAGCAACAGGAGCTCTTGATCCGTCCCGTAGCCCGACACCGCGGCGTTGAGCACTTGCCAATCGGGTGCGAGTCGCTCGAGCACCGAGCTGAACGACTCGCTGTGCTCGACACCCCAGCCGAACGCGAACGAATCGCCGAGCACGAGCGCGCGCTTGCGCCCGTCGCGCGGCGGCCACTCCTCGCCGCGGAAGCCGCGGCTGTTGATCGCGATCTCGACGTCGAACTCGGTCGTCCGGTGTCGTTCGCGCGCACCGCTGCGGTAACGCCAGCCGAGCTGCGCATCGTGCTCGACGTACGCCGGATTCGTAGTCGGCCCCAAGCCGCGCACACGCAGCAGTCGATATCCGCCTTCGAGCGCGAAGAGCGCGAGCGCAGCGCCGAACGCGACGGCGGCCGAGCGCTCGAGGATCGTGCGGACGCGGGGAGTCATCGGGACCGGATACTTTCGGCAGCGCAGCGCGGCGTGCGACGTCGATTGCTCGACCGGTTCCGCGTGGCTATGCTAACCCGGCGAACCGCAGCGGTTTAAGTCGCGGACATCGAGCTCGGTCGCGTCCCCACACTCAGCATGAGCCTTCGCCAATGGATGCGCGTGATCGGCCCCGGCCGGGACGGCGCGCGCAATCTGACGTACGAAGAGGCTTACAGCGCGTTCAGCGCGGTGCTTTCGGGCGGTGAGAGCGAGATCCAAGTCGGCGCGTTCCTCGTGCTGATGCGCGTGAAGGGCGTCACCGTCGAAGAGCTGACGGCGTTCGCACGCGCGGCGCGCGAGCGCGCGACGATTCCTTGCCAAGAGGTCGCGGGGCTCGTGACCATTTGTCCGCCGCACGATGGCATGGACCGCGTTCCGCCGCTCGAGGTCGCCGCGGGGTTGATCGCGGCGGGCGCGGGCGTGCGCGTGTTGATCCTCTCCGATCGCTGCGTCCCGCCGAAGCGCGGGCTGACTGCCGCGAGCGCGCTCGAGGCGCTCGGCGTCGGCATGACGTGGGATCCCGGCGAGGTCGAGAGCTGGGTGATCAAGGCCGGTTTCGGCGCATGCTCGGTGGCCGGCATGCTGCCGTGCTTGATGAACCTGCGACGCGTGCGCGGCGATGTCGCGATTCGCACGCCGCTCGCGACCGTCGAGAAGCTCATCGCGCCCGCGCACGCACCGGTGGTGCTCGGAGCGCAAGGCGGACCGGTGCTCGGCACCGCGGTCGAGGTGATCCAAAGCCTTGGTCATCCGCGCGGACTCGCGATCCAAGGTCCGGAAGGCGGTGTGATTCCGTCGCTCCGCAAACGCACACGCGGCATCGAGCTCGCCGAGCGTCACTTGGTTTCGCTCAACGTCGAGCCGGAGGATTTCGGGCTCTCGTCCACGACCGAGCCGGACATGCCGATGTTCGGACCGCCGCCGGACGGACAAGGCTCGGGCGACAATCCGGAGCTCGTCAAATGCGTCGGCGCCATCACGCTCGGCGTGCTCGAAGGCAAGACGGGCACGGCGCGCAACGCCGCATTGCTCGGAGCCGCAGTGATCCTGAAGGCATCCGGTCGCGCGCTGACACTTGCGGAAGGCGTCGACATCGCGACGCGCGCGCTCGATTCCGGCGCGGGACTCGAAGTCCTCGGACGTCTGCGCGCGCTCGCCGAATAGGATCCTGCGGTGCGCAGGCCGAAATGGATTCCGACGTTCGGAGCGGATGGCGCTCTGCGTCTGCGCTTCCCGCGCATCGCCGGTTGGCCGCGCGAACAGATCGTCGCGACCGCGGAAGACTTCGAGTACCTGCCGATGCGCGGCGGGATGCGGTCGTACAACCGCGTCGTGCCGTTGCGCGCGGGTGCGGAGACGTTCCCGGCGATGCTGGCCGCGATGGCGCTCGCCGAAACGGAGATCCTGCTCGAGAGCTACACCCTGCGCGCCGATCGAATCGGGCAGCACTTCAAGACGGTGCTCGTGCAGCGTGCACGCGCCGGCGTCGCCGTGCGCGTGATGTTCGATTCACTCGGATCGTTCGGCCTCGAGAGCGACTACGTCGACGATCTGCGCAAAGCGCGCATCGAGGTCGTCGAGTACGCGCCGATCGCGCCGTGGCGACCACGCTGGGGTGTCAATCGCCGCGATCACCAGAAGATCCTCGTCGTCGATCGCAAGATCGGATTCACGGGTGGCATCAACATCGGCGACGAGTACGTGCCGCTCGATCAAGGCGGCGGGGGCTGGCACGACATGCACGCGCAAGTCGAGGGTCCGGCGGCGGTCGATCTCGCGCGTCTCTTCCACAAGACGTGGACGAAAGCTGGCGGCGCCGCGTTCGGCGTGCCGCGCGCCGTGCGCTCGCTCGCGCCGTCGCACGAGTATCCGACGTTCGTCCAGACGATCAGCAATCACGGCCTGATCACGCGCTCGCGGATGCGTCACGCGTATCTGCGCGCGATCCGTCGCGCGGAAGAGCGTATCGACATCATGAACGCCTACTTCCTGCCGGACCGAGGCCTGCGGCGCGCGTTCTACGACGCCGTGCGCCGGGGTGTGCAGGTGCGCGTGATCGTGCCGTCGGAAAGCGACGTGCAAGCGGTCTACTACGCGAGCCGACACCTGTACACGCGCTTGATGCGCGGCGGCGTGCGTATCTTCGAGTGGCCCGAACGCATGATGCACGCCAAGCTCGCGGTGATCGACGGCGTGTGGTCCACGATCGGAAGCTTCAACATCGATCGCCGGAGCTTCCTACACAATCTCGAGTGCGGCGTGATCCTCGTCGATCGCCTGCACTCGCGCCGGTTGCGCGACGACTTCGACCGCGATGTCGCCGGCTGTCGCGAGATCCAAGGCGCGGAGTGGGGGAAGCGCGCGCTGTGGGAAAAACTGTTCGAGCGCTTTTTCTTCCAGCTGCGCTACTGGCTGTGAAGTCGTGCGTGCGCCGCTCAGGGCACGTCCTTCTTGCGCGTGAGCGGCCAAGTCACTTCGCGATCCTCGCTTCCGCACTTCACACGCACGCGGCCGAACAAGCGCTCGAGCGCGTCGCCATGTGCTTCGCTCAGTGCGCCGAAGATCACGGAGCGCGCGGGCTCGACGCTCTCGGTGTCGTCGAGGATCTCGTCGGGATCGGGCTGACGATCACCGTCGCGATCGTCGAAGAGCACGAGGCTCAGCGCATCGATCTTCGGCCGCTCATCGGGTGTGCGCGCGCCGACCCACGCGATGCGGATCGCCTTGCGCTCGGCGTCGATCACCGGCTTCGCGCAGCGCACCTCGACGTTCTCCGAGATGTACAGCGAGATCGATCCGCGCCGGCCCCAATTGCGATGCGTCGACGAGCACGCGGGTAGCAGCGCGACGACGCCGAGCGCCGCGCACACCGTAGCGATGCTCGAGCGGCACCGGCGAGCGCGCATCTCAGTAGTTCTTGGAGAACAAGACGCGCTGCGAGCTCGGCTTGCCGGACTTGATGCAGCGACCGGACTCGGGCGCCGGACCTTCGCCTGCGAGCGGAATGCAGCGAATCGTGGCCTTCGTGGCGTCCTTGATGGCGAGCTCCGTTTCGGTCGTTCCGTCCCAGTGCGCCCAGACGAACTTCGAGCTTTGATCGGCGAAGACCGTCGCGAACTCCGCCCACGAGTCGACGCGCACCGTGTTGGCTTCGCGGAACGCTTGCGCACGCGCGTAGAGGAACTCTTGGAACTCGTCGAGCACCTTGCCGATCGCGACTCCGACGTCCTTGCGCGGCAGCGTCTCCTTCGTCGGCTTGCCGTCGGGACCCTTCGGCGCGACGCGCCGCTTGATCATCACCGTGCCCGCGTCCAAGTCGCGTGGGCCGAGCTCGACGCGTACGGGCACGCCCTTGCGCTCCCACTCGTAGTACTTCGCGCCGGGCTTGATGCCCTCGCGGTCGTCGACGCGCACGACGAGCCCGTCTTCGCGCAGCTCGCGCGCGATCTCTTGTGCCGCTTCGTGTACGCGCGCCTTCTCGTCGTCCTTGCGGTAGATCGGCACGATCACCACGTGGATCGGGGCGAGCTTCGGCGGCAGCACGAGCCCGTCGTCGTCGGAGTGCAGCATCACGAGCGCGCCGATGAGGCGCGTGCTCGCACCCCACGAGGTCTGCCACACGAAGTCGCGCGTGCCTTCCTTCGTCTGGAACGTGACGTTGAAGGCCTTGCCGAAATTCTGACCGAGGTCGTGGCTCGTGCCCGCTTGCAGCGCCTTGCCGTCTTGCATCATCGCTTCGATGCACAACGTGTCGACGGCACCGGCGAAGCGCTCGTTCGCGCTCTTGCGCCCACAGACGACGGGCATG
This sequence comes from Planctomycetota bacterium, assembly GCA_046160865.1. Classification (GTDB taxonomy): domain Bacteria; phylum Planctomycetota; class UBA1135; order UBA1135; genus JBJXHG01. The sequence continues at coordinate 22,035 of JBJXHG010000011.1, read as the reverse complement.
GCCATCATCTCGCGCGCGAAGTCGCGATACACGCCGAGCATGCGCTCGACCTCTTCGACCGCCTCTTCGTGCGAGGCGTGCGCGGTGTGGCCCTCTTGCCACAGGAACTCACCGGTGCGGAGGAAGATGCGCGTGCGCAGCTCCCAGCGCATCACGTTGGCCCACTGGTTCAAGAGGAGCGGCAGGTCGCGGTACGAGTCGATCCACTTCGCGAAGAAGTGACCGATGATCGTTTCCGACGTCGGCCGAATGACGTAGGGCTCCTCGAGTTCGTTCTTCAGCTCGAGTTTGCCGTCGACCGCCCGCAGGCCGGTGTGCGTGACGACCGCGACTTCCATCGCGAAGCCTTCGACGTGCTTCGCCTCCTTGGCCAGGAAGGAGAGTGGGATGAGCAGCGGGAAGTACGCGTTCTGGTGACCCGTCTCCTTGAACCGCCGGTCGAGGTCGGCCTGCATCTTCTCCCAGATGGAGTAGCCGTGCGGGCGGATCACCATGCAGCCTTTGACCACCCCGGCGGGCTCGGCGAGCTGGGCTTCCTGGATGACGTCCTGATACCACTGCGCGTAGTCCTCGGCGCGTGGCGTGATGCGGGCTTCCGACATGAGGGATCTCCGAGGGGGGGTGCGTCCGGCGCGCGGGGAGCGAAGCGTAGAAGAGCCCCTCGAACGACGCCACCTCTGCGCGCGGCCCGCGCCTCCACAAGTGCGCAACGCGCGTTACACTTGGGTCATCACCGAGCGTGGCAGACGGTGATAGACCCCGACTTCCCCTCACGGAGAGTCCCTTGGCGCAGGCAGAACTCACGATCCGTCCCGATATGACGATGGCGCAGATCCTCGCGGTCGCGCCGGCCGCGCAGCGCGCGCTCTTTCAGCGCTACCACGTCGGCGGTTGCTCGGCGTGCGGGTTCCAGCCGAGCGACACGCTCGCGCAAGTCTGCAAGGACCACAACATCCTCGACGTCGCCGAAGTGATCCGCACGATCCACATCGCGCAGGACATGGACGCGAACATGCAGGTCGACCCGCAGCAGGTGCGCGCGTGGCTCGACGAGCGCGTCGACTTCACGTTCGTCGACGTGCGCGCTCCCCAGGAATGGGAAGCTGCGCGTCTGCCCGAAGCAGAACTGCTCGATTACGAGGATTCCGCTCGATACATGAGCCTGCCGAAGGAGCGCTCGATCGTGTTCGCCTGCAAGGACGGCGCGCGCAGCCTCGACGTCGCGGCCTACTTCAAAGGCCACGGCTTCACCAACGTGCGCAGCCTTCGCGGCGGACTCGACGCCTGGCGGCTGCACGTCGATCCGAGTATCCCGACCTACTGATCCCATCCGCTCCCGATGAAATCCTCAGTAGACACCTCCCGACTTCCCCGGATACATTTCGAACACGCAGTGCGAGGTCCTGCCACCTCGTACCGCGTGCGGGTGTTACCCAACATCCGTCGCTGCGATCCCCATCGCAGCGCTCTGGCGTCACCCCTGCCTTGACTCCAGAGCCGCCGAGATCGGGTTCTGCCACCTGATCTCGGCCGTCGGCTGATGCCCGGCATCAGCAACGACCCGCGCGGAGTCGTCTCTGAACCAGAGACGACTCCCTTTTTTTGCCGGCAGGTTGGTCGACGCGCTCGCGAGGGAACGTTTCGGAGCCGTCGCCTCTGTCCCGTCGACATCAGTACGAAGCGCGGCGCGGCGTCCGGCCCGTGTTCTCCGACTTTTTTTGCCGCCCCGGCGCAGCGCGGCGGCGGCCGAGTTCGGGGAGAGCGGCAGGGAGCTGGGCTACTTCATTGTGCTCGACGCGGCCAGCAGCCGTTGCTGCAACGCGACTTGCGTGCGTCGTGGCGTGCGCGCCGAGGCGTCGGGCTTCGAGCGATCGCAAGTGCTTGGCACGCGGACCTCGCCGAGTCTTCCAAGCACAATGAACGGGGACAGACGGTTCGCGGCCCGCGCGCCGGAGCTCAGGGGGGCGCGAGGCGGATCCAGCTGCGACCGCTCTCGAGCTCGACCGTGCGCGAGTCGCCCTCGAACCCGAGCGTGATCCGTCCGCCGAACGCGACTGACCCGTCGGGCTGGAACAGCACGTGGTCCCGGCCGGCGAGATCGACGCGCGTGATTCGCACGCCTTCGAATACACCGTCCCGATCGTAGAGGCGCCGCGGTCCGGGGCGCTCGGCCTCGACGAGCTCGGCGTTGCGCGGCATGTCCACGCACTCGTAACCGCCGCCGTCCCGGTCGAAGTGGAACATCACCGGTCGGCGCATCAGCGCTGCACGCGCCTGCGCGGTGCGCAGGTCCTCCGTGAGCAGCGCGGCCGCGCTGTCGAGCGTGACCTCGCCGCGCGAGAAGTACGCCGTGATCGACAGTGCTGCGGTGCACGCGATCGCGAGCAGAACCACGGACAGCTCGAGGATCGTGAAACCGGCTTGGCGACTTCGGCGACGCTCCGCGGAGAAGGCGCAGAGCGTCGTCGCGCTCGTCACTCGTCGGTCACAGATCGATGAAGCGCACGCCATCAGCTTCTCCCGGCGCGTTGATCCACAGCTCTCCCGTCGATGGACGGTAGATCCATCCGCTCTTCCCATCCGCAGGCGAGGGCCGATCCTGCGCGTCGGGAAGCAAGAGCACGCTCGACAGCCCATTCAGCGGGTTCGTTGGCAAATAGCCATGTAGATACGGGCCGAAGTCCGCACCCACCGAGCTCGCGGCGAAGGCGCCCGCGGCGTTCGACGCGTGCGTGAGCTGGCGCGCGAAGCACGCGCCAGCGTCTTCGACGTCGCCGCACGAGGCGCCCGGCCAGACTCCGTGGTCGTATCGGTACCGGCCGATCGCCCGCCGGAGTTCGTTCAGCGCGGCCCGCGCACGACTCAAGTCTGAGTCCGGTCCGGTGCTGCTCCGCTGCCCGACGCTCGGGATCGCCACGACGATCAAAAGGAGAGCGGCGACGACGATGGCCATGACGACGTGCAGCCACCGCTCGCGCTTCGCACGCGCGGGCGACTGGTCCAACAGCGGCGGCCGAACGGCGGGGGCGGAGGTCTGGGCGTCGTCCAAGAGGAGCTCGCGGCACGCGCCGGCTCACCCCGGGGGCGGTGGCGAACGATGCCGCGGAAGCACCTCTTTCGACGCCGGAAAGGAACGCCTTGAGACTGCGAGCCCGCGTCTCTCCTCACGCCGCGACGGAAGCGGGTCCCGACCGAGCGCAACGGAGTGACCCGCTCGAGGTCGCCGCGGAGCGGGACAGAACTCGACGACACACCCGCCGGCTGTTGCGCTCCTGCAGCCATGGCGTGGACGAGCTCGCCCGGAAACGATTGCCTACTCAGCCGCGAGCGACTCGCCGTCGGCGCTCACGGTTTCGTGAGCAAGACGTCCGCCATCACCGGCGCGTAGATGAAGCTCGCGTCGGCGCGCGTCCGCGCCTGCCACTCGCGCTCGTGCGCGTCGAAATCGCTCGTGCGGAGCGAACCGCGCTCGACGAGTCGCGGGAGATAGCTCCGGAAGAACGCGCCGAGCCAGCGCCACTCGAGCGATCCGACGGCTCCGATGCGCGCTCGGGGCTGGAAGTGCGCGACGCGCAGGCCGGCGTCGTTCGCGAGTGCCGGTACGTCGGCCGCGACGTCGATCCGTCCTCCGCTTTCGTGCCAGCTGCGCATGCAAGCCAACACACTGCGATCGAAGACATCACTCGCCGGCATCAAGCGCATCGAGCCCCAATCGAAGTACTCCTGCAACACGATGACACCGCCCGGCTTCACCGCGCGAGCCACGAGCGCGAGCGCGCGGCCGGGATCCGGCAACCAGCAGAACAACCAGCGCGCGTAGGCAGCGTCGATGCTGTCCGGTGCGAGCGCGAGCTCCTCGACGGGGCCGAGACTCGCTTCGATGTTGTGAATCGAACGACGCACGCACTCGGCGCGCAAGAAGTCGAGGAAGCGCGCACTTTGGTCGCGCGCGATCACGCGCCCGTCGTTGCCGACGACGTGCGCGAGCTCGAAGCTCGTGAAGCCGGGGCCGCAGCCGAGATCGAGCACGGTGTGTCCGGCGCGCAGTCCGGCGAGCTGAAACACCTCGTACGCCGCCTGCGTCCACACCTTGTGCTGGAAGTGCAGGCGGTCGAGCTCTTCCTGATCGACACCGAGGATGTATTCGTCGGGCTCGGGCATGGCGCGGATCCGTGCAGACGGCGACGCTAACGTCGCGGCGTCGGCACGCCAATCGTCGTTCCGCTCGCCCGAGTCGATCGCGACGTGCGCGCAAGACTCCGTGCGCGGGCGTGAGCCGTCGGGCCGACTTCGCCGCGACGCGCTCTCCAAACGTTCGCTCCAACGCGATACTGTTGCGCGCCGAGCACCTGTAGCTCCGCAGGATCGAGCGGCGGTTTCACGATCACGCTGGCGCCCCCTCTTCCCGAGCCCCGGTGTTCCAGCGGACGCGCCCAAGAACACCCCGTCGAAGACCTCGCTTAGGCGATGCCCACGCAAGCGCGAACCACGTAGTCATGGCGATCAAGAAGTCCGAACTCTACTCATCCCTCTGGTCCAGCTGCGACGAGCTGCGCGGCGGCATGGATGCAAGCCAGTACAAGGACTACGTCCTCGTGCTGCTGTTCGTGAAGTACGTAAGCGACAAGTACGCGGGCACTCCGTTCGCTCCGATCACGATTCCGCCGGGCGCGAGCTTCAAGGACATGGTCGCGCTCAAGGGCAAGAGCGACATCGGCGACCAGATCAACAAGAAGATCATTGGGCCGCTGTTCAGCGCGAACAAGCTCTCCGACTACCCGGACTTCAACGACGCAACGAAGCTCGGAAGCGGCAAGGAGATGGTGGATCGGCTCACCAATCTCATCGCGATCTTCGAGAACCCCGCGCTCGACTTCTCCAAGAACCGCGCGGAAGGCGACGACATTCTCGGCGACGCCTACGAGTATCTGATGCGCCACTTCGCCACGGAGAGTGGCAAGAGCAAGGGGCAGTTCTACACGCCGGCGGAAGTCAGTCGGATCATGGCGAAGGTGCTGGGCATCGGCAGCGCCAAGACGAGCAACGACACGACCGTGTACGACCCGACGTGTGGCTCGGGGTCGCTGCTTCTGAAGGTCGGCGACGCGGCCAGTGCCAAGGTCACGCTCTACGGGCAGGAGAAGGACGCGGCGACGTCCGGCCTCGCGCGGATGAACATGATCCTGCACGACAATCCGACCGCGCTCGTCAAGCAGGGCAACACGCTGACGACGCCGCACTTCGTCGACAGCTCGGGCCAGCTCAAGACGTTTGACTACGTGGTCGCCAATCCGCCTTTCAGCGACAAGCGTTGGAGCACCGGGCTCGACGCGACGAACGACCAGTTCGGTCGGTTCGAGCACTACGGAACGCCGCCAGCGAAACAGGGCGACTATGCGTACCTGCTGCACATCCTGCGCTCACTGAAGAGCACCGGTAAAGGCGCGTGCATTCTCCCGCACGGCGTGCTCTTCCGTGGCAACGCGGAGGGTGTCATCCGCAAGAACCTCGTCCAGCGCGGCTTCATCAAAGGGATCATCGGCCTGCCCGCGAACCTGTTCTACGGCACGGGGATTCCCGCCTGCATCGTCGTGCTGGACAAAGAGCACGCGGCCTCGCGCAAGGGCATTTTCTTGGTCGACGCGTCCAAGGGCTTCATCAAGGATGGTCCGAAGAATCGGCTGCGCGAGCAGGACATTCATCGCGTCGTGGACACGTTCACACGCCAGGTGGAGATCGCGGGCTACGCGCGCATGGTGCCGGTGACCGAGATCGCCGACGCGAAGAACGACTTCAACCTGAACCTTCCACGCTACATCGACAGCAGCGAGCCGGAGGACTTGCAGGACATCGACGGACACTTGCGCGGTGGCATACCTGAGCGCGATGTCGACGCGCTCGATCGCTACTGGAAGGTCATCCCCGGCGTGCGGGCCGCGTTGTTTCAACCGGCCGATCGAGCGGGCTACTGCAAGCTGCGCGTCGCTGCGGGGGACATCAAGGCGGCGATCTTCGGTCATGCGGAGTTCACGGCGTTCAACGCATCCGCGACGAGGTTGTTCACGAAGTGGGAGACCGCCAACGCGCCGCGTCTCAAGGCGTTTGCCAAGGACGGCCATCCCAAGCAGCTCATCGAAACGGTCGCGGAGGATCTGCTCGCCAAGTTCGAGAAGGCGCCGCTGCTCGATGCCTACGACATCTATCAGCACCTGATGGATTACTGGGCCGAGACGATGCAGGACGACTGCTACCTCATCGCTGGCGATGGTTGGCGCGAAGCAGCGCAGCCGCGGCTCATGCTCGAGGACAAGAGCAAGAAGACGAAAGCCAAGCCTGACTTCAGCCTCGGGAAGAAGAAGTATCAGGCCGAGTTGATTCCGCCTGCGCTCGTCATCGCGCGGTACTTCGCGAAGGAGCAGGCGGCGATCGAAGCGATGGAGGTGCGGATCGCTGCGCTCCAGCAGCAGATGGAAGAGTTGGCCGAGGAGCACGGCGGCGAAGGCGGCTTGCTCGAGGACGCGAAGAACGAAAAGGACAAGCTCACGAAGGCGTCCGTTGCCGCGCGGCTGAAGGAGGTCAAGACCGACCGCGACGCGGCAGATGAGCGCAAGTTGTTGCAGGAGTACCTGCGGCTGAGCGAGCAGGAAGCAGACACCAGCGCGAAGTTGAAGACCGCGCAGGATGGGCTGATGGAGAAGGTGGCCGCGAAGTACGGGCAGCTCAGCGAAGACGAGATCAAGACGCTCGTGGTGGACGACAAGTGGCTGGCCACGATTGCTGCAGACGTGCAAGGCGAGCTCGATCGCGTATCGCAGACGCTCACCGACCGCATCCGCCAGCTCGCCGAACGCTACGCCACGCCGCTCCCGCAGCTCGCGTGTGAAGTCGCAAAGCTCGCCGCTCGCGTCGACAAACACCTCGTGACAATGGGCGCCTGATGGAACTGAAGCTCGGGTACAAGCGGACCGAAGTTGGGGTGATTCCGGTGGAGTGGGGCTGCACGACCGTTCGCGATGTCGCTTCACGAGCCCGCAACGCAATCGTCGGGGGGCCGTTTGGTTCGAACCTCGTGTCACGGGACTACGTGGAAGTCGGAGTTCCCGTCATTCGCGGGCAAAATATGAGCGGCAAGTGGGTGTCGGGCAACTTTGCTTTCGTGTCCATCGCGAAAGCAAGATCACTTGAAGCCAATCTAGCCCGCCCGGGAGACATCGTGTTCACGCAACGAGGAACGCTTGGCCAGGTAACAATTGTTCCGGAAGCGCCTTTTCAGTCCTACTTGGTCTCTCAGAGCCAGATGAAGCTCTCGGTGAATCGTGCGATTGCAGATCCGCTTTTTCTATTCTACGTCTTTACCAGCGAGGAACAGCAGGAGGTGATCCGCGGAGGAACGATTCAAACGGGGGTTCCCCATATCAATCTCGGCATTCTTCGTGACATACAGGTTCAGCTTCCACCCCTCCCCGAGCAGCACGCCATCGCGAAGGCGTTGAGCGATGTAGACGCGCTGATCGGCGCACTGGACCAGCTCGTTGTCAAGAAGCGCGACCTCAAACAGGCCGCCATGCAGCAGCTCCTGACCGGCCAAACCCGCCTCCCCAGCTTCCACGGCGAGTGGGAAGTGAAGCGGCTGAACGGGCTTGCGGAGATTCGTAGCGGCGGCACGCCGAGCACGACTGAACCAAGTTATTGGGATGGGGAGGTTCCCTGGTGCACGCCGACAGACATCACCGCGCTCAAGGGGCACAAGTACCTATGCGCAACCAGTCGAGCGATCACGCAGCGCGGGCTGAAGGCAAGCTCAGCGGAGATGATTCCTCCCAACTCAATCGTCATGACGTCGCGAGCCACAATCGGCGAGTGCGCGATCAACACAGTCCCCATCTCGACGAATCAAGGATTCAAGAACTTCGTTCCGTTCGCAACGACGGATACGAACTTTCTGTACTACCTTCTCGCGACGCAGAAGCAGGGATTCATTAGCCTCTGTGGCGGTAGCACCTTCCTCGAGATCGGCAAGGCTCAGCTTGTCGCCTATCAAGTCCGGCTACCTGGCTCGAAACTCGAACAAGCCGCCATCGCCGAGGTACTGTCGGACATGGACGCGGAACTTGCGGCGTTGGAGCGACGCCGCGACAAAACCCGCGCTCTCAAGCAGGGCATGATGCAGGAACTGCTCACCGGAAGAACGCGCCTCGTATGAAGAACTACTACCGCATAATGCTTGGCCGAAAGAGCGCGCACGCTGCGGAGTGTTTCGCAGGGGGCTTCGTCGGCACGGACTTCGGCATCCATGAAGACCTGAACACAAAGTTCCCCGACGAGTGGCGAGAGTTCAATCAGAAGTACATCCCGGTCTATCTTGCCAAGCACCCGGACAAGACCAAGATTGGGGCTGGCCTTGCCTGTGGCGCGCTGTGGACGGTCTCCAAGGGAGTGAAGAAGGGCGACTTCGTGCTCAGCCCTGACGGCGCGGGAACCTATCGCGTCGGCGAAGTCGTAAGCGACTACTACTACGCCGCTGGGCAGATCCTTCCCCATCGTCGCAAGGTTAGCTGGCTGGAGACGGCAATCGCGCGCGCTGAGATGAGCGAGGCGTTGCAGAACTCTTCGGGGTCAGCAGGAACGGTTAGCGAGATCACCGGCTACCACGAAGAGATTGAAAGCCTCCTTGGCAAGGCTCCTTCGACTTCAAGCCCGATGATCGTGTCGACGAATCCTGACATCGAGGACCCGGTCGCCTTCGCCATGGAGAAACACCTCGAGGCCTTCCTGGTTGCCAACTGGAATCAGACGCTCCTCAGCAAGGACTTCTCCATTTACGAGGAGGACGGGGAGCCGGTGGGCCAGCAGTACGCTACGGACGCAGGACCGATAGATGTTCTGGCAATCAGCAAGAACAAGAAGCGTCTGCTCGTCGTTGAGCTGAAGCGCGGCCGCGCCACGGATGTCGTTGTCGGACAGGTGCTGCGCTATATGGGTTTCATCAAAGAGCAGGTTGCTGAAGCCGATCAGATCGTCGAAGGGGCGATCATTGCGCTCGACGATGACCAGAAGATGCGCTGGGCACTGCTTTCGGTGCCGTCGATTTCGTTCTACCGCTACCAGATCAGCTTCAAGCTGGTGAAGGGCTGATGTGAGTGGTCATGTGGCACCCGCTTGCGGGCCGCAGCAGTGCGTGATCGCACTGTTGCGCAAGCAGAGCTGGATGCAGGAACCCCTGAACGAACGAACGAGTCTGGTATGAACCCGCTGCGCGTCTTCATCAGCAGCGTGCAGAAGGAGTTCGCCGAGGAGCGGGCCGCCTTGCGCGACTACCTGCGCCACGACGCGCTGATGCGCCGCTGCTTCGAACCATTCCTCTTCGAGGACGTCCCCGCCGCCGATCGCCGGGCCGATGCGCTCTATCTCGATGAGGTCGAGCGCTGCGACATCTACGTGGGCTTGTTCGGTGACGAGTATGGGTTCGAAGACAGCCAAGGCGTGTCTCCCACGCAGCGCGAGTTCGAGCTGGCGACGCAGCGTCACAAACATCGGCTGATCTTCGTCAAGGGCGCGGACGACAAGCAGAAGCATCCCAAGATGCAGGCGCTCATCCGGCGTTCCGCCGCAGAAGTCGTTCGACGTCGGTTCGTCACGAGCTCCGAGCTGATCACCGGCGTCTATGCCGCGCTGGTTCAATACCTCGAGACGAAGCAACTGATCCGTTCTGGTCCCTTTGACATGGCAGTCTGCGCCGACGCGACCTTGGCGGATCTCTCGACCGAGCGGATTCGGCGCTTCGTCAGCATCGCCCGGCGTGCGCGTGGCTTTCCTTTGGCGGAGGACACGCCGCCGACGGATGTGCTCGAACATCTGCACCTGCTGCGACAGGGCCTGCCGACCCATGCGGCCGTCTTGTTGTTCGGCATGGCGCCGCAGCGGTTCCTCATCTCGTCCGAGATCAAGTGCGCGCACTTCCACGGCACGGAGGTCCAGAAGCCGATCCCTTCGCATCAGGTCTACAAGGGGACGGTGTTCGAACTCGTCGACCAGGCCGTCGACTTCGTCCTGTCCAAGATCAATCTCGCCGTCGGCACGCGCGCAGAGAGCACACGCGCGCCCGTCGCTTACGAACTGCCGCCCGAGGTCGTGCGCGAGGCGATCGTGAACGCCGTGGCGCATCGCGACTACACCAGCAACGGAAGCGTGCAGGTGATGCTGTTCTCCGATCGACTCGAGGTGTGGAATCCGGGCACGCTGCCGCCTTCTCTCACGCTCGCGCAGCTTCGGCAGCCGCACGGCTCGGTGCCGGGGAATCCGCTGTTGGCCGAACCGCTTTACCTCACGCAGTACATCGAGCGCATGGGGACCGGCACCGGCGATATGATCGTGCGCTGCCGGAAGGCAGGCTTGCCCGAGCCGGAGTTCGAGTTGACCGATGGATTCGTCACGACGCTTCGCCGTGCGCCGGAGCTCGCCTTCGTCCGCGTGGGAGGGGAAGTCACCCCACCAGTCACCCCACCAGTCACCCCACCAGTGGAGGTGCTCGTTCGCCTGCTGGGGCAGGCGGGTCCCTTGGGCAACGCAGAGATTCGCACGCACCTCGGCTTGAAGGATCGCACCCACCTGCGCGAGCGGTATCTCGATCCGGCGTTGGCGGACGGTTTGATCGAGCCCACCATCCCCGACAAGCCCAACAGCCGTCTCCAGCAATATCGACTTACCGCCAGAGGAGCAGCGCTGTTGGCGTCCGTGCGCCAAGGGAAGCCGATGCCGTGAGCACGATCGGCCAACGGGAGCGCGATACGCAGCACCATCTGAGCAGAGGACTGTTGGTCAGGACCACAAGGACGGAACGGCGCATGGCATGTCGTCTGGCTGTGAAAGCGGCCGAAATCCTGCCAAACCTGACAGCGCCTGAACCCGACAAGAACCCGCCAAACCCGCCATCGCCTGGTGCGAGAGGCAAGAAGAACAAGAGAGGCCGCGGGAGCCAATCGTGAGCACCATCGGCCAAGCTGAACGCGAGACGCAACATCGGGTCATCGCCCTGTTCCGCGACGAACTCGGCTACCGCGACCTCGGAGATTGGAGCGAGCGTCCGGACAACAGCAACATCGACGAAGGTCTGCTCACCAAGTTCCTCACCAAGAGCGGCTACAAGCCGGCGCAGATCTCCAAAGCGCTCTACGAGCTGCGCACCGAGTCGGGCAATCCCAACCGCAGCCTCTACGACAACAACAGGAAGGTCTACGGCCTTCTCCGTTACGGCGTGAAGGTGAAGGTCGACGTCAGCAAGGCTACCGAGACCGTCGACCTCATCAATTGGAAGCAGCCGGAGCAGAACGATTTCGCTGTCGCCGAGGAAGTGACCCTGCGCGGGAACCACGAGCGGCGGCCCGACTTGGTGCTCTACGTCAACGGCATCGCCGTCGGTGTGATCGAATTGAAGAACAGCCGCGTCTCCATCGGCGACGGCATTCGGCAGAACCTTTCGAACCAGCAGCCCGAGTTCAACGCGTGGTTCTTCAGCACGGTGCAGCTCGTCTTCGCGGGCAACGATTCGGAGGGACTTCAATATGGCGCCATCGGCACGCCGGAGAAGTACTTCCTCGAGTGGAAGGAGGACGAGGCTGACAACAGCCGCTTCAAGCTCGACAAGTACCTGCTGAAGATGTGCGCGAAGGCGCGCCTCATCGAGCTCATGCACGACTTCGTGCTCTTCGATGGTGGCGTGAAGAAGCTGCCGCGCGTTCACCAGTACTTCGGCATCAAGGCCGCCCAGCAGCACGTCAACGCCTACAAAGGCGGGATCATCTGGCACACGCAGGGCAGCGGCAAGAGCATCGTCATGGTGCTGCTCGCCAAGTGGATCCTGGAGAACAAGCCCAACGCGCGCGTTGTGATCGTCACCGACCGTGACGAGCTCGACAAACAGATCGAGGGCGTCTTCATCGAAGCCGGGGAGGCGATCGTCCGCAGCAGTAGCGGTACCGACTTGATGACGCAGCTCGGTCAAGCCAAGCCGCGTCTCTTGTGTTCACTGGTGCACAAGTTCGGGCGGAAGGGTGTGGACGACTTCGAGGCGTTCATCAAGGAATTGAAAGCTCAACCCTGTCGCACCGTGGGGGAGTTGTTCGTCTTCGTGGACGAGTGCCACCGAACGCAGAGCGGCAAGCTGCACCGCACCATGGAAGCGCTCATGCCCGGCGCGGTGTTCATTGGGTTCACGGGCACGCCGCTCCTCAAGCAGGACAAGCAGACCAGCCTCGAAGTCTTCGGCGGCTACATCCACACCTAATAAGTTCAGCGAAGGCGTCGAGGATAATGTCATCCTCGATCTCATGTATGAGGCGCGGGACATCGACCAACGTCTTGGATCCGAGGACAAGATCGACGCGTGGTTCGACGCCAAGACCAAGGGCCTCAACGAATGGCAGAAGGCTGCCCTGCGTGAGAAGTGGGGCACGATGCAGAACGTGCTGAGCTCCCGCTCGCGCATGGAGCGCGTCGTGAGCGACATCGTGTTCGACTTCAGCGTGAAGCCGCGACTCTCGAACCAGCGCGGCAACGCGATCCTCGTGGCGTCTAGCATCTACGAGGCATGCAAGTACTTCGAGCTGTTTCAGAAGACGGAGTTCAAGGGCAAGTGCGCGGTGGTGACGTCCTACAACCCTCACGCCCAGGACGTGACTCTGGAGGACACGGGCGCCAACACCGAAACGGACAGAGAGTTCATCTACAACGTCTACACGGCGTTGCTGCAGAACGTGGCCGCACAGCCCGGGAAGACCAAGACCGAGACCTACGAGGACGACGCCAAGAAGCTGTTCAAGGTCCAACCGGCGAACATGAAGCTACTGGTGGTGGTGGACAAGCTTCTCACCGGCTTCGACGCGCCGAGCTGCACGTTTCTGTACATCGATAAGTCGATGCAGGACCACGGCCTGTTCCAGGCGATCTGCCGCGTCAACCGGCTCGATGGCGATGACAAGGACTACGGCTACATCGTCGACTACAAGGATCTGTTCAAGAAGGTGGAGAACGCCATCGAGGTCTACACCGCGGAGCTGGATCACAGCGCCGGTGGTGTCGACCCCGAGATCCTCGTGAAGGATCGCCTGATCGAGGGTCGCGAGCGTTTGGATAATGCGCTCGAAGCGCTGGCGTTGCTGTGCGAACCGGTCGAGCCACCGAAGGGCGAGCTCGACCACATCCACTACTTCTGCGGCAACACGGAGATTCCGGAAGAGCTCACCGAACGCGAGCCACAGCGTGTCGCACTCTACAAAGCTACGGTCACGCTCGTGCGTGCGTACGCCGGCATCGCAGACGAGCTGGAACGGGCTGGGTACGGCGTGACCGAGATCGCACGTATCAAGTGTGACCTCGATCGCTACTTGGATCTGCGCGAGATCATCCGCAAAGCGAGCGGCGAGACAATCGATCTCAAGGCGTACGAGGCGGACATGCGCCACCTCATCGACACGTACATCGAAGCGGGTGAGCCGCGGACGATTTCACCGTTCGATGACATGCCGCTACTGGAAGTGATCGTGAAGTCGGGCATCGCCAATGCGATCGGCAACCTGCCGGATGGAATTCGGGGCAACAAGGATGCTGTCGCTGAGACGATCGCGAACAACATCCGTAGCAAGATCATCAAGGAGCACTTGAATGATCCTGCCTACTACGACCGCATGTCGAAGTTGCTCGAGGAGATCATCGCGGACCTAAAGGCCAGGCGCGTCGACTACGAGCAGTACCTCCAGCGCATTGCCGAGCTGGCGCGGCGGGTCCAGAGCGGTCAGGCGGAAGGTGCGCCGCAGCAGCTCACGACGCCTGGGATGCGCGCGCTCTTCAACAATCTGAAGGCACTTGCTCATCCGATGCAGGTGGGAGTCGTCCGCGAGACATCCCCCGCCTACGGAGCAGCCGATGATGTCCGGCTAGAGCTTGCCCTCGCGCTCGACGAAACCGTGAAGCGGGTGCGGCCGGACGATTGGCGCGGGCACCAGGCGCGGGAGAACGAGATCAAGCGCGCGTTACTGCCGTTGCTCGGTAACGACACGGCAGAGGTCGAGCGCATGTTCCTCATCATCAAGCAGCAGCGTGAGTACTGATGGCCGCGACGCTTGACGTGGGTGGGATCGTCGTGGATGTCGTCAGGAAGGACATCAAGAACGTCCACCTAAGCGTCTATCCGCCGACAGGCCGGGTGCGGATCGCGGCCCCTCAGCGGATGAGCCTGGATACGATTCGACTGTTCGCCATCTCCAAGCTCGGCTGGATCAGGCAGCAACAACGGACACTCCACAAGCAGGAGCGCGAACCCGAGCGCGAGTACCTCGATCGCGAGAGCCACTACCTTTGGGGGAAGCGGCTCCTGTTGAAAGTCGTTGAGGCTGATGCCGCGTCCGAAGTGCGAGTCCAGCACGGCACTCTCGTGTTGCGGGTGCGTCCTGGCGCGGACGTGCCGACGCGAGAGTCAGTGCTCGCTGCCTGGTATCGGCAACTGCTCAGAAGCGAGGCTGCCCTGTTGATCGAGGCGTGGGAGCCACGACTCTCGGTCTCAGTGAGCAGCCTCTTCGTTCAGCAGATGAAGACCAAGTGGGGTGGCTGCAACCCGTCGGCTCGCACGATCCGCCTGAACACAGAGCTGGCGAAGAAGCCCCGGGAGTGCCTGGAGTACATCGTCGTTCACGAGATGGCCCACCTCCTCGAACCGACGCACGGCCCGCGCTTCGTCGCAATCATGGATCGCGTCCTACCTGGCTGGCGCGAGACGCGCGAACTGCTCAACCGCCTGCCAGCAAGCCATCAGCGCTGGAGCTACTGAAGGGGCCGGGTTGGTACCCCCGGCCCGACTTGAACGGGCGACCTCCCATTTAGGAAACGGGTGCTCTATCCAGTTGAGCTACGGGGGCGCGTGTGAGGGGCAAGCGTAGCGGGCGGGTCGGCGGGCCGCACCCTCGGGCCAAGGATCCGCTCCTCGCCTACCGCCGCGCTACCGCGCCCGAACCCACGACCCCGTAACCCTGAACTCATCCCACAACTTCGGCGCATAGAGCCGCTCCGTCCTAAACCGCAGGTCGTTACTTCGAATCCAATCGGGCGCGCCAATGCGATGCGGCGACACGGGCGTGAGTTGTGGTGGAGTTCGCGCGATCGCGTGTGGCGCATCAGAAATGCGGTGACACCAATGAGCCAGCCTTCCTGGTCTCCGGGATGACGTCGGTGCGCTGCGCAAGCCGGACGAGCGCGCGACACCAGCGATGCATGGGGATCTCTTCTCGGGAGCGGGCGAGCGGGCTGCGCGCTCACGTCGCCTGCGCTGCGATCGCACGCGCAGAGGCTCCGCAGCGCTGGCATCCGGCGCGGCCGCGGTCGATCAGCGGAGTTGGATTCCGTGTCACACTCCGCACGCCCGTGGATCCAAGTGGACCGTGAACGACCGCGCCGACGCGCTGGATGCCGATCGACTGCTCGCGCACGCGGCGTGGCTGCGCGCGCTCGCGCAGTCCCTCGCGCGCGGCGCGGATGCCGACGATCTCGCGCAGGAGACGTGGCGGATCGCGCTGGAACGGCGGCCCGCGTCGCTCGACGACAGTCGATTGCGTGGTTGGCTCGCGACGGTTGCACGGCGTCTCGCGCTGCGCGTACGGCGCGACGCGGCGGCGGATCGCGCACACGAAGAGCGCTGGGTGATCGAGAGTAACGCGATCGAGCGTCGGGCGAGGGAGCGAGGTGACCCGGGCGTCGACGATGCGTGCGAGCGCTCGCTGCTGCACAAGCGGATCGCCGACGCGGTGCACGAGCTCGACGAGCCGTACCGCAGCGCCGTCGTGCTGCGCTACTTCGACGGGCTCGACGCGCGCGCGATCGCCGTACGCCAGGGCGTTTCGCACGACGCCGCGCGGCAGCGGCTCTCTCGCGCGCTCGCGCTGTTGCGCGCGCGGCTCGACCACGAGTACGGCGGACGGCGCGCGCAGTGGGCTGCGCTCGCCTGGGTCGGACTCGACGATGGCGCCGATGCGGCGCCGTGGATCACCGGAGGTGCATTGATGGGTGGAAAGTTGGCGGTCGCGGTCGTCGTCGTGGTCGGAGTCGTCGCGTGGTGGTGCTGGAGCTCCCGCGGCGCAAGGCTCGTCGACCCCGCGACCGCGGCGGCGCCGGCGGAGCTCGGCGGCGAGATCGCGTCGCCCACGGCGATGGAGCCTCCGTCGGCGCTCGCCGAGCGCGCTCCCGCCGCGGCGGCCGAGCTCGTGGCGAGTGGCGCGTTGGAGCGCGTGATCGACCGCGAACGCGACCTGCACGGCGTCGTGCTCGACACCGATCGACAGCCGATCGCCGGCGCGCGCGTGATCATCGTGCACCACGCCTCCGCGGAGTTCGCGTTCCTCGATCTCGACCGCGAGCACCGCGCGGCGTCGCGCGTTCGGATCGCCGAGCAGGCGACCGACGACGCAGGCGAGTTCGTGATCCCGCTCGAGGCCGGACGCTCGTACGACCTCGTGGTCGAAGCGCCCGGGTTCGCGCCCGGCGGGGCCTCGCACTGCCACGCGGGCGAGCGCGTCGAGGTCGTGCTGACCGAAGGTGCGACGCTGAGCGGGCGCGTGCTGCGCCAGCGCGACGACTCGCCGGTCGTCGGCGCGAAAGTCGAGCTGCACTACGCGCGCAACCTCGATGCGCAGCAGACCGCCGACACCGTCCAAGTCGAGACCGATTCTGAAGGGCGCTATCGATTCGACGCGCTGCCTCCCGGCGAGCGGATGTTCGGGGCGTTCCCACGCGCCGACGCGCGCTCGGGCTGGATCGTGGTGACGTTGGCGCCGGGTCGCTCGATCGAGCAGGACATCCGCGTGGAATCGGGGTGGACGCTGCGCGGTCGCGTCGTCGATCGCGACACGCGCGCGCCGATCGCGGACGCCGTCGTCGGCGAGGGCTGGACGATGCGCCGCACGGTGCGCACCGACGCGCGCGGCGAGTTCGAGTTCCAAGGATTCACGATCGTCGATCCGTACGAGATCGCGGTGCGCGCTCCCGGCTACGGTCGCAACGATCTGGAGCTCCGAGCGCCATCGCCGGACGCCGACGAGCCGATCGAAGTCGCGCTCACCCGCGGCCGAACGCTGCGCGGGCGCATCGTCGATCGCAACGGCGCGCCGATCGACGACGCGTACGTCGCCGCGACGGCGTTCGAGTTCTTCGGGATCGGCCCCGCGCAGCAGCACGACTGGCAGGCGACGCGCTCGCGCGCCGACGGCACGTACGAGATCGAAGAAGTCCGGCGCGACCTGCACCATTTGCTGTTCGTGAAGAAGGCCGGTTACGGAACCGTGTCGTACGACCTCGACGATCTCGACAACGCCGCCGACGTACTAGCGGTCCCAGACGTCGTGCTGCAGGCGGGCGCGATCGTTCGCGGCGTCGTCGCCGACGAGGACGGCGAGCCCTACGCGTCACGCGTCGTGCATCTGTACGGGCGCAATCGCGACGGCACGATCTGGAACGATCGAGATCGCTCGCTCGCGATCGGTCACGTCGCCGAGCGCTCGACGCGCACGGACGACCTGGGGCGCTTCGCGTTCGCGGACGTCGCGAACGGCAACTACGAGCTCTCGGCTCCGCTGCGGAACGTCGAGGTCGGCGTCCGCAAGCAGGTCGCGGTCGACGACGCGACTCCGGTCGTCGAGACCGAGCTGATCCTGCCTCGCGGTCTCTCGATCATCGGCCGCGTCGTCGGGCCCGACGGCAAGGGCGTCCTCGCGTTCCTCGTGCTCGATTCCCCCGACGATCCGCGGGGCTTGGTGCGGCAGTACACCGAGCACGACGGCACGTTCGAGCTGCGCGGGCTCGTGTCGGGCGTGTACTCGGGCTTCGCGTATCCGACGTACCTCGAGTCCGTCGCGGCGTCCGCGCGCCTGGCGAACGGGGAGCTCCGCGAGATCGCGGCCGGCAGGACCGACGTCGTCGTGAGGCTCGATCGGGCAGTAGCTCTGCGCGGGCGCGTGATCGACGCCGACGGCGCGGCGGCAGCAGGCGTGAATCTCGAGGCGCTGCGCGAGGGCGTCGTCGAGACCATCGCTCTGACCGCGGCGGACGGGACGTTCGTGCTGTGGGTCGCAGAGAACGGCGGACCTTACGTCCTGCGCGCGACGAGTCGTGCACGAGAGGACGGGGAAGTCCAGCGCGTCGAGACGTTCGCGCCGGAGCACCTGCCGTTCGTGAGCAATGTCACTCCGGGCGACGGACGCGAGCACGTGATCCGGTTGCCCTGACTCAGCTCGTGAAGTACCTCGCGCTCGGATGGCGCACGACGAGCGCACTCGTCGACTGTTCGGGCCACAACGCGTGCGCGGATGGCAACGGATCACGAGAAGGTCAGGAACTACTACTCGCAGTTCGACGAGTGGAACGACGCGAGCGCCGGACCGCGGGGCTCGACGCTCGCTCGATGCCGCGCGGGGCGCCTCAGAACTGCCAGCGGACGCCGAGGCGGATCTCGGCGACGTCGCCGGCGAACTCGGTGTCGGCGCCGAAGCTGAGCTGATCGTTCGCGTGGTAGCGCCCGCCGATCACGATCCCGAAGTCGTCTTCGAACACGTCGCGGTAGGCCAAGCGGCCGTTGAGCTCGAACTGCTCGGCGACCCACATGCGGCCGCCGCCGGTGAGCTCGAAGCCGATTTCGTCGTCGTCCGCGGTGCCGGCGTCGATCTCCTGGTGCAGCAGCGAGAAAGTGCCGACCAGGTCGAGCTTGTCGCTGATCGGGTGCACGTATCCCGCTCCGATCTCGAGCTCGTCGAAATCGAAGTCGTCCCCGAGATTGCTCCAGCTGCCGAAGACGAAGACGCTGCGCAGGAACTCGGTGTCGACGCCGTCTAACGCATAGGAGCCGCGCAGCTGCAGGCCGTCGGTATGCGCCTCGTTGTCTTCGACGTGCACCCCCCGGTAGTTGACCTCGGCGTAGGTGTAATTGAAGTTGCGGTCGTGGGTCGTGCCTTGCAGGACCATCGGCACCGGCGCGATCGCCGCCGCGGCGGGGTCGAGGACCACGGGCTGGACCGGGGCGGGGTGGAGGGCGGACAGCAGCAGGGTCGAGAGCAGGTTCATCGTGGACAATCCGGAGGGTTCGCCGTGCCGGGGGGGACGCGCGGGCGCGTCGAGCGGGCTGGACCGGGATCCACCGGGGCGCGTGGCCACCGGCGAGCCGACTGTGGTGGGAGTCTAGCCTGCATCTCTCACGAGTCGACGCTCTCGTCATTCTGCCGACGGCATGAGCGCCGCGACGTGGTCGTGGGGCGTCTGGCAGCGCTCGACGAGTGGTTTGGCGTTCGTCGAGAGCGGCTCGAGCGTGGGTTCTCGCGGTCCCGAGCAATCTGTGACGCGGCATGGACACGAAGCCGCCGCGGACGGCGATCGGCGATCGTGACCACGCTCACACGAGCAGTGCAGGTCCCGCGCGCACGTTCGCGATCACGTGCACGAAGAGCTCAACACGCGCTCTCCGATACACGCACCGAGCCAGCCATCAACGCATACCGAGCTCGCAGTAGCACGAGGCGGTACTCGAATCGAAGTCGAGCGAGGCGGCGACGGAGCGAATCGAGGTGATGGATCTCACCGCCAAAGGTGGCTCGGCACGCGTTGGTGGACGCGCCGTACACACCGGAGTGTGTTGCTCATGCGGCCGACGCTACGCAGGCAGAGTTGATCGACCTCGACTACCTCAAGCAGATAGAGGCGCATCGACTCGTTCCCGATAGGATCGTGGTCGACACCACGTTCGGAACACCGCCCAATCGAAGGAGCGTCACGATGCGATCGATAGTTCGATCCGTTCTTGCGGGCTCAGTGCTTGCGACACCGGGGCTCGCCCAGCTCACCGCGCGCGTGAGCGTCGATTCCAGTGGCGTGCAGGCCAGCGGGCCTTCCGGCGTCCCGACGATCTCCGCCGACGGGCGCTTCGTCGCGTTCGTCAGCACGGCACCCGATCTGGTCGCCAACGACACGAACGGCGTCTCGTCCGACGTGTTCCTGCGCGACCTTCAGACGGGACAAACGTCGCTGGTCAGTGTCGACACCAGCGGTGCGCAGGTATTCGGCGGTGCTGGATACACCGGAATCTCTGCCCAGGGACGCTATGTCGCGTTCGTGCGCGTCGACGCGTTTGTCCGCGACCTTCAGACGGCACAGACGACGCAAGTCAACGTCGATTCTGCAGGCAATCCCGGCGACGGCTATTGCGCCGTCCCTTCGATCTCTGCCGACGGACGCTTCGCTTCGTTTCAGAGCAACGGCTCCAGCCTCGTTGTCGGTGACACGAACGGCCACTCGGACATCTTCGTGCACGACCTCCAGACCGGAGAGACGACGCGAGTGAGCGTGTCAACAGGCGGTGTTCAAGCCAACTTCGAGTCACATTCCGGCCAACCTTGCATCTCTCAGAATGGCCGGTTCGTCGTCTTCTGGAGCTATGCGTCGAACCTGATCCCGAACGATGCGAATCCAGGCGCCGACGTGTTCGTCCACGATCGCCAGGTGCACGCAACGTCGATCGTCAGTGTCAACTCCGCGGGGATTCAGGGCGACGGGTACTCGCAAAACTGCTCGATCTCCGGCGACGGACGGTACATCGCCTTCCACAGCTACAGCACGAACCTGGTTCCAGGTGACATAGGCGGTTTCGCCGACATCTTTGTGCGCGACCTTCAGATGCTTACGACCACGCGAGTCAGCATCGGCGCCGGCGGGGTTCAGGGCAATGGCGACTCGTGGGTGCCGTTCATTTCGGCCAACGGTCGCTACGTTTCGTTCCAAAGCAATGCGTCGAATCTCGTGTCCGACGACACGAACGGCTTGATGGATGTATTCGTGCACGACCGGCAAACCGGCAGCACAACGCGCGTCAGCGTCGACACGGGCGGCGCGCAAGGCAATGGCGTGTCCGATGTGTCGTCGATCTCCGGCGATGGCCGGCAGGTCGTATTCGAGAGCGATGCGTCCAACCTGGTCGCCGGAGACACCAACGCTGCGGGCGACGTGCTCGTCCGTGATCGCTTCGTCGTACACGGGCTCGCCTTCTGCTTCGGCGATGGAACGCTCCCCACATCGTGTCCATGCTCGCCGCCGGACATCGTGCCCGTCCCAGGCTCGGCTCCTGGGCACGGCTGCGCGAACTCCTTCAATCTCGCTGGCGGTCTCCTGGCTGCAACCGGTGTGCTCAACCCCGACACGGTCACGTTCACTGCGGCGGTCGGAGCGAGCTACGCGGGCTTTGGCTTCTTGGTCAAGGGCAACAGTCAGCATCCGAACGGCATCGCGAACGGTGACGGTCTGCGGTGCGTCGACGGTGCGTTGATGCGCTTCGGCGGACACAACGCCGGCACGAACGGCGCGGCGCTCGGTACCTGGACGTATCCGAACACCGTGCAAACGATCACCGTCTCTGCCGCGACACTGCAATCCGCGGGGCAAAGTGCGTCGTACCAGCTCTTCTACCGCAACGCGGTGGCGGGCTTCTGTTCGTCGGGCACTACGAACTGGACCAATGGCATCCGTCTGTCCTGGCCGTAGACGCTGAAGAGGTCGACATCGAGAGAGCGCCAGCGCCAGCGCTCAACGTACGCCGAGCACGATGCTGCACACAGTGCGCCGCGTGAACCGACCGACCGAGCACGAGCGCCGGAGTTTCCCACGACACACCGAACGTGCCGCGCAGCAGGAGCACGAGGCGATATTCGAATCGAAGGCGAGCGAGGCAGCAATGGAGCGTGACGAGCCGATCGCTGTAGTCAACCAACGCTGCTCGCCGGTCTGCGACGCTGTCGAGCCGTTCGCTGCTCATGGCAGCGCGCGACAGTGCCGTCGTCCGCGCGCGCTCTCAACGGCTCCGGCAGTACGGCGTGCCTGCGCGCTCCGCTGCTTTTCAATCTGCGTCGCGAGGCGCACCTCAGGCCTCTCCACCACGCACTCGCCGACGGTCAGGCGCAGGCTGACCGAGGCGAGTTGCTCCCGGCTCCAATGTCGTCGCAGAGCGGACGATGGCGGCGA
>JBJXHG010000010.1:0-29507 GCA_046160865.1 Planctomycetota bacterium | reverse complement strand
TGACAGCAGTTTACAACCCGAAGGCCTTCATCCTGCACGCGGTGTCGCTCCGTCAGGCTTTCGCCCATTGCGGAAGATTCTCGACTGCAGCCTCCCGTAGGAGTCTGGGCAGTGTCTCAGTCCCAGTGTGCCGGACCGTCCTCTCAGACCCGGTAGCCGTCATAGCCTTGGTGAGCCGTTACCTCACCAACTAGCTGATAGCCCGCAATCCCCTCCCACAGCAGCAGCTTGCGCCACCGTTTGCCCAACATGAGATGCCTCACGCGGGGAACATCCGGCATTAGCCACCGTTTCCAGTGGTTATTCCAGTCTGCGGGGTAGGTTGATTACGTGTTACTCACCCTTTCGCCGCTTTACTTGCCCGAAGGCTTTCGCGCGCGACTTGCATGCCTAATCCACACCGCTAGCGTTCGTTCTGAGCCAGAATCAAACCCTTCAATTTTGAATGTTTGTTGGCTGTTATCTATTGGAGTCAGCCGCACCCCTGCGGGTGCCGGCCAAGCTCGCACGGTTCTAAGGGCCACCCTTGTTTTCAAAGATCGTCGGCAACCGCTGGGAGTGCCCTGCGATCACCGCTGTGCTGTTTTTCACCCGCGTCGGCGTGCGCCGCTCGACTTGGGGGAGCGGGATCATAGTGTCTTCTCCCCCCCCGTCAACGCCACCCGGCAAGAATTGCGGCGTTCCGCCCGCTGTTTGCCTTAACATGCTTGTTGGAAGTGGTTTGTGACATTCACAGTGAGTCCCGGATCACCGACGACGGGCACCGGCGCGGCCTCGGCGTCCCGCCGCACGTCCTCGAGATGCGTTTGGCAGCCACGTCTAGCCCGCACTTCTCACCACGTCCTGCTGCGGTCGCGCCATCTCGGTCGGAGCGGCGTCGTTGGATCGGAATCGATCCTCGCAGACCTAACAGCTCAGCTACGGTCGCTTCCGATGCAACGCCTTGCCCCGAACGCGCTCTCGCAACCGCCGACGGGCTGGTCAGTCAATATTTGGACAGGCTCCTAGCCCGCATCGAGGCCCGTTCTGCGCGCCCAAGGCCCGGGCTGCGACGACGCACGTGCGCGCACGGCCCTCTCATCCGACGTGGGTCGGAATCCGGCCCTCGCGCACGTCGTTGGCGTGCGGACCCACGGACCAACCCGGCGTGCGCGAGCCGCGGCGCTTTCGACTCCGGCCGACTACGGGCGGATGGAGACCGCTGCGCCCTTCGGCAGGACTTCGAAGAGCAGCTCGACGTCCTCGTTTCGCATGCGGACGCACCCCTGACTCAAGTCCTTGCCGACGCTGCTCGGGTCGTTCGTGCCGTGGAACCCTAGCCCAGTGGTCGCGCCATCCAGATGCGTCAGTGCGATCCAGCGCGTCCCCAGCGGGTTTTCGGGATCACCGTAGGGAACCGGTGCACGCCCCGCGGGGAACCACATCGGTTCTTCGCGCTTCTCCCCCACGCGGTACTCGCCGGCGCGCGTCTCGCTCCCGGGCTTGCCCACTCCCACTTCCCACGCCGCGGCGACGAGATCGCCGAGCATGTAGAAGGTCCAGTGCGCGTCCAGATCCACGATCATCGACGCCCTCTCCGTCGGAATCCGCAGGACTTGCCCGGGCTGGAGCACCGCCCCGCGCAGCTCGTTCATGCGTTCGATCTGCCCCGTGCAGATCAGGAGCTCTGGCCTCTCCGCGAGCGCGCGCTTTCGGATCGAAATCAGGCTGTCGCCCTTCTCCACCTTGATTTCGAAGGCCGGCCACTCGCCGCCGCGGTTCCACTGGTACTTCGCCTGCGCGCTTCGAAGATCGTCCGTCCAACTCGCCATCGTGTCGCGATCGGCCTTCCATGGCGCCTGGATCTCCTCGAGCAAGAGCTGCGAGAACACGCGCGCTGCGTCGCGCGCGTGGCCGGCGTCGAGCGCCTCGCGGCCCTCGCTCGCGAGCCACGCCATGGACGCAGCCAGAACGAGCGGGGTCTCGCGCGACAAGGTCGCAGCCGAGGTGCGTGCGCCGGTCCCTCTCATACAGCGCTCGACGACGGCGCGCTCAGCGCTCTGCAGACGGCTCCCGGCAAGCAGCTCCTCGCCGAGTGCGCGAGCCGCGGCGTGGTTTCCGAGCAGCGCTTGCGCGCAGCACTTGGCGAGCGCGAGACGCGCGGGGTCGACTCCGGGATGCTGGGGGCCCTCGACCACGCTTTGTGGCCTGTGCAGTAGCGCGCTCGCGAGGTCGACCTCCGCGGGTCGATCCGACGGCGCGTCGGCTTGCGCTGCGCCGCCCGCCGGGGCTGGCTCGGCGTCGTCCACCCGATGCGTGTCGGTCTCGATGCGGCTGGCCTCCGCCTCGGGTGCGACCGGCGCCTGCTGCATCGGGACCGCCTCCAGAACAGTGCCGGCGGCCTGCGGGGCCGCCTCGTCTGCCGGAAGTCGTCCGATCAGCGTGCCGGGCTCCGAGCCCGAACCGGCGGTCGTGTCCGCCGGCAACAGGTAGCCGTTCGGTGACTCGGCGCTCGCGAAAGAGATCCCCGAACTCTTCCACACCCACCAGCAGAGACAGCTACCTACCAGCAACAAGACAACTGCGCGCATGCGAATTCCGCCCCATCCGGTCCCCATCGTCGCCGCGACATGCGGCACCCGCCGGATGATAGCGCTCGCTCACGCCAGGTCGACCGCCGTGCGCAAACCATCCGAAGCGGTGTGCGCTCCACTTCGAGCGCGTCCCGTGCGCGCGCGCCGACTCGCATCGCGCGCGTGCCTGCGGTCGATCGCGCTGCGCGTTTGCTGTACGCACCCACGCCGTCCAATCCGCGCGGGAGAGATTCGGGGGCCCCAGCGAGGCCGTGCCCGTCTCGGCCCGGAACCTTTAGGTTCCAGGGGGGCCCAACATCGCGCGGAGTTGCCGCGCCATCGAACAGGGCCCACGGTCGGTCGTTACGGCTCCAGGGCTGTGGACAGATCACCTGCCCGCCAGGGTTACCCCGTGCAGCCAACACTAGCCCGCGCGCGCGAGACGCACAATCGATGTCGCAACGGATCGCGGCGCGATTCCCGCGCGCTCGACACGCAACGACGCGCGCGATCGATCAGGAGCTTTCCGGCTCGACGCGCGCGAGATGCACTGTGAGCTGGCGCCCCGGACCGAGATCGAACGTCTCACTCGCACCACGTTCGAACGCCTGCTCGCCGAACGTGAGCTCCGCTGCGAGCGTCTCGGCACACACGAGCTCGCCGAAGCGCTCGAGCGACTTGCGCAACGCGGCGTCGGCGCCGCAGTCCATGCGCAAGCGGACGCGATCGACGACGGCGAGCCCATGGTCCTTCCGCAGACCATTGACGCGGTTGATCGCTTCGCGCGCGAAGCCTTCGAGCACGAGCTCCTCGTCCAGCTCGGTGTCGAAGTACACGACGAAGCGCCCGTCCGTCTCCACGTCGAAGTCCGCGCGCGTTTCGACGGTGATCTGCACATCGGCGGGACCGGCCTCGAAGGGCTCGCCGGCGATGGATATCGTGATGCTCTCGCCGGCGCGCAAGCGCGCCACGTCGCTCGACGGGAGCTGCTCGATCGCTTGCGCCGCGGCCTTCATGCGCGGGCCCAGCTTCGGACCGAGCGTCTTGAAGTTCGCCTTCGCGCGCAGTGTGCACAGCTGGCCGTCATCCGTCGCGAGCGTGCCGAAGCCCTTGATGTTGAGCTCGCCGAGGATCTGCTCGGCGGCGAAGCGCGTGCGCAA
This sequence comes from Planctomycetota bacterium, assembly GCA_046160865.1. Classification (GTDB taxonomy): domain Bacteria; phylum Planctomycetota; class UBA1135; order UBA1135; genus JBJXHG01. The sequence continues at coordinate 25,795 of JBJXHG010000010.1, read as the reverse complement.
GAGCTCGAGGCTACGTTCGTGCGACGCGCGCACGTGCATCGCACGCAGCGGCTGGCGGAGCTTGAGATTCGCGCGCTCGCGCAGCGCACGCCCCATCTCGACGAGCTCCTTGACGATGCGCACGCTTTCCTCGAGGTCCAGGTCGATCGCGGCGAGATCCGGCACAGGCAAGAGCTGCGCGTGCACGGAGCCTTCGCCCTGTAGGCGCTCCCAGAGCATCTCGGGCAAGAACGGCGCCATCGGTGCGGCGAGCAACGCGGTCGTCGAGAGCGCCGTGTGCAGCGTTGCGAATGCGGCGAGCTTGTCGGGGCCGGCGCCACCCTTCCAGATGCGCGCGCGGTTGCGGCGGATGTACCAGTTCGAGAGGTCGTCGATCACGAACGCTTCGATCGCGCGGCACGCGCCGGCGATGTCGTACTCGTGCATGCGCGCGCGCACGTCACGCACGAGCGAGTTGCAGCGCGACAGGATCCAGCGGTCGATCGCCGGCCGATCGTGCGGCTTGGGAATCGCGCGCGAGCGCGAATCGAAGCCGTCCGCGAGACGCGCGTACTCCGCGAAGAACTTGTAGCTGTTGATCAGCGTGCCGAAGAACTTGCGGCGCACCTCGACGATGCCGTTCAGGTCGAAGCGCTTCGGCAGCCACGGCTGCCCGCTCGAGAGCATGTACCAGCGCACCGCGTCCGCACCGTGCTCGCCGATCGCTTTCCACGGATCGATCACGTTGCCCAGGCGCTTGCTCATCTTGACGCCGTCCTTGTCGAGGACGAGTCCGTTCACGATGCACGTTCTGTACGTCGGACCGTTGCCGGCGACGTCGCCGTCGGGCAGGGCGGCGCTCGGCGCGGTACGTCCTGCGATTTCGGTCATGAACACGCCGATCGCGTGCAGCGTGTAGAACCAGCCGCGCGTCTGGTCGAGACCCTCCGCGATGCAGTCCGCGGGAAACTGATCGCGCACCTTCTCACGGCTGCCGGCGACGTGCGGCCAGCCATACTGCGCGTACGGCATCGCGCCCGAGTCGAACCAGCAATCGAGCACCGACTTCGTGCGGCGCATCGCGCTCGTCTTCGAGAGCTGCGCGCACGCGTCACAGTCGAACACGACCTCGTCGATCAGCGGCTTGTGGTTGTCGAAGCCCGCGGGCAACGCCTTCGACGTCGCGCTCTTCGAGCGCGCGACGCGCTCGCGCATCTGCGCCACCGAGCCGATCGCGACGACGTGCGTCGCATCGCTCTCGCACACCCAGAACGGCAGCGGCGTGCCCCAATAGCGATCACGCGAGATGTTCCAGTCGATGTTGCCTTCGAGCCACTCGCCGAAGCGCTTCTCTCCGACTTCCGGCGGGATCCAGCGGATCTTCCGGTTGTGCTCGACCATCTTGTCCTTGTACGCCGTCGTGCGGATGTACCAGGCCGGCGTCGCGAAGTAGTAGAGCGCGGTGTCGCAGCGCCAACAGTGCGGATAGCTGTGGCTCGCGTGATCGCTCTTGAAGAGCAGCCCGCGTTCCTTCAGGTCGATCGTGAGCGCCTTGTCCGCTTCCTTGAAGAACGTGCCCTTCGCGACGATCGTTTTTCCGTCGCGACCGAGCATGTCGACGACGAATCGTCCTTCAGGACCGACGGCTTGCAGCACGCTCAGGCGATTGGACCGCGCCGTGTCCCAGTCGTCGACGCCGTACGCCGGCGCTTGGTGTACGACGCCGGTGCCGTCTTCCATGCTGACGTAGTTCGCGGCGACGACGCGGTGGCCGAGCGCGCGCTCGGGTATCCATGCGCCCGGATCGATCTCGGGCGGCCGTGTTTCGAAGAGCGGCTCGTACGCCCAACCGACCATGTCGGCGCCCTGCTTGCGCGTCAGCGATTCCGCGAAGACGCCCGACACGTGCGCGGAACCAAACTTTGGAACTGCGCCGCCTGCGAACGTCGCCTCCGCGCGCTGCGACGCGATCCACACGCGCTCGAAGCCGCGCGAGCCCGCGTCCTCGCCCTTCGGAACCGCCAGTGGAATGCGATAACACTCGTACTCTTGCTCCGGATGCACGGCGAGCGCGATGTTCGACGGCAGCGTCCACGGTGTCGTCGTCCACGCGAGGATCGACTCCGACTCGCCGTCCTTGCGAAGTGACGGATCGACGTGCGATTCGCGCAGCCGAAACCGCACGATCACGCTCGGATCCATCACGTCGCGATACACGCCGGGCTGGCCGAGCTCGTGCGACGAGAGTCCCGTGCCGCAGCGGCCGCAGTACGGCAGCACCTTCTTGCCTTGGTACACGAAGCCTTCGTCGTAGAAGCGCTGGAGCAGGTACCACACGCTCTCGACGTAGTGCTCGTCGTACGTGACGTACGGATCGGCGTAGTCGAGCCAGTAGCCGATGCGCTCGGAGAGCTCCTCCCACTCCTTCTTGTACGTCCACACCGACTCGCGGCACTTGGCGTTGAACGCGGCGACGCCGTACTTCTCGATCTCTGGCTTGCCGTTGATGCCGAGCTTCTTCTCGACCTCGAGCTCGACCGGCAACCCGTGCGTGTCCCAGCCCGCTTTGCGCACGACGCGCCGCCCGAGCATCGTGTTGTAGCGCCCGACGATGTCCTTGATCGCGCGCGCGGTCACGTGGTGGATGCCGGGCCGTCCGTTCGCGGTCGGCGGTCCCTCCCAGAACACGAACGCGGGTGCGTCGGCGCGCGCGCGCTGCACGGCCTCGAACGTCTTCTCCGCGCGCCACTTGGCGAGCGTCGCTTCTTCGGCTTGCGCCGGCGACTCGGCGATCTTGTCGGGCAGCGGGTGGAACAGGACCGTGCGAGTGGGCGCGCTCATGCCTGCACTTCGTAGCTTGGAAGCACCACGATTGCGAGCGAGCGTCTACCAGCTCTGCCGCCGAATGTCGGCGCAGATGCGCTCGGCGAGCTCGAGCGCGCGCCGGCCGTCCTCGCCCGATACTTCCGGTGGTCGGCGCTCGCGCACGCTGCGCAAGAACGAGTCGATCTCGGCTTGCAGCGGCCGGTCGGCGCCCGACAGATCGAGCTCCGACACCTTCAAGACGCGCGACTGGATCCAGTCCTTCTGCATCGCGAGCATCATCGGATCCATCTCGCGCAGCGCCTTGCGTCCGGCCTCCCACTCGGGGCCTTTCTGGATCACGACGCCGTAGTTCTTCGTGAAGTCGAGGCTGACGTAGCCCGCGCTCGAGAACATGCGGAAGCGCCGCATCGGCGCGAGCGATGCGCGGCTCGCCGTCACGTTCGCGCGCGCGCCGTTCTCGAACACGAGGCGCACCGACGCGACGTCCTCGCGCTCCGTCAGGATCGCGCCGCCGGCGGCATCGATGCTCACGACGTTCGAGTCGACGAGATCGAGGATCAGGTCGAGGTCGTGGATCATCAGGTCGTGCACGACGCCGACGTCGAGGCTGCGGAAACTGAACGGTGCCAGGCGATGGCACTCGATGAAGCGCGGCGCGAGGCCCATCTCGCGCACCTTGCGCAAGCCGGGCTGGAAACGCTCCACGTGCCCCACCGCGACGGCGGTGCCGCTCGCTTTCGCCGCGGCGAGGATCTGGTCCGCTTCGGCGAGCGTCGAAGCGAGCGGCTTCTCGATCAGTACCGGGATCTTGCGCTCGAGCAGCGGGAGCGCGACGGCGGCGTGCGCGACCGTCGGCACGGCGATGCTGACCGCGTCGAGACCGTCGGGCAGCTCGTCCAAGTGCTCGTACGCCTTGCAACCGAGCTCCTGCGCGAGCGCGCGCGCCCGCTCGATGCTCGCGTCGACGAGGCAGACGAGCTCGGCGCCCGGGTGCTCCGCGTAGATCTTCGCGTGGAACTTGCCGAGGTGGCCGACGCCGATCACCGCGACGCGCAGCTTGCGATTCGCGCCCACCGGCCCTCCGCCCCCACGCACCGCTTCCAACGGCGCCGCGCTCACAGCCGCGCCGCCGCGCTCTGCTGCATGCGCTCTTCGCCCGTGCGCCGGAACTGCTCGCGCAGACTTTCGCGGTAGCGGCCCTTCGCTCCGCTCTCCGTGTCTTCGAGCGAGCGCACGAGGTTCGTGACGAGCGGATTCGCGCCGAACTCGACCTTGAGCTCCTCGAGCGTGCGCTTGCGCGGATTGCCGGATCGGTAGATGCGCCGGAACGCGTTGCGCAGCGCGTCGACGTGCTCCTCCGAGTAGCCGCCGCGCTGCAGGCCGATCACGTTGACGCCGCGCACGCGGCTCGGATGGCCTTCGAGGATCATGTACGGCGGCACGTCCTGCACCATGCGCGTCATGCCGCCGACGTATGCGAACGAGCCGATCGTGACGAAGTGGTGCGCCGCGGCGCCGCCGGAGATGTTGGCCTGCTCGCACACCAGGACGTGGCCGGCGAGCAGCACGTTGTTGCCCATGATGATGCGGTCGCGCACCTCGCAGTCGTGCGCGACGTGACAGCACGCCATCAGCAAGCAATCGCTGCCGATGCGCGTCTCGCCGCCGCCCTTGATCGTGCCGCGGTTGATCGTCACGAACTCGCGGATCGTGTTGCGGTCGCCGATCGTGAGACGGGTGGGCTCGCCTTTGTACGAGAGATCCTGCGGCACGCCGCCGAGGCTCGCCTGCCCGATGATCACGTTGTCTTCGCCGATGCGCGTGATGCCGTCGATCACGACTTGCGGACCGACGCGCGTGCGATCACCGATCTGGACGTGCGGGCCGACCACGCAGTACGGACCGATCTCGACGTCACGTCCGAGCTCGGCGCCCGCGGCGATCACGGCGGTGGAATGGACATTGGTGGCCATGCTGCAGTTCCTCGAGTGCACTATGCGTCGACCATGGTGAACATCAGGATCGCCTCGCACACGACGCGGCCGGCGACGGTGCCCACGCCGCGCACCTGCGCCGTCTGATCCTTGCTGCGCAGCGTCTCGACCTCGATGCGCAACTGGTCCCCGGGGACGACCGCTCCGCGCAGCTTCACTTTGTCGATCGACCAGAGCACCGCGAGCTTGCCCGAGTTCTCGAGCTTGCGCAGGAGCAGTACGCCCGCGAGCTGCGCCATCGCCTCGAGCTGCAGCACGCCCGGCATCAGCGGCGCGTTCGGGAAGTGGCCGGGGAAGTAGGGCTCGTTGATGCTCACGTTCTTAATGGCCACCGCGCGCCGGAAGCCTTCGATCTCGAGCACGCGATCGATGAGCAGGAACGGATAGCGGTGCGGCAGCATCCGCAAGATCTCGCGCACGTCGAGGCCGGAATCGCGCTTGAGCAGGCCGCCGGTCTCGAGCGCTTGCATCAGGTCCAAGAGCCGCCGCACGAGCTCGGCATTCGTCGCGTGTCCCGAGCGCGTCGCGATGATGTGCGCCTCGAGATCCGCGCCCAGCAGGAACAAGTCGCCGAGCAAGTCGAGCATCTTGTGCCGCACGGGCTCCGCGGAGAGGCGCTGCACCGAGTCCGGATCGCCCAGCACGAGCGTGTTCTCGCGGGTCGCGCCCTTGCCGAGCCCGGCCTTCTGCAGGGCCTCGACTTCCGACGCGAGGCAGAACGTGCGCGCGGGCGCGATCTCGCGACCGAAAGTTTCGGCGGAGACCTCGAGCTGCAGCGATCCGCCTTCGACGCCGGGCTCGTCGAACGCGGCGATGTATTGCAGGGTGAGCGCGGGCCGGTCGGTCGGCAGCGCGACGAGCGTCGCGTTGCCCTCGCGCACGTACACGGGCTGATCGAGCTTGAACACGCGCGCGTCGGCGTTCTGCTCGACGACGCCGGCCTGCTGGATCAAGCGCATGTACTCGAGCGCGCTGCCGTCGAGCCCGGGGAGCTCGGAGCCCGACAGCTCGACGGTCAGGTTGTCGACGGAGAGGCCTTTGCACACCGCGAGCAGATGCTCGACCGTGTCGACCTCGGCCGCGCCACGCTGCAAGCGCGTGCGGCGCTCTTTCGCCGAGTGATACGCGATGTGCGCGGGGATCGGTTGCGAGTCCGGCAGGTCGGTGCGCACGAACTCGACGCCGGTGCCTTCGGACGCGGGCAGCATTCGCCCGCGAATCGTGCGGCCCGAGTGCAAGCCCACGCCCTCGAACTCGACGACCGTGCGCAGGGTTCGTTGGCGGCGCGTCATGGCGATTCCTTCTCCACGGCGCCGACACGGCGCTCGAGCCTCTTCAACCGTTCGAGCAGCTCCGGCAGCTTCTGCGCCGCGGCGAGCTGCCGCAGCGCGTCCATGCGCTCGCGCGCCGGGAAGCCGAGATAGTCTGCACCGGCCGGCACGTCGCCGAAGACGCCCGACTGCCCAGCGACGCGCGCGCCGACGCCGATCTCGACGTGCCCGTTCACGCCAACTTGTCCGCCGATGATCGCGCGCTGTCCGACTCGCGACGATCCGGCGATGCCGGTCTGCGCGATGATCAGTGCCGCTTCCCCCACGATCACGTTGTGTGCGATGTGTACGAGATTGTCCAGCTTCGCACCGCGCCCGATGCGCGTCGCCCCGAAGCGCGCGCGGTCGATCGTCGTGTTCGCGCCGATCTCGACGTCGTCGCCGACGACCACGGTGCCGCACTGCGGGATCTTCGACCAGCCGCTCGCGCTCGGCTCGAAGCCGTAGCCGTCGGAGCCGATCACCGCGCCGGCGTGCACGATGCAGCGCGCGCCGACGGAGACGCCCGGATAGAGCACGACCGACGGATGGAGCACGCTGTGCTCGCCGACGGTGGCGCGCTCGCCCACGGTCACGTGCGCGTGCAGCACGACGCCCGCGCCGAGTTGCGCTCCCGCACCGACGCTGCACTGCGGTCCGATCGACGCGCCGGCGCCGATCGACGCGCTCGGATCGACGGCGGCGGACGGGTGCGTGCCCACGGGCGCGCGCGGCTCGACCGGCGCGAACGCGCGGACGATGCGCGTGAACGCGGCACTCGCGTCCTTGCAACGCAACACGACGAGATCGCGGCGCGGGACTTCGACTTCGGCTCCGACGAGCACCGCGCCCGCGCGCGTGGTGAGCAAGTGCTTGCGGTACTTCGCGTGCGCGAAGAACGTGATCTCACGCGGCGTCGCCTCCTCGAGGCTGGCCGGGCCGTCGATCGCGTGCGCGCCGTCGCCCTCGAGCGTGGCACCGCACAGCGCGGCCAATTCCGCTGTGGTTTTCTGCGTCATGTGTGACCCAATCCGCTGGGTCCGTGCCTCGTCCTACCGTGCGAACGAGGGGACGCAAGATCTAGCCCAGAACCCGCTGAGCTGTCAAACCGCGCACGAACCTTCCGTCGCAGCGCGCTGCCGCCCGCGAGAATGAGCCCGGACGCAGAGCTCGACGCTCGCGTAGCCGCTCCGGGTGCGCACCTCACCCGGCGGGCTGCCGACTCCAGTCGCGCAAGAGCTTCTGAACGGCCGCGAGGTCGACCGGCTTGAGCAGGTGTGCGTCGAAGCCCGCCTCGCGCGCGAGCTGGAGATCGGTCTCGTTCCCGTAGCCGGTGAGGGCGACGAGCTTCAGACGATGCATGGCTGGATCGGCGCGCAGGCGCCGAGCGACCTCGTACCCGTCGAGAAGCGGCAGCCCGATGTCGAGCAGCACCACGTCCGGGAGCCACGTGCTCGCAGCAACCAGCGCCTCGGGTCCCGTGTGTGCGGTGTGCACGGCGTAGCCTTGCAGTTGCAGCAAGTGGGCGAGCATCACGCACCCGTCCTCGTTGTCGTCGACGACCAGCACGCGCATGCCGCTCGTCTCGCGTGCTCCGGGCGCGAGCACGAGTGGAGCCTGCGCTTCTCCGGGCGCCACCCCCACGGGCAGTCGCACGACGAACTCGCTGCCCTTGCCCACTCCGTCGCTGTGGGCTTCCACCGTGCCGCCGTGCATCTCGACGAGGCGTTGCACGATGCTCAGCCCGATGCCGAGCCCGCCATGCGAGCGGTGGAGAGACCGATCGGCTTGCGCGAACAGATCGAAGAGGTGCGGCAGCATCTCGGCGTCGATCCCGATGCCGGAGTCGCGCACGCGCAGCACCGCGTGGTTGTGCAAGCGCCCCACGCTCACCGCGATCCGGCCGTGCCGCTCGGTGAACTTGGCCGCGTTGGTGATCAGGTTGACGATGACCTGCTCCAGCCGCGTCGGATCGGCATTGACCCAGAGCGGCTCGCCGTCGGTCGGAGGAAACGTCGTCGTGAGCTCGTGTCCTTGGCGCGCGATCAGCGGAGCGGTCGTGCCGAGCGCGTGGCGCACGGCATGGCAGAGATCCATGGTCTCCCGCCGCAATCGAATCCGGCCGTTGATGACGCGCGAGACTTCGAGCAGGTCGCTCACGAGGCGCGTGAGGTTTGCGACTTGCCGCTCGATGACTTCGCGCGCTTGCTGCGCGATGGGGTTCTCGTTGCCGCGCTCTTGCAGGCGCAACAGGTGCGTCGCGCTCCGGATGGGAGCGAGCGGATTGCGCAGCTCGTGCGAGAGCATGGCCAGGAACTCGTCCTTGCGGCGGTGTTGATCGGCGAGAGCCTGCGTCTGCAGCTTGAGCTGTTGCTCCATGGCGACGCGTGCCGAGATGTCGCGGATGTTGCACTGCGCCACGGTGCGTCGGCCTTCGGGGTAGACGTTGCTGACGAACTCGACCGCCGTGGTCGCCCCGTTCTTGTTCTGGATCGGCAGGTGGTCGTAGCGCACGTAGCCGCCCTCGCGCAGCGCTTCGAAGGCCGACTTGTTGGCCGCCGCGTCCTCGAAGAGTCCGATCTCGTGCAGCTCCTTGCCCACCAGCTCGGGCAGATCCTGACCGGTCAACCCGGCCATGAACGCGTTCGCGTCGATGATCTTGCCGGTTCCGGCGTCGAGGATGAGGATGCCGTCCTTCGCGGACTGGAACAGCCGTCGATAGCGCAGCTCGGAGTGGCGCAGCTCTTCCGCGAGACGCTGGCGCTCGGTCACGTCGACCATGACCATCAGGACGAGGCCCTGCGCGTCGTCGTTCTCGTACCAGATGCGGCGTGCGTTCACCTGCAAAACGCGGTGCCCGATGCCCGGGAAGTCGTGCGCGACGTCGAAGTCCTCGACCGAGATCTTGTCGGGGATCACGCGCTCGAGCAGCGCGCGCAGCGCCGGAGCGCTCCACGCGCCGTTCCCGAGCTCGTACACGTGGCGCCCGATCGTCTGTGCGTCGGTCGTTTGGAATTGGCGATGGTACGCGGCGTTGGCCGACTTGACCGTCAGCCCGCCGTCGAGCACGAGGAACGGGTGACCCAACGTGGCGAGGATGACGTTGGCGTAAGCGAGCGCATCCGTTTCTCGCTGCTCGAGCTGCTTCCGATCCCCGCTCGCGCGGAAGGTGAGCACCGCGCCCGCGAGCACTCCCTGCGCATCGCGGACGAGCACGGCACTTTCTTCGACGCGCCGTTCCGTCCCATCCTGCGCGACGAGCAGCACATGATCCGCGGGCTCCGTCCGCGCCGCGCCGCGCAACACGCGTCGCGCCGAGCACTCGCGCACGTCGCGGCTCTCGGCATCGATGAGATGGAAGATGCGCTCGACGGAGCTCCCGACGGCCTCGGCGCGAGTCCAGCCCGTCAGCGCGACGGCGACTGGGTTGAGCTCGGTGACGTGTGCACGCGCGTCGATCATGATGATCGCGTCGCGGGTGGTGGCGAGCATGGCGTGCAACCACTCGGGCGACTCGTGCGGTGCTGCCGCGACCGCGCGGTCTCCGGACTTGCTTCGCCCACCATCGGCGAGCAAATCGCGTCGTGCTTCCTCGGACAATTCGGCTCGACTTTCCAACCCTGTTGTCAAACGCCGGGCAGCAGTCTCCGGCGCGACGAAGCGCCGCGCAGAAACTCTCCCGCTCAGAAGCATGCGCGCACCGCGCCGCACCGTCTACGGCCGCTGCACTTATCTGCCGCGATTGCGGGCGATCCTCGATTCACACGGGACCTGCGAAACGCACCTCGGATACCCAACAGTGGGTAGCGCGACGCCGCGTGCGAGTGGGCGCGACCGCCGCCGATCGTGTCGAGAAGCGCGAACCCGCTCAGAACCAGATGTTCGCGATGCTGAACGAGAAGGTCTCTTCGCGGTCGCCGTCGCCCGAGCGCACCGGGAAACCGAAGTTCAGGATCAGCGGGAACGGCTGCACCATGCCGAAGCCGAAGCCGACCGAGGCGCGCAACTCGTCCGGATCGAGGTGGTACGGGTCGAGGTCGAGCGCGCCGACGTCGCTGAAGAGCGTCGCGTAGAACATCTCGACGCGCTTGTACGTACCCGGCTGCACGACGGAGTACAGCGGGATGCGGTACTCGACCGTGCCGTTGAACGACGTCTCGCCGCCGAGCGGCTCGTCGAAGTAGTTCGGGCCGACGCCGCGGTACTCGAAGCCGCGCAGCGTGCGCCGGCCGCCGAGGAAGAAGCGCTCGGTGTACGGCGTTTCGCTCGAGTCGCCGAACCCATCGGCGATTCCGAGGCCGAGCGAGAAACGGAAGCCGGGGCGCACTTCGCTCTCCTCGAAGCCGACGGGCAGATAGCGGTCGTAGCTGAGCTCGCTCTTCACGAACTGGTAGTCGCCGCCGACGACTCCGCCGTACGCGGCGTTGCGCCAGTTGAAGAGGTAGCCGTCGCGCGTGTTCAGCGTGTTGTCGACTTGCGCATAGCGCACGTCGAACGTGATGCCGATCAGCTCCGAGTGGCCTTCCTGCTCGAAGATCTGCGGCGGAACGGTCGTGCTGTCGGGCTGATTGATCCCCGTGAGCGGCGCCTCGATGTCGTAGATCTCGAGATCGGCGTTCGTGTAGCCGACGCCCAGCCACAGCTCGCGGCCGAACGAGCGGCCGAGGCGGATGCGCCGGTCCTCGCGCTCTTCGGTGTAGAAGTCCGCGTCGCTGCGGCGACGGCGCAGGAGATCGAAGTCGAGGCTGTAGGGATTGAAGTGCGAGCGGAACAGATCGGGTTCTTGGAAGTGGATGCGGTACGAGTTGATCTGCGTGCCGGGTGACAGCTCGAGGTCGAGGCGCTGACCCGCACCGTGGAACGCTTCCTTGTCGTAGATGTCGCCGAACGTGCTCCACAAGCTGTCGGGCGGGTTCGCGATGTCGAAGTTGCGCATCGACAGCGACAAGCGTCCGAACAGGCCGGTGTTCGAGTCGACGCCGCCCTGGATGTTGAAATTGACGACGCGCCCTTCTTCGACGACGTACTCGAGATCCACCCAGTCCGGATCGTCGGTCGGGATGAATCGATACGTCGGATCGCGGTGGTCCTGCGGCGTGAACTCGTCGAGGAAGTAGTTCGTCGAGTACAGGCGCGAGAGCGACTTGTTGATCTCGTTCAGGTCCGCTTGCTGGCCGGGCAGCATCCCGACTTCGCGTCGCAGCACGCGGTCGCGCGTGTGCTGTCCGCCCTGGAAGAGCACGTCGCGAATGAAGCGCTTGCGTCCCTGATCCATGCGGTAGGCCACCGCGACCTCGCGCTTCTCGGTGTCGAACACGAGCTCCGGCTCGAGGAACTCCCACGACTCGCGGCCCGCGAGCGAAAGATGCGAGATGTAGCCGCGCTCGCCGAAGTAGCGCTTGAGCGCGGCCTCGTCCTGCTTTTGCGTGGCGATCTCGTAGTAGCCGCCCACCTTCAGCTTCAGCTGCGCGCGCAGGTCGGCTTCGGGGAACAAGAGCTCGGTCGGCTCTTCCGCCCACAGCCGCGCTTTCGCGTCCCACGTGCGGCGCACGCCGGCGATGGACAAGCTCGACACGCGGTAGCGCACGCCCTCGTCGATGACGACGTGAACGGTCACCTTGCCGCGGTCGGCACTGAAGCGCAGGCGATCGATCTCGACGACTGCGTCGAGGTAGCCGCGGTCGCGGTAGACCTGCCGCATCGCGAGCAAGTCCGCCTGCAGCTCGTCCTCGACGAACTTCGAGCCCCACCAATTGAAGAGCCACGGTCCGTCGAGCTCGACGCCGGCGAGCTTCTTCAAGCCGCCCTTCCAGAACCACATGCCGGTCTCCGGCATCGAATCGCCGCCGTGCAGCACGACTTCTTTCACGCGCACTTGCGGACCTTCGCGGATCTCGAAGATCACGTCGGGCGAAATCGTCTCGCCGTTCGGGCCGAGCCCCGGCTCGCGCACGACTTCCTGCACTTCCGCGAAGTAGTAGCCGTCGCGGTGGTAGCCCTCGAGCAAGCGCTGCCGGACGCGCGCTGCCTGATAGAGGTAGAGCTCGCTCTTGTCGGTCAAGACCGCCCACTTGCGCAGCGTATCCGTGTCGACTTCTGCGTTACCGACGAAGCGCGGCTCGAGGTCGACCGGCATCTCGTCGACGCTCATGCGCAACTCGACTCCACCCGACACTTCTTGCACCTGCACGCGATCGACGCGCACGTGGAACGCTTGCCAGAGCGTCTTCAAGCCGCGCGAGACGACGTCGGTGTCGAGCGGCGCCCCGACGCGCTGGCCGAGCGCGTCGACGAGCTGCTGCTCGGTGTAACGCCGCTCGCCGTCGACCTCGATCGCGATCACGATCGGCTGCGGCTTCTGCGGCTCGGCGGGAGCCGGCGGCTCTTGCGCGCTCACCGTCGCCACGAGCGCGAAGACCGCGAAGAGCGACAGCACGAGGCGCAGCGCGCTGCGCCGCATCCGTAGGCGCAGCGCGCGATCGCGATGCAAGGCGGGCGACGGAGCGCGGGCGCAGGCGACCTCCGTGGTCGCCGAGCAACGCGCGACGAGCCCAACGCCGCAGCGCATCCGCGCGCTGCGCCTCGCCGAGCAGGGCGCGGCGAGCCCGGTGCCGCAGCGCATCCGCGCGCTGCGCCTAGGAGTGGAAAGGCTCATCCATGCTGGGCGCGCGGTTCTCGAAGCGCATGGTCGATCCGAAGAAGGCGAGCTTCACCGTGCCGGTCGGGCCGTTGCGCTGCTTCGCCACGATCAGTTCCGCCAAGCCGCGATTCTCGTCGGTCGGGTTGTAGTACTCCGGCCGGTACAAGAGCAGCACCACATCGGCGTCCTGCTCGATCGAGCCCGACTCGCGCAGGTCGGAGAGCTGCGGCCGCTTGTCGTCGCGCGACTCGACGGCGCGCGAGAGCTGCGAGAGCGCGATCACGGGCACCTCGAGCTCGCGCGCGATCTCCTTCAAGGAGCGCGAGATGTGGCTGATCTCCTGCTGGCGGCTCTCCGACTTCGGATGCGACATCAGCTGCAGGTAATCGACGACGACCATGTCGAGCCCCTGCTGCTGCTTGAGCCTTCGCGCGCGGCTGCGCAGCGCCATGACCGACAGACCCGGCGAATCGTCGACGAAGATGCTCGTGCCCGCGAGCTCGCCCGCGGCGCGCGCGAGCTTCGCGTAGTCCTCGTTCGGGATCTTGCCGGTGCGCAGCTTGTGCGCGTCGACCGGTGCACGCGAGCAGAGCATGCGGCGCACGATCGATTGCTGTCCCATCTCGAGGCTGAAGAAGAGCACGACCGGAGCCTTCGTCAGGTGCTCCGGCGGATGCGTCGCCGCGTAGTCGATCACGTTGAGCACGAGCGCGGTCTTCCCCATCGACGGACGCGCGGCGACGACGACGAGATCGCCGCCGTTGAAGCCGCACAGCATGTCGTCGAGGTCGAAGAAGCCGCTCGGCAAGCCGGTCAGGCCGCTGCGGTGCGACGCCGAATCGATGCGACGGAAGGTCTCCTCGACCGCGCGCGACATCGGGATGCTCGTGCCGGTGTTGTTGCGCGCGCCGATCTGGAAGATCTTGTGCTCGGCGTCATCGAGGAGCTTCTGCACGCTCTCGCCGTCGGCGCGCGTCTCGAACGCCTCTTGCACGATCGACGTCGCCTCGCCGATCAAGCGCCGCAGGAGCGCCGTCTCCGACACGATGCGTGCGTGGTGCTTCAGGTGCGCCGAGGTCGTGACGCAGTTCGCGAGCTCGACCAAGTACGCGCGCCCACCGACCTCGTGGAACTTGCCCGCGGCCGCGAGCGCTTCGCCGAGGCTCACGAAGTCGATCGGGGCATTGCGCTCCGCGAGCGCGACCAGACTCTCGAAGATGCCCGCGTGGCGCGCGTGATAGAAGTCCGTCGGCTCGACGGCCTCGGCGAGCTCGGCGACGCGGTCGGGCTCGAGCAACAGCGCGCCGAGCAGGCCGCGCTCCGCGTCGAGGTTGTGCGGCGCGCCGCGGCCCGTGTTCTCTTCGCCCTGCATGCCGCGCGGGAGGATAGCGGGCTTGCGCAGCAGCGGAAAGGCGACGCGCACGCGTCGTGAGGACTTACGGGGCGCTCACCGCCGCGAGCGACGGCGACGTCGGATGGCGATCAGCGCCCACGAGAACGAAGCGGCCCGCGCTGAGCGCGGGCCGCAGAAATACCGATTCATTCGCTCAGGCTGCGCCGAGCGCAGCCTGAGCTCAGGTAGCCGCTTCCGCGTCCACGACGAGCTTGATCTCGGCGTAGCGGTCGCCGTGCACGTGCAGCTTGATCGCGTGCGTGCCGACGGTCTTGACCGGTGCTTCGAGGCGCACAGCGCGCTCCTCGAAGGCGTGACCGGCAGCCTTGAGCAACTCGACCACGCGCGCAGCGTTGACCGAGCCGTACAGGTGTCCGGTCTCGTCGGCCTTGCCCGTCGTCTTCACCTCGATCGTGCCGAGCGCGGCGACGCGCGCGTCGATCTCGGCGGTGCGCACGGCCTCTTCCGCGTCGAGCTTCACGCGCCGGCGCGCCATCGCACGCTTGTTGTCGTCGTTCGCCTCGACGGCGATACGACGCGGCAAGAGAAAGTTGCGGGCGTAGCCCGGCGACACCCTCACGACGTCGCCGCAACGGCCCAGGTCCTTGAGGTTCTCGCGCAGGAGCACTTCGACGTTCTTCATGGTTTGATCCTCGAGGGGCTCACGCGACGTAGGGCAGGAGCGCGAGGTGTCGCGCGCGTTTGACGGCGGCCTTGAGCTGCTTTTGGCACTGCGCGCAGTAGCCGGTGCGCTTGCGCGAGAGCAGCTGTCCGTGCGCGGTCAGGAAGCGCCGCAGATTGGCGACGTCCTTGTAGTCGAGCGCGGGGTCGTCGCAGTTCTTGCCGGTGATCGGCGGCGGCGGGGGTCGGCGCGAGTGGCTCACAGGACGTCCTCCACGGCGGAAACGGGTTGCTCTTCTTCGTGGCGGCGGCCGCGGCGGCGATCGTCGCCCTCGGCATCGGGATCCATCATCTCACCATCGCCGCCTTCGAAGCTGCCGTCCTCGCGACGGCGGCCCATCGGCGCGTCGACCGCGTCGTCGGACGGCGGCGGCGGAACGCTGAAGTCGGTCGCAAGCTCGGCTTGCGCGAGCTCGAGCTCGGTCTGCGGGACCTGCTCCGCCTTCAGAATCAAGTAGCGCAGCACGTTCTCGCTGAGCTCGAGGTCGCGACGCATCTCGGCGATGTGCGCGTTGCCCATCTCGAAGTACGCGAGCAAGTACGTCGCGCGCTTGCGCACTCCGACCGGGTACGCGAGCTTGCGCTCATCCCAGCGGCGCGCAGTCGCGACCGTCGCGCCGTGCTTGGCCAGCAAGTCGGTGACGATCGCTTTGGCCTTCTTCCAATCCTCCCGCACCACCTGGTTGTCGAGGAGGAACATACCTTCGTACAGACGTTTCAACTTCTTCTCCTTGGGAAAGTGGATGCGGGCGGAGAGCGGCTCAGCCACCCTCGCGTCCTTGGTTCCAGCGGCTGTGGAACCGCGTCATGCAACCCGGGAGATCTCCGCTCGCGAGCCAGTCGATCACCGCGTCGGCGGCTTCCGCCACCGACACCTCGATCAGGACTCGTTCCTCGCGCGTGAAGGGCTCCAGGACATGGCGCGCCGCGTCGGTCCCCGCGGCTCCGATGCCCACCCGCAGGCGCGGGAAGCGTTCGGTCGCGAGAGCAGTCACGATGGAGCGCATGCCGTTGTGGGTACCCGGACCTCCGTGCGTGCGGATGCGCAACTTCCCGAGCGGCAGATCGAAGTCGTCGTAGACGACGAGGATCTCTTCGGGAGCGCAGCCGATCGTGGCGGCGATCTGGGCGACCACGGCGCCGGAGCGGTTCATGAAGGCCTCCGGCTTCACGAGCCACGCGCCCTGCGCGTGCACCCAAGAGAAGCTGCGAAGACCCGCGTGATCCGCGAGCGCCGAAGCAGGCTGAAAGAGCACACCCTGGAGAGCGGCGATTCGCTCGACGACGTGGAACCCCACGTTGTGGCGCGTCCATTCGTATTCCGGCCCCGGATTGCCGAGCCCGACGACGAGTTTGGACACCGCACGACCTCCATGGATTCCGAGGCGACCAGTCGAGGACGACGCTCGGTCGACCTCGGGAGAAGCTCGAAATGGATGCCCCCCGCCGAGTGCGGGGGGCGAGCATTCTAGTGTCGCGACTCAGAAGTTCGCCAGCACCAAGGTCGGGATCGTCGTTGCTGGCCAGGCGCGAGGGCGCAGGCAACCTGGAGAGGTTTCCGAGCCCGAGCAACGCCGACAGCGGCGGTGAGATCGACCTTGGTGAGAGCGAAGTTCTGAGCCGCGACACGCGTGGTGCATCGCCGCGGAGCAAGCTGCTCGCGGCGACGCACGCGCGGTATCGAGACGGACGCTCAGCCCGCATTTCTCACCACGACCGTCGCGAGGTTGCGCCAGCGCGTTCGGAGCAAGGCGTTGGCTCGGAATCGACCGAAGCTGACCTAACTGGTCAGCGAGGATCGATTCCGAGCCGACAACGCCGCTCCGACCGAGTTGGCGCGACCGTAGCGGGGCGTGGTGAGCAATGTGGGCTAGCCCTTGGCCGGCGGAGTCGTCGCGGCCGCAGGAGTCGCAGCCGCAACCGGCTCGGCCGTCGCCGCAGCGGGCGTCGGAGCGACTTCCTCGACCTTCGCGAGCACAGCCACCGCGATCTTGAGATCCGGCGACGACGCGAGCTCGACGCCTTCCGGCATCACGAGCTCGCGCGCGTAGATCGATCCGCCGACGGTCAGGTGACCGACGGGCACTTCGATCTCGTCCGGGATCTGCGTCGGAATCGCGCGGATCTTGACGTGCGTCACGAGGTGGTTCAGCAAGGCACCCTTCGGGTGACCGCGGAACTCGAGCTCGACGTCGACCTCGGTCTTCACGTCGAGACGCACGCGGCGGAACTCGATGTGGATGACCGACTCGCCGAACGTGTCCCACTGCAAGCGTTGCACGAGTACGTGCTCTTTCTGGCCACCGAACTCGAGCTCGTACACGTGCGCGTGCTTGCGGCGCGCGGCGAGGAACGCGTGCTCCTCGATGTGGAAGTCGACGTGCGGATGCGTGCCGTCCTTGTCGAGGCTCGCGGGAATGCGTCCGCCCGCGCGCAGCTTGCGCGCGTTGCGGCTGCCGAGCTTCTCACGCAGCTCGGTCTTCAGCAGTTGCGTATTGCGACTCATGGCTTTCTTCCTGGTTGAGTGGGTCCCGCACGACTAGCAGTCCGTGGTGAAAGTGCTTCGAGATCGAAAGTAGCCCGTTCGCGTCAGAGCAAGGAGCGAGACCGCAGGCGAATCGTCGAGATTCGCCGAGGATCGAGCGACGCCGGACTGGCGCGAACGGGTTACTTTTGGGCTGAATGACTTTCACAACGGGCTGCTAGGCGGCGCGGCTCACTCCGGACAATCTTCGAAGAGGGAACTGACCGACTCGTTGCGGTGGATGTTCATGATCGCGCGCGCGAGGAGCGGCGCGACCGACACGACTTGCGTGTTGCGCGGCGCGCGGTCGCGCAGCGGGATCGAATCGGTGATCAACAGGTGGTCGACGGGCGCGGCGTCCAGGCGCTCGACGGCGGGACCGCAGAGCACCGCGTGCGTCACGGCGATGACGATCTTCTTCGCGCCGTTCTTGCGCAGGATGCGCGCGGCCTCGGAGATCGATCCGCCAGTCGAGATCATGTCGTCGACGAGGATCACGTTGCGGCCGTCGACGTCGCCGATCACGTGCTCTACCGCGATCTGCGAGCCCGAGATGCGGCGCTTGTCGACGATGGCGAGGTCCGCGTTGTCCATCGCCTTCGCGTACGCGCGCGCCATCTTGATGCCGCCGACGTCGGGCGTGACGACGACCGGGCTGTCGATCTCGAGCTCGCGCATGGCGCGCAGTAGCACCGGCTTCGCGTACAGGTGATCGACCGGGATGTCGTAGAAGCCCTGGATCTGGGCCGCGTGCATGTCGAGGGTCAGCAAGCGATCGGCCCCGCTGTTCACGAGCGTGTTCGCGACGACCTTCGCGCTGATCGGCACGCGCCCCTCGTCCTTGCGGTCTTTGCGCGCGTAGCCGTAGTACGGCATCACCGCGGTGATGCGGCCGGCGCTCGAGCGGCGCAGGCAATCGAGGAGCAGGAGCAGCTCGACCCAGTTCTCGTTCACCGGCGGACACGTCGGCTGGATCACGAAGCAGTCCGTGCCGCGCAGGTCGTCGTTGACCTTGATGTCGATCTCGCCGTCCGGGAACCGTCCGATGTGCGCCGACGCGAGCGGGATCGACGAATGGCGCGCGATCGCCTCCGACAGCGCGGAGTGCGCGTTGCCGGAGATCAGCGTGATCTTGTCGCGGTAGGACGGCACGGACATCTCCTGTTCAGCTGTGCTTCTCGCCGCGTCGCGCGGCCCCTGCGCTTCCACCGGGCGCGGAGCGCCGGGCGAGCTTCTTCGCCGGCACCCCCACCCACACTTCCTGCGCGCCGACACCGGCGTCGCGCGTCACGACGGCGCCCGCGCCGGTCGTCGCGCCGTCGCCGATCGTGTTCGGAGCGACGATCACCGTGCCGCTGCCGACGAACGCGTCGTCGCCAACGGTGCTCGGGTGCTTCGCGCGACCGTCGTAGTTGGCGAAGATCGTCCCCGCACCGATGTTCGTGCGCGCACCGATCGTGACGTCACCGAGGTACGACAGGTGCTTCGCCTTGGCGTGCGAGCCTACGCGCGCGTTCTTGCACTCGGTGAAGTTGCCGACTTCGGCGTGATCCGCGAGCACGGTGCCCGCGCGCAAGTGCGTGAACGGGCCGACTTCACAATGGCCGCCGATCTTCACGCCGCTCTTGATGACGGTGCACGGCAGGATCTTCGTGCCCGTGCCGATCTCGACGCCCCAGTCGATGTAGGTCGTCGCGGGATCCTCGATCGCGACGCCGTTCATCAGGTGCTCTTCGAGGATGCGGACCTGCAGCGCCCAGCGCGCTTCCGCGAGATCTGCGAGCGTGTTCACGCCGATGCCTTCGGTCGCGTCGTCGAGCTCGACCGCCACGGCCGGCCGACCTGCCTCGACGAAGCGCCCGATCACGTCGGTCAGGTAGTACTCCTTCTGCGCGTTGTCGTTCGTGAGCTTCGGCAGTGCTTCCACGAGCGCCGCCGCATCGAAGGCGTACACGCCGAGGTTCACCTCGCCGATCGCGCGGACTTCCGGGCTCGCATCGCGCTCCTCGACGATCGCGCGCACGCCGCCGCCCTCCTCCGCGCGCACGATGCGGCCGAAGCCGCGCGGCTCGTCGGGGTATCCGGTGAGCAATGCGACGCCGCCCGCGGCATCTTCGTCGTGCGCGCGCGCGAGGAGCACCAGGCTCTCCTTCGAGAGCAGCGGCATGTCGCCGTACAACACGACCACTCGACCTTTCGGCGCGAGCTCGGAGAGACAGCATTGAAGCGCGTGGCCGGTGCCGAGCTGCGGCTGCTGGCGCACGAACGCGATGCGCTCACGCACGGAAGCGTGCTCGCTCCGGCCGGCGAGCGACTTCTCGACGTCCTCCGCACCGTGACCGACGACGACGAGGATGCGCGCGGGATCGAGCGCCATGGCCTGATCGATCACCCACGCGATCATCGGACGGCCGCACAGCGAGTTGAGCACCTTCGGTCGCGGGCTCTTCATGCGCTTGCCGAGACCGGCGGCGAGGATCACGACCGTCGTCGCGGAATCGCGGGCCGCGCTGCTCTTCGCAGCGGAGTCTTTCGCGCCGGAAGCGCCTTTGCCGGATCGTTGGTTCATGCGGATGGTTCCAGTCGCGCTTCGGTATCCGGTGCGCGACCCACGCAGAATGAGGGCGAGGGTTGTACTCGGGCGGGACCGAGGGCGTCAATCGCTCGGCAGGTTCTCGACCCGCCTCGAGCGAGTGCGATCGCCCGGTTCGGCGAGGCATGATGCTGCGATGAGCGCCAAGAGAAAACGGTCCCCCAGCCGAACCGGGCGTCGCGAAGCGACGTCGCGCACGAAGAGCCAGGCGTTGGGCGAAGCACGGATCCATTCGATCTCGGCGCTCCTCGAAGCGATCGAAAAGCTCGCCGACAGCTGGACCAAGCGCGCCGACATCGAGGACGTGCGTTGGTTCCGTGGCATCGACTCCGGTGCTCACCGCCTCGTACCCGGAGCCTACTGGCAGGAGAACGCCGACGAGGTCGCGCTACTCAACTCGTTCTACCACCGCTCCCCGGGCTACCTGACCGACGTGCCCCGAGACGAATGGGACTGGTACGTGCTCATGCAGCACTACGGCATGCCGACGCGCTTGCTCGACTGGACGGAGAACCCGCTCGTTGCGCTCTACTTCGCCATCCGATCGCATCCATCCGGCCAGACACCGTGCATATGGATGATCAACCCCGGCGCCCTGAACAAGTTGGCGACGAAAGGCACGGACGGCGAGCCGATCTACCCCGGCGGCGGATTCACCAAGTACTGGCTGCCATCGCGCGAGAAGCCCTTCGTCGGAGTCGAGTTCACGTTCGAGAACAAGGGTTACTCGAATCAAGACCCGATCGCGATCCTTCCACCGCGCACCAATGCGCGCATTCTTGCACAGCGAGGAGCATTCACGCTGCACGGTGCCCGCAACGTCTGCTTGCGCGACTTGTTGATCGACAGCGGCGACGCGAGCCTGCGGATGCTCTCGCGCATCAACATCGATCCGGCCGCGATCGAGGCCCTACGATCCGAGCTCGCACTGTTGGGCATCCAGCATTCGAGCCTCTTCCCCGAATTGCAGAGCGTCGTCGAAGACATCAAAGTCGAACACGGCGTGCGTCGACCGGATCCTGTGCGTCCGACGAATTCGGCGCCACGAACCTCGCGTCGCCGCGGTCGAGGTTGACAGCTACTTCGACGGCGTTGCAGTCGACTGCGCGTCCGCCGTGAACCGCAGCCGCGACCACGTGTCCGTGCGGAAGTCGAGTTCGCTCGGTGTGTTCCCCATCAAGAGCTCGGCGCTCGTGCAGCCGTCCGACAGCGTGGGCGGGAACAGAAGCGGCTTCGTCGGGTCGCAGACGAACGCGAACGCTAGCACCGGCCGCTCGCCGAGATCTTTGCGCGCGAGCACGAGCTCGATCTCGGTCTTGCCCATGTTGTTGTTCGTCGCGACCCAGCCTTCGCGCGCGAGGAACTTCTCGCGCAGCGCGCGCACTTCCGGCGTCAGCGTCGTCTCCCGCAGCGCCCACTCCCCGCCCGCGGCCGGGAAGCCCTGCTTCGGCTGCCACTTGCCACCCTCGCTCTTCGCGTAGATCGCCGTGCCCAGCGACGCCGATGCGTGACGCACGACGACTTCGTCGCCGCGCTTCACGTACACGTGTGCCCATCCCTGTCGCTCACCGCGGAGACCGACGTACACGTTCTTCGCGTCGTGACGCACGAAGAGCGCGCCGCCGCCCTCGAGCGGCAAGCGCAGCGCGCCCTTCCATTCTTCGTCGCCGATCTTTCCGTCGAGGTCGATCGCAGCGCCGAGCGGGACGGCCAGATCCTTCACGTCGATCGGTTTCGCGGGCGCTTGCGCCCACGCGAGCAAGAAGAGCGGGGTCATGGCGAGTCCTTTCGATTGCTGACCGCGCTCTCAGGACTCGACGCGAGCGAACGGCTGCGCCGATCTCGCGACGCACTCCAAGCTTTACTCGCGCGAGACACGCAGCGCGCGCGTCACCCGCCGCGCTTCAGCACGTCGCGCGCGATCACGATGCGCTGCACTTCGCTCGTGCCTTCGTAGATGCGCGTCACACGCGCATCGCGGTAGAGCTTCTCGACGGGATACTCGGCCGAGTAGCCCATGCCTCCGTGCACTTGCACCGCGCGGTCGACGATGCGGTCGAGCGCCTCGCTGCAGAAGAGCTTCACCATCGCCGACTCGCGGCTGAACGAACGCTCCTCGTCGCACAGCCACGCGGTGCGGTAGATCAGGCTCTCCATCGCGAAGATCTCGGTCGCGCTGTCGGCGAGCATCCATTGGATGGCCTGGTGCTCGGCGATCGGCTTGCCGAAGGCCACGCGCTGCTTCGCATAGTCGACGGACAGCGCATGCGCCTCGCGCGCGCAGCCGAGGCAGTTCGCGCCGAGCGCGAGCCGCCCGCGATCGAGCGTCGCCATGGCGATCTTGAAGCCCTCGCCGACTGCGCCGAGGCGGTGGTCGTCGGGCACGCGCACGTCGTCGAACGCGAGCGTGACGGTCGACGAGCCGCGCTGGCCCATCTTTTCCTCGCGCTTGCCGACTTGGAACCCCTTCGAGTTCGCGGGCACGAGGAATGCCGTGATGCCACCGCGCGCGCCCTTGGCGCGATCCGTGACGGCGTACACGGTGACGAGCTGCGCGCTGTCCCCGCCGGTGATCCACACTTTCTCGCCGTTGATCACCCACGTGTCGCCGTCGCGCACAGCCGTCGTCTTCATCGCGGCGGGATCCGAGCCTGCGTCCGCCTCCGAAAGCGCGTACGCCGTGCGTGTCTTGCCGCTCGCCATGTCGGGCAGGAAGCGCGCGCGCTGCGCGTCCGTCCCGCCGACGAGCACCGACATCGCGCCGATGCTCGCGTGCGCTCCGTACATCACCGCGACCGAGAAGTCGCCGCGCGTGATCTCCTCCATCGCGATGCACAGGCCGGTTTCGCCGAGCCCCGAGCCGCCGTACTCGGCCGGCAACGCGAGTCCGAAGAGACCGAGCTCGGCCATCTCGTCGAGGAGTTCCGGTGGCACACGGTGCTCGCGCTCGATGTCGGCCGCGATCGGACGAATGCGGCGATCGGTGAAGTCGCGCGCGAGGTCGCGCAGCATGACGTGCTCTTCGCGGAACGAGAGGTCCATGGAGCGACTTCTAACCCGAGCGCCGCGGCCGCGCACGCGGCGAACGATGCGGACGGACAGAAGTCACGGAACCAGCCACATGCGTGCCGGTTCGACGTCATTGGCCCGCGCGGCCTTGTGTTCTGCCCCACGGTCACGCAACACTCCTCGACCCCGCTTCCGATGAAGACGTTCCTCCTCGTGTTCGCCGTCGCGCTCCTCGCGGTCTGCGGCGGCGCCGCCGGCGCGTTCCTCCTCGCGCTCACGCCGTCGGCGTCCCAACGCGAAGTCGTATTGACGCCGATCGAGCCCGTGCGCGTCACTCCCGGCGCATCGAAGGCGGACGATCCGGCGCTGCGCGACGAGCTCGCCGCGCTCGCGGCGCACGTCGACCGTTTGGAAGCGGAGATCGTGCGCCTGCGCGACGGCTCGTCGCGCACGCCGGCGATCGCGCCGGCTGCGACGGACGCGCTCGCGGAGAGCACGCCCCCGCGTGACGCGATCCTCGAGGTGATCGAGCAAGACCGGCAAGAGCGACAGCGCAAGCAACAGGAGGAGCGCGACCAGCGCGAGATGACGCAGCTCCTCGCGCGCAGCGAGCGCATCGCGCAGGAAGTCGGGCTCGACGCGCGCCAGCAGAAGTCGCTCACCGACGTGCTCGTGCTCGAACGGCAGAAGATCGACGAGATGCGTGCCCAGTTCCGCGGCGACGACGGCGCGCCGCGCGACTTCGAGCAAGCGCGCGAGCAGTTCCAAGCGCTGCGCGCGTGGAAGACGAACGAGCTCGCGACGCGGCTCGGCGCCGACGTGGCGAAGCGCATCGAAGAAGAGGACGACGCACGTTGGCGCGGCGCGCAGCGCGCGTTTCGCGGCGAGCGGCGCGGCGACACCGCGCCAGCGCCGGACGGCGGCTGATCGTCGATGCCGGCACGCAACTCTCTTTCCCACCTCGTGGGTTGGTTGGCCGACCGGCGACTACCGGCCTTCTTGCGTGCACCGGTCTACCGCGCGTACGCGCGTCAGTTCCGCGTCGATCTCGACGAGATGCGCGATCCGCTCGCTTCGTATCCGACGTTCACCGACTTCTTCGTGCGCCACTTGAAGCCGGGGGCGCGCGTGATCGACGCGGATCCGGCTTCGATCGTCTCGCCGGTCGACGGCACCGTGCAGACGCTCGGCCCGGTCGAGCGCGGACAGATCCTGCAAGCGAAAGGGAGGGCCTACGCGCTCGCGGAATTGCTCGGCGATGCGGCGAACCAGGTCGATCTCGACGGCGGATTCGCGTGGACGATCTATCTTTCCCCGCGCGACTACCACCGCATCCACTCGCCCGTGGACGCGCAGCTCACGCGCGTCGAGTGGCTGCCCGGCGAGCGCTACTCCGTCGCGCCGAAAGTGCTCGAGCGCCGCGCGGTGCTCTCGATCAACGAGCGCGCGGTGCTGACGCTCCAGTGCGAGCGTTGCACGCTGTACCTCGTGCTCGTCGGCGCGTTGAACGTCGGCCGCATCAAGGTCGTCGGCGTCGAGCAGCCGCGCACCGGGCCCGTCGCGACCCGGCTCGCGTTCGCGCGCGGCGCCGAGCTCGCGCGGTTCGAGATGGGCTCGACGATCGTGCTCGTCGCTCCGCCCGGATTTGTCGTGGCGGATACCGAGCTTGCACCGGGCGATACCGTGAAGCTCGGTCGAACGCTCGGACGCTTCGAGGCGCGCCAAGTCGCAAGGGCGCCCTCGGCTTGACAGCTCCGGCGCCCCAGGCGAATCTCGCAACCTCGTCTGGACGACGGGAGGGAGACCCGATCATGCAGCTCGTTCGAAGTTCGATCCTCGCTGGCGTCTTGCTCGTGTGCAGCAGCGCCTGTCAGTCCACTCGTCAGAGCGCGAGCGCCGAGACTCGCGCACCGCGCTTCGCCGGCCGCACGGCGGAGCACTGGATCGCGAGCGCGAGCCAATCGATCAGTCCGGACGTGCGGACGCTCGCCGCGCTGATCGCGCTCTCGCCGCACGACGCGGGCGCGGAACGCTGCGTACGCGACTTTCTGACCGACCTGGACCCGAGCACGCGCTACGAAGTCGTGAGCGCTCTCGCGCAAGCGCCCGACGCGTGCCACCTCTTCGAGACCGAGCTCGTGCGCGGTGTCAGCGACGACAACGGGGACATCGCCGAGATGTCCACCGCCGCATTGCTCGACATGTACGTCCGCACGGGATACCTGACGCCGACGTTGCAGCGCGCGCTCGACGGCGCACGCGAGCTGTCGAGCCCCGCGATCGCGAGCGCGCTCAACAGCTGTGCGTGGACGGACGTCGCGCCGGAGAACCCGCGCGTCGAGCCGCGCGATCGCGCGCTGCGGTTCGCCGAAGCCGCGGTCCGGATGACCGACCGCCAGCAGGTCGCGTACCTCGACACGCTCGCGTGGGCGCTCTTCTGGGCCGATCGGCGCAGCGAAGCGGTGAAGGTCGAGCAAGAGGTGCTCGCCAAGGCGCGGGCGACCGACCCGAATCGTCCGAAATACGACGCCGCGCTGGCGCGCTTCAGCGCGCCCTGAACGCAGTCGGGGTGGTCGCGGGCAAGGAAACTACACGGCAACGGCAATTTGCGCGGCACAGTGAGCGCCAAGCCGTCGACACGGGTCCCCCGCCGTTTAAAGCGCTGCGCGCGGCAGACCGCGCTGCGCGCATGCGCCTAGCGCCGTGACGCGCTACTCCCCGATGATCTTCACGAGCACGCGCTTCTTCCGACAGCCGTCGAACTCGCCGTAGAAGATCTGCTCCCAGCGGCCCGTGGTGAAAGTGCTTCGAGCGCGAAAGTCGCCCGTTCGTGTTGGACCAAGGAG
>JBJXHG010000009.1:0-48016 GCA_046160865.1 Planctomycetota bacterium | reverse complement strand
GGGCGCACGGCAGACCGCGCTACGCGCGAACGCGCGCGAGCGCGCGGCGCTTCCGCCGCGCGGCGACGCACAACCACGTGAACGCCGCGGCGAGCCACCACATCGAGAGCAGACTCTGCGTCGGTCCGCCGGAGTACGGAACGACGTGACAGCCGCCTCCACCGCCGCCGGACGATTCGAAAGTGAACGCGGCCTCCGTCAAGAGCGCTTGACCGGTCGCGGAGTTCGCGATGAGCACGCTGTGCGCGCCCGAGCCGTGCGACGGCGTCACGACCTCGAGCGTGTTCGCGTCGACGAACGTCACGCTGGTCGCGAGCTCGCCGCCGAGCCCCGTCGATTCGTCGGCGCCGAAGTACACCTCCGTCGCCGCGGTGAAGTTCGCGCCGAGCACGACGACGGTCTCGCCGCCGGAGGCGCTGCCGCTCGACGGGTCGATCGACGTGAGCACGGGATCGGCGGCCGCGACGTACGTGAACGCGCTGCTCGCGGTCGAGCTGTCCGGGTTCTCGATCTCGAGGATGTACGGTCCGCCCGAGACGCCCGCGTTCGTCAGCACCTCGAGCCGCGTGTCGTCGACGAAGTCGACTTGCGCCTGCTGGACGCCGTCGATGCGCACGATCGCGGCCGCGTCGAAGTCCGTCCCGCGCAGCACGATCCGCGTGCCGCCGGACGCGCTGCCGACGGTCGGGAACGCGCTCGTGAGCACCGGCAGCGTGGCGGCTTGGAACGCGCTCGTGTCGCGACCCTCGAGCCCGCATGCGTCGATCACGACCGCGTCGAACGTGCCGGCCGGCATCGCCGCGGTCGTCAACGTGATCGTGGTGTCGTCGACGACCGTACAGCCGCCGCCCACGCCATCGACGTGGATGTTCGGACCGAGCACGACACGCGCGCCGCTGCGAAAGCCGGTGCCGGTGATCGTCAGCGCGGTTCCGCCGTTGCGGCTTCCGATCGCCGGCGTCACGTTCGTGACCGTCGGCTCCTCGGGCGTGATCTCGATCGACGCGACGAGCACGCTCTGATCGCCGGCCAGGTTCGTGACCGTGAGGTCGACGAGCCCGAGCTCTGCCAGCGGCGGCACCGTCACGTCGAACGTCACTTGCGTCGTGCCCCACGTGATCGGCGTCACGACGATGCTCACGTCGCTCGCCGCGAGCGTGGATCCGGCCACGAGGCCGGCACCGCGCACGACGTGCGTCGTCGTCGCGCCGACCGGAGAGCGCAGCGGATAACCGTCGTGCGCGTGGCCGAGGCGCAGCGACACGTCTGGATTCACGTAGAGATCACCGGCCGGCACGGTTTGCCCGACGACCGCCGAAAAGGTTCCGAGCGCAGTCGATTCGTAATCCGTCTCGACCGCGTAGCTGAGCCCGAGGTTCGCTTCGGACACCGGATGATCGAGCGGCGTCGCGTAGAGGTCGTAGTCGGCCGTCGACAAGCCGTCGAAGCGAAAGAAGCCGACTTCGTCGGCGAGCGTGCTCGCGACTGGACGGCCGTCCGCGTCGCGCGCGATGAGCTGCGCGCCGGCCACGGGCGAGTCGTCGGCGCTGCGCAGGACCCTTCCCGTGATCACGCCGAACGCCTGCGCCGGATACACGTCGCGGATGCCGACCGCGTCGTCGTGCGACAAGCTGCGGTGCAGGATGACCGCCGGCTCGACGTACGGATACATCGTGGCACCGGCCCAACCCGAGTGGTCGAGCCCGAGCAAGTGACCGAGCTCGTGCGTCGCGACGTCCTGCACGTCGAAGTGACCGAGTTCGGCGCGGGTCGTGAAATCGAAGCCGCTGCCGTTGAAGAGGATGTCGGCGTCCGTGATCACGCCGCTCCCGTTGAACCACACCGGTGTAAGCGCGACCGTGCCCGAGCCGGGCGGGAAGAATCCAGAGTCGTTGTCCTCGTCGAACAGGACGAGGTGGATGTCGTTGGCCTCCCAATCGGTGCGCGCGCGCTGCACGCCGTTCGTGTTCTCGACCAGACGCGCGATCGAGCCGTCGACGCCGTTCCAGGCCGCGATGGCGTTGCGATTCGCGGTCGTGTGACTGCCGTCGGCGATGTCGTCGGAGCCCGTCGAGCTGATCACGATCGAGATGCTGGTCGGCGGATACCAGAACAGCGGATTGCCGTTCGTCGGATGCTGCAGTCGAACGTGCGCGCTGGCCGGAGGCGCAAAGGCCGCGAGCGCTGCGAGCGTGATCGCCACGCGCGTGCGCACACTGCGCCGCTCGCCCCGCGTCGCCCTCGTGATCGAAGAGGCGTTCACTAGCGGCCTCCTTGCGTCGTGCGCGCGCGGGCGGCGGCGGTGCGGATCTCGGCGACGACGGTGTCGTAGTCGAGCACGCCCTCCGCCGGCGCGGGCCGCGCCGCGCGCGTGATCGGATCGAGGAGCGAGAGCTCGCCGAGCTTGCGCGTGAGCTGCTTTCGTCCGTGCGCGTCGCGGAGCACGCTGTACTTGCCCTGTGCGAGTCCGACCGGCATGCGCATCGAGCTCGACCCTGCGCGCGTCAGGAAGAGCAGCAAGTCTTCGCCAACTGCGAGCTCGGGCATGCCCGCGATCACGAGACCGCGGCCGTCTTCGAGCGTTCCGCCCGGCAAGCGGAACGTGCGCAGCTCGCGCGGCTCGCCGCGAAACGTCTCGCCGACGCGCAGCGTGTACTCGGTTTCGATCCGTCCATGCGTGGACACCAGCGCGCGGCGCGCGAGCACGCGTCCTTCGACGACGAGCTCCGCGTGCTCGACCATCTCCGGCACGCTCAGGCGCAGCGCCGTCCCCGCGTGCACTGCGCGCGAACGCGAGCCGGCAGGGATTCCGACCAAGACGAGCAGCGCGAGCGCGCCGAGTGAAAAACTCTTCTGCATGGGTGCCGATCGGGCTGTGGATGCGGGCTCTGACGCGCGAAGTGGGGACTTCGGAGCGCAGACGAAGCTGCGTGATCGGACTCGGCCTCGACGCTTCTTGAGTCGCGCCGCGCCGTCTCACTCGGCGCGAACGCGACGGAATTCGCGCCGTGCTCTCCAGCTATGGCGGGTCGCGCGCTCGATAGTGCTGCCACGATCGCGATTCGATCTCTTCCTCGTCGGCACGATCCCGCAGCACACCATGGTCAACGCGCGCGTCAAACAGCTTCTCTCTCAGCAGCTCACGTTGCCCACGCTTCCCGCGGTCGTGCAGCAGGTGAACACGCTGCTGCAGAACGCGGAGACGGGCACGCGTGAGATCGCGCACCTGATCGCGCAGGATCCGCCGCTCGCAGCGAAGGTGCTGAAGATCGCGAACAGCTCCTTCTACGGATTGCGCGTGCGTTGCATCTCGACGGAGAACGCGAGCGCCGTGCTCGGCACCAAGGTGCTGCGCAACGTGGTGATGCAGGCGGCGGTGATCGCGCAGTTCGACCACCTGAAGAGCTCAGGCTTCGATCTGGACGAGCTGTGGCGCCATTCGATCGTCACCGGACAAGTCGCGAGCTTCCTCGCCAAGCGCTCGCGCCGTCCGCTGGGCGTCACCGCGGACGAGGCCTACACCTGCGGCCTGCTGCACGATCTCGGAAAGCTCGTGATCCTCGGCAGCCTGCGCGCCGAGTTCCTGAGCATCATGCAGCGCGCGAACTCGGAGAGCTTGCCGGTGCAGATGTGCGAGCAACAGAAGCTCGGCTTCGATCACTCCGACGTCGGCGCGCTGCTCGCGCTGCAGTGGGGTCTGCCGCCGGCGGTGTGCGGCGCGATCCAGTATCACCACGGTCCGCGCGAGGCGGTGGAGAGCGACATCCTCGTGTCGCTGATCGCCAACGTGAACTTGCTCGTGACGCGCGCGATGGACGGCAACCTGGCCGCCGCAGCGAACACGATCGATGCGGCCACGGCGCGCTTCCTCGGCATCACGATCGAGGACGCGACGGATGCGGTGACGTTCGTCGAAAAGTCGATCTCGACGGTCGAGGTCTGAGCCGCGCGTGCGGCGCGCCGACTCGGTGCACCGACGGCCGACGGCGATGATGCGGGCAAGTGCCGCGCGGCAGCGTGGCTCCCGGCAGGACAGACAGCGCGTGCAGCGTGCGAAACTTCGCCGCTCCGGCTTGCCTTCGCGCCGTTTCGTGCCTCTGCGACGAAGACGTGCGCGCGCCCCATTTCGCCCGACTCCGCGGCCCGTCGCGACCCGCACGCACAGCGGTCCTGGGATAGCTTTGACCTGAGGAGATCCCCCCCTCCGTCTCCTCTGCAGTGATCCCCCTCTGGCTCCCCTCCCTCCCCAGTGCCATGACCCCCGAAAACCTCCTCCGCTCCATGTGTGAGCGCCACGGCCTACCCCCTGAGTACGGCCTGCGACTCATCCCCCTCGTTCGACGGGCCATGGAATCACCGGAAGAGGTTCGCGAACGGATCTTGGCGCTGGTCGACGGCAACCTGGCCCAGTGCGCGCAAGGTCAAGGTGGTTACGACCACCTCTGGCGCGACCTGGATCAGGAGGTGCTCGTCGCGGTCGCGCGCGTGCTCCACGATTGGACTCCGTCCGAGCCGCTGCTCGATCTCGGCCCCGGCCTTGGAGGTCTCGGGCTCCGAGAGGGCGATCTCTCCTGACCGCTCCCTCCCCACGGCGGTCCACGGCCCTCCTGCGGTTCGGCTCCGCAGGGGGGCCGTTCTTTTGGCGGCCGTAGCGCGCGGACGAAAGAAGGTGCGACCCCGACTCCGCACTGCGAGCCCCCGCGCATGAAAGCCGCCCTCTTCCTCGTCGCGTTCTTCCTCCCGACGCTCAGCACGCTAGCTCGGCCGGCGCGCGCGCAAACCGAGCCCGCGCTCGAGCGATTGCTCGCGGGCAACGCGCGCTTCGTCGCTGGCGAGCCGCAGCACGATCACCAGGACGCGGCGCGGCGCGCTCAGGTCGCGCAGAACCAGTATCCAACCGCCGTGATCGTCGGCTGCGCGGACTCGCGCGTGCCGCCGGAGCTCGTCTTCGACCAAGGACTCGGCGACCTGTTTGTCGTGCGCGTGGCCGGCAACGTCGTCGAGGACTCCGCGATCGCGAGCGTCGAGTACGCGGTCGAGCACCTCGGCGCGAAGCTCGTCGTCGTGCTCGGCCACGAGCGCTGTGGTGCGGTCGACGCGGTCCTGCGCGGCGGCAAGCTGCCCGGCCATCTCGACAGTCTGTCGCGCGCGATCGGTCCCGTGACGAGCGGTGCGCGCAAGCAAGGCGGAGACGTGCTCGACAACGCCGTGCGCGCGAACGTGATGCGCGTCGTGCGCGAGCTCGAGCAGAGCGAGCCGATCCTCACACGTGCCGTGCACGTCGAGGAGCTCTCGATCGTCGGCGCGCGCTACGACCTCGACACGGGCGCCGTCGAGATCCTGCCGAAGCAGCTCTGACAATGACGCGAGCCGCGCCGGAGACCGGCACGGCTCGCGATTCGCGCGGCGTGGACGCCGTTACGTCCGCGCGCTGCGGGCACGCTCAGGCGCCGCCCTTCTTGCTCTTCTTCTCGCCCATCGTGACTTCGATCGGAGCGGCCGTGCCGTCTTCCTTGACCACGACTTCGATCTTCTTCTTGCCGAGCTTCTCGTGCCACGCCTCGCCTTTGTACGTGCCCGGCTTCAGGCCGGCGATCGAGAACGAGCCGTCGTCCTTCGTGACGGCGTAGAACGGCGTATCGGTGACGACGAGCCAGCTCGACATCCACGGGTGGATGTCGCACTTCACTTCGATGCGGTCACCCTTGGCGAGCGTCTGCTCCTCCTTCGATCCGGGCGCGATCGTCTTGTTGAACGAGTCGTTCTTGCTCGCGTAGGTGTGCACGTTGTGCGACACCTGGTCCGAGTTGAGGAACGCGACCTTGGCGCCCATCGGCGCGACGAGCACGTGCGGCTCGAAGTGGCACTTCTTCTGGTCGATGTGCAGCGGCTCCGTCGGCGGCTTGAGCTCGGCGCCCGGTACGTCGACCGTGATCACGACGTTCGCGATGCCATCGCCTGCGCCGATGACGAGCGTGGGATCGACGCTGCTCACGGTTTGACCCGCGTCGCAGCAGCCCTTGGCCTGATCGGCGCCGATCGAGAGCGGCTTCACTTCGGGCTTCTTGCCCTCGAACTTCACCGTGCCGGTGACGGTGCCCTCGACGACGCGCGGAGCGGCGCTCGACGTCGCGGCGGCAAGCGTGGCGATCGCGGCCGCGGCCACCCCGATTCCCATGGCAGTCATTGTCTTCATGCTTGAACTCTCGTTTTCTCTGGTTGGTGGGTGACGAAACGTCCCGAGCTCATTGGGCCACGGGCGCGCTACGATCCATGTTGAACAACCAATCCAACACGGCTTGGACTTGCTCCCCGTTGGAGGAATTCGGATACACCTGCTGGTACTGAGGCGGGGCGCCCTGGAAGTTTCCGGGCATCGAAGTGCCAGGATAGGTCAGCGCGGGATTCCACAGCCACTCGTCGACCCAGTCCTCGCGCAACCGCTCGCGCGTGTGCGCGAGATCGGGTGCCCACGAGATCGGCGCTTCCTTTTGGTCCGGAGGGAGCCCGTTGTGGAAGTGGCACTGGTAGCAGTTGGGTCCTTTGACCCCGACGTCGCGGCCGAGCTGCACAGGGTCGCCCACACCGGCGAGAGCGTGCGCGCGCGCGGCGAGATAGCTCGGTGAGCGCCGCTCGACGCGCTCGTGCTGCGCGTCGACGGGCCCGACCATGCGGAAGCCCTGGCGCTCACCCCACGCATGGAGTTTGGGGAAGCTCGCCGCGACGTCGGGCGCGGAGCCGCGCTCGATGCCGTGCAGCAACCGCACGTCGAGGCCCGCACCACTCGCGACGTCGTCGGCCGAGACGGGCTCGAAGCCGGCCTTTTTCAATATGACTTCGGGCCAACGGCGCTCGGTGTCGTCCTTGAACTCGTCCTTCAGCTCGAGCCCGAGCACGAGCCTCAGCGTGCGCGCGTAACGCGTGGGCCAATCGTCGCGCGACTGCAGCGCGAAGTAGTCCGCGATCGCGCCCGCTTCACCGTCGTCGTAGCGGAACGTCGGCATGCGCACGCGGATCTGCTCGCGCAGCGGCATCGGATCGGTCAGGAACGAGTAGAACCACTCGCGCTGCACCTTGTGGCCTTGGTTGAACAAGACCGGCGGAGCGAACGTCCAGCGCACCTTGTCGTACGGCTCCTCCGCGTACGCGCGGAACTTCCCGTCGACGTCCTGCACCTTGCCTTCGCCGTCCGGATCGGCGGTCACCGACGTGATCGCTTCTTCGGGGTCGGTCGCGTCCGCGTCGAAGTGTTCCACCCCGTTGATGTAGTAGTCCGTGACGCGGTGCACGAACTTGCCTCCGACGGGCGGACGAATCGCGACGATGTCCTTGCGCGGAACCGTGACGATGTCGCCGGGCGCACCGAAGTCGGGAGCGGGCTCGAGCAGGCGCAGGTCGATCTCCTCGACTTCCTCCTCGTTCTCTTCCTCGTACGACTTCAGGTACGACTCGAACGACGCGAGCGAGTCCATCTCGGGCGGAAGCGCGTCGTACTCGAGCGGACGCACCTCGCACTCGAGCGTGTGCTCCTTGCCGGTCTCGTCCTTGAACGTGACTTCGCCGGGCGAGATCACGTGGCACGCCGCGCAGTTGTTCTGCCGCACCGCGCGCTTGCCGGCGTCCTTGGCGAGCTTCTCGCTGGACGATCGCATCTTCGCGAGCTGCACTTCGTCGTCGACGAGCCCGAGCACGAAGGTCGACAGCGCGCGCACTTGCTCCTCCGTGAAGTCGAAGTGCGGCATGCGCAGCTTCTCCTTCGGGTTCTTGACCTTCAGCTGGTCGAAGGAGCGCGGCGCGTGCAGCTTCCGCATGAGCCAGCCTTCGCGATAGTGGTGATCGAGCACCGGGCGTCCGCCGAGCGGGATCTGGTACGCGAATCCGAAGTCGAGCTTGTCGACGGTCTTCGAGCCCCAGTTCGAGAGCTCCGTGCCGATCGGCATCATCTCCTCGAGGCCCGCGATCTCGTGGCACGAGTAGCAGCCTTGATTGAGCACGAATTGCTCACCAACGGCGACTTTCAGCTTGTCGGCATCGTTCCACGGGTGCGCGGGATCCTGGCCCGCGAGACGCCGCGCAACCGTGTCGCGACCGAGCTTGCCGAAGAACCAGCGCGCTTGCTCGCGCAGCGTCTCCGCGTCCACCGGGCTCGGCTTCGGCTGCCAGTCCTTCGGAACGTCGCGGAACACGCCGTCCGGATCCTCGACCATGTACGCGGTGATGTCCGCTGCCTGTTGATCCGAGAGGCGCAGGTTCGGCATGCGCGTATCGGGCCAGTACTGCGTCGGATCCTTGATCCACGCGAACAGCCAGTCGGCGTTCAGCTTCGTCGCGACGCCGCGCAAGTTCGGGCCGTGCTCGTTCGTGCCTTCGCGCTTGAACGCGAGATCGTCCGTCTTCGTCTCGGTTCCTTCGTACGGCGCGAGGTTGTGGCATGCGAGACAGCCGGTGAGTCGGAACTCTTCGCGTCCGCGCGTCGCGTCGCCGGAGACGGGCATCGGCGGCAACGCGCGTTTCGGCGCGCGATCGAACAGGTACGCCGCAACCGCCGCGACGGCCGTGTCGTTCCACTGTTGCCCTTTGATCTCGGGACCCTGGCCAAAGTTGGCGACCGCGATCACTTCGTCGGGCGCGAAGTTCTCCAAATGGAAGACCTGCGGCATCCACGTCGTCGGCCGGAAGTCCTTGGGCTTCGCGATCCACGACGCGACGAACTCGGGCGTCATCTTCGCCTGCAGGTTCTTGAGCGACGGACCCGGCTTGCGGTTGGTCGGGAGCCAGTCGACCTTGTGGCACGAGTAGCAACCGTACTGCTCGAAGAGCCGATAGCCCTCGCTCACCTTCGGAGCTTCGTCGGCGATCAGCTCCATCGACTGCTTGTGGCATTGCACACAGCTCGCTTCGACGAACTCCTGCGCGAGCATCGGGTAATCCCAGTGATGCTGCTTGTGCCAGCCGTGCTCGTCGTGCCACTCCGACGCTTGCTGCTCGTCACCGGGCCGGTGATCGGCGCGCACGAAATCGAGCGCTTCGCCGGCGCCGCGGTGACAGATCGTGCAGCCGACGTCCTTGAGCGGGTGCGGCGACTTCGCGGTGAGGAAGAGGTCGAGCCGCGGGTGGCTGCGCAGCGGCTCGTGGTCGGTCACGTCCTCGAAGCCTTCACGGTCGGTCGTCGCGTGGCACGTGGTGCACATGTCGACGCGCTTCGTCTTCGTGAAGTTGAGCTCGAACGTCAGGTTGTCGAGCACCGCCTTGTGCACCTTCAAGCTCGGGCCGATGAAGTCGAGGCCGGGGGCGTCGCGGATCACGTTGGCGAGCTTGACCGTCTGCTCGTCGGGCACGAGCACCTGTAGGCGCGTTCGCAGGCGCTCGAGGTCGCGCGTTCCGGTCAGGAGCGCCTTCTCCGCGTCCGCGATGCTCGCATTCAGCGCGTCGACTTTCTTCTTCGCGCCGGCGAGCGCGAGGTCCGCTTGCTCTTTCGCGAACGCGGTCTCGTTCACGAGCGCGAGCGCTTCGTCGAGCTCCTTCTGCTGCGCCCCTTCGTCGCCGGACGTCGCGCGCTGCCCCTCGATCAAATAGCGCGTCCAATCGAAGTCGGCCTTCGCCGACTTGGCCTTCGTCTCCTTGACGTAGTGATCGGCCTTGACTGCATCGAGTTCGGCTTGCGCGGCGTCGAGTTCGGGACGCTTGGCTTCGACGGCGGCGCGCGCGCGCTCGACCGCGGCTTTCAATTCCGTCTCGTTCGCGCGCGCGCTCTCCGTCTCGAGCGCGGCGAGCGCGGCTTGTGCCTTGCGCACTTCGACCTGCCGCAGCTCGCGCTGGTGCGCTTTCCACGGCGAGTTCCAGTCGTCGACCATCATCCATACGGTGGCCACGAGCAGGACGAAGCTCGAGAGCAAGAACCACTTGTTCAGGCTCGAGGTCGGGTAGTGGGTGTCGCCGCGGTCCGCCATGGTGAATCGGGAGCGAGAGGCGCACGCGGGCGCTCAGCGCTCAAACATTGAAGAAGAATTCGGGGATGCCGACGATGTACTTCAGGTTCACGGTCCAGCGCAGCACCATCTTGATCGGCACGAGCGCGAACCACAGGAACAAGTGCATCAGCACGTTGAAGCGGATCGGGCCGAGATCCGCGGCCATCTTGCGGAAGAAGGTCTTCCCGAGCAGCGGCGGCAGAACCACGAAGAACACGAGCAGACTGATGAGCCCGGGCGCCTCGCGCAGCAAGATGCTCTCGGGCCGTGGCTGATCGAGCCAGCGAATCCAGAAGTACTCGGAGAAGTCGACGTTGACGGCGGGCTCGAGCTTGTGGAGGTCCCAGTACTCGAACGGACCGAAGAACGACCAGTTCGGGCCGCGCAGGAACGTGCCCATGATGACGAGCGAAACCCACAGCAGCAGGAAGCCCGTCCAGAAGAAGCTGATCGCGAACGGACGCTCCTTGAACGTGTAGTAGCCGTTGCCCTTCGGGTTCGTGTCGAGGTACGGCACGGCGCAGAGCCCGATGATGATGAAGCTCGGCAAGAGCACGCCCGCGATCCACGGATCGAAGTAGACGAGCAGCTCCTGCAATCCGAGGAAGTACCACGGCGCTTTCGACGGGTTCGGCGTGCGCGCGGGTGAAGCGGGCTCTTCGAGCGGCGCCTCGATTCCGACGCTCCAGATCGTGAGCAGCGCCGTGAACAGCACGAGGCAGATGAGCTCGGTGTAGACGAGGTCCGGCCACGTGAAGACCTTTTGCTTGCTGAGCTCGGCTTCGAGCGTCACCTCGCCGCGCTTCGTACGCTCGTCGTTGACGACGGCGCGCCGTAACGAGAGCCACGAGAAGAACACGACGCCGGCGAGCAGGATCACGATCGGCACGTTGTCCGGCTTCGTGATGATCTTGTGGAAGTTCGGGTCCGTCCACGCGAACGCGAAGAACGCCACGGACAGCACGACGACGAACAGGAAGACGATCGGGCGCGTGACGAAGTTGCGGAACCGCAGCGTGAGCGCCATCAGCACCGTCAGGCCGATGGTGTACGGGATCGGCGCGGAGATCGTGTTGACCCAGTGCTTGATCGTGTCCACCATCGGCTCGACTCCTACAGCGGCCCCGAGATGCCGCCGTCCTTGCGAACGCGCCAGAAGTGGACCGCCATCAGCGTCGCGGCGACGAGCGGGAAGCCGACGCAATGGAGCACGTAGAAGCGCAGCAGCGTCGCCTCACCGACGAAGCGTCCCGACAGCAGCGCGAAGCGCACGTCGTCGCCGGCGTGGATGAACTCGAGGCCACCGAACGAGAGGAGCGCGGCTCCCGGCCCTTCGTGACCGATGAAGGGCGTCGCGCGCGCCATGTTCGTGCCGACGGTGACGGCCCAGACGGCGAGCTGGTCCCAAGGCAACAGGTAGCCTGTGAACGACAAGAGCAGCGTGAGCACGAGCAAGATGACGCCGACGTTCCAGTTGAACTCGCGCGGCGGCTTGTACGAGCCCGTGAGGAACACACGGTACATGTGCAGCCACACGGTGATGACCATCATGTGCGCCGCCCAGCGGTGCATCTCGCGCATCACGCCGATCGAGACGTACTCACGCAGCGCGAAGATGTCGCGGTACGCGAGCTCGGCCGTGGGCCGGTAATAGAACATCAGCAGGAGACCGGTGATCGTCTCGATGATGAACAGGAAGAACGTCAGGCCTCCCATGCACCACGTGTACGAGAGGCGGATGCCCGAGCGCCGCACCTTGACCGGGTGCAGGTGCAGGAAGAAGTTCGAGAGCACCGCGAGCGTGCGGTTGCGCGGCGTGTCCGGGTAGCCGTGCCGGAAGAGCGACTTCCACAGCTGGGTGGACCGAATGTAGGCGTAGATCTTGTCCATTCAGGTGCGGCGGAAGTCCTACGAACGGGCGCGGGGGGGCAGCACGGAACTCAACCGACGTAGGTCAGGTAGGCGCCGTCGAGCACCCACTGGCCCTTCTCTTCCTGATACTTCGTGTTCTTGTCGATCAGGATCTGGCCGTCATCGGCGAACGTCACTTTGTAGCGTTCGAGCGGACGCGGAGCCGGACCTTCGAAGTTGACGCCGGTCTTCTGGAATCCGGAGCCGTGGCAGGGGCACTTGAACTTCTCCTCCGCCGACAGCCAGTTCGGTGTGCAACCGAGGTGCGTGCAGACCGTCGACAGGACGTAGAACCCCGCCGACTCGCGCACGATCCAGATGCCGCGCGAGGCCTTGAAGCGCTCGTCGACGGCGTCGACCGTGAACTCGGACGGGAAGCCGACCTTGAACTCTTGCGGCGGCTCGTAGAGCACGTTCGGGAACATGAAGCGCGTCAGCGCTCCGAGTCCCGCGACGCTCGCCGCCGTGAACGTGCCCCAGGCGAGGCCAAGAACTGAGAACACGCCACGCCGCGTGATCTCGCCGCGCAGGGGCGATCTCAGGAGCGGCGCGGCTTTGGACTCGGGCGGCGGTTCGGTCTTGAGGGCGTCGGACACGGAGAGATCGGGCGTGACCCGCACCGGGATGCGTGCTGCGCGGACCTTGTACGGGGCGCGAACAGATTGGAAAAGCCCCCTGCGCTTCGCAAGCCTTCGAAACCAAATCGCGCGCGCGCTGCGCGTTCGGGTGCACGCCCACGTCGCTCGATTTCGATCGCGGAGTCGCGTCGCGCGCGTCGTACGCCCCACCTCCGCGCCAACGCCGCGCACGGAGTCTGTCCCCGTTCATTGTGCTCGGCGCGCCGTTCGAGCCGCGACGCCAACGACTTGCGGCCGCGGCCGGAGCCGCGCGTGCGCAAGTTGAGCCGTCGCACGGGCTTCAGGCGCGCCAAGCACAATGAACGGGGACAGACTCGTCAGCGCGCCTCGGGCTCGTCCTGCACCAAGCGGAGCGCCTTCATCGCAGCCTCGCGCACCGCGAGATCCTTCTCCGCGTCGGCGAGCGCGCTCAACCGCTCCCGATCCTCCGGGCGGCGCAGGCGCGCCAGCGCGGCTACCGCCTGCACGCGGCTCTCGCTGATCCTGCGCGCAACGGCGTACTTCTTGGCATCGTGCGCATGCTGCTCGGCATACGTCGCCGGATCGAGGAGCGACACGAGCATCTCCGCTCCCGCCGCATCGCCGCGCGTCGACAGCGCGATCGCCGCGTTCGCGCGCACTTCGAAGGCCGGGTCGTCGAGGGCTCCGCGCAACGCTGCGGTTGCGACTTCGCCCGGGATGCGCTGGAGCGCGACCGCTGCGACGCTGCGCAGTCCGTTGTCGGGACTCTGCTCGAGGAAGCGCGCGATCGGAGCCGCCGCAGCGGGATCGGCCAACCCGCCCAAGTTCGCCAACGCGTGGAACTGCACGCCGTCCTCGTCCTCGGCGAGCGGCGAGTCGAGGAGCGAAATCAGCTTGCCCGTCGCACCGGGGTCGCCGAGCTGGCCGGAAAGGCTCGCGAGCACGAGCCGGATCAAGCGCTCGTCCGTAGGCGTCGTTTCCCAAGCCTTGTCGAGTCGCGGGAGGAAGCTCGCGTCGACCGGCCACGGTAGTTCGCGGCCTTCCGCGCGTGCGGCCTGGTTCTCCGCGATCTGCCGCACGAGATTGAACGCCGCTTGCTGGTGATCGCCTGCGCCGCCCGCGACGACGCGGTCGAGGTTCTCCTCGAGCGTCGCTTCGTGGCCCGCGATCGCACCGAAGAACAGGAACACGAGCACGATCGCGCCGACGATCACCGCGGGCACCACGACCAGGGGCACGAACAGGTTCTTGTACGGGCTGCCGCCCATCGCGGCGTCGGCGGGTTGTGGGTCAGCCGAGGCGGGCGGCGCGCTGGATTCAGGATCGATCATGCGGATACCGGAGGGCCCCGGCGAAGAACGGGGAGTATTGCGAACCACGCCGCGGCCGGCGAGCGTCCAGACTTCAGAAGACACGCGCCACACCTGCGGAACGTCGCCCGTCGTCGGCGCAGGCCCGGCGCGCCGCGAGCTCACGGATCGCCGCTCTTCGTCAAAATCATGAAGACCCCGCTCGTGCTCGCGTCGTGCTGCGTCGCCTCGTGGTGCTCGAATGCGCTCGCCGGGGTGATCGTCGTCGGTCCCGGCCAACCGTTCACGGATCTACGAGCGGCGGTCGACGCGGCGGAGGACGGTGACACGGTCCTCGTGAAGCCCGGGACCTACAACGGCTTCCGGTTGCTCGGAAAGAGCCTGACGGTCGTCGGAGATCTCGGCGGTGTGATCCAGCTGACCGAAGGCGTGCGGATCATCGGGCTTGGAAGAGGCCAGACGGCGGTGCTGGCGAACTTGCAGGTGGATGGCGACGGCGCCAACCAGAACGCGCTCCTGAGGTACGGCCTGTATCTCTCCGACGACGTCGGATCGGTGCGCGTGCAGGACTCTCGTTTCACGGGGAGGGGTGCGGACCTGTTCCCGATCTCCTCGGGCTATCACTTCGGCACCGACGGAGTGAGCGCCCTCGATTGCGCCGACGTAGCGCTCGCGAACTGCAACCTGTTCGGAGCGCCGGTCAACGTGCTGAGCAGTTCCTGCGGGCCGCTGGACTGCGGATCGGGCCTGTTCGCGCGTACGGCAAACCTCGCGCTGAGCGGATGCACGTTGCTCGGTGGTTCGGACACCTTCATCGGACCGTTGCTGGGGTTGGACGGAGCCGATGCAGGTGACGGAGCGCGGCTGCGCGAGTCGAGCTTTCTGGCTGCGCTTCACTCGACGCTGACGGGCGGGTTCGGGGGAGCAGCGACGGAGGGTCCGGAGCCCTACTGTCCCGGATGCGGCGGCTATGGAGGCCGAGGCGTGTCGCTCGCATCAGAGTCTCATCCGGCCGAATCGAGCGCCGTGCTCGTGAGCAGTACGACGTTCGGGGGAAGCGACGGCTACTGCGGCGGCATGAACTTGTTCGTGATGTCACCGTCGATCTCGCATCCGTCCTCCGCCACCGTGATCGGCGGAACGCCGCACTCGATCGGCTCCGCATCGCTGATCCGCGAGACGCAGCCATTCGACGTGACTCTCACGGGCGCTCCGGGTGACCGCGTGAAGTTGTTCGTGTGCGACGCGGCAACCTTCGACTATCGGCCGGAATGGAACGGTGTGCTGCTGGTCGACCGTTCGCAGTCGGCGATGCCTGTCGTCGCGGCTCAGCCGCCGCTGACGCCGCTGCTGCGCGTATGGAAGGGTTACGTCCTGCCGAGCAGCGGCACGCTGACGGTGACGCTGCCGACGCCGAGCATCACACCGAGCGAGGGCGCGCGCACTCTGCACGTGCAGGCTTTGTTCACCAACCCGAGCGGCCAGAGCTTCCTCTCCGGCCATCGCTGCGCGATCGTGCTCGACGCGTCGTACTGACAACCGCGACGACGTCGCGCTCGTAGGCCGCGCGCGAGCGCGCACGCCGCTTGCTCAGCTCTCCAGCGGATGGTCCGACAAGCGGCCCATTTTCGGCAGCTTGCCGACGAGCGGGCGCACATAGTCGAGGAACTCGTCCGCGATGTCGTTGTCGCCGCGGATGAAGTTCGCGTCGAGCGGACGCGTCTCCTTCGCGACCTTGGCGAGCTCGGTGATCTCGTAATCGACCGCGTAGTCGCCCTTCTTCTTGCGCACGATCGACACGGAGCCGTGCTGCGCTTTGCCTTTGAGCGCGGCGCGCGCCGCAAAGCGGCCGACTTCGCGCGCTTCCTCCGCGTCGACTTCGGACGCGAGCCCCGCGAACGAGCGCTGCAAGTAGCCGAACGTGTCGGCGCGCACGCGCAGCTTCTCTCCCAGCTTCTTCTTCAAGTAACCGGCGAGGAAATCGCCGAGTGCGCCTGAGCCCGAGAGCTGCACGTTGCCGTGACTGTCCTTCTCCTTGCTGTCGACGATCAGCGCGCCGTTCGGACCGTGAACACCTTCCGACAGCGCGACCAAGCAACGACCGAGCCGCTTGTACACGCCGTCGACGTCGGCGACGAAGCGCTCGAGATCGAACACGCGCTCGGGGACGTACACGAGGTGCGGTCCGTCGTCCTCGTGCTGGCGCGCGAGCACGCTCGCCGCCGTCAACCAGCCCGCGTTGCGGCCCATGATCACGTCGAGCTTGATGCCGGGCAGCGAGCGGCTGTCCTGGTTGTCGCCGAGGATCGCGTGCGCGACGAACTTCGCCGCGGATCCGTAGCCCGGGCAGTGATCGGTGACGCGCAGATCGTTGTCGATCGTCTTCGGCACGTGGAAGA
The DNA here is from genome assembly GCA_046160865.1 of Planctomycetota bacterium. Lineage (GTDB taxonomy): Bacteria > Planctomycetota > UBA1135 > UBA1135 > JBJXHG01. Next base: position 31,826 of record JBJXHG010000009.1, on the reverse strand, counting down.
GACGCACGTCGTACTTCTTCGCGACCGCGATCTCGTTCAGGATGTGCGCGGTCTCGGCCGAGTCGTTGCCGCCGATGTAGAAGAAGAAGCGCACGTCGTGCTTCTGGAACGCGGCGAGGATCTGCTCGCACTCTTCGCGCGACGGCTTCTTGCGCACCGAGCGCAACGCGGCGGCGGGCGTCTTCGCGACCGCTTCGAGCGTCTTCTTGCTCTCGCGCGAGAGATCGATGAGCTGACCTTTGAGCACACCTTGGATGCCGTGCACCGCGCCGAGCACGCGCTTCACGCGCTTCGAGTCGATGCACGTCTCGACGATGCCGACCAGGCTCTGGTTGATGACGCAGGTCGGACCACCGGACTGTCCGATCAGGACGTTTCCAACGGGTTCGGGCATGAGATCCTCGGTTTCGCGCGCCGCTTCGACGCCGGTTCACGCGGGCGAAAGACCGTAACGAGGCCCGAATCGCTGTCAATCGCGCGCACATGGCCCGGCAACTCGAACGGCACGCGCACTCGCGACCCGGCGCCCGTCGCTCGGCCCTGCGCGAGCACGCGCCGGACTTGCCATGGATCCGCGTGCTGCCTAGACTCCGCGCCCCTTTCGGTGCCCCGGTGGCGGAATTGGCAGACGCGCAGGCTTGAGGTGCCTGTGGGCTAAACCCCCATGCTGGTTCGAATCCAGTCCGGGGCACCACTCACGAGGATTGCTGACGAGGCCCGCTTCGTGATGCCGAGGCGCGATCGACCGTCGATGACCGGCGCTCGCCCGCACTTCTCGCGAGGCCGTGCTGCGGTCGCGCCAACGCGCTCGGAGCGGCGCTTTCGGGTCGGAATCGATCCTCGCCGACCTCGGATCGTGCGACCGTCGATCCATTGCGCGGGACCCCGCAGTCGCTCGTTCGTCCTCACTCCGCTGCGAGCGGAACCGTCGCGCGGATCGAGAGCTCGAAGCTCTTCGGATCGAGGACGAGCAAGCACAACGCGGCCTGCACGGCCTTGCAGTACGTGAGGATCCGCTGCTGCTCCGCGATGATCGCGGGCACTTGCTCGGCACGGATCTTCGCTTCCATCGCGTCGATCCGCTGGTCGACCGTGCTCTCGAGCTTCTGCTTCTCGTCGGGGCTCAAAGCGGCTTCGCCCTTGCCGGGAAACTGCTCGCGCAGCACTTGGCCTTGGATACGAACGCGCTCCATCTTCCAATCGACCTGATCGAACACGGTGTCCTGCGCGTAGCGCTGCAGCCCGGACTCGACGATCTTCGCGGCCGTCTGCGGGTTCGCCCAGACGAGGACGTTCGCGCGCGGCAAGGACGTCGTCACGAGCGCTTCGAATCGGCTGTCTTCCGCGAGCCGCGGATACTTCGTGCCGCCTTGCGTGTAGGTCTTGAGGATGTGGCCGAGCATCCCGAGCGAGTTCGTCACGATCGTGAGCTCGCCGGAGTTGCCGGTCGCGACGATCCCCGTGCCCGGGATGAACTGCGACCAGAACTCGCGCGTGTCGTGCCCGGCTTCGCTGTTGCGGAAGTAGCCCGGCTCGCCCGGCTTGCGGCCCTGCAAGCCAAACTTCGCGCCTTGCGAGCCGATCGTCTCGCGCAGCGCGTTGATCGTCTCGACATTCTTCGTCCACAGCACGAGCGCGACGGCCGGCACGGGTGTGCCGTCGTGCGGCGGCCCGTCCGGATCGGGCGGATAGTCGTTCGGCCGCACGATCAGCGCCACGCGACCCTTGAGCGCGCCGTCGAGCTCCTTCACGAATTGCGCGAGACTCTGGTACTTGCCCGTGTTGCGGATCGCATCCTCGAGGTTCGTTCGCAACGCGGGCTCGAATGCCGCGACGATCATCGTGAGCAAGTCGCCGACGCCGGCGTGCAGGAACACGAACAGCGACGTGTCCGCTGGCGCGAGTCGCGCCGTGTCGGCGAGGATCGTGTTCTGATCGAAGCCGCGCACGCGGTACAGCCGCTCTTGCTCCGCGCTGATCTGCTCCGACGAGAAGTCGCCGTGCAAATCGATCGACACGCCCTCGTCGATGCCGACGACGCCGATCGCGTTCTTGATCGAGTGGAGCTGGAAGAACCGGCCCAGGAACGCAGGCAGGAAATCCTGACTGGCCGGATTGGGCCAAGCGCTCGTGAAGCGCAGGTTCTCGAACAGCTTGCGCGAGTTCAGGTAGATCTCGAGCTCGTCGCGCTGCGCGTCGCGGTTCGCGCTCTGGATGTGGTCGAAGTACGCCGCGCTCTGCAGGAACGAGTCCTGGTAGCCCTTCGCCGTGAGCTCGTGCGCAGCGCGCGCGAGCTCGGGCTGCGTCGCGACGATCACGACGTCGCGCAGGCGCGTGACGTACAGCGTGCGCGTCAGTTGGCCGCCGGAGAGCTTCACGAACTGCGGATCCACCGTGGCGGTGATGCCCTGCTTCGCGAGCCCGATCAGCCCCGGGTGCTCGAGTGCGGACGCGGCGAGTTTCCCCATCCAGTTCGCGCGGCCGTACACCGCCCAATCCGCGAGGTTGAGGTCGGCGCCGCGGAAGTAGCCCGCGGCGGCGAGATCGCGGCCGCCGAACAGCTTCAAAGGCTCGATCGAGATCGGAAGCTGTGCGAGCGAGCTGCGAATCTGCGCCGTGATCGCCTCGAGCTGGAGCGACGTCGCGAGCTCGCCGTACTGCGGCGACGCTTGAAACGCCTTCCACGCCGGATGCGCCTCGACGCGCTTCATCACCGCGAGATTCGGAAACTCGTCGAAGAGCCCGGCGAGATCCGCCTTCGCGACGAAGAAGTCGACATCGCGCGGCACGAGCGCGGCGACGTCCGCGTCGAGATCGCTCTCCGTCGGACTGAAGAACAGCGTCGAGAACGTGAAGTAGCCCCCGACCCCCACGATCAGGAGGACGATGAGCAAGATCCGCAGGAGGCGCGACTTCAGGGTCATACCGATGGCTCGTGATCGCGGACGCCGACCGGGCGCGGGCGCGAGCGACGATCGATAACCGAACGGGCGCCCGGATGCACCACGCCATTTCGAGGCGCGGGAGACGACGAACGTGACTCGAACTTCCGACGTGCCGCCGTGCCCGGGGCGAAGCGCGGCCAGCGCGGGCTCCGAGCAACGGCTCGCCGGTGCGGGCGCGAGCTCGCGGCAGCGCCGGCGAGCCGGCGCTTCGCGCAGTCGCCGCCGCAGGCCCCTTGATCTCGACGCCCGCACTCCGAGAATCAGGCGATGCGCCCGAACCAGCGCGTCTCCGCCATCGCGTTCTCCACCACGATCGCCCTCGACAGCCGCGCGAAGGCGCTGATCGCCGAGGGTCGAGACGTGATCAACATGTCGGTCGGTGAGCCCGACTTCGCCGCACCGCAAGTTGCCGAGGCCGCCGCCGCTGCGATGGTGCGCAGCGGCAAGGTGCGCTACACGCCGGCGGAAGGCACGCAGAGCTTGCGGAAGACCGTCGCGCTGCACCTGTCGCAGACGCGCGGCGTCGAGTTCAGCGCGCCCGAAATCACGATCTGCCACAGCGCGAAGCACGCCTTGTCGGGCGCCGCGCTCGCGTTGATCGAGCCGGGTGACGAGGTGCTGCTGCTGCTGCCCGCGTGGGTCAGCTACACCGAGATCGTGCGCTACGCCGGCGCCGTCCCGGTGAGCGTGCCCGCGCGCTCCGACTGCGGTCCCGACATCGCGGCGATCGGCCGCGCGATCACGAAGAAGACGCGCGGCATCCTCGTCAACTCGCCCTGCAATCCGTCGGGCTACGTGATGAGCGAGCGCGAGGTGCGCGACATCGCCGCGCTCGCCGAGAAGCACGACCTGTGGATCCTCTCCGACGAAATCTACCGCCGGCTCGTGTACGAAGGCGAACCGAACTTCAGCCCGGCCTCGATCGGCGCCAGCGTGCGCGCGCGCACCGTGATCGTCGACGGCGCGAGCAAAGCATTCGCGATGACGGGCTACCGCATCGGCTATATCGCCGCGCCGACCGAGATCGCATCGGCCGTCGCGCGACTGCACAGCCAGCTCACGGGTTGCCCGAACGCGGTGTCGCAAGCGGCGTTCGAAGCCGCGCTACGCGTCGAGCCGCCCGAAGTCGCTTCGATGTGCGCGGAGTTCGATCGCCGCCGCAAGATCATCATCGATGGCTTGCGTGAGCTCGGACTCCAAACGACTTGGCCGCGCGGCGCGTTCTACGCGTTCCCCGACGTCGCGTCGTACTTGGACGAGCGTGGCTCCGACGGCTTCTGCGAGGACTTGCTCGAGGAACAGAACGTCGCCGTTGTGCCCGGCTCCGCGTTCGGCGTCGACGACCACGTGCGGTTCTCGTACGCGACGTCGGTCGAGAACATCCGCAAGGCGCTCGAGCGCACCGGCAAGTTCCTCGCGAAGCGGACGGCCAAAGCCCCGAGCCGAATGACACGCGGATGATCTGCTCGGCCGCGGTGCCGCTCGCGCACCGCGCGGCGCCGCGAACGAAGAAGAGAGGGGATGGCCCGGCCCCATCGCGCTGCCCACGCAGTCGGCGCCCCTCACCACGTCACTCCGACTCCGGGCCATCCAACCCCGAGGACTGCGCCGCGACCTGGCGGTTGCCTGGATTCCGAAGTTTCTCGTGTGCCGGCTCCGAGCAGCGCGACACCGCGTGCGCACGCTCGAGCGCAGGGGTAGGCTCGTCGACTCGGCGCGTGCTCGACGCGCCGGTTCGACGATCACGCGCACGTCGCGCACGCCGCGACCGAGGAGAGAGCGATGTTGAGATGGGCTGCCGTCGTCCTGGCGTTCTTGGTCGGCGCGTTCCTCGTGTTCCGCGCATTCAGCGAGTCGCCGCTCTTCGCGCTGCCGGGCGTCGCGATGATGGGCGCTGCCGTGTGGTACGGGGCGCGCCGCTCGCTGCTCACGCAAGGCGTACTGGAGCTCACGTGGGGCAGCTCGATCCTGCTCACCCGCTTCCTGGCCGAGCAGCCGAACGAAGGCGGTTCGATCGGTGCCGGAAGGAACGCGTCGCTCGTGTTCTCGCTGCTGCTCGTCGGCCACGGCGTGTACGCGATCGTGCGCAGCCGGCGTGCGACCGCGGCTGCGCGCGATCCGCACGGAAGCTGACGCACGCGCGTCACCCTCGCACCGTCGCGTTGTACGCGTTCGTCGCGTCCGCGAGCTCTTGCTGCGCCGCTTCCCGCACCTTGGCGAGCAGTTCCGGGTCGCTCGTGTCGGCGAACACGTAGAACTTCCACAGGTCGCGGTAGCTGCGCTCGAGGTCCGCAAGGCGCGGCACGCGCGCAGCGAAACGCGCGAGCGGCGCGACCTCGGTCTCGCCCGGCCAGCGTACGTGCACGTGCGCTTCCTTGAGCTGCATGCGCTTCGCCGGGCAATAGATGATCACCTCGACCACTTTGCCGGTCGCGAACTTCACCAAGTCCTCGATGCGCCGCTCCGCTTCGCCGCGTGCGCGCGCGCCGCCAGCTGCGAAGTAGCGCTGCACGAGCGCTTCCTGCACCGCCTCGTTCTCGTAGCGCGGGAAGACGCACGCGCGCTTCGGCAATCGACGCTCGCGATACTGCGTGACGAGCCGCTGCACGCGCTCGCGCGCGTCGCTCGCGCCGCCCGCCGCCTTCGACGCAGTGCGCGGGGCCTTCGCGACGGAGCGCTCGAGCAGGTCGAGCACCGACGCATCGGTCTGGTCGTAGAAATCCTCCTCGCGCACCGCGCCCGCCGCGAGCGCGAGCTCGACCGCGCGCGCGATCAGTGCGCCGGCGGCGATCTTCGCGTGGTGGTAGTACACGCGCTCGGAGAAGTAGTAGCGCGCCTCCAGCATGCGCACGACCTCGGACAGGATGTCCTCGCGCAAGAGATCGTGCTTGGCGAGATCGATGTAGAGATTCCCGCTCGCGCGATCGATCTTGAAGTAGCTCGTCACCCGCGGGTCGACCGAGATCTTCAGTCCGGTGAAGTACGAGTCGCGCGCGAGGTAGTCGAGAATGTCCGCCGCGATCGTGCCGCCGACGATCTGCGCCCAATACGGCGGGATCGAGCGCGATCCGCCGCTCGCGCCGACGATCGCGAGCACGTCGTCCACGAGTCCGAGGTCACGCAACACGCGGCCGATCTCGGTCGCCTCGGAGAACATGCGCTCGAAACGACGCGCGGTGTCGTGACGGCCGAAGATGCCGTCCTGATCCTCGATGCTGTGGCCGAACGGGATGTGCGTCACGTCGTGCACGAGCGCGGCGATGCGCAGCACGCGTGCTTCGGCGTCGCTGACGGCGAGACACTGCGCAGGATCGAGCTCCGCCGAGCGTCCGATCGCCTCCACGATTCGCGCCGTCATGAACAAGCAGCCGATCGAGTGCTCGAAGCGCGTGTGCATTGCGCCGGGGAACACGAGATAGGCCGTGCCGAGCTGCTTGATGCCGCGCAAGCGCTGCATCTCGCGCGTGTCGAGCACGCGCAACTCCTCGTCGGTGAGGTACACGTCGCCGTGCACGGGATCGCGCACGACGCTGAAACGCTTGCGGTTGGCCAAGGCAGTGCCCCCTCCCGTTCGAGGGGCGCGGATGATACCCGCGGAGGCACACGGTGCTCGCCGCCCGGTCGCGCGCACGCGAGCAATGGCGAACGCGGACGCGGGCTCTCCGGCATCTCGCACCACGTCCGCTGCGAGGTCGCGCCCGCGCGCTCGCAGCAAGGCGTTGCATCGGAATCGACCGCAGCTCTCCTCGTCGGTCAGCGAGGATCGATCCCGCGGGAACGAACGCAGCACGATGCGGGGAGAAATGCAGGCTAGTATCAGGTGCTCCTCCAAGCGCGCCCACCCACGATGACGACCTCCCTTCTCTCCGTGCTCCTCGCCGCCGCGGCCGCTCCGGCCACCGCCGCACAGTTCGAGCAAACACCGGACGGCAGCAAGCTCGTCCGCATCGAAGCGCTCGCCGACCAGGACGGCGTCCGAGCCGGCGAGCGCGTGCGCGTGCTCGTCCACTTCGCGATCGAGCGCGGTTGGCACACGTACTGGGCGAACGCCGGCGACAGCGGTCTGCCGACGAAGCTCGCGGTGAAAGCACCGGATGGATTCGAGGTCGGTCCGCAGCGCTTCTCCACGCCGATGCGTCACGAGTTGCCGGGCGAAATCGTCGACTACGTGCACGAGAACGAGCAGATCGTCTGGTTCGAGCTCACCGCGCCGAAGAACGCCGCGCCGGGCATCGCGAAGCTCACGATCGAGGCGCGCTGGCTCGTCTGCATCGACGTCTGCTTGCCGGGCTCCGGCGAGACGGAGCTCGAGATCCCGATCTTCGCCGAGGGCCGGGCGCCGAAGGCGATCGAGTCCGACACGCTGAAGCGCTGGCGCGCGCTCTTGCCGCGACCTGCGTCGGCTCTGCAAGGGCTCACTGCGCGTTGGACGCCGGGCGACGAACTCGCGCTCGAGCTCTCCGTCGCCGGCGCGCACGACCTCGAGTGGTTCCCCTACCGCGACGACCGGCTGCACATGACGGCGCGCACGACGAACGACGCGCGGCTGCGCGCGCAGTTCGAGATCGAGGCCGGTGATGGAGCGGCGCCGCGCGTCGCGCGTGGCGTGCTGCGCGTGCGCACGGACAAGCTCACGCACGCATACGAGCTCGAGTTCCCGCTGCCGGACGGCGCGCGCGAGCACTGATCCGACCCATGAAGCCGATCCTTCGTCTTGCGATCCTCGCCCTCGCCGGCGCGTGCACGACGCCGCCGACGCCGCTCACCTCGACCTCGCGCGGCGTGTTGCCCGCGAGCGCGACACAAGCTGCACGATCGACGACGGCCGCTGCGCCGCGCGCGCTCGCGAGTGAGGCCGCGGAGGGCGCGCCATCGGTCCCGTTCGAGAGCCGACCGGTGGCGCTCGGTCAGCCCGCGCCCGACTTCACCTTGAAGGACACGGCGGGTCGCGAGGTCGAGCTCGCGAGCTTCCAGGGCAAGATCGTCGTGCTCGAGTGGTACTCGACGACGTGCCCGTACTCGGTGTTCGCACACGACCAAGGCCCGCTGCGCGATCTGCCCGACGAAGTCGGCCGCAAGGGCGGCGTGTGGCTGTCGATCTCCTCGAAGCTCCCGAACGAACGCGGCGGCACGGCGCAGGAACAAGAGGAGTTCGCGCGCCGCTACGGCCTGCGCGCGCCGCTGCTCGTCGACGCCGAGCAGACGGTCGCACGCGCGTACGAAGCGAAGACGACGCCGCACCTCTTCGTCATCAATGCCAAAGGCGTGCTCGTGTACCGCGGAGCGCTCGACAACGCGCCACTCGGTCGTGTGAAGGACGGCGAGTTGCGCACGAACTACATCCACGAGGCGCTCAACGAGTTGCGCTCTGGAGTCGCGTTGACGCGCAACGAGTCGGAGCCGTACGGTTGCGCGATCAAGCTCGCGCGGCCGCTGCGCTGAGCGCGCGCGGGCCACGCGTCAGCGTCGTGCGAGCCAGCGGCGCGCGATCTCGGCCGGCGTGCACGGCGGGCCGTCGTGATACTCGAACTCGATCGTGTCCGCGGCGACACGGATCTGGCTGAAGCTGACGGTTCGCGCATCCTCGCGGTGCATGCACACCGAGTACGGTCCGCGCTCGGGCGCGTGGCTCGCGTGGAACTCGCGCAGCAACGTCGCGTCGAGCAGGCCGCGCTCGCCGCGCAACTGCGCGAGCACCGCGCCGCGCTCGCGCTCGGCACCCTCCGCGTCGCGCGACGACGAGATGAGCGCCGTGCCGGCGGCGACGTCGCGCTCGACCGCGAGCTCGCTTCCGTCCCAGCGAAAGGCGCGCGCGCTACCCGCTGCGTCGAGCGCGAACAGCCGGAACGGTGCGAAGCGCGCGACGTCGACGCCCGCGAGCCGCGCTTCGACCTCGATCGACGACGCACCATCGAGCAAGCGGAGCACGAGCTGACCGCGGCTCGGCCGTGCAACCTTCGGTCCGCGCGGCGGCGCGCCGTTCAAGAGCCCCACCGACAAGCCGTGCGCATTGACGCCGAGCCACGTCCCGCCCGCGTCGCCGTCGATCGGCGCGAGGCACTCGACGCCGCCGATCGCGCGCACGGTTGGTGGCCACGCGCGCGCGCGCGTGCGCAACTCGTCGCGATTGAAGAAGAGCTCGTAGCCGTCGCGACCGAGGGTCCACGTGACGGTGCACATGGCGGGATCATAGAGCACGCCCTTAGCAGGAACGCAGCTGCATCGCATGCCGGCCGACCGATGGAAGAGCTCGCGGCAAGCCGCGCGCTCAGGCCTCGCGCTTCTCCAAGTCGGCGAGCACGTCCTCGATCTCCTCGAGCGCCGAGCGCAAGTCGTCGGCGATCTCGCGCGCGATCACTTGCGGCGCCGGTAGCGAAGCGGAGTCCTCGAGAGACTCGTCGCGCAGCCAGAACAGATCGAGGCTCGCCTTGTCGCGCGCGACGAGCTCGTCGTACGTGTAGCGGCGCCAGCAGCCGTCCGCGCTCTCGGCCGACCAAGTCGGCAGACGCTCGTGCCGAGCTCCCGGCTTGTAGCACGCGACGAACTCGTCGAGATCGGCGCGCGCGAGCCGGTTCGTCTTCAGGGTGAAGTGCCGATTCGTGCGCAGGTCGTAGATCCACAGCTCCTTCGTCCAAGGCTTCTCCGAGCCCGGCTTGCGGTCGAAGAACAGCACGTTCGCCTTGACGCCTTGCGCGTAGAAGATCCCGGTGGGCAGCCGCAACAGCGTGTGCACGTCGCACTCGTGCAGGAGCTTGCGCCGCACGATCTCGCCGGCGCCGCCCTCGAACAGCACGTTGTCCGGCACGACGACCGCCGCGCGTCCGCCGATGGCGAGGTGCGAGCGCACGTGCTGCACGAAGTTGAGCTGTTTGTTCGACGTCGTCGTCCAGAAGTCGGGCCGGTTGTACGTCGGAGTCTGACGGTCGGTCTCGCCGTCTTCGTTCACCACCGTGATCGACGACTTCTTGCCGAACGGCGGATTGGTGACCACCACGTCGGCGTGCTTGCTCGGCACGTTGCGCAGCGAATCCTCGGTCTGGATCGGCGGCTCACGCTCGTCGTCGTCGGGGCCGACGCCGTGCAGGAACAAGTTCATCGCGCACAAGCGGCTGACGCCGTCGACGAGCTCGACACCGCGCAGCGCCTCGAAGCGCAGGTGCTTCTTCTGGTCGCGGTCGAGCTCGTGGTGATGCGTCACGTAGTCGTGCGCGGCGAGCAAGAACCCACCCGTCCCGCACGCCGGATCGGACACGACCTCGCCCGGACGCGGCTGCACGCAGTCGATGATCGCTTGGATCAACGCGCGCGGAGTGAAGTACTGTCCCGCACCACCCTTCACGTCCTGAGCGTTGCGCTCGAGCAATCCCTCGTACGCGTCGCCCTTCACGTCGGACGACTTCGAGCTCCAGTCCTCGGTGCCGATCAGCTCGACGATGAGCTGCCGCAGCTTGGCAGGATCCTGGATCTTGTTCTGCGCCTTGCGGAACACGAGCCCGAGCATCCCGCCGCACTCGCCCAGCCGCTTGAGGATCTCGCGGTACTTCTCCTCGAGCCGCGCGCCTTCCATCTGCGGCGCGGCGAGATCCGACCAACGGCAACCCTTCGGAACCGACTGCTCCTCGCCGCGCAACTTCGCGCGCTCGTCCGCCATCTTGAGGAACAGAAGCTGCGTGAGCTGCTCGAGGTAGTCCTGGTACGAGAGCCCGTCGTCGCGGAGCACTTGGCAGTAGCTCCACAGCTTCTGGACGATGCGGCTCGAGATGTCGGTCATAGTCCGGCGGTCAGGTCGACGAGATCCTGCGCGATGAACCCGTGCTGCTGCGCGGCGGCACGCGAGCGCGAGTCGTGGTGAACCGTGATCGCCGCCTTCTCGATCTTCCACTCGCGAAAGCGCGGATGCGCGACGAGGAACCGCTCGACGTGACCAGCGAAGCGGTCGAAGTCCGGCGCGAGCCGATCGGCCGAGCGTTTGCACGTCCCGAAGCGGACGATCCGGTCGCGCTCGTCGAGCGCGACGAGGTCGATCTCCGTGTCGTTGCGGTCCCAATAGCCCTGGATGCGGTGCGAGAGCGGAAAGTCGCCCAGGCGCTTGCGGCTGCGCTCCTCGTACAGCGTGCCGACCAATCGCTCGAGTCCGTGGCCCTCCGCGTCGGCCAATCGATCGTCGGCCTCTGCCACGAGCTCGTCGACGGGCCGAAAGTTCACCGACGCGGCGGGCGTCGAGAGCGCGGCGAGCCAGGCACGCAGGAAGTTGTCGCGGATGTAATAGCGGCCGTTGCGCGCGGTTGCCTTCGCGAAGATCGGCTGTAGTTGCTCGATCATCTGGTAACGCTCGCGGAGCACCTTGAGGTAGCCGCCGACCTGGTGCTCGCTCTGCGGCTCGACCGAGCGCGCGTGCGCGTCGATCTCCCCGTTCGTGCAGCCCGGATTGCGAGCCACGAACTTGAGCACGAGGTCGTAGCGACCGCGCAGCTCGAGCAGGAACCAGTGCTCCGCTTCGCCGCGCAGCGGCGACGAGCTGGAGAAGAAGAGCTCGTGCAGGAGCTCGCGCCGGCCGAGGGCCAGCACCTCTTCCTCGTACGCGTCGCGGTAGAACTTCGGCACGCCCTCGAACAGGTTCCAAAGGAAGAGCAGCCGCGCCGGCGACGTGTCCGCGTGCGCGCGCAGGATCTCGAGGATCGACGCGATGTCGAGATGCGGCAAGTCGATCTTGTTCGTCACGCGCGCGAAGAGCGGCGCCGTACGGTCCTCGAGGAGCGCCGCCATCTCGGTGTGGATCGAGCCGAGCACGACGAGCCCGCCCTGCACGCGGTCGGCGTCGGCCGCGAGCCGATCGACCTCGAGCTGCAGGTGCGACGTGAACTCGAACAGCGCCTTGCGATGGAAGTACTGGAACTCGTCGACCGCGACCACGTACCCGCGTCGGACGAGCTCGGCGATCGAGCTCGCCAGAGAGCGCAGGTCGTGCGGCAAGGGCTCGCTCACGCGGAACAGCGCGTAGAAGTCGCGCGCTGCGGAGACGACGCCCGCCGGATCCGAGTCGGGCACTTGGATGTAGAGCACCTTGTCGCGGCGCTCCGACTGCAGGGCTTGCTGCACGAGACTCGTCTTGCCGATGCGGCGCCGGCCGGAGATCTTCAGGAAGAACCAGCGCTGCCGGCGGATGATCTCGCGCAGCTCCTCGAGCTCGGGATCGCGGCCATAAAAGGACCAGCTGTCGCGGTTTGCGGATGCCATGGCGCTAAGGCAAAAGTTTTTACCTTAGCCGTCTGGGCCGGACAAGCGCGGCGCCGCCCTCGCGCCGTACTCGCAACCCCGCTCGGTCATCCTCGCCCACTCGCCTGCGGCTCACCGCCTCGCGTGCGAGACGAAGCCACCCCTCAGATCTCGAGCGGTGGCCGTTTGCCAACGAGCCGCACAGCATCGATCTGTTCGGGCGTGGTGATGAACTCGGTTCGAAGAAGCGGGAGGCCTTTGAACGCAGCCCATTCCTCGATCACGAAGTGTTCGAAGGAATCCTTCAGCATCGCTGGGTCGATCGGTGGCAGGCAAATTGTCATGACGATGTCGGACGGTGCGCCGTCGGATTCGACGACACGGTGCGCGGCGGTGAAGACCACGATCGAATCGGCGTGCGGGAAGCAACGCGTGCCGTCCCCACGTTCCTTCTTGAGCAGATTGTCGAGCTTCGCCCCCAGGACCTTCGGCTCGAAGAGATCGATCGAGTCGTTGACGAGGAAGATAGTTCCGCGCGCAGCGGGCAGCTCGAAGGACTTCTTCGTCGCACGGATCTGCCGGTTCGCGTTGCGAAGCACACCGTCCAGCGAACACGTCACCGCTTCGGACAGCTCTTTGTTGATCTGCTCGCGCTGCGGATGCAGTCGCAGGAAGTCCTGGATGTCCAGAGTGCCGTAGGTTTTCGGCCAGCCCGGTCGGCGACGCCATCTGCCGACGACTTCATTCACGCGCGCTTCCCGGTCGTCGACGATGTCCTTTACTTCGACGATGACAGCTCGCTCGCGGAGCAGGTAGTCTGCCTTGCGTGCTGCACGCTGTTGCTTGCTGAGTGGCAAGTCGTCGATGCGTTCGGCGAGTAGCCGGCGCTCCAAGAACTCGTGCACCGCTTGTTCAAGCTTGGACATGGCTCCCGCTAACTGAGCTTGGCGGCCTCAACGTACGCTTCGCTCGTCTCCGAGACGTGCCGTCGACAACGAACGACAAGGTCGGCGAACGCCCTGCTTCCGCTCAGGGCCAAGTAGACGTGGCCCGCGTCCATCAGTAGCAACGGCGTCTTCTTGCCCGATGCTTGCTTCTTCGCCGTCGACGAGAACCCGGACATCGACAGGCAGATGCCCATCGTGTTGTCGGCCTTGTCGTTGACCTTGACGAGCAATGAATCGATCACGCCCGCCCCCGATTGTTCGGTAGTGAACTTGAGTTCGACGATGTACGTCGTTCCTTCAAGCGTAACCGCGCCGTCGTGCTGTCGACCGTCGTGGACGTATGGTCGTCGGTTCAGAATCTCGAAGTAGTCCATCAAGTCGTAGAACCAGTCCTGGAAGGCGTAGCCCGCCTCCTGGCTGCCGATTCGCAGACTCAAGTCGTTGAGGCGCGCGGAGAGCTTCTCGAGGCTCGCTCGGGAGCGCGCCGATTCTTCCTGTAACTGCCGCGCTCGTTCGCGTGACTCTTGGCGTGCCTTCTCGCGAGCTGCATCGTCTACCTCAGCATCGAGATAGCGCTTCAAGGCCGTGACTGCCTGGCTCGCGTTCTCGATCTTGAGTTGCGCATCCTGCCATCCTGACAAGTCGGGGAAGGTGGTCATCGCTCCGAGCGCTTCCGCCATGCGCCGCAGGATCATCTGACCATCTGCCCGCTCTTCGAGCCGTGGGAAGAGCAAGTCGAGCCACTCGCGCTTCGACATGCTCTCGTCCCACTGCGCGAGCGTTCGATCGGAGACGCCACAACGACGAAGGAAGTGGTGCAGCGCCTTGCGACGCCAGAACGCGGCAAGCACTGCGCTATGGATGAGTTCGATGAACTGGGGCGGCAACCGCTGGCTGTCCTTCGTCGTCGTCATCTCAGGTTCTGCGACGCGTGGCGCGCGCTCCCCGCTTTTTTGGCTGGTGCGCCGCGCGCTCGGCGCGGATGCGTTCGAGCAGGACGCTCGCGGGCTCGTCGTGCGGGTCTTGGTCGACGAGCTTGCCCTCGAAGGCCATCTTCAGGATCGATTGGCGCAAGCGCGCGCAGCGCGCGAGTTGCGTCGCGACGGTCTCTCCAACTTCGTCCGCGACGGAGAGGAGACGAGAGACTTCGGCGACGATGCGGTGTTGTTCGGCGAGAGGTGGGAGCGGGAACGGAGTGGCGACGAATCGTCCCCTAGTCAGGTGAGCGATGTTGGTCGTGATCGAAGCTCGACGCATGAAAACACCATTCCGAACGAATGCGCGAAAGACCGCCTGACAGAACTCGGAACTTGGCCCACCGTTCCAAGGTCGGAATCGATGAAGTGTCGCCTGGAAGCAAAGATCAGAACGCTCGCCGCGGAAGATCGCGCTCTGTCCAACCAGTTCTGGACTCTGGCCTTCACTCGCGAGGATGTCGCCTTTTTCGAGTCTGTACTTCGCGTACTCCGTATCGTCGAAGGGCATCGAGAAGACATCGCTGAAGTCGATTCGGTCGTCGCGCACGTTCGCAACGCGCAGGTAGGCGCGTTCTTCGCCGCGATACTCAGGCGCACGTCGTCGACCAAGCAAGACATCGCCGACTGTGTCAATCGTGGACCAAAGCCACCCCTCCGGCAGCAGCGGCAGCGTGGAAGTGTCGGGCGCTAACGGCTCGACGTACTTCACCTTCCAACGCTCGTCCGTCGGTCGCTTGCCTTTCGCCGTGAGTCGCGCGAGCTCAGCCTCCTCCCAACGACGACGACGCGCGACCAGGATGCGCGCGAGCTGCGCCGACGCAGGCTCGAGCGCTCGACCTTCGCGTCGCGCGAGCTCCGCCTCGGTCGGCACCAATTGGCCTTCGACCGCCGCTCTCAACACGGACGCGCGATAGCGCTTCAAGTTGCGCGCGACGCGCTCGAGGCATGCAATGGCGGCGTCGAGGCGGCTAAGCTGCGCCTCAAGCTGTTGGATGATTCGAAGCTGTTCTCGGTGAGGGGGAAGGTCGACACGGAACTGGCCGATCTGTCCCACGTCGACTCGCGGGCGATCTCCTTCGTCCAGGTGCGAAGCGAAGTCGACGAAGTCAGCGGCGTTCAGCCTGTACTGCAGAAACTTGGCGACAACTCCAGGATGCGGTGTCAGTACGATGAACTCTGCAGAACACAACCCCTCGAATTCGGGGCATAACACCTTGTTCAAATAGGGGCGGAGCCGGCTGTAGAGCACATCCGAAGGATGGAAGTGAATCGACAAGCTGCGCACCGACAACGCCGGAGCGGTCGCGAGAAGTCGCATCGAATGCGCTTCGACGTGTTCGAGCCCAATGAATGCGAGGTCGCTTCTCGATGCAGGATCCACGCGAGGCCGCACGATCTCAACCAGTTCGGCGACCGGTGCCTTCGACCATGACGCGGGAACCGAAGACTCGTCGCTCACGCCGCCAACACTCCATTCAACTCGTCGAGCAACGCGTTCAGCGACGATCCGAACACCTGCGAAGCGCGCGCCCGGCCGCCCTGTTCCGCGAACGGCGCGAGATCGAAGTCGTCCGGCACGATCTCGATGCTCGTCGCCACGTGGTCGCGGATCATTCCGAGCCACGCGAGCTGCTCCGGCGTGAACGCGCGGCCGGCGCGGCGCTGCTCCGCGAGCCACGCGTCGAAACGCGCGTGCACGACGTCGGCGTGCGGCACGAGCTCGCCGTCCTCGTGCAACGCGAACCGCACGAGCGACACGATGTCGCCGAACAGGCGCTTCCCCGACGCGCCGCGCACCTTGTCGCGTTCGAGCAGCTGGTACGCAGCCCACAACCGCTCGCGCGTCCAAGCACGCGGCGGCGTCGTGATCGCGGCCGCGAGCTTCTTGAAGTCTTCGTAGCGCAGTCGGCGCCGGTGCGGCACGGCGTAGAAGACCTCGAGCGCCGCGAACTCGTCCTTGTGGGCCTCCAAGTATTGCTCGAACGAGCTCACGAGCGCGCGCGCCGCATCTTTCGATTGCGCGGAAGTCCCGGCCTCGAGCAACTCGTCACGGTTCACGTCGTCGATCGTCTGCTCGTACTTCTTCTTCAGCTCGACGAGCAGCGTGCGCAGCTCGGGCTTCGTCGCGAGCGGCCGCACGGCGTCGGAGAGCAGCGTCTCCGCAACCGTTTCGACCTGCTTCTCGCTCGGCTCGACGTCGGGGGCCAAGCCGAAGCGCTCGCGCGCCGCCTTGGCCTGCGTGTCGTCGTCGAGCGCGTCGAGAACGCGCGCCGCGAGTTGCGCAATCCCGGTGCCGCCGGAGGCATCGCGAACACGCAGCTCATCGTCGGCCGAGCAGCGCTGGTGCAAGCGCGCGAGGCGGCTCGCGAGCGATGAGAGCATGTCGTCATCGGTACCGCCGGCCGCGACGTGCTCGAGGAGCTTCTCGAACGAGACCGACTTCTTGCGGTCGATCGGCTGTGTGTCGACGAACTCCTGCTCGGTCGCGCCAACGCAGTCGACGACGACGAAGTGATCCTTGACGGTCGCGTCGGGAGTCGCCTGCCTCAAGTCGGTCGCGCTGATCGTGCGCACGCCGCGGCCCTTCATCTGCTCGAACAGCAGACGGCTCTTCACCGTGCGCAGGAACATCACGATCTCGATCGGCTTGATGTCGGTCCCGGTCGCGATCATGTCGACCGTGACGGCGATGCGCGGATTGACGCTCGTGCGGAAGTCGCGGATCAGCTCCTTCGGATCGACGCCGGTCGTCTTGTACGTGATCTTCTGGCAGAACTCGTTGCCCTTGCCGAACTCGGCGCGCACGACGTCGACGATGTCCTCGGCGTGACTGTCGTCCTTCGCGAAGATCAACGTCTTCGGGACGTACGTGCGGTTCGGGAAGCACTCGGGCAGGCAGCGTTTGCGGAACGCACGGATCACGGTGCGGATCTGGTCGCGCGCGACGACGTCGCGGTCGAGATCACCGGCGTCGTACGTGCGCGGCACGTCGGGCACTTCCCAGCGCGTCTTGCGCGTGCGACGGTCGCGCTTGCCGAGTACGGGCTCCGGGTCCGGCAAGATCGTCGCGCCTTGCTCGGTGATCTTCGTGCGGATGCGGTACACGTCGAAGTCGACGTTGACGCCGTCCGCGACCGCGCGCTCGTGGCCGTACTCCATCACCAGATTGCCATGGAAGAAGCCGTACGTGTGCGCCGCGGGCGTCGCCGTCAGGCCAATCGTGAAGCAGTCGAAGTACTCGAGCACTTGACGCCACGTGGAGTAGATCGAGCGGTGACACTCGTCGACGAAGATCACGTCGAAGAACTCGGGCGGGACGAGCGCGTTGTATTCGACGTCGACCGGCCGCGCGGGCGCGTGATCGGTGCCGTGCTCGTCGACGACCACGTCCTCGGGCTCGCCGCGCAGCATCGAATAGAGTCGCTGGATCGTGGTGATCACGATCGAGCTCGCGCTCGGGACCGTGTTCGACGTCAAGCGGTTGACGTTGTAGAGCTCGTCGAGCTTGCGGCGGTCATCGGGCGAGCGGAAACTCCGGAACTCGCCCTCGGCTTGTATTCCGAGATTGCCGCGATCGACCAGGAACAGCACGCGGCACGCGCCCCCGAACTTCAGCAAGCGGTACGTCTGCGCCACCGCCGTCATCGTCTTGCCCGAGCCGGTCGCCATCTGCACGAGCGCGCGCGGATGGTTCTGCTGAAGCGAGTGCTCGAGGTTCGTGATCGCTTCGTGCTGCGCCGGCCATAGACCGCCTCTGGACAGCGGCGGCAGTGCGCGCAAGCGCGCGCGCAGCGAAGACGGCCGCGTGTCGTCGGCCGCGGTGAACGCGCCGGTGGAGCGCACCCACGCATCGAGTGTTTCGGCACGCAGCCAATCCGCGAGCGTCTCGGGGCGATGCACTGCGAACACCTCCCGGCTGCGCGCGTCCGGATCGAGAAGGTTCGTGAACCGCGTGATCGCGCCCGTCGAGAGATACAGGAACGGGAGCGGCCGCACCGGCGCCTTCAGCTCGCGCGGCAGCCCGCGCGCGTAGCGATCCGCTTGGACCTCGACGCCGCTCAGCGTGTGGCCTTCGGGCTTCGCCTCCAGCACGCCGACGGCGCGCGCGTCGACGAACAGCAAGTAGTCGACGGCCCCGTGACCGGTGGCGAGCGGGAACTCGCGCACCGCGACTCCACGCGCGGCATGCACGTTCAGCGCGTCGCGATCTTGGACGAGCCAACCGGCACGAGCGAGGGCAACGTCGATCGATCGGCGCGCACGAGCTTCGGGTGTGTCCGGGGGAGACAAGGCGATCGAGGGTAAGGTCGCGATCGCCAGGCGTCACGAGTCGCGTGGCGGATGCGGAGCATGCCGGCCGAAGAGCCGGAGCTGAAACGCATGCCGGCCCACCGGTGAACTCGCACTTGGACACCGCTCGCGCCCTTCGGCGAGCAATGCCCAAGTGCTCATTCCATCGGCACGAACGCACTCGCGACGCGCCGGCGCAGCTCGTCCGCGAGCGCCTTGCGATTGCGCGCGCGCACCGGCTCCGCGCCGAAAACGATCTCGACGTCGATGCGGCGCAACGCGAGTAGTTGCGTCGCGTGGGCGAAGAGCGGCGTATCGACCCAGCTCACGGCTCGCGACGCCGGCGGATCCGGCGGATGCGTCGCGTAGCGCAACGTGGCGTACGCGACCGCACGATCGCGGCTGGCCGCAGGCTCGAACAGCGCCGGACGGAACGGATGCACGGCGTCGCCGTGCGTGTTCGTGCCCTCGGGAAAGAAGATCACGATCTCGCCACGCGCGAGCGCGGACTCGAGCGCGTCGATCACGTCCGGCAGCGTGCGCTTCTTGTCGCGCTCGATGAACAACGTGCCGAACGAGCGCGCCATGCGCCCGAGGAACGGCCAGCGCGCGATCTCCGCCATCGAGAGGAACACGCCGTCGACGTGTGCGGCGAGCGCGATGACGTCGACGTAGCTCAGGTGATTCGTCACGAGATAACCTGCGGTGCGCGGTGGTGCGCCGCGCACCGTCACGTGCGCGCCGATGCCGCGCAGGCACGCGCGCGCCCAGTTGCGGAAGACGAAGCTGCGCCACCCGCGCCAGCGGCGGAAGAGGCGCGCGACCGGCGAGCCCGCGAACCACAGGATCGCGAGCACGAGCGTCCAGAGGAGGGTCCAACCCAGTCGAAGCACGATCCGAAGGCGGCCCGCGAACCCGAGTCGACGCCCGGACAGTGGGCTCGCGGAGTGCGGCTCTTGTGAGCGCGCGCGGCTCTCTCGATACTCGGCCATCGTCAGCGACTCGCGCGCGCGCCTTGATGGCGCGCGGTTCTCGTACCAGGAGCCATCCTCATGAAAAACTTCGATCGCCTCGCCCTTGGCGTTTTCGCCGCCGCTCTCGTGCTCATCGGACACGCCACCGCTCAGGAGCGCACGGCACTCAAGCCGGGTCAAGTCCAGAGCAAGGACGGCAAGGCTCCCGTGACCGCGGAAGCGAAGCCTGTCGATGCGGAAACGATCCGCGCGCAGCGCCCCTCGTATCCATTGACGAAGTGTGTCGCGAGCGGCGACGAACTCGGCAAGGGTGCGGTCGACCACGTCATCAAGGGCCGCTTGGTGCGCCTGTGCTGCGCCGACTGCATCGCGGGTGCCGAGAAGGACCCGGCCGCGGCATTCAAGAAGATCGACGAGGGCGTCGTCGCGGCTCAGAAGCGCGCCTATCCGCTCGCAGCCTGCGTGGTCAGCGACGCGAAGCTGGGCGACACCGCCGTCGATCACGTGTACGGCACGAAGCTCGTCCGCCTCGCGAACGCCGACGCCGTCGCCGCGTTCGAAAAGGATCCGAAGACGTTCATGGCGAAGGTCGACAAGGGCTGGATCGAGTCACAGCGACCGGGCTACGCGACCAAGTCCTGCGTCGTCAGCGGCGAGGCGATCGAAGGCAACGCGGACATGACGCCGTTCGACTACCTGCACGGCACGAAGCTCATCCGCCTGTGCTGCCGCTCGTGCGTGCGCTCGTTCCAGAAGGATCCGGACACGTACTTGAAGAAGCTCGCGGCCGCGAACTGAGTCTCAACTGAGCCTTCGTGGCGCGCGGCGCCACGAAGGCGAATGCAGCGGTGGCTCGCTCGTTCGTGTGGCAGCGTCGCGCGCAGCAGTGGTCCGGCGGCTGAAATGCCGCTCGAACCACCGAATGCAATCGCGCTTGCCGTTCCGGCGAGCCGAGAGCCGTTACATCCGTGAGGTTGAAGGTGTCCCGAAGCGCGAGAGAGCACGGGCCTCCACTTGTACATCCAAGCCGTGCACCGAACGCTACGGAGGCAAGTCGCGAATGCTCGGCACGCAGCGCCACACGCCGCAACCGGGGCGGCGTCAACAGAGGCACGCTATTCCGAGGCGAAGCGCCCGAGTCCGAAGTGGCAGCCATAGCCCAGACAGATCGGTCCGGGGATGGGGCTGTCGAAGCGAAGCCGGAGGGCAAAGCCGTCATCGAGCGGCGGTTGCGGGCCATGCTGCCTTCGGCGCACGAAGTGCCGGAGCGCGAGCGTCTCGCCAGTCCAATCAAGCACATTGACCGAAGCGGGCGGGAGTCCGCGGTCTCTCAGCTCCGCTTCGATCTGACCAATGAGGGATGACCGACCGTGCTTCTTGAGGTGGCGCGGTGGTACGAAAGGCGTCGCGGTGACCCATGAGGTCGCCCCGATCGGCGGTCCGAGGAGTTGATCGGCGGCTCGAGACATCCCGGCGCCAATGGCTCGGAGATCGTTCAACGCACCAACACCTGCGATCGCAACCTGAAGCTCTCCAACGCCACCCTTCATGAAGGTCTTGCGGAGACTGCGCACGGCGCGCTGCGCGCGCGCTCCAAGTCCCATCCGAGCGAACACGACGATGTGATCGAGTCGGCCATCGCCGTCGAGATCGACCGGCAGAATGTGAGAGTGGCGGTGCCCCTTGAGTGGCTCGCCCGTCTCGTCACGCCCGATGATCTCCGGACACGACTCGCCACCAAATCCAAGCTTGGAGACCAAGGCTCTATGGAGCAGATCCGCCTGAGGAAGAGTGCGCGCAACCGTTGGAAGTGCCGACTTCGAGCCGCTTGGTGTCGTGAGCGCGAGGAGCATCATCTCGACACGATGCGCGCTGGACGCACGCGGAGACGACGGCGGACCGACCTCGAGCGCGTTGCCTTCACGCCAATAGAGGACTGAACGAGCTCCAGGGGCGCGGCTCCACTTCAGTGCCTTCCACCACGCGGTGTCGCGTTGAAGACAGTCAAGGAGATCTGCCGGATAGGCGCTTTGAATCGCCTCGATCTTCTTTAGCTGCGCTTGCGTTGGCTTCTTTGCAGGAGGGAACTTCAACTCATTGATCGCGACCTCGACCTCGCCGTTCCGCCACCGCGCGTAGTCATTGGGAGCGTCGGGAGCGCTGAGCGCGATCTGCTCAAAGCGGAGACCGGGTCGAGCGCTATCCGAATGCGGAAATGCGAGTCCGATCTGTGGGAGCGGAACATCGTCAGAAATAGACTCCCCTAGCACCCAGCTTTCGCTGCGCCCTAGATAGCCAAGGTGCGCGACAAGCACGTCGAAGAGCCGCTGCGCCTCATCATCGACCTTCGTCGGCCACCGTACCCAAAGCGAGCCGTCGCCTACGTCAGCGAACGCGTCGAGCACCAGGGTGGTCTCCTCGCGCCCGTCTTTCATCTTCGTCGTTGGCATGTAGTGCCGCGAATGTCCGAGCGCCGCCGGTGGAAGGCGGTACTGAGGCAGCGCGCTGCTCAAAGCCTCGACGAGGCGCCGACCTTCGGGAGGAACTTCGTCCCAGTGTTGCGTCGAATAGCCGCAGGCGATCAGCGCTCGCACGAGACGCCACGGGCTAGGCGGCCACTCCACGACGCCCTCGTTGACATGGTGCCCGCCGGGCGTCGCATGGTAGCGACTGCCAGGGAAGCGCAGGACCATCGTGGGCATCAGTCTTCTCCGTTAGTCTCGTCGTCGATGTCTTGCTCGCCGCTGTCCTTCTTCTTCTTAGCTGACTCGATCTTCGCGTCGTAGCTCGTCTCAGTCTGGACCATCGCGGACTTGTTCTTGTCGATGGAATCGCGCAGGTCGGCTTCAAGGTCAGGCAGCCCCGGCAACACGAAGTCATCGGGGCGAGTCGCCTTGGGGGCGCGCGTCACCGGCACGAGGTCACACGCCGTGCGCAAGCGGAGATCGCCGTCGATGAGCTTGCGAAGGCGGTAGAGACCGAGGAGCACGAGCATGCGCTCCACATCAGCGCCGAGACCATAACCACGCACCTGAGCGAGATCGAAGTTGATGTGCAGGACGATCTTGTCGGCGGTGAACTCGTCTCGCGCGAAAGGCACGTTGCCGAAACCCTTCTTCGTATCTCCGGCCGGGTTCACGTGGTCGTTCTTCACGCCTCCGGACGCCGCAACGCGCGCGCCGCTCGCCTCGATGAACGCAGAGAGGGCGCGAGCGACGCGCAGGCGTCCGCCCGCCAAATCGGGCTTCGCAAGGAAGAGGCCGTGCAACAGACCCCCGACATCGTATTTGAGGAGCACTTGCGCGAGCAGCTTGCGATTGATCGGCCCGTTCTCGAGCACCCCAAGATCGCTCTTAAGCTGCGCGACGAACTTCGACCCGGGAGCTTCCAGGATGTATGGGCTGTTCAGTCGATGGGCCTCAAGCATCGTGTCCGTGAGGAACTTCTTGTCCTTCGTGACAACCCTCACATGACTGATGCCCTCGAGCGCGGCGACCGGCTTCTCGTTCACGGCATCCCACACGGTCGCCTCGAGACGGTTCGCCATGCTCTGAGCCGACTCCACAAGGAGCTTCTGCCCGTCTTTCGTCTGATAGGTCGCCGCACCGAGGCTCGGGAAGCCAGTGGGCTGAAAGCGATCGCCTTGCACCGGCTGGAGGTCAATCGAGAAGAGCAAGCGGGTGGCGTTATCGAGGCTGCTGAGGTCGATGGTCATGCGGTCTCCGTGGCTGAAGCGTTCTCGAAGCGGTCAGCCATCGCGCCAGCGACGGCAGGTTCGATGGGGAAGGCAAGCGCGGCGGCCCACCGCCGCGCTGTCGTGGGGTCAGCGATTGCACCGATGAGCGGAGGACGAAGCCCCGACGCGCGAAGTCGACGCAGCGCGAGATCGACGGCTCCCGCAGCATCGCCAGAAGCAAGGCGCCTGAACATCGCGGGCTCGGTCGCAATGGTCCGCTCTCGAAGCGCAAATGGAAGCGCGCACAAGCGCAGCGCCTCCCACGCCTCGTCGGGGCGATCAACGTGTGAATTGACACGCACGTGCGGCAGCCGCACGTGTTCCCACTCGAGCGTCATCAGCGCACGACCGAGCGCGACGACGCGTTCCACGTCGACCTCGCCGGCAAGGAAGCGCGACAGATCGTCGAGCCTCGCGCCCGCACCATAGCGGGCGACGAGCGGGAGCGTGCGGCTTCCTCTCTGCGAAGCCTCTACAAAGCGGCGCTCGATGAGCGCGACGAGGTCACTCAGAGGGTCACGCCCATTCATCACGACGCGCGGATCGTTGATCAACCGCTTGTCGGCGCCGGTCGCGTAGCTCCAGCTCTTCTTCGGATCGATCGGAAGCGCGTGCGCGCGCACGGAATCGACGGGGCGACCATCCTTATATCCACGCGCTGCGCTCCCGAGCGAGAGGGCGAGCCGCCACTCGGGAGAGTCATCCGCCGCTGCGTCGAGCCAGGCCGGAGACAGCGTCGGGCACGGACCAACCTTGAACGCGGTCCCGCTTGCCTGGACCCGTTCCACCTCGTCGATCGCCATGAGCACCGATTGCCAACGCGTCAATTCGGCTTCCCGCGTAAGCACATCGAACACGGCGTCCGAAAGCACGCCTACGGACGCAGAGAATCGCGCGGGTGCGTCGTCCGCTTCGCGCTGGAGGCGGTCGAGCCAGCCGCCGATCTCGTCAATCAACCGAGCGCGCGGATGGGCGGCGACTTCGATTCGACCGAGAGGTACGGCGAGGTTGCTCTGGCCGTTGCGTTCAAGATAGGCGTAGCGGACGAAGCCAACGAGCCCTCGGGCGACGCCAAGCCTCGCGATCGCTCTCGCCAAATCGAGCGGGCGTCGTGCCGACGAGCGACCGAGTTGAGCTCGTCCCTCCCCAAACAGTGCGCTCACGTCTTGCCAGCTCGCAGGGCGCTCCCAGAGCGGCATCCACTGCTCGCCGCGCGCATCCTTTTCCTTTCCGCGCGTCGCATGCCCAACGGACTGCGCAGCCACTGCGAAGGGGATCGCAGCGCGCATGTCATCCCGCGCGCATAGCCTTCGTGTAGTCTGACCACGAAATGCGACCGCGCCTTCGAGCATAAGGACGAAGTCCCACGGATTGATTCTGCTCCCCGCATCAGGCCCGGTCGTGCCGTTCGCGCCGCCCGCGGAGCCTGGTAGGAACTGACCGACGGCCGCGTCCAGCAACGCTGCCGCGGGTGTCTCGAAGAGTGCGTTCTTCAACAACGCCTTTGTGGTCGGAACGGCAGCGCCATTGACTGATTCGAGATCGAACAGATCTCCTAGACGCTGCATCGCGGTGTTCGTGAAGTCGAGTCGCCCGTCGTTGCCACCCGTCCCAAGGAGCGCTGGCCACGACGGTTCCCCTCCAGGCGACAGCACCATCGCAGCGTCCATCCAGTCGCGATGAGGTCCTCGCCACGCAAGTGCGAACGGCTCATATAGGTCGGCCTTGAGCCTCTTGAACTCGCGTTCGGCAGTAGCTAGCTCATTCTTGTAGTCAGGATCATTCTTGGACCGGGCCGGGCTCTCGCCCCTTTTCGCCTTGGTCTGATCCTTCAGCCGCCGCACCTCCGCGTCGGCCCTCGTGATGCCATCGAGCTGTGCTCGCGCTTCGGAGATTCCTCGACGGAATGCTTCGAAGCGAGGCGCTTTCGATCCCTCAACGGGAGACAGCCCTTTGTCATTCGTAGCGTAGAAGCCTGACCCCTTGTTCCAGGGCGAGACGAAAGGTGTGGGCGCGTACTCGTTGAGAAAGAACGCTTCGAGCGCGGTCCCATCGAGCGTTGTCAGCAAGCAGAAATGCTGGTCACGCCAGAAACCGCGGACGTCAGGATCCTTCTGTTGCGCGACAAGCCTCAAGACCCCGATTGCCTTCAGGTAGTGCGCGAGCGGGACCGGCGCGCAGCCCTTCAGGTGATGGAGATGCACGGTCATTGCGCGCCTCCCTCCGTCGCCGACGTGAGCAGCGGATCAGCGGTCGTGAGCTTGGAAGCGCGGCGATCGGCCGCGATTAGAAGCGCCTCCAAGTAAGCGAGCGCCCCGGGTCCGTACGTTCGCAAGAGCGCGGCTGTCCTATCGCGCCAGCTCCGCCCAGTGATCGGGGAGAGGCCGAGTGCGGCAGGCGCGAGGGTGAGTGAGAGCGCCGGCAGCGCGCTCACGCCATCGAGCGAGATCGCCGGGAGCACATCTCCCTCTCGCACACCTCGGATCGGTAAGCCGCGAGCATCGCGTGCGACGTACTCCTGGTCTTTCGGCCCCGCGTGCAACGCGACGCGCACCTTCCCGTGGTGCGAGAGCACCAGATACGCCAGCAGATCGAACTCCGAAGCGGAACACGCAAGCACCTGCTTTTCGAGGCTCGTCGGCTCCGATCCGATCGGCGCCGGCACGAGCACGTCACCGTCGCCCATGAGCGTGAGCGCATCCATCCAAGGGCCGAGCAACGCTGAGTGCGCAGGCTCATATCTTCGCACGACCGCGAAGAGCGCGAGGCAGCTCGCCAACTCGTGGCGGAAGCCTCGCCGCGTCTCGCCGTCCGCGCTCCGATAGACGCACGGTTTCTGCCAAGCCCCATCGGGCGCCTTCGCGAGATCTACGCGCGCTTGATGCGGGCCTCGCGCCTCGATGACAGCCTGGAATGCTGGGTGCGCCTTGCCGAGGTCGTGCCAGCGGCCCGCGAGCTCGATCAGCTCCGCGACCCGCGTGGGCACCAGTTCACTCGCAATCTGCGTCGCAAGCTCGCCGACCTCGGCGTTGTGGGTCGCGATCGTCTTGTAGGCGGCGGCGCTTAGCTCCTCGGTGTCCTCGAGATCGTCTGCGGCGTCCTGCGCGACTTGCGGCGGCGCGCTCAAGACGGTCACCGGGGTCTTGGACTCGGGATCAAAACCTCGGGCGTCGCGATAGCCGCCCGTATCGGCGGCCACGCAGACAACGGTGCCGGGAATGAGCGACACGCGCTCCGCGACCTTCCACTGGCCATCGATCCAATCCCAGACCCACGCACGACGTGAGGGCAACAGACGCGGCGCGGGCTTCTCCTTCGTCGCCTTGCCGCAGAGCCAATCTCGCGCCGCAAGGAACGGGACGTTGCACAGCTCCTCGCGCGAGGGCCTGCGCTTCTTCGAGGGCAGAGGTGCGCGTTCGCCTCTCTTGGCCGGAGGAGCGTCGAGCCAGAAAACCGCCACGTCACGCTCGTCGCCGCTACGGATGAAGGGGCTGACATCGATGTCGGCACCCGTCAGGTCTGGCGTCGTGTCGAAGAGCTCGTCGAGCTCGCGACGCAGAAGGAGCTGCTTGGGCTGATACGGATAGAGCTGCTTGCGCCGTTCGTCCGTCAACCCTTGCTCGAATGCCTCGAGGCTTGCGATACCGACATCCTTCGCGTTCGCCACAAGGGTATCGATTGCCCACTTCGCAGCCTCGAGCTCCTCGACGGTGTACGGGGGCGCCGTCTTCTCATCTCGACCACGATCGATCACCACGACGCTGCCCGAACCGCCATAGCGTGCGCAGCGACCGAAGCGCTGTACGAGGCTCGACCACGGCGATAGGTCGGTGACAAGAGTGGTCGCACTGATGTCCACGCCCGCCTCGACGACCTGAGTCGCGACGATGATGCGATCGACGCCCTGCTTGCACGCTTCTCTGCCTAGGAAATCTGACCTCCATGTTGCGCGCTCATGTGGACGAAACCGGCTATGAACGAGACGAAGATCCCTCGTGACCTTGAGCTTCTCGAGCGCGTCGTAGGTGCGTGAGGCTCGGTCGACGGTGTTGCACACGACCAACGTGATCCGTCCGTGATCGCCGCCCTTGGGTGCCTTCTCGTGAGCGTCGTTGATTGCCGTTACGAACGCCCCGTGGTCGCTCGCAGCGATCTCTCTGACCTCGAGAGCTTTCTCGATGGTCGCGAGGCCGGTGCCAAGCGCGCTAGGCGTGAGCGTCGTTGCGCTCGTCGTCCACGCGGCGTGGTGCGCCGCCGTATCTACGCTCTTGAGCCAATCGGGCTGCAGCGTCGCGCTCATCCACCAGCTCAGCCGTGGCCTGAGCGCACGCTCGGCCGCAGCGTCGCTGTCAAAGAAGGCTTGGAGCTGGGCACTCGTCGCGAGCCCGACGTCCATGAGCTGCACCTCGTCGAGCACCCACAGCACATCATGGCTGAGCAGGCCGAATTCCATTGGCCAGCGGGCGCGGTATGCCGCGTAGCCGCGGTTCAAGGCGCGCGACAGCGCCATGTCCTGAGTCGCGATGAAGACAGCCTCCTCTTCGGGATAGAGGTTCCACTCTCCGCCTTGATCGGCGCCGCCCATCAGGAGATGCACCCCGACCTTACCTCGATGATCCGTACCGGGTTGCCAAAGCAGGTTCAGTCGATCAAGGCACGTCCGAACCTCGTCTGCGGTCTGCTCGACGAGCACCCGCATCGGTAGCGTCCAGACGAGGCGCCGGGGCCAACGGTCATCCTTGCGCTCGACGCGGTGAAACAGCCAAGCGCCGAGCACGCCGAGCGTCTTTCCGTAGCCCGTAGGGATGCGAATGACTCGCGAGCGTGGAACCGCGTCCTGGGCGAGCTCCTCCTGCCATTCTCTTGGCGCCATCGCCGCGCTACCTGGCCCAGACGCGAAGCGCGTGAACCACTTGGAGAACTCGCTTTGCGAGCTAATCGACATCACGCCACCGCTTCACAACGCTGCTGCGCGCCGACCCACTGGTAGGGCTCGATGCGCTGGATGCGCCGTGCCCGCGAGTGAACGTCGGGATCTCGCCCGCCTGGGGACCGTGGGCATTGCTTTTGCGGAGGCTGCGATTGCAATAAATGCGGTTCAATGCGGCGCTGTCGAGGCTGAAGTCCACAAGGCAGCGAGCGATATTCGTCACGCCCCCAGAATCCAGTTCGCAGAGCCACTGTCAAGCGCCCAATTACGGAACCGGTCTTCGGAGTCGACCGCTCCCTCGCACGACCGCGCAGCGAATGGCTGGAGCCGCGAGGTGCGGCGCGGTGCCGAGTTCGTTCTCGCCCGAATCGAAGCCGTCGCCGGATCAACCGAACAGCGAGCGCGACTTCGGGAATCGGTGCGGCGGCGTCATGGTGCTGCTTGAGGCGCCAAACGCCCATGCCGATCCAGTCAGTGATCGCCATGTCCGACGAGCCCGAGACCAACGCTGGAAACGGTCAGTCCGACCTGCTTCCCGCTCGCATGCTGAACGAGTTCGTCTACTGTCCGCGGCTGTTCCATCTCGAGTGGGTTCAGAACGAATGGTCCGATAGCGCGGACACTGTGGCAGGCCAACGCGATCACCGGCGGGTCGATCGCGAGTCGGGGCACCTGCCGGATGCCGAGGCAGCGGTCGATCCCGACGCAGCCTCCTTCGAGGCTCGCTCGATCACTCTCTCCGCCCCGCTCGAAGGCCTCATCGCCAAGCTGGATCTCATCGAAGGCGCGGACGGCTCCGTCGTACCCATCGACTACAAGCACGGCGAGGCGCCCGACATCCCGGAAGGCGCGTGGGAGGCCGACCGAGTCCAGGTTTGCGCGCAGGCGCTCGTTCTGCGCGAGAACGGCTACAAGTGCGACGAGGCCGCCATCTATTACGTCAAGTCGCGCCGTCGAGTTGTCGTGGCGATCGACACTCCATTGATCGACCGCACCAGAGCAGCAGCCGCCGCCGCGCTCCATGCAGCATCCGTTGCGACGCCACCGCCTCCGCTGGTCGACAGCCCAAAATGCCCTGGCTGCTCGCTCGTGAACATCTGCCTGCCGGACGAGGTCACCTACCTCAGCACCGCGCACTCCGACGCGCCCGGAGCGATCCGCCGCCTCGTACCGGCCGCCGATGACGCGCTGCCGGTCTACGTACAAGAACATGGCGCGCGCGTTGGCAAGAGCGGAGAGACGCTGGAGATCACACCTCGAGACGGCAAGAAGACAGCCGTCCGACTTCTCGATCTCTCGCAGTTGTGCTTGTTCGGAAGCGTGCAGATCTCTGCGCAGGCGCTGCACCTGCTCATGGACCGCGGCATTCCGGTGTGCCACTTCACGTCTGGTGGCTGGTTCCACGGAATCTCACACGGCCTCGGCAATCGCAACTGCGAGCTTAGACGCGTTCAGTTTCGCAGGGCTGCCGACGACGTCTTTCGTCTCGAGGTCGCTCGCGGACTGGTTGCCCGCAAGATCCTCAATTCGCGGACGCTCCTGCGCCGCAATCACACGCAAGTATCCGAGACCGTGCTGGCCGATCTCGCTCGCCTGAGCGAAGACGCGCTGCGAGTCACGACGCTGGAGTCGCTGCTTGGTGTCGAGGGCCTCGGAGCACGTCACTACTTCCAGTCCTTCAGCGGCATGCTGCGCTCCGGAGATGCGGAGGGCGAGATGACCTTTGACTTCGAGTCGAGGAACCGACGCCCTCCGCGCGATCCAGTCAATTCACTGCTGTCCTTCGCGTACTCGATTCTCTCGAAGGACTGGATGATCACGTTGCTCGCCGTCGGCCTCGACCCCTTCGAGGGCTTCTACCATCGCCCTCGCCACGGCCGAGCAGCTCTCGCGCTGGATCTCATGGAGGAGTTCCGACCGTTGATCGCTGATTCGGTCGTGGTTCAGCTGATCAACAACGGAGAAGTGAAGCCGAACGATTTTGTGAGTCGGGGAGGCGCCGTCGGTCTGACTCCGAACGGTCGCAAGAAGTTCTTCCTCGCGTACGAGCGCCGGATGAACCACATCGTCACGCATCCGCTGTTCGGATACCAGATCAGCTATCGTCGACTCCTCGAAGTTCAGGCGCGCCTGTTCGGACGGTATCTCGTTGGCGAAGTTGCCTCGTACGACGGGTTCCGTACACGATGAATCGGCGGCGGTATCTGGTCGCATACGACATCTGCGACCCAAAGCGGTTGCGCAAAGTGTTCAAGACCATGAACGACTTCGGCGAGCCGCTGCAGTACTCGGTGTTCCGTTGCGACCTTTCCGCAAAGGAGCGGCAGCTCTTGATCTCGGCCCTTGACGAGATCATTCACCACTCGGAAGATCAGATCCTGCTCGCTGGACTCGGCCCCGCGCGTCCAGGTCCAGACGAGGACTTCACGTTCCTCGGACGCACAACACCCCCACCCTCACGTGATCCGGTAGTCATCTGACTCCGCATGCCTTCGCACACGAAAGACTCATGTCGATATCATGCGCGAGCGCTCCGGTGCCGCGTGGATCCCCGGGGACCGCTCGCGGGCCGCAATCTCTTTGACAACACGAACTTGCGGCACGATATCAGGCACCCAGCGAGCGGCACGAGAGACTGCGCTCGCTACCGCTCGCAAACCCTTCTCCAAGCCATTGCGGCCTTGGTACATAGGAGGGGTGCCCTCTCCGCGGTCACATGATCGCGGCCCCATTGAAGCGACAAGCAATCGCGGGAGGTGCTCTCGGAGCACGCGGGTCTCTCCGCGGTCACATGATCGCGGCCCCATTGAAGCCGGGCAACGGTTCGACAGTCGGCGTTTCTTCGGTCCTCTCCGCGGTCACATGATCGCGGCCCCATTGAAGCCCTTAAATGCGGTCCGTTGCCTTTTCGCGATTTGCTCCTCTCTCCGCGGTCACATGATCGCGGCCCCATTGAAGCAGCGATCTCGCCACGCTCGTGCACGACACGATCCCGCTCTCCGCGGTCACATGATCGCGGCCCCATTGAAGCCCTTTACCAATAAGCCTTTGGCCTTACGAGTCGCACTCTCCGCGGTCACATGATCGCGGCCCCATTGAAGCGCCCGCGAAATTCCTTCCGGCCAGGATCGGCCACGGAACTCTCCGCGGTCACATGATCGCGGCCCCATTGAAGCCGGGCCGCATGGATAAAGAAGCGAAGCGACTATGAACTCTCCGCGGTCACATGATCGCGGCCCCATTGAAGCACCGACCGGACGCGGAGGCGGCGCGTCGAACGGGAGCTCTCCGCGGTCACATGATCGCGGCCCCATTGAAGCGCGCTCGGCAGCGTCGACGCCTCGGTCGACCTGCGCCTCTCCGCGGTCACATGATCGCGGCCCCATTGAAGCCAGGCGTCGTGCGTTTGGATGTCGAAGAATCGGATCTCTCCGCGGTCACATGATCGCGGCCCCATTGAAGCGATGTGGATGTTGACTTGCTCGACGCCCCACTGCACGCTCTCCGCGGTCACATGATCGCGGCCCCATTGAAGCTACGCGACCATCGCCCATTCGGATCCGTTGCTGATCCTCTCCGCGGTCACATGATCGCGGCCCCATTGAAGCCGCATCGCGCGCGGCGGGGGCGGCGACGCTCGCCTCCTCTCCGCGGTCACATGATCGCGGCCCCATTGAAGCATCCTCGCCTTGCGAGGCTCGCCAGACTGAGGCGACTCTCCGCGGTCACATGATCGCGGCCCCATTGAAGCTCCGGCATACGCGCGGACGCGAACGGTACACCATGCCTCTCCGCGGTCACATGATCGCGG
>JBJXHG010000008.1:0-27230 GCA_046160865.1 Planctomycetota bacterium | reverse complement strand
TGGATCCGAATCGATCCTCGCTGACCGAATAGGTCAGCTGCGGTCGATTCCGATCCAACGCCTTGCTCCGAACGCGCAGGCGCAACCTCGCGACGGACGTGGTGAGAGTTGCGCGCTCGCCCGGAATAACTTGCCGCATCGCACCTGCGCCGCGCGCCGCGCTGGCGCGAGTGCAATTCTCGGGCGATGCTTCGCGAGACGTCCTCGCTGCGCGCTCGCGCTCGCGCGGGTGTCTCACCCCATGTATCCGGCCCACAGGCAAGCCTCCGATGCGCAGCGCGACGACGTGTGGCGCCGCCTGTGCGAGCGTCAGCGTCCCGCGATCGCGCGCGGCATGTGCCGCGAGTTCGTCGAGGGTCTCGGACGCGTCGCTTTCGATCCGGCGCGCATGCCGCGTCACGCGGAGCTCTCACGCGCGCTGTTCGACGTGTGCGGATGGCGCATCGAGACCGTGCCCGGCCTGATCCCGGCGCGCGACTTCTTCGCGCTCTTGCGCGACCGCCGCTTCCCGTCTCCCGATTGGATCCGGCATCCGGACGATCTCGAGTACACGCCCGAGCCGGATCTCTTCCACGACGTGTTCGGCCACGTGCCGCAGCTCGCGTCGCCGTCGATCTCGTGCGCGCTCGCCGCGATGGCCGAGCGCGCGCGCGATGCAAGCGACTCCGAGCTCGCGGAGCTCGAGCGCGTGTACTGGTTCACGATCGAGTTCGGGCTCGTGCGCGAGTCCGGTGCCGTGCGCGCGCTCGGCGCGGGCCTCGCGTCGTCGATCGCGGAGCTCGCACGCGCGCTCGCGGATCCCGCGGTCGAGCGCCGCTCGTTCACGTTCGAAGGCGCGCGCCGGACGCTCTTCGATCCGACGGCGCCGCAGCCGGTCTACATGATCGCGACGAGCATCCGCTCGCTCGTGGCCGAGATGGAGACGCGCGCCGAGGCGGGTTGACGCGCTGCGGAATCGGCGTAGCTTGAATCGCGTCCTTCGAAAGGGGAGGAACGCGATGAGGCTCCAACGCTACCCCGTGATCGCCGCCGTCGTGCTCGTCGCGTGCGCGAGTCGCAAGTCGAACGAAGCCGTGCCTCCGCGTGCGGTCGAGACGGCGACGCCGATCGACAAGGGTGCAGCTCCGCGCTCGACGCAGGCGACGCCGGTCGACGACGGCGTGATCGGTCACTTCGAGACGCAGACGCATCGCGTGACGTGGTCGCTTTCGGACGCGGGGCCGCGCTTCACGGTCGCGGATCTGCAAGGCGCCGTCCTCGCGACGAGCCTGACGAGTGATGAGGTCGCGCAGCGCTTCCCCGAGCTCGCAGACTTCGCACGCGGGGCCTACGCGAAGCTCGACGCGAGCGTGCTCGAGGACGGGATCCTCGACGCGAGCGACGGCGCCGACTGACGCGCCGCGAGCGTGCTCACTCGTCCAGCGACGCGTACGCCTGCGCCCGTACCTTCGGGCTCGCGTCGTTCTCGCCCGCAAACTGCAGCGCGCTGCGCACTTGCGGATCGGGCATGAAGTGCCAGAGCGTCTCGGCGGCGGCCGGACCGACGCGCGTTGCAACCAGTCGCCGTGGCGTTCAGGTCTGCGCCGGCTGCCCGTCGTGCCGCACGTGCCGGATGCGCAGCTGCCCGCAGGCCGCATCGTGCTCCGCTCCGCGCGACCAGCGCACGGTCGCCACGATGCCCGCGCTCGCGAGCGCTTCTTGGAACGCGTCGACCGCGAGGCGGGTGGGGCGACGATAGGGGCTCTCCTCGACCGGGTTGAACGGGATCAAGTTCACCGTCGCTCGACGGCGCACGAGGAGTCGCGCGAGACGGTCTGCGTGGTCGCGCGTGTCGTTCTCGCCTCCGAGTAACACGCACTCGTAGGTGACCTCGCGCCCCGTTTTCTCGAACCAATCGTCGCCCGCGGCGAGCACCTCTTCGATCGGCACGCCCGCCATCGCGGGCACGAGCTCGTCGCGCTGCGTCTGGTCGGGCGTGTGCAGCGAGATCGCGAGCTGGAAGCGCGGCTTCGACGGCGCGATCGCGCGCAGACGCTCGGGGAATCCGACGGTCGACACGGTGATCTTGCGCGCGCCGAGCCCCATCTCGTCGTGCACGACGTCGAGCGCGGCCGAGAGGTTCTTGTAGTTGAGCAGCGGCTCGCCCATGCCCATCACGACGCTGCGCGCGAGCTCGCCGAGCGCGCGGCCACGCACGTACTGCTCGACGATTTCGTGCGCGGCCAAGTTGCGCGCGAGCCCCGCCACGCCGGACGCGCAGAACGGGCAGCCGACGGGGCAGCCGACTTGTGTCGAGACGCACAAGGTCGCGCCCTTCTTCGGTGTGTCTTCGCCATCCGAGTACAAGGACGGCATGTGCACCATCTCGACCGCGGCGTCGCGTCCGCCCTCGCGCGCGAACTCGACGAGCAGCTTCGTCGTGCGATCGGGCGCTACGCGTCGGTCGACTTCGCGGCCGGAGAGAATCGGGAACTCGGTGCGCAAGCTCGCGCGCAGGCGCGCTGGCAGCGACGTCATCGCGTCGTAGTCGAGGATGCCCTTCGCGAGCACGTTCTCGCGCAGGATCTTCGCGTGGAACGCGCGGCCGCCGCGCTCGATGCACACGGCTTCGAGCGCGCGAGGCTCCAGCGCGAGCAAGCTCTGCGGCTCGGTCATGCGAGCCTCAGCGCGCAGCGCGGCTCTGGCGCAACGTCTCTGCGACTTCGCCGGCGACGCGGCGCGCATCGGAGAGCGACGGCGGGTTCGCGCCGCCGACCGCGCGGTGTCCTCCGCCGCCGTAGGCCTCCATCATGCGGCCGATGTGCATGTCGCCACCGGGCGGGTTCCACGGGTTCTCACCGGCGGACACGTGGAAGCCGGAGCGCGTGGGGATCACGCCGACCGAGTAGTGGATGTCGGGGTGGTGATAGAACGCGGCGAAGCGCTCGCGCCGGATCTGGTGGCTCGACGCGTCGAAGAGCAGCACGCCGTCTTTCTTCCAAGAGACCGTCGGCGGGAACTGCTCGAGCGCGCGATCGCGGTTGCGCGACGCACGTTGATGCGCGCGCTCGACGTCCGGGCGCGCGGCGACCTCCTCGAGCGTCTGCGTCGTCATCGCGCCGACGAGCGAGTCGATCCAGTCGATCTGCGGCGACACGGTGAGCGCACGCGTGATGCGCAGCGCGGGCTCGTCGCCGAAGACCGCCTGCTCGACGCTCGTGTAGCGCGCGGCGTCGACGATGTCCGACCAGCGCGCCATCTCGTCGAAGCGCGGCGGCGCTTCGTAACCCCAGTGCGTTCGCGCGTGCCGCAAGATCAGTGGCGGGCAGGACGGCGAGTCGACGTCCCACTGCCAGCGATCCGAGGGCTGGTATTGCGCGCGCAGGTCTTCCGTGAGGAACGTCGTCGGATGGTGGTCGAACCAGTACTCCGCGCGCGGATGGAAGTGGAAGTCGACGATCGCGAAGCGCTCGCCGGCGCCGAACGACTGCCAGTCCGCGCGTTGGTCGTAGTTGACGCTCTGCCAGCGCAGCTTGCCGACGTCGCGCTGCGAGAGGATCTGCGCGAGCACGGCGGCCGACACCATGCCGTCGAAGTCCCGGTGATAGTGGATGCAGAGTGAGTCCTGGGACATGGCGGGGAAGTCGGGCTGGCGCGGGAGGGGGAGCGCTACTCGTGGACCAGCGTGACGCGGCGCGCAAGCGAGCGCGCCAACATACAGGAAAACGGCACTCGCAGCCGGCGTGCTCGCGATGCGGCCTGCTAGTGTCCTGAGTTCGAAGTTCGCCGACACCTGCGGGTGCTTGCACGTCAATGGCAAGGCGCGACGGCGCAGGCAACCTGATGAGGTTTCCGAGCCGGAGCAACGCAGCCAGTGGCGATGCAGGCGCCCGCAGGTGTCGGCGAACTTCGGACTCAGGACACTAGGCGCTCTCGCGCTCGCGCGGCTCTTCCACGAGGCGCGGCGCGGCCGGCTCTTCGTCGTCCACCGTCTCCGTGACGATGCCGCGCGCGAGCGTCTTCTGCTTCTTGACGACTTCCTCGTCGACGACGAAGTGCGTCTGGTCTTTGCGCGACGGTAGCTCGTACAAGAGGTCGAGCAGGAGGTCTTCCAGGATCGAGCGCAGCGCACGCACGCCGGTCTCGCGTTCGATGGCGACGTCGGCGACGGCCTCCATCGCACCCTGCGAGAACGCCAGCGTCTTGCCGCTCATCTCGAACAGCACTTGGTACTGGCGCACGAGCGCGTTGCGCGGCTCCGTCAGGATGCGCACGAGCGCTTCCTTGTCGAGCGACTGCAGGGTCGCGATGACGGGCAAGCGGCCGACGAACTCCGGGATCATCCCGAACTCGATCAGGTCCTTCGGGATCAAGTAGCGCATCAGCTCGTCGCGTGCGCCGCGTTCCCCCATCTGCGGCAGACCGCGCACCTCGCCGGTCGTCCCGGACTTCATCATCGCTTCGTGCGCGAGTACGCGCGCCGCTTGCTGGCGTCCGAAGCCGATCACGTCGCGGCCGACACGGCGCGCGATGATCTCGTCGATCGCGCTGAAGGTGCCACCGCAGATGAAGAGGATGTTGCTCGTGTCGACCTGGATGTAGGACTGCTCGGGATGCTTGCGTCCACCCTGCGGGGGGACGTTCGCGACCGTGCCTTCCAGGATCTTGAGCAGCGCTTGCTGCACGCCCTCGCCCGACACGTCCCGAGTGATGGACACGTTGCCGAACGTGCGTCCGATCTTGTCGATCTCGTCGACGTACACGATGCCCTGCTGCGCGCGCTCGACGTCGAAGTCGCAGCTTTGCAGGAGCTTCAGCAGGATGTTCTCGACGTCTTCACCGACGTAGCCCGCTTCGGTGAGCGTCGTCGCATCCGCCATCGCGAACGGCACGTCGAGCAGCTTTGCCAGCGTGCGCGCGAGCAGCGTCTTGCCCGAGCCGGTCGGGCCGACGAGCAAGACGTTCGACTTCTCGATCTCGACTTCGGAGAGCGTGCTCGGATTGCGCGCTTGGTGCCGTAGCCGGTTGTAGTGGTTGTAGACGGCGACGGAGAGGACCTTCTTCGCGTGGTCCTGACCGACGACGTACTCGTCGAGCCGGCGCGCGATCTCGATCGGGGTCGGTAGACGTCGCCCCGCCTCCATGAGCGGGCCACCCTTGCGCGCAGCGGTCCCGCCTGCGGCGGCAGCGGCTTTCGCGTCGGGCGAACGCCGCTGCTCCTCTTGGAGGATCGAGTTGCAGATCTCGATGCACTCGTTGCAGATGTACACACCCGGCGGGCCCGCGATGAGCGAGACCACGTGGTGGCGCCGCTTCTCGCAGAACGTGCAGCGCTCGACGTGCCGGCCGCGCCCCGTGGAGGAGGTCATGCGACTCCGATTCTACTTCGCCTGGCCTTCTCGGGCGACCACGTGGTCGATGAGGCCGAACTCCTGCGCTTCCTTCGGCGACATGAAGTAGTCGCGCTCGCACGCCTTGCTGACCTCGCGGGCGGTTTTTCCGGCGTGGTTCGCCAGGATCTCCTCGAGCGTTTGCTTGAGCTTGAGGATCTCCTTGACGTGGATCTCCATGTCCATCGCAGTGCCCTGCGCGCCGCCCCACGGCTGGTGGATCATCACGCGCGAGTGCGGCAGCGCGTAGCGCTTGCCCTTCGCTCCGCCGGCGAGCAGCACGGCGCCCATCGACGCCGCCTGGCCGAGGCAGTACGTCGCGATCTCGGGCTCGATCAGCTGCATCGTGTCGTAGATCGCGAGCCCCGCCGTGACGCTGCCGCCCGGCGAGTTGATGTACATCTTGATGTCCTGCGAGCGACCGGTCTTGTCGAGGAACAAGAGCTGCGCCATGACGGCGTTCGCCACTTGGTCGTCGATCGCGGTGCCGATGAACACGATGCGGTCCTCGAGCAAGCGCGAGTAGATGTCGTACGTGCGCTCGCCGCGGCCGGTCTTCTCGATCACGAACGGGATGAAGGAGTCGTATGCCATGCGCCTCTCGGGCTCCTGTCCTAGGCTCGGTTGACGGGGAAGGGAAGGTCGGAATTCCATGCGGCTATCCGCCTGTCGAAGGGGTCGCAGAACGAAGCACACCG
Organism: Planctomycetota bacterium; assembly: GCA_046160865.1. GTDB lineage: Bacteria > Planctomycetota > UBA1135 > UBA1135 > JBJXHG01. The sequence goes on along the minus strand of JBJXHG010000008.1, from coordinate 21,163 downwards.
CGCGCGAGAGCGAAGCATCGACGAGGCGCGCGGTGCGAAATCGGTGACGTGTTCAAAGGTGGCTAGCTCGGCTCGGTGATCTTGGCGTTCTCGCGCAAGAAGCGTTTCACCTTGCGGTCCAGGATCTCGATCGCCATCTGCTCGAAGAGGTTGTTCTTCTTGTAGTACTCGGTCACCTCTTCGACCGGAGCCTGGTTGCGCTCCGCGATCGCGCCGACTTCGGCCTGCATGTCCTCGCGCGTCACGAGCAGCTTCTCCTTGTCGGCAATCGTCTGCAGGAGGAACAGCGTGCGCATGCCCTTGGCCGCGGCGTCCTTGGCCGGCGCGCGTTGCGATTCGACTTGCTGCGTCGCTTGCTCGGGGGTGGCGCCCTGCGACACGAGCTGCTGGTGCAGCTGCGAGAGGCGGATGTTCGTCTGGTCGTTGAGCATCATCTCGGGGACGTCGAACGGGTGCGCGGCGATCAGCTGCTCGACGATCACATTGTCGACACGCTGCTGCTCCTGCTCGCGCTTCATCTCCTCGAGCTTCTCGCGCACGATCCGGCGCATGTCCTGCTCGTCTCGAGCGCCGATGAGCTTCTGGAGCTCGGCTTCCGTCGGAGCGTTCAGGTGCAGCGCCTGCGCGACGTGGATGCGCGTGATGCCGCTCTTGCCGCGCAGCCTCTCGTCCGCGATCTCGTTCGGGAACGTCATCGGCACGTCGCGCACGTCGCCGTCGCGCGCGCCGAGCAGCGCCTGCTCGAATGCCGCCGGATCGGTGCCCGGCGTGTTCGTCTCGGGCGAGACGCGCACGTCGGCGCGCTCCAGCACGACTTCCTCGCCGAGGAGCCACTGCACCTTCGCGACGACCATGCCGTCGGCTTTGACGCCGACGTCGCCGGCGGGCTCCGGCGTGGCCTGCTCGCGGCGCAGGTTCTCGATCGCGGAGTCGACTTCCGGATCCATCACCGCTTCGAGCTGGCTCTCGACTGGGATGCCCTTGTACTCGCCGAGCTGGATCTCGGGCCGCAGGCTGACCTCGAACGCGTGCGAGAAGTCGACGCCTTCCAGGATCTGCAGCTTGGAGACGTCGACGCGCTGGAAGCCGACGACCTTGAGCGAGTTCTCCTTGACCGCCTGATCGAAGGCCTGGCGCGCGAAGTGCTCGATCGCCTCGCGGCGGATCTGCTCGCCGAACTGCTTCTCGACGACCTTCGCCGGTACGTGACCGGGACGAAAGCCCTTCATGCGCACGTTGCGTCCGGCCTCGCCGAGCGCGCGGCGGATCGCGCCGTGGAACTCGTCGCTGGGGACCGTGAACTGAACCTTGACCTGGCAGGGACCGAGCTTTTCGACGTTGACTTGCACGAATGGCTCCGGAGGAGATGCGGCCGGAGGTGCCGCAGGCCGGGCGACGAGGGCGTCGGGGGCGAGCCTCCGGAGCGCCCGTGCACATGCATGAGCGAACCCGAAGAGGGCGAGGACTCTACCTGCCGTGGGGCAGGGTCGTCCACCGCGCACGGCGTCCGTCGGTCGTTCGGCGAGCCCTCGTCGGCCGCGCGCGCGCTTCGCCTTGATCTCAGCGCGCTGCTTTCGGTGCGGAATGGCGCGTTGCGCGGTGTCGGGTCTCGACCGCGAGGCACGCGCCGGAAAAGATTGCTGCGCGATGAACACCGTCCCGATGCGCGCAGTCGAGTCGCGCGAGGAGGCGCTTGCGCTCGCCTCTGCACTCGACGCGTATGCCGCCCAAGCGATGGCGGAGTTCCGTGACACGCCGCTCTCCGAGGGCGTGATGCGGCGCTTCTTCGAACGCCGATTCGGCGAGGCGGAGACGTTGCTCGTCGTGGCCGAGAGCCGCCCCGGCGCCGCCGACCAGGGCGTGTGCGTCACGGGCCCGTTCGAGGACCCGCTGACGGGCGAGCGCGTGCCGCTGATCCTGCTGTTGTTCGTCAGCCCCGACCGGCGGCACCGCGGCGTCGGAGGCGCGCTCGTGCGCGAGGTCACGCGGCGCCTCGCCGCGCGCGGTCTCGCGCGCATCGCCGGTCGCGCGGCGCACAACGACGACGCGCTGATTTCGATGGGCGAGCGGTGGGGCTTCGTCCGCCAGTGGGAGTGGATGCTGCGGGAGTGAGCGCGCAACTCACCCGCAATGCTCAGCGCGCCGCGGACTGTTCGAGCGCCGTGCGCAGCCGCGCGAGCACGGCCTCGACGTTGCTCGCGGCGCGCGCGGCGAGCAACGTGCGGCACGCGCGCATCACCGGGTTGCGCCCGACGTCGCCCGCCTGCTGCCAGTGCACGCGCGTGCCGGTGCCTTCCGGCGCGATGGAGATCGTCGCCCGCTCGCTCACTCCGGAGCGCACGAGCTCGAGCTCGACGCGCTCGTGCGGAGCGCGCGCGAGGATGCGCAGAGCGCACGTGGCTCCGCGCGGCGCGGTCCAGGTGACCAGGTCGGAATCTTGCGCGGCGACCGGCCCGCGGTCCGTGACCGACGGCGGCGGAAACCAGCGCGCGAGCGCGTGCGCGTCGGCGATCTCGACGAAGACCGCCGCCGGCGAAGCGGCGATCGAAGTCGTGCGGTCGACTTGCCAAGCCGACGGCAGGAACGAGCCGGCGAGGAAAGCGAGCAGCAGCAGCGCCGCGGCGCCGAACGCGACGATGCGCAGGACTGTCATGGAATGGTGCGAGGCGTGTGTCCGTCGTCGACCATGTCGCTCGCGGCGCCTACCATAGCGACCGCGCGCCGCAGCTCACGCACCGGCGTACCCATGACGAAAGACTCGACGAGGTTGGAGGTGCGCGGCGAGATTCGCGCAGGTGCATGTTCGTGGTCGAAGGACGAGCTCGCCGCACTGCCCGCGTCCGCGCAGGTTGCCGACGTCGGTGCGCTCGTCCCAGGGCGGCGCGGCACGGCCATCCGGCTCGTTGCGTTGCTCGATGCGGCCGGCCCGGCGCAGTCCGCGCGCTTCGTCAACATCGAGTCGCGCGACCCCGCGTTCGCCGTGAGCGTTCCGCTCGGCGAGCTCGCGTCGGCGGTCGTGATCTACGCCGAGGGCGGTGCGCCGCTCGCGCCGGAGAAGGGTGGTCCGTTCCGGCTCCTGGTGCCCGGCCACGACGACGAGTGCGTGAACGTCAAGCAAGTCGTGCGGCTCGAACTCGCGCGTGAGCGAGGCCGCGACACGCGGCCGATCGACGACGACGAGCATCGCAAGCTGCACGCGTGCAAGCGTACGTGACGCGCGGGCGCAGCCGACCGCGTGCGTGACGCGCCGCGTGGGCAGCCCGCGGTGCACGCGCTGCGAGTGTGCGCAACCCGCGACCTGCGCGCGGCACGAGTGCGCGACCGAGACCGATCCAACGCACCCGCTCCGCGGGTGGCCCGTATCCAACGCACCCGCTCCGCGGGTGCTTAGGCCCCCGGCACCACGAAACCCGGTCCCGCCGGTGCGAGCAGCTGCACCGGCGCGCCGCCCAGCAGCGGCCACACCAGATGCTGCGCGTTCGGCGCGCCGCGCGAGAACACGAAGGATCCAAGTTGCGTCCGGCCGACCGTCGGGCCGAGCACGTCGGGCACGGGCGAGAACTGGTGCACGGTCCCGGTCGAGAGCTGCACGCGACCGATGCGGTCGCCGACGAGCTCGTGCGTCACGAACGCGATCCACGACTCGCGCCGGATCGACGGACGCTCGAAGCGCCCGCCGCTCGCGATCGACGTGACGAGCACGGGCGGCGTCGCGAACGTCAGCGGCACGCGGTAGAGCTCGTAGCGCTGCTGTCCCGAGTCGCGACGGATGGAGATCAGCGCGAACGCGCCGGCGAACTCCACGAGGTCGAGCTCCTTCACGTCGGTCAGGATCGGGGTGACGCCGACTTGTCCAATGCGGTGCACGATCACAGCCCCGTTCGCGTCATCGTGCATGACGACCGCCGCCCGATCGGGCGTCAGGTACATTCCGTCTTCGGGATCGATCGCGGGGATCGAGAAGAACGGCAGCGTCGCGTCGCCCGAGCTCATCGACATGTTCTTGAACGACGGCACGTCGCCGCCGGACAACGTCACGTCGTAGAAGTCCATCTTCTCGATCGCATTGCCGGCCGGTGTCATGCGCTCGCCGACCGCCATCGAGAGCGCGCCGGAGGCGTGGAAGTACAGGACGCCGACCTCGTCGAGCGTGTCGAGGAAGTTCAGGTCCGACGTGAGGAACTGCGGGCCGACGACCGGTGGCGACTGCACGCGGCGCATGAACCCTTCGGTCGTTGCGCCTTCGGTCCGCCACGCGCACTGCGAACCGTCGTCCGAGACTGCCAAGTGCGGTCCGTCTTCGACTTGCGGAAGGAATCCGCCACCCGATAGCGACGTCGGTGTCGTCGTCGCGCGTCGCGCGATGCCGGTCGCGTCGAAGCAGAAGACGTGCAGCGCACTCGGCCCGCTGCCCGCCGTCGTGGCCGCCCAGTGCGCGTTCCCGCTGAGGACGAGCTGACCGCTGAAGTAGCTCGGTGCTTGCCCCGCGTTGAACGTGACGGGCTTCGCCGGGGCGATCCCCGCGCGATCGAAGCGCAAGATGCCGCGCGCGCACACCGCGACGCCGAAGCTCTCGCCGAGCGCCAAGCTGTCGCCGCCGAAGCGACGCGGTGCTTGATCGGACGTGCGATCGATCACGGCAGGCGTCGCACCGAGCGCCACCTCGAGCAGATTGCCGCCCGCCTCCGCGGCCGTCGCCGCGAGGAACGCGTCCGCACTCGGTGACACGGCGACGCGCCCGAGGAATGGATCGCTCAGGCCACCGGCTCCGATTCCCGCGACTTCGAGCAGCGGCCGCGCGTCTCCGTCGCGCGTCACGTGAGCGTAGCCGTACACCGTGCCGCCTTGGGCCAGCGTGCGCCGGTAGTGGTAGAGGCAACCGCCGTCGTACGGCAGCGCGAGGCGCGCGGCACCGGGCACGTCGTCGCGCCAACGCGGGAGGTCGCCGACGCGCTCCGTGAGTCGCGTGTGGCCAGTGTGATCGAACGCGACGAAGGTGACGCCCTGCAGCGCCGCCGGCGCCGACAGCAGCGCGCCGGTGAGCTCGTCGTACACGCGCAGGTTGCCCGCGCCGCCGATCGGACCTTCGAAGATGACGACGCCGCCTGCCTGGGCGACGGAGAGCACGGTGAGCAGCGCGGTGGCGCGCGAGAAGAGCTTCATCATCGGGACCATTCCTTGTCCATGCTGGCGACGTGCCCGGGAACACAAGCGCCATGCCGGTGGATGCCCGCGGAGCGCGGGAGGCGCAAATCGTAGTTCAGAATCGCTGTTTCGAGCGTGATTCGGCCTGCAAACCGACTCGCCCGGCGCCGAGCACGCTCCTTGCGTGCCGCGCGCGCGCGGCTCCCGCCGTGACCAAGCCGCGCGGATCTGCGATGCTGTGCCGTCCAGCTCCTGGACGTTCGTCCAAGATCTGGATGCTCGGATGACGCCGGACTCTGCCTCTCCATCCCCGGTCGCGCTGCCAGCGGGGTTCGCGCTCGAGCGCGTGCTCGCGCGCAGTCCGTCGAGCACGGTGGTCCTTGCTCGCCGCGGCGAGCGGCACGTGGTCGTCCGCATCATGCCGGCGCTTCCGGCGGGCGAGCACGACCTGGCCGAACTGGCTGTGCTCGCGGCCGTGCAGCATCCCGCGCTCGCGGGACTGATCGACTTCGGCACGACCGCGAGCGGCGAGACGTTCGTCGCGCGCGAGTGGATCGACGGAGAAGACCTGCTCGCCTGGACGCGGCGGCTGCGCGCGCAGAACGCTCCCGATGACGACCGCGAGATCGGCCGCGTGATCGCCGAGCTGTGCGTGCCGCTCGCGCACCTGCACGCGCGCGGGTTCGTGCACGCCGACTTGAAGGCGACGAACGTGATCGTGACACCGAGCGGACGAGTCGTGCTGACGGACTTCGGGCTCGCCCGCGCAGCGCACAGTGCGGCGGCGGCGAGCGGCGCGCGCGGCTCCCTGTTCTCGATCGCGCCCGAAGAGCTGCTCGGCGGACGGATCGACGCGCGCGCGGATCTCTTCGCGCTCGGCGTGCTGATGCACGAGCTGTGGATCGCGCGCCGCGCATCCGCGCGCGAGTTCTACGCGCGCTTTCCGGCGCAGGATTTTTTCACGGCGAGCGGCACCACGATCGACGAGCTGCCGGATTGGTCGCGCGACATCGTCGCGCGGCTGCTCGAGATCGACCCGAGCCGGCGCTACTCGTCCGCGCACGAGGTCGAGAGCGCGCTCGCCGGCCGTCTGGGACTCGCGCGCGCGCGGTCCGCGACGGCCGCGGTCGAGCTCGCGTGGCCGACGGCGCTCGGACGCGCGGCGTTTTTCGAGAGTTGGTCGTCGGCGTTGCGTGCGGAGTGTGAGCGCGCCGCCGATGCAACCGGGGGCGCCGTTGCCACGCTCGGCGTCGCGCCGCAGTGGTGCGTGTTTCCCGTTGGCGAAGACGTCGAGCGGTCGCTCGAGCACATGCGCTTGCAGCTCGCGCTCGCCGGAGCGCCGGTGCGCCGGATCGACTCGAGCGCGCCGTTGCAGGCACGCGCGGCGGCCGACGTCGACCGCTGGGCGCGCGCGCTCGCGTCGGACGGGGCTGGCCGCGTGTACTTCGTCGCGTGTCCGGGCGATCCGCTCGGGCGCCGCGCGGTCGACGCGCTCGCGCGCGCGATCGCGATCGAGCGCCGCACGAGCTCGACCGCAGCCGTGCTCGTCGCCGGCAGCACGGAGCCGTGCGGCGCGACGGACAGCGTGTGGCGCAGCATCGACGTTCCGCCGATCGACGTGACCGACGTCGAACGCTTCCTCGAGCAGCGCTTGGAGTCGTTCGACGAGCGTGCGCGCGCGGTGGCGCGTGCGATCTGGCGTGCAGGCAACGCGACGACGGCCGGCATCGACGCCGCCATCCGCTCCGCGATCGAGCAAGGCTGGATCGTCCCCGGTGCGTCGAAGCCGCGCCTGCGCGCAGGCGCGTTGCCCGAGACGCTGGCGGTTGCGACGCGGCGCGAGGCAGGCGCCGCGCTGGTCGCGCTCTCGGACGACATGCGCGACGTGCTCGCCGCGCTGCACGTCTGCGACGGCAGCGCCACGCGCGGGGAGCTCGCGCGCATCACGGGCCGTTCCGGTGCGCAAACCGAAGCGCTCACGCAAGCGCTCGTGGACGCCCGCTGCGTCGAGATCGAGTCTGGCGCGCACGGCGGCGTCGTGCGCGTGCTGGCCGCGGCGCCGAGCGCACCCTCGCTCGCCGTCGACGAGGCGCGTTGGCGCGCGTTGCACGAACGCTGCGCCGAGCAACTGGAAGCGCAGCATCCCGGTGCGGCGACCGCGTGGGCGCATCGCTTCCGCGCGCATCCGAGCGCCGACGTCCTCGCCCGCTTGCGCGCTGAGCTCGAGCGCTGGCGTGAGAGCGGTATCCCGGAGCTCGCGCTCGCGACGTGCGAACGCGTCCGCGCGCAGGCGCGCGAAGCAGGCGTGGCGTTCGATCCGCATCTGGCGGCCGAGGAAGCGCTCGCGTGGGCGGCGCTCGGCCAACCGGAGCGCGCGCTCGCGTCGATCGATCCATCGCCGGCGTCGCAGGCCGCCGCGGCCGTGGGCGAACGCGTGCGCGGTCACGTCGCGCTCTTGCGCCACGAGTACGAGGGCGCGCTCGAGCACTTCACGCGCGCAGCCGAGCTCGACCCCTCCGAGCGCGGAGAAGCGGCCTTTGGCCGCGCGCGGCTGTACTTCGAGACGCGCCGCGACGACGAGCTCGAGGCGCTCGCCAAGGAGATCGCGGACGGCGGATTCGGAGCGCTCCCGGTTCGGCACCGGATCACGATCGACAACTTGACCGCGATGAGCCGCTTCCGGCGCGGGCGCGTCGACGAAGCGCGCGCGCTGCTCGAAGCGACGCTCGCGGACGCGCAGCTGCGCTCGGATTCGACGCACGAAGCGCCGGTACGCATCAATCTCGCGACGGTCGCGCGCCGCGGCGGACGGTTGCACGAGGCGACCCAGCATCTCGAGCGCGCGGAGTCGATCTACGCGGCCGCCGGTGTGCTCACGGGCGTCGCGCAGGTGCGCGCGCTGCACGGCGCGACGCTGCGCGAGGAAGGCGAGCTCGCGCGCGCTGGCGCGCTGCTCGCTTCCGCGCTCGAGATCCGTGAGCGCAACGGCGACGTCGCGGGCGCGACTGCGGTGCGCGGCATGCTCGGTTTGCTGCACGCCGATCGCGGACACGCGAAGCCCGCGCTCGAGGAGCTCGCCACGAGCGCGCGGAGCCTGCGCGCCTCCGGTCGCAGCGCCGACGCCGGTGTGCTGGACGCGCGCGCGGAGGAGCTCTCCGCGCGGCTCGGTCACTTCGCGCGCGCGCCGAGCAGCGGCAGCGCGGAGAACGACGCGGATCCGCGCATCCTCCTCGCGCGTGCGCGTGCGGCGGCTCTCGCGCGCGACCTCGTGCGCGCGCGCGAGCTCGCGCAGCGCGCCGCGCTGCTCTCGGATCGATTGAAGCTCGAAGTCGCTCGTGAGGAGAGTGCGTGGCTCGTCGAGGAGCTGCGTGCTCCGCAGGCACGGCGCGCGCACCCCGCGGCGACTGCGACCGAATCCGCACCGCTCGTCGCGCTCGACCGGCGCACGTTCGCGCTCCTGCGCGCCGAGCTCGCGGACGCGCGCACGGCGTTCGAGGCGGAATCGCTCGCGCGCGAGCTCGAGCGCCGCGGCCGCGACGATCGCGCGGCTCGGATGTGGATGGCGCTCGCGGCGCGCGGTCCGACGGCCGAGCGCCAGCGTGCGCACGAGCGCGCGCGTGCCTTGCTCGTGCAGACGACGCGCGGGCTAGCGGCGGCCGAGCGCGCGGCGTTCGAGCGCGCGTTGTGCGGCTTGCCCGATCCGTATCCGGCGGATCTCGAAGCGTGGGAAGACGAGTCGACCGGCACGGAGGAATGGGACATGGACGTGGTGCAGCTGCTCGAGATCAATCACCGGCTCGTCAAGCAGGAGGACCTCGGCGAACTCCTCGGCGCCATCGTCGAGAGCGCATTGATGGTCACCGGCGCGGAGCGTGGCTTCCTCGTGCTCGAGGAGGACGGCGTATTGTCGTTCGACAAGGCGCTCGACTCGCAGCGCGGCGACATCGCCGTGCCCGAGGTCGAAGTGTCGAAGAGCATCGTGCGCGAAGCGCTCGAACGGATGCAGCCGCTGCGTCTGTCGAACGCCGTCGACGATCCGCTCCTCGGCTCGGCGCCGTCGGTGACGGCCCTCGAGTTGCGCTCGATCCTGTGCGTGCCGTTCGAGATCGTGCCTGGCTCGCGCGGCGTCATCTACATCGACCACCGCCTGCGCCGCGGGGCGTTCGCGGAGCGCGCCGAGCGCTTGCTCGCGCTGCTCGCGGACCAAGCGGCGCTCGCGATCCTGCAAGTGCGGCGCGTCGCGGAGATCCGGCGCCTGAACCGCGAGCTCAATCGCGACGTCGCGAGCAAGGAATCCGATCTGCGCCAGGCGCGTGCCGTCTTGCGCGATGCGAACTTGGTCGTGCCCGCGAGCGGATTGATCGGGACGTCGTCCGCGATGACCGAAGTGCACCGTTGGATCGAGCGCGCGGCACCGAGCAAGCTCGCCGTGCTCGTGGTGGGGCAGAGCGGCACGGGCAAGGAGCTCGCGGCGCGTGCGCTGCACTCGCTGTCGCCGCGCAGCAGCGGACCGTTCGTGTCGGAGAACTGCGCAGCGTTGCCGCCGTCGCTGATCGAGGCCGAGCTCTTCGGCTACCGCAAGGGCGCGTACACCGGCGCCGATCAGGACCGCGCCGGTATCTTCGAGCGTGCGAGCGGCGGCACGCTGTTCCTGGACGAGATCGGCGAGTTGCCGCTCGAGGTGCAAGCGAAGCTCCTGCGCGTGCTCGAGACCGGTGAAGTGCGGCGTCTCGGCGACAGCCGCGTGCAGCTGGTGGATTTTCGTCTCGTCGCCGCGACGCACCGCGACCTCGAGGACGATGTGCGCGCGGGCAAGCTCCGTGCGGACCTCTTCTACCGGCTGGACGGACTGCGCATCGCGCTGCCGCCGCTCGCTGCGCGCGTCGCCGACATCCCGATGCTGGTCGATCACTTCTTGCGGCTCGAGTCCGCGAAGAGCGGTGTCGCGCGGCGCATCGCCCCGGCCGTGTTGACGAAGTTGTGCGCGCGCGGGTGGCCCGGCAACGTGCGCGAACTCTCGAACGAGATCGCGCGCTTGTGCGTGCTCTCGGAAGGCGACGTCACCGATCCCGCGCTCGTGCGCGCGCCGGGTCCGGAGTTGCGCACGCCGCTCGCGGACGGCGGCGCGGTGCTGACGCTCGCAGAGCTCGAGCGCCGCGCGATCGAGCGCGCGCTCGAAGCCGCGGGCGGCGACAAGCGGCGCGCCGCGGAGATGCTCGGCATCTCGCGCGCAAAGATCTACCAACGCATCAAGGAGTGGCAGCTCGAGAAGGACGGCGGCACGGGCGACGCCGACGTCACGGCTTCTTCTTGAACAAGTCCTCGACGCCCTTGCCGACGTCCTTCAGCGCGGAGTCGAGCCCCTTCAACGTGTCCTTGCTCACCGAATCGAGCGCGCCCTCGAGACCCCGACCGAGATCCTTCAGGACGTCGGCGGGGATCAGATCCTTGCCCGCCGCGGCCGAGGCCTCGACCACCGCGAGCACGATCGCCTGCGTCAACTTCGACACGATCTCGACCGTCGTGCCGGACGTGTCGAAGTCTTCGATCACGATCTCGGGAACGATGACCTTCTGCGATGCCGAGAGTCCGACGACGTCGGAAAGGTGTAGGCCGACCTCGACGCGCCGGATCACGATGCGGCGGATGCGCAGGTTGCGCTGCTCGCCTGCGGCGTCGTCCGCGGGCGGCTTCTCCGTCCCGCTCGAAAGCTTCTGCAAGTTGCCGAGGATGACGCCGTAGTTCGACTGCTTGCTCGTGCGCTCGATGTTGAGCGTCACGCCTTCGAGCGCGAACTCGTTCATCTCGATCTTCTGCGACAGCACGGTGCTGCCGTCCCACGACGCGCGCGCCGAATCCAAGTGCAGGAACGGCTCGGGTCGGAAGTTCGGCGGGTTTTCGATGTCGAGGCCCTCGAGCTCGAGATGGCCCGAGAGGAGCCCGACGTCTGCGGAGGCGAGCGTCGTCTCGACGCCGGTTGCGTAGGTCGCGCCTTTCTCGATCGCGCCGCGCACGATCGAATCGAGGAACACGAATGCGGCACCGCCGGCGAGCAGCAGGAGCACGGCGAGAACGACGACGATCTTGATGAGTCGGCCCATGTGCAGCGCGACCTCCGCCGCGCGCGCGGAGCATAGCCGGATGCCGGCGGAGGGCACAGAGCTCGCCACGGGCTGCTAAGGCGAGAACGCGTGCGCGGCCGCGTGCCGGATTGCGGCGATTCCGTGCAACCGCGCTTCACTCGATCGGTCCCCGGTCGGTCCCGCCGATCGCGCAGTGGCTCCGGAGCGGCGGCGGGAATCGAACTGCCGGAGCCGTGCATCGATCGATGGAGACGACTGGATCATCATGAAAAAGAAAACGTCGATGGCCGCGCTGCTCGCGCTGGCTTCACTCGCGCCGCTCGCATCCGCTGCGCCGCGCTATTCGCCGTCCGAGGACTCGTCCGTCGGGCTTGCGCTGTTGCAACGCGGGATGTTCGCGGCACAAGGTCCCGCTGCGCAATCGGGCTGGATCGTGATCACCGAGATCATGAAGGATCCCGCCGCGGTCACCGACACGCGCGGCGAGTGGATCGAGGTCTACAACGCGCTGCCGTGGCGCGTGAACTTGGAAGGTTGCGTGCTCTCCGACGACGGCGGCGCGCAGCACGTCATCAACAATGGAGGCGCGGGTCTGCGTTTCCTGCCGGGCCGCTACCTCGTGCTCGGCAGCAACGCCGATCCGGCGACGAACGGGGGCGTGCAGGTCGACTACGTGTACGGGAGCTTCAGCCTCGGCAACGGAGCGGATCAAGTGATCCTCGCGCGCTCGGACGGTGTCGTGCTCGACCGCGTCGACTACGACGACGGCGTCACGTTCCCGGACGCGTCCGGCAAGTCGCTGTCGCTCAAGGGCGCGGCGCGTGACGCGCTGTCGAACGACAGCGGCGCGAATTGGTGTCCGGCGACCTCGCCGATCAGCGCGACGAACGTCGACGCCGGAACGCCGGGCGCCGACAACGACGCGTGTCCCTGACGCGCCGGTCCGGTCGCGGGGTGGTCGAGGCGTGCCACCCCGCGTCCTGCCAACGCGGCAGGGGTCGCTTCGCGCGCGGAAGTCGCCTGCCAGTCTGGCACGGATCGCCACGCGGTGACGGGTGCCAAAACACCTTCGGGTAATGACTTACGTCGGTGCAGGCGAATGGCACGCCGTTTGGTGACGGGCGGCCATGCGTCGACCCTGCCGTCGGCGCGACCATCTATGAGCAAGAGCAAGATCATCGGTATCGACCTGGGCACGACGAACTCGGTGGTGGCGGTGATGGAGGGTGGAGAGCCCGTCGTCATCCCGAACATGGAGGGCGCGCGCACGACGCCCTCGGTCGTCGCCTTCCAAACCGACGGCACGAAGCTCGTCGGAGCCCCGGCGAAGCGCCAGGCAGTGACCAATCCAACGCGCACGATCGCGTCGATCAAGCGCTTCATGGGCCGGCGGCACCATGAGGTCGGCTCGGAAGAGAAGATGGTCGCGTACAAGCTCGTCGGCGGCGCCGAGGAACTCGTGAAGGTCGAGATCGACGGCAAGCGCTTCACGCCGCCGGAGATCAGCGCGTCAGTCCTCTCCTATCTCAAGGAAGCGGCCGAGGCCTATCTCGGCGAGAAGGTCACGCGCGCGGTGATCACCGTGCCGGCGTACTTCAACGACGCGCAGCGACAGGCGACCAAGGACGCGGGCACGATCGCGGGCTTGACGGTCGAGCGCATCATCAACGAGCCCACGGCGTCGGCGCTCGCGTTCGGCCTCGACAAGAAGACGAGCGGCAAGGTCGCGGTGTTCGACTTCGGCGGCGGCACGTTCGACATCTCGATCCTCGAGATCGGTGACGGAGTGTTCGAGGTGCTCGCGACGAACGGCGACACGCACCTCGGCGGCGACGACTTCGACAAGGCGTTCATCGATCACGTCGCGGACGAGTTCAAAAAGAGCTCCGGCATCGACGTTCGCAACGATCCGATGGCGCTGCAGCGGCTCAAGGAAGCCTGCGAGAAGGCGAAGATCGACTTGTCCGCGCTGCCGCAGACCGACATCAATTTGCCGTTCATCACGGCCGACGCGTCCGGGCCGAAGCACCTGCAGATGCCGGTGACGCGCGCGAAGTTCGAACAGCTCATCGAAGGGCTCGTCGAACGCGCCAAGAAGCCGTGCTTGCAAGCGCTCCAAGACGCGAGCCTCGATCCGAAGCAGATCGACGAGGTGATCCTCGTCGGCGGCTCGACGCGTGTTCCGGCCGTGCAAGCCCTCGCGCGCAAGGTGTTCGGCAAGGAGCCGAACAAGAGCGTGAACCCCGACGAGGTCGTCGCGATCGGCGCGGCCATCCAAGGCGGCGTGCTCGCCGGCGAAGTCAGCGAGGTCGTACTGCTCGACGTGACGCCGCTGTCGCTCGGCATCGAAACGTACGGCAACGTCTCGACGAAACTGATCGAGCGCAACACGACCATCCCGACGAGCCGCAGCCAGGTGTTCTCGACCGCGAGCGACAGTCAGCCCAGCGTCGAGATCCACGTGCTGCAAGGCGAGCGCGAGTTCGCGCGCGACAACCGCACGCTCGGACGATTCCACCTCGACGGGATCGCTCCGGCTCCGCGCGGAGTGCCGCAGATCGAAGTCACGTTCGACATCGACGCCAACGGCATCTTGAACGTGAAGGCCACCGACAAGGGAACTGGCAAGGAGCAGCGCATTCGCATCGAAGCATCGTCTGGTCTCTCGAAAGACGACATCGAGCGCATGCGTCGCGAAGCCGAGGCCCACGCGACCGAGGACCGCGCGAAGCGCGAGGTCGTCGATCTCAAGAACCAAGGCGACCATCTCGCACACCAGACCGAGAAGCACTTGGCGGAGCACAAGGACAAGCTCGGCGCCACGGACGTGCAAGGCATCGAGCAAGCCATCAACGAGCTGAAGGAAACGCTGAAGGGCGAGGACAAGGACGCGATCCAGCGCGCCGTCGCCGCGCTACAGACGCGCGCGCAGAAGCTCGGCGAAGCGGTCTACGCGAAGTCGCCCGGCGGCGCGCAAGCCGGCGGGCCGACGGGTCCGACGAACGGTGGCGGGCCGACCGGCAGTGCACCGAATGCGGGGGGCGCGGGCGGTTCGGGCGCGCGCGACGACGCCGTCGACGCCGACTTCGAAGTGAAGACCTGATCTGCGCGTCACGCGCTGCGTGACACGTTCTCGACGCCGCACGCGCGCTCCACTGGACGCGCGTGCGGCGCGTCGTTTGGCGCGCAAGCGCACGCTCGTGGTTCTCGAACGCACACTCGTCGCGCTCTGGATCGCGCGCTGTGCGAAAACGGCCGCGCACGGATTGCGCAGGTGGACCCATCGTGCCGAGGCACGTCGGTTGTCCGTGCCGCGCGACAGGGCTAACCTGCGCTCCGCTTGATCACCGTCTCCCATCTCACGCGACGATTCGGTTCCCTCACGGCGGTCGACGACGTGTCGTTCCGCGTCGAGCGGGGAGAGGTGGTCGGCGTGCTCGGTCCGAACGGCGCCGGCAAGACGACGACGCTGCGCATCTTGGCGGGCTTCCTCCCCGCGACGGCGGGTGCCGCGCAAGTGGCCGGATTCGACGTGCTGCGCGAGTCGCTGCAAGCGCGCCGCCACATCGGCTACCTGCCGGAGAGCGTGCCGCTGTACCGCGAGCACCGCGTCGTCGAGATGTTGCGCTTCCAAGCGCGCTTGCACGGCTTGTCGCGCGCCGAAACGAAGAAGCGCATCCCGATCGTGCTCGAGCGTGTCGGCTTGACGGACCGTGCGCGCGATCTGATCGGCAACCTCTCGCGCGGATTGCGGCAGCGCGCGGGCCTCGCCGTCGCACTGTTGCCCGAGCCGGACGTGCTCATCCTCGACGAACCGACGAGCGGACTCGACCCGCTCCAGCGCATCGAAGTGCGCGCGCTCGTGCGCGAGCTCGCGCCGAAGCACACGGTCCTCCTCTCGTCGCACATCCTGCCCGAGATCGAAGCCGTGTGTCCGCGCGTGATCATCATGCACCAGGGCAAGATCGCGGCCGACGGCACTCCGGCGGACCTCGTCGCGAAGCTCGCGCACGCGAGCCACGTGCGCATCGAGGCCGTGGTCGGCGCGGACCTCGCGGGTGCGTTGCGGCTCTTGTCTTCGATCGGCGGCGTGCGATCGGTCGAGGACAAGGGTCGACTCGGCATCCACCATCAATTCGAGGTGTACTGCGATCACGATCTGCGCGAGGACGTCGGCGCGATCGCGGCGGCGCGCGGCTGGGCGTTGCGTGAGCTCTCCTGGCGCCGGCCGACGCTCGAAGAGATCTTCGCGCGCATCGCGTTCCGCGGCGAAGGGGAGAAGGTGATCGCCGCGTCGCCCACGGTGTCGAGCACGACGACGATCGCATCGATCCATTCGGGCCAGTCGGGCACACCGCGCGCGACCGCGAACATCGCGCTCGACGTGCGCCTCGCTCCTATCGTTCCCGGCGGGCCGCAGGTCGGCGACGCGAAGCCGAGCGCGACGACATCGCCCGAGCCGGCCGCCGCGAAGGCGCCGAGCGAAACGGCGCCGCCCGCGCGCGTCGTCTACAACTTGAATCCGTTCGATCGCGGCGCGACGCGCAACCTGTCGGCGCCGAAGGCCGTCGAGCCGCCGCCAGCGACTCCCGGAGCATCCCCCGGCGCGCCCCCGACGAAGTCATGAGGGGCACGCTCGTGATCTACCGGCGCGAGCTCGCCGGCCTGTTCCTCGCACCGCTCGCGTGGCTCTTGCTCTTCATCGCGTTCGCGCTGAACGGCTACTTGTTCACGCTGTATCTCGCGACCGCGCGCGGCGACGTCGACGACGCCGTGCGTCTGGCGCTGGGCGAGTCGTTCGTGTTCTGGGCTCTGCTCGTGCTCGTTCCGCCCTTGCTCACGATGCGCATGATCAGCGAGGAGTCGCGCTCCGGCGTGCTCGAGTTCTTGCTGACCGCGCCCGTGAGCGACTTCGCCGTCGTGGTCGGCAAGTTCCTCGCCGCGACGACGTTCATGGCGGTCTTGTGGAGCTCGGTGTTCGTGTACGCGTTCACGGCCGGCACCGTCGGGCCAGAGGTCGATTGGGGCGTCTTGTGCGGCGGCTACGCCGGCGCGGTGCTCACGTCCGGCTTGTTCTCCGCGATCGGCTTGTGCGCGAGCAGCGCGACGAGCACTCCGGTCGTCGCGGCGTTCGCCGCAGTCGTGTTCAACATCGTGCTCGTGCTCCTGCCGCTGCTGGCGCGACTCGGCACGTCCGAATGGATCGCGCCGTTCGTCGCGCGCGTGCACGTGATCGACCACCTGAAGAACTCGTTCCTGCTCGGGATCTTCGACAGTGCGTACGTCGTGTTCTTCGTCGCCTGGACCGGGCTGTTCTTGTTCCTCACCGTGCGCGTGCTCGAGACACGGCGCTGGAGCTGACGTCCATGGTCGAACCCGACAGCACGCCAGCGCGCGCGACGCCGACCAGCGTCCCGTTGCGTCTCACGGGGCGCGGGACGCGTGCCTGGATCGCCGCGCAAGTCGTCGTCGCGGTCGTGCTCGCCACCGCGGTGGTCGTGCTCGTCACGTGGCTCGCGGAGCGATCCGGTCTGCGCGCGCGCTTCGATCTCACCGCGGACCGCGCGAACACGCTCTCTCCGGAGACGCGCGACGCGATCGAGCACCTCGAGCAGCCGATCGAGATCGACGTGTTCTTCCGGCCCGGCGAGAACGCCGTCGCGCAAGTCGTCGAGGAAGTGCAGGTGCGCGCGAACCGCATGCTCGTCCTGTTCCGCGACGGCGCGCCCGGACGGATCCAGATCCGAGAGCACGACGTCCTCGATCGCATGCGCGGCTCGGCGCGCGCGGAGGAGCGCTTGCGCGAGCTCGGCGTCTCCGACGTCGGACCCGGCGGCGTGCTCGTCGTGTCGCGTGGCAAACGCAAGGTCGTGCTGCGCACGCGCGGCGATCTCGCCGACATCGATCCCGGCAGCGCGATCGCGCGCGGAGCTCCTCCGGCGCCGGCACGCATCGTGTCGTTCCGTGGCGAGGAAGCGCTCGTCGGCGCGATCGTGAAGGTCGTCGAAGGCGATTCACCGAAGGTGGTGTTCGCGACGGGGCACGGCGAGCGCGCGCTCGACGAGACGAACGAGTCCGGGCTCGCGCGCTTGCGCGGCGAGCTCGAGGCAGACGGCTTCGAGATCGCGACGTGGGCCGGCGAGGCGGACGGCGCGTTGCCGAGCGACGCGAGCGTCGTCGCGGTGATCGGTCCGGAGCAGCCCTTCACACCGTTCGAGCGCGGCGAGCTCGCGAGCTTCGTCGAGAGCGGCGGCACGCTCGTCGTCGCGCCCGGAGCCGGTGCGCTCGTCGGCGAAGGCAGCTCGAGCGCGCTCGTCGATCCGTACGGCATCCGCATCTCGACGAGCGGCCTCGTCGCGCGGCCGATCGCGACCGTCACCGGCGAAGCGGCGACAGGACAAGCGGAGTGCGCGCTGATCGTCGTCTCGGGACAAGGCTTCTCCGCGCAACCCTTGACGGACGCATTGCGCCGGGCCGGGCGCCGCGTCGTGCTCGGACTCACGCGCGCGCTCGAGATCGGTCCGGCGCCGCCCGGCGGTGTCGTGCTGCCGCTCCTGCGCACCGGCGAGGACGCGTGGCGCGACCTGCCGCAGCCGGGCGCGGGACGCAGCGCGCTCGGCAACTGGACGCCCGATCTCGGCGAGGATCGCGGTCCGTTCGTGCTCGCGCTCCAAGCGAAGTTTTCGCCGCTGCGGCCGCGTCCCGCCGATCGGCCGATGCGCGAAGGGCTACGGCCGGAGAGCCGCGTGTACGCGTTTGGCACGGCGCTGGCGTTTGCGAACGCGCACTTCGACTACAACCGCGATCTCGTGCTCAACCTGTTCAACGAAGCCGCGTCGCGCGAGTTCCGCGTGCACGTCGTGCGCAAGAGCGTGGAGTCGCGGCGCATCGACCTGACGTCCGGCACGGCGCTGGCGCGCATCCATTTCGTCGGAGCCCTGCTCCTGCCGCTCTCGTGCTTGGCGTGCGGTCTCTTCCTCGCGTGGAGACGGCGGCGATGATCTCGCGTGCGACGACGATCGGTCTACTGGCGGCCGTGCTCGGTCTCTCCGCGCTCGCGTGGTGGCAGCTCGCGCGCGAGGAAGTCGCGTCGGCGGAGCAGGAGTTCGCGCTCTTCGAAGGCCTCGAGCTCGAGCGCGTCACGGCCGTGCGCGTCGACAACGTCGCGCGCGACGCTCACTTCCGCGTCGAGCGCGAACCGAGCGGCCGCTGGCGCATGACCGACCCCGTCGCCGTGCCGGCGAACGGCGCGCTCGTCGATTTCCTCGTTCGCACCGCGGTCGCGCGCCGCGCGAAGCCCGTCGTCGCGGCCGAGGGCGACGCGCGTTCGCTCGGCTTCGAGCCGCCGCGCGTCGTGCTCGACATCGAGGGGGTGACTCCCAACGGTCCGAGCCGCCAACGGCTCGAGCTGGGCGCGCTCGACATCGACGGGCAGCACCAGTACGTGCGCTCGAACGGACGCATCCTGCGCACGACGCGCGACCTCGATTCCACGCTCGATCGTTCGGTCGAGGAGTACAAGGCGAACCATGCGCTCGAGCTCGACGTGCGTCGCGTCGTCGAGGTGCACCGCCGTGGTTCGCTCGCGCTGGACGGCGGACCGCCGCTCGACCTCGCGTTCGACGCGCTGTCCGAGGACGGCGGCTGGCGGGCGACGGCGCCGCGCGCGGCGCGGCTCGATCCGCTCGCGCTGCACGTTTGGATCCAGGGCGCTGCGCGCATGCCGATCCGGCGCTACGTCGAGGACGGCGCCGCGGCGCTCGCCGACTACGGACTCGATCCGCCGGAGATGACGATCACGCTCGTAGCGGTCGACGCCAAGGAGTCGAAACTCGAGCTCGGCCGTCCGGGCCACGCCGCCGACGCCGCGTGGTTCGCGCGCATCGACGGACAATCGTTCTGGTGCGCCGTCGAGGGGGCGGTCGTGCAAGCGCTCGCCGCGCCGCTCGACGAGCTCCTCGACCGGCGTGTGTGCCGCTTGCCGGTCGAGTCGATCGACGGTCTCACGTTGCGAACGCACGAGCGCGAGCTCGTGCTGGCGCGCGCCGGCACGACGTGGACGGTGGCCGAGCACGCGCACGACGGCGCGCCGCGCAGCGAGCCCGTGCCCGCGGACTCCGCGCGCGTGGGCGATCTCGTCGGCGAGCTCTCGAAGCTCGAGTTCGTGCGCTTCGCCGCCGGGACGGCGTTCGTGCCGCTCGCCGGCGGCGCGCGACTCTCGATCCACGCCGGTGCGGAGACCGAGGGCGGAGTCTTCGGGCTCGTGCCGGGCGAGGACGGGCCGGCGGCACTCGCCTGCTTCCGGCGTGACGGTGACGACGCGGTCGCATTCCTCGATCCGATCGTGCTCGAGTGGCTCGCGACGCCGATCGAAAAACTGCTGACGCTGCGCGTCGTCGAGATCCTCGAGGCGGGGCAAGCGCGCTTGACGATCCTCGGCGGCGATCGGCGGCGCTCGTTCGATCACACCTCGAAGGGACTGTGGACCGTGCCGGATCTCGGCACCGAAGCGCGCGATCTGCCGCCCGCGCTGCTCGAGTCGTTGCTGTTCGTGCGCGCCTCGAAGCACCGGTCGCTCGGCGTGACCGAGCCATTGCGTGAGCCCATCACGGTCGAGTTCACCGATCGCGGCGGCAACGTGCGGAGCTACGTCGTCGGACTCGGCTCCGGCGGCGAAGGGGAAGCGGTGGAGGTGGAGTTCGCCGGCCGGCGCTCGGTGCTCCGCGACCAACGTGTGCACGGACAGCTGACGCAACTGCTCGGTCCGTGACGCGCGGTGGTTGCGGTGTCGCCCGCGCAGCCCTAACCTCCCCCTAACGTCCGTGGTGGAAGTGCTTCGAGCCCGAAAGCGGCCCGTTCGCGCCCCGCCCGGCGTCGCTCGATCCTCGGCGAATCGCGACGATTCGCCTGCGGTCTCGCTCCTTGTTCTGACGTGCACGGGCCACCTTCGGGCTCGGAACACTTTCACCACGGACTGCTAACGGCGCGCGGCAGAGCGCGCCGGGAGGCCGCGATCATGCCGCAATCCGATCCTCGTCCCGCTCCCTCGCCGCACAGCTTCGCCCCGACGGACCAAGCCGGCGCGCCGCATCCGCGGCGCGGGGGCAGCCGGCGCGCGCGCAAGGAGCACGGCCTCGGCGCTCTCGCCGCAGGTCTGCGCTCGGATCCGCAGTGGCGCGCGAGCTTCGAGCATTGGCACCACGAGCCGGCGCGCGCGGCGCGCACCGCACCGTTTCCGGCGCGCGTCGACCCGCGCATCGTCGCACTGTTCGCCGCGCGCGGTGTGCACGAGCTGTACGCGCACCAAGCGCGTTTCGTCGAGCGCGCGCTCGACGGCGCGGACGTGCTCGTCGCGACGCCGACCGCGTCGGGCAAGACCGCGTGCTACACGATCCCGGTGCTCCAGTCGCTGCTCGAGTCGAGCGGTCGTGCGCGCGCGCTGTTCCTCTTCCCGACCAAGGCGCTGAGCCAAGACCAAGCCTTCGCGCTGACGTCGTGCATCGAAGCGCTCGGCGAAGACTGGCACGCGTGCACGTACGACGGCGACACCGCACCGACCGTGCGCCAGACGCTGCGCACGCGCGGTCATTTGGTGCTGACGAATCCGTGGATGCTGCACGCCGGCATCTTGCCCAACCACGCGAAGTGGTCCGAGCTGTTCCGCGATCTGCGCTACATCGTCATCGACGAAGTCCACACGCGGAGCGGCGTCTTCGGATCGAGCGTCGCGAACGTGTTGCGTCGTCTGGTGCGCATCGCGCATCACTACGGCTCGAAGCCGCGGTTCCTGTTGGGCTCGGCGACGTTGCGCGATGCGCATGTTCATGCGCGCGCGTTGACCGGGCGTGAGGTCGAGGTCGTCGACGAGGACGGCTCGCCCAGCGGCGAGCGGCACTTCGGCGTCTACAACCCGCCGATGTTGAACGCGGTCGCGG
>JBJXHG010000007.1:0-7013 GCA_046160865.1 Planctomycetota bacterium | reverse complement strand
CGAACAGTGGCTCATCGAACGCCATGGGCACCGGTCGCCGGCTGCCGTCCGTCGCGAGCGACTTGCCCTCAAGGTGTCCGCGTGATTACCGTCAACTCACTGTCCAGGAAATCGGGTGCGGAACAGGCCCAGACGAGCCCACCGGATCCGACCTACAACTGCATCGCGTGGGCGGCAGGTGACATGACGCGGTTCTGGTGGCCGACGACAAGTTCTGGTGCGTATTGGCCAGAAGGTATTCAGCGAACGGACTCTGTCGCCGCGTTTATCACGCTGTATGAAGGTCTTGGGTATGTCGTGTGCCGCGACGGCGTCGCCGAGGAAGAAACCGAAAAGATCGCGATCTACGCGGACGTATTTCGTCGCGTCAAGCACGCAGCGCGTCAGCTGCCCAGCGGGCGTTGGACAAGCAAGCTGGGGAAGCAGATCGACATTGAGCACGGACTCAATGGGCTCGACGGCCCACGGTACGGTGCGATCGTGGTCTTCATGAAACGGCCTCGCGCGGTGCCAAGTTCGACAACGTCAAACGTGAATTCGTAGCGCGTTGTGCACGCTGGTAGTTGCACTGAGCAGAGCGGTCAATTAGTAGTGCACGCGACGGGTCACACCTCCAGCAGCATCCGCGCCGGGTTCTCGACGCAGTCCTTGATGCGCTTGAGGAACGTGACGGCTTCGCGCCCGTCGACGAGCCGGTGATCGTACGTGACCGCGACGTACATCATCGGACGGATGACGACTTGACCGTTCAGCGCGACCGGGCGGTCCTGGATCGCGTGCAGGCCGAGGATGCCGCTCTGCGGCGGATTCACGATCGGCGTCGAGAGCAGCGATCCGTACACGCCGCCGTTGCTGATCGTGAACGTGCCGCCGGTGAGCTCGTCGAGCGTGAGTTTATTGGCTTGCGCTCGCGCCGCGAGCTCGCCGATCGCGAGCTCGACTTCGGCGAAGCTCATGCGCTCCGCGTTGCGCAGCACCGGGACGACGAGACCCTTGCCGCCGCCGACCGCGACGCCGATGTCGCAGTAGTTGTGGTACGCGATCGAGTCGCCGCGGATCTCCGCGTTCATCTGCGGCACGAGCTTGAGCGCGTCGATCGACGCCTTCACGAAGAACGACATGAAGCCGAGCTTCACGCCGTGCTTCTGGAGGAACGCATCCTTGTGCTGGTTGCGCAGCGCGACCGCCGCCGACATGTCGATCTCGTTGAACGTCGTCAGCAGCGCGGCGGTGTTCTTCGCCTCGACGAGGCGTTGCGCGATGCGCTTGCGCAACGGCGTCATCGGCACGAGTTCTTCTTCGCGCATGCCGCCGGAGGGCACGCCGGTGCGCGCCTTGGCAGCCGGCTTGCCTTCGGCCGCACGCTGCACGTCTCCCTTCAACATCCGGCCGCCCGGGCCCGTCGGCTCGACGTCCTCGGCGGCGATGCCGCTCGTGTGCAATGCGCGCGCGGCAGCGGGCATGACGCGCGTGTCCGCCGTCATCACGCGAGCTTCGCTCGACGTCGCGGTCTTCGAGGACCTCGACGCGGGCGGCGCCTTCGTCGCGGTGGCGGAGCTCGCGCTCTCGCTCTTCGCGGCGGGCTTCGACTTCGGCGCGGCGTTCACCGCACCTTCCTCGATGTAGCCGATCACTTCGCCGACCGCCGCGGTGTCGCCCTTCTTCTTCAGGACGCGCGTCACCGTGCCATCGACGGGCGCGGGCAACTCGACCGTGACTTTGTCGGTCTCGATCACGACCAGTGCGTCTTCCTTGTTCGCGCTCTGGCCTTCCGGCACGAGCCAGTCGCCGATCTGCACCTCGGTGATCGATTCGCCGACCGTCGGCACCTTCAGTTCAACCGCCATGTTTCTCTTTCCTCGTCGATTCGGTGTGCGGAGTGTTTCAACGCGCGCGCGCCGCGAGCGCGCGGGTCAGGATCTCTTGCTGCTCGAGCTTGTGCGCGCTCGTCGATCCCGTCGCTGGGCTCGCCGCCGCGGGCCGCGAGAGGAACGAGAACGGCCGGCCGAACAGCGTCGTGCCGAAGCGCGCGTACAGCGTGCGCCACGCGCCCATGTTCTCCGGCTCCTCTTGGATCCACACGACCGGCGTCGTGTCCGAGTACGGCGCGAGCGCGGCGCGCAGCTCGGCTTCGGACAACGGGTAGAGCTGCTCGAGGCGCAGGATCGCGACCTCGTCGCGCCCGTCCTTCTCGCGCTGCTCCTCGAGCTCGTAGTAGATCTTGCCGCTGCACAGGAGCACGCGCTCGGTGCGCGCGCTGCTCGTGCGCGTGTCCGGCAGGATGCGGCGGAAGCTGCCCGAGGCGCAGTCCTCGAGCGTCGACGTCGCGCGCGGATGCCGCAGCAAGCTCTTGGGCGACATCACGATGAGCGGCTTGCGCCACGGGCGCAGCACTTGGCGTCGCAAACAATGGAAGAGCTGCGCCGGCGTCGTCAGGTTGACGACTTGGATGTTGTCGTCGGCCGACATCGACAAGAAGCGTTCGAGCCGCGCGCTCGAGTGCTCGGGACCTTGGCCTTCGAAGCCGTGCGGCAAGAGCAGCACGAGGCCCGACAAGCGGCGCCACTTCTCTTCGGCGCTCACGAGGAACTGATCGATGATGACTTGCGCGACGTTGCAGAAGTCGCCGAACTGCGCCTCCCACACGACGAGACCTTCGGGGCAGTCGAGCGAGTAACCGTACTCGAAGCCCATCACGCCCGGCTCGGAGAGCGAGCTGTTGTAGATCGCGAACGTGCCTTGCTGCGCGTCGAGGTGCTCGAGCGGTGTGTGCCGCGCGCCCGTGTCGACGTCGTGCAACACCGCGTGCCGGTGGCTGAACGTGCCGCGCTCGCAATCTTGACCGGTGATGCGGACGCGCGTGCCGTCCGCGAGCAAGCTCGCGAGCGCGAGCGCTTCGCCGCCGCCCCAATCGAGCGGCCGCTTGCCCTGCGCCATCTCCGCGCGCGTTTCGAGCATGCGCTCGATCTTCGGATGCGGACGGAAGCCCGCCGGCACCGCGACTTGGCGCAGCAGGAGATCGGCCAAGCGCTCGCGCGGCACGCGCGTCTCGACTTCCGGCGTGCTCTCGTCGGCACCGCCGACGTAGCCCTGCCACAGCGTGCCGAGCGTGTCCGGGCGGTGCACGAACGACTCGCTCTTCGACGCCGAGAGCTCGTCTTCCAGGTGCTGGCGTCGATCGCGCGCGATCTCGTCCGCCTCGTCGCGCTTCACATTGCCCAGCGCGAGCAAGTGATCGAGATAGCCTTCGCGCACGGGTTTGCGGCTGCGGATCGCGTTGTACAGGACCGGCTGCGTGAACGCCGGCTCGTCGCCTTCGTTGTGGCCGCGGCGGCGGTAGCCGTACATGTCGATCACGACGTCGCTCTTGAACTCGTGACGGAAGTCCATCGCGAGCGCGACGACTTGCGCGACGGCTTCCGGGTCTTCGCCGTTCACGTGGAAGATCGGGATCTGCAGCATCTTCGCGACGTCCGTGCAGTACGGCGACGAGCGCGCGTCCCGCGGATCGGTCGTGAATCCGATCTGGTTGTTCACGATGACGTGCAACGTGCCGCCCGTCGCGAAGCCCGCGAGCTGCGACAAGTTGAGCGACTCCTGCACGACGCCCTGCCCGATGAACGACGCGTCACCGTGGATCAGGATCGCCATGCCGTGGTCGTGCATGCGATCGCCGTAGCGGTCTTGCTTCGCGCGCACGCGCCCGAGCGCGACGGGATTCACGAACTCGAGGTGGCTCGGGTTGAAGCACAGCGAGAGGTGCACGGCCTTGCCGCGTGACGTCGTGTACTCGCTCGAGTAACCGAGGTGGTACTTCACGTCCCCGCGACCCTTCTTCTTCTCGCCGTCGGCGTCGGCGAACTCGCGGAAGATCTCGCGCGGGCTCTTGCCGAGGATGTTGGCGAGCACGTTCAAGCGCCCGCGGTGCGCCATGCCGAGCACGATCTCCGCGACCGAGTGCTCGCCCGCGCGGTCGATCGCGAGGTCGAGCAGCGGGATCAAGCTCTCGCAGCCTTCGAGCGAGAAGCTCTTCGCGCCCAGGAACTTCTTCTGGATGAACTCCTCGAACATCACCGCGTCGGTGAGTCGCGTCAGGATGCGCAGCTGCTCCGCGCGCGGGAGCTGGAGGTGGTTCTGCGTGCCCTCCATCCGCTCTTGCAGCCACGACTTCTTCTCGAGGTTGTCGATGTGCATGAACTGCACGCCGATCGAGCGGCAGTACGTGCTCTTCAGGCGCTCGAGGATCTCGCGCAACGTCGCGCGCGCGGGGCCGTGCATGCGATTGGTCGAGAACTGTCGCTCGAGGTCGCGCTCGGTGAAGCCGTAGAAGTCGAGGTCGAGCTCCTTGAAGTGCCGCCGCGGCAGTCCGAGCGGATCGAGCTCGGCGTGCATGTGGCCGCGCACGCGGTACGAGCGCACGAGCTGGTCGACGCGATCTTGCAGCGCGGCGACCTCCGCCGCGGCGCCGTTCCCGTGCGTGTGTCCGTTCGCCGCCGCTGCGGGCGGATTGAAGAGGCTCGCGGGGCGGAAGCTCGGACCGACGCGCGTCGCCTGCGGGCCGGACTCACGCGCGAGGTCCGTGAAGTAGCCGCGCCACGGCTCGGGCGTCGTGGCCGGATCCTCGAGGAAACGCGCGTAGAGGTCCTCGACGAAGTCGAGGTTGGCGACGTTCGGCCAGCGGTCGGTCTCGGTCATGGATGGGGAGGGAGGGGCCCGGGAACCGGCGCTCGCCACCTCCTTTATGGGGTGGTTCCGCCGGGACAAACGGGGCGAAGAGGATACCAGAGGCGCGCGCGAGCTTCCGCGTCTCGCGCGGTGCGCGCAAGCGTCGAGTTGCGGTTCCGGGCGGCCCGGCGACGCTCGCTCGACCGCCGCCGAACGCCGTCCGTCGTGCGTCGCGCGAGCGCCCCGAAACGCGGCGGGGCGAGCGCCCCGAAACGCGGCGGGGCGAGCGCCTCGAAACGCGGCGGGGCGAGCGCTCCGAAACGCGGCGGGGCGAGCGCTCGGCGCCGCATTCTCGCGCGTCGGCCATTTACAACGGGACGCTGCGACGCGAGCTTTGGGGCGCCATGAAAAGTACAGCCGTCCTCGCACTCGCCGTCCTCGCCGCCTGCCAAGCCTTGCCCGCCGAGCTGCGCCCGTCCGCCGCTCCGACGCTTCCGATGGACATCCACAGCCACGCCGAACCGAATCGCGTGCGCGTGACGCACGTCGACCTCACGCTCGCGCTCGAGTTCGCGCGCAAGCAAGCGCAGGGCACGGCCATGCTCACGCTCGAGCGCAGCGACATGTCCGCGCCGCTCGTGCTCGACTCGAAAGGGCTCGAGATCGAGAGCGTCACGGGCTCCGACGGCACTCCGCGGCGCTTCGAGCTGTCGCCCGAGGACGCGCGGATAGGCTCCGCGCTGACGATCGTGCTCACGCGCGAGGATCACCGCGTCAAGATCGCGTACCACACGACCGAGCGCTCCGACGCACTGCAGTGGCTCGCACCGGAACAGACCGCCGACGGCGCCGCGCCGTACTTGTTCACGCAGGGCCAAGCGATCTTGACCCGCACGTGGATCCCGCTCCAAGACTCACCCGGCGTGCGCGTCACGTACGAAGCACACATCACCGCGCCGTCGGGGCTGACCGCCGTGATGAGCGCCGAGCAGCTCGGGCGCGGCGAGGACGGCGCGTTCCACTTCCGGATGACGAACAAGATCCCGCCGTACTTGATCGCGCTCGCGTGCGGTCGCATCGAGTTCCGCGCGATCTCGGATCGCTGCGGCGTGTGGGCCGAGCCTTCCGTCGTCGAGAAGGCGCAAGCCGAGTTCTCCGACACGGAGAAGATGGTCGACGTCGCCGAGGACCTGTTCGGTCGCTACCGCTGGGGTCGCTACGACGTGATCATCCTGCCGCCGTCGTTCCCGTTCGGCGGCATGGAGAATCCGCGCCTCACGTTCGCGACGCCGACGATCATGGCGGGGGACAAGTCGCTCGTGTCGCTGATCGCGCACGAGCTCGCGCATTCGTGGTCCGGCAACCTCGTCACGAACGCGACGTGGCGCGACTTCTGGCTGAACGAAGGCTTCACGGTCTACTTCGAGCAGCGGATCATGGAAGAGGTGTACGGCGTCGAGCGCGCCGACATGGAGAAGGAGCTCTCGCTCGGCGATCTCGAGCGCGAGATGAAGGAGCTCGCGCCGCGCGATCAGGTGCTGCACATCGATCTCGCGGGTCGTCACCCGGACGACGCGCTGACGGAGGTCGCGTACACGAAAGGCGCGCTGTTCCTGTCGCGGTTGGAGGAAGTCTTCGGACGCCGTCGCTTCGACCGTTTCCTCACGTCGTACTTCAACACGTACGCGTTCGACAGCATCACGACCGAGGAGTTCGTCACGTACCTGAAGCGCAACCTGCTGAACGCGCAGCCGGAGCGCGCGGCGAAGATCGATCTCGACGCCTGGCTGAATCAGCCCGGCCTGCCGATCGACACGCCGCGCGTGAAGTCCGCGCAGCTCTCGGCAGTCGACCTCCAGGTCGAGAAGTTCAAGCAGTCGAAGCAAGCCGACGCGCTGCAAGCCCAAGGCTGGGTGACGCAGCAGTGGCTGCACTTCCTCGAAGGCATCGCGGACACCGTCGACGCGACGACGATGGCGCGGCTCGACAACAAGTACCAGCTCTCGAACTCGGGCAACTCCGAGATCCAGTGCGTGTGGCTGCGCCTCGCGATCAAGACCGGCTACGGCGCGTCGGAAGACAAGCTCGAGCAGTTCTTGATGACCGTCGGCCGGCGCAAGTTCTTGAAGCCGCTCTACACCGAGCTCGCGAAGACCGACGAAGGCATGAAGCGCGCGCGTGCGATCTACGTGAAGGCGCGCCCGCGCTACCACGCCGTGTCGACGGGCACGATCGACAAGATCCTCGGCCTGGCGAAGTAGGCGCGGTCGCCATGCAGCAGCGCAGATTCCGCGGCCTTCGGCCGCGGGAGTCGGCACTCGCATCGGCGCCGCAGACGGCGCCGATGC
>JBJXHG010000006.1:0-49046 GCA_046160865.1 Planctomycetota bacterium | reverse complement strand
AGCGGCCCGTTCGCGTCAGAACAAGGAGCGAGACCGCAGCCGAATCGTCGAGATTCGCCGAGGATCGAGCGACGCCGGGCTGGCGCGAACGGGCCGCTTTCGCGCTGAATGACTTTCACCACGGGCTGCGAGCCCGCATTTCTCACCGCGTCCTGCTGCCGCCGCGCCGGACGAGCTGGCGCGGGCGCAGCCGGGCGTCGCGAGAAATGCGGGCCGGTGACCACCTCAGAAGTTCGCTCTCACGAAGTCCGAAGTCGTCGCCGCTCGCGACGTCGCGGCCGCCGCCGGACGACCCGCATGCGCGGCGGCGCGAAAGCCTCGATTTCCTCGTCGCGCGGGCCAACTCGAAACGTTGCCGTTACGTACTCGCCGCCCTCAGTCGTGGAGTGCTAGCATTCCCGCCCTTTCTCTGGAGACCGACCATGCACCGATTCTTTGAACCGCAACGCAAGACCACACTTCCCAACTTCCGTGCGTTGATCCCCGCGCTCGCGCTCTTCGCCGCGAGCTGCTCGGGCGAGAAATCGACGCCGACCGAGAGCGCGAGCGCCACCAAGCCGGCGGCTGCGACTCCCGCCAAGAACGACGCGCCGGCCGCGAAGTCCGTCGATTCGGTCGTCTCGCAGACCGTCGACACGGCCAAAGCCGAAGCCGAGAAGGCGACGACTGCCACGGCCGCGGCGCTGAAGGCCGGCGAGCAGAACGTGAAGTCGACCGCCGCCTCGGCCGAGCAAGCGATCAAGCAAGCCGCGGCAGACACGACCGCGCACTCGGCGGACGATGGCCACGATCACTCGCACGACGACGGCCATGATCACGATCACGCGGCCGAGAACAAGGCGGCCGGCGCGAAGGAAGCAGTCGTCGACGCGAAGGATCGCATCGACGCGCTCTTGAAGGGCCAGAACCCGCAAGAGAACGAAGTCGATCCGAACTCGAAGGCGCGCCTCAGCTACGAGTTCGGCAGCGACAACAAGAACTTCGGCAAGGCGATGCAGGGCGACGTGCTCAAGCACACCTTCCAGCTCAAGAGCGACGGCGAAGAGGATCTGATCATCAAGCAAGCCAAGCCGACGTGCGGTTGCACGGTCGCGCAGGTCCAAGCCGAAGGCGAAGACGGCACGATGCAGCCGTACACGTTCGGCAACCCGATCAAGGCGGGCAAGAAGGTCGAGCTGCAAGCGACGCTGCACACCGCGAACAAGCACGGTCATGCCGCGAGCCGCATCAACATCTTCTCGAACGACCCGCGCGGTCAGTCGCAGCTCGGCCTCGAAGCCGACGTCGAGACGTTCTTCCTCGTCAATCCGCAGAGCATCAACTTCGCTCAGCTCTCGGCGAAGGACACCGCCACCGACAAGGTGTCGGTGAGCACGGCCAAGGGTCAGCGCGTCAAGCTCGCGTCCGTGTTGAACAACCTGCCTCCGGGCCTGAAGCTCGAGCTCAATCCGCTCGATGCGGACGCCGACGGCGCCGCGACACGCTGGGAGCTCATCGCCACCGCTGGCCCGGGACTCGTCGAAGGTCCCCTGGCGTACTCCGTGCCGCTGAAGAGCGACGTGCCGCTGCCGGGCGCCGAAGTCGCGGCGGGTGGCACCGCTCCGACGTACGAAGCGTCGGTCACGATCATGGGGCAGGTGATGGGCACCATCTCCTACAACCCGTCGTTCGTGTCCCTCGGCCTGATCCGTCCGGGGCAGGTCGTGACGCGCACGGTGCGCATCGTGTGCCACGACACCGAGTTCAAGCTCGGCGAGCCGAAGGTCACGGTCTCGGGCCGCGACGGCGGCGAGTGGGAGTACACGAAGCACTTCACGAGCGTCGCGCGTGCGGTTCCGAACGAAAACGCGGTCGATGTCGAGTTGCGCCTCGAAGGCATGCCCGACACGCTGAACGGCTCGTTCGCGGGCACGATGACGGTGCAAGTCGGCTATCCCGACAAGCCCGAGATCAAGCTGCCCATCACGGGTGTCTGCCGCGGCGGTGCCGCGAACGCCACGCCGGTCAGCGGCGGCGCGCCGAAGTAACGCGCAACGCCACGATCGACGTTCGCGCGCCGCTCTCGGTCTCCAACGCGCGAACGCCGAGCTCACACGCAGGGTCGCTCCGAAGCCGCGTCGCTTCGGAGCGATCCTGTGTTTGATTCGCCGCGGCTCGTGCGACGCCCGCCCGAACGGACGGCGCGAGCAGCCGCGTTTTGCACCGAATGACTTTCGCCACGGGCTGCTAAGCTCTCGGCCTTCGCGCGCGGCCGGCGCGCCGCACCTCCGCAGCGCTCGTGAACCAGCCTCCGTGATCCAGTCCTTGGGCGAAATGCTCCTCGGCTCGGGCGCCGTGACCGAGTCGCAGCTGCGCGAGGCGATCGGCTACCAGCGCAGCGCGGGGCTGCGTCTCGGCGAAGCGCTGCTGAAACTGAAATTGCTCGACGAGTCGACGCTGTATCGCACGCTCGCGAAGCAGCAAGGCCTGCCGTTCGTCGATCTCGACAAGGGCAAGATCGCAGCCGACCTCTTGCGACGCGTGCCACAGGAGATCGCGGCCACGCAGGGCGTCGTGCCGCTGATGGAGAAGGGCGGCAAGCTCGTCGTGGCGATCGACGATCCGTTCAAGCGCATCGTCGCCGAGGAGCTGCGCTTCTTGCTCGGCAGCGAAGTCGCCTGCGCGCTCGCGACTCCGAGCGCTCACGCGCGCGCGCTCGAGCGCTACTACGGAACGACGCGCGATCAGGGCGTCGCGGAGCGCTTGGCACCCGAGAAGAGCGACGAAGAGAGCGACGCGCCGGTCGTGCGCCTCGTCACGCGTACGTTGTCGGAGGCGCTCGCGCAGCGCGCGAGCGACGTCCACATCGAGCCCGGGCACGGCCGATTGCGCGTGCGCTACCGCGTCGACGGCATGCTGCGCGACGTCGCCGAGCATCCCGAGCATTTGCACGGACCGGTGCTCGCGCGCCTCAAGATCATGGCGCAGATGGACATCGCCGAGAAACGCAAGCCGCAGGACGGCCGCATCGGCTTGCGTCTCGATGGCCGCGACATCGACGTGCGCGCGTCGATCCTGCCGGGCAATCACGGCGAGACGATCGTGCTCCGGCTCCTCGATCGCTCGCGCTCGCTGATCTCGCTGAAGGAGCTCGGCTTCGAGGATGAGGACTACGCCTGGTTCCGGCGCGTGATCCGCCGTCCGAACGGCATCGTGCTCGTGACGGGACCGACCGGCTCGGGCAAGACGACGACGCTGTACGCAGCGCTCTCGGAGCTCAACCGGCCGGACGTGAAGATCCTGACGGCCGAGGATCCGGTCGAGTACCACCTGCGCGGCATCCACCAAGCGCAGGTCAACACGCGCATCGGCCTCACGTTCGCGCGCATCCTGAAGGCGATGCTGCGCTCGGCGCCGAACATCATCCTCGTCGGCGAGATCCGCGACCTCGAAACGGCCGAGATCGCGATCCAAGCGTCGCTCACCGGTCACCTGGTGTTCTCGACGCTGCACACGAACGACGCGGCGGCCGCGATCACACGGTTGAACGATCTGGGCGTGAAGCCGTTCCTCGTTTCGGCGGCCGTGCAAGCGGTGATCGCGCAACGGCTCGTGCGACGCCTCTGCCGCGAGTGCGCGGAGTCGTACGTGCCGCAGCCGGCCGAGCTGCGCGCGCTCGCGCTCGAGCCGCAGCTCTACGCCGGGCGCAGCTTCGCGCGGCCGCGCGGGTGCCGCGCGTGCGAAGGCACGGGCTATCGCGGCCGGCTCGCCTTGTTCGAGCACTTGGAGATGGACTCGTCGCTGCGCGAGCTCGTGTTCCGCGGCGGCTCCACGGACGGCTTGCGGCGCGCGGCGCTCGAGACCGGCAAGATCCAACCGCTGCTCGCCGATGGAGCGCGCAAGGTCGTCGCGCGGCAGACGAGCTTGGCGGAGGCCATGCGCGTGACGCGCCTTGCGACGGAGTCCAACTGAGCGCACGGAAGAGCGCGGAGGATGGCGTGCAGATCCGAGAGTTGATGAGCGAGACGATCCGGCGCGGCGCGTCGGACTTGCACCTGAATCCCGGGCGACCGCCGGTCGTGCGCTTGCACGGCGGGCTCGTCGCGCTGCCCGGCGAGCCATTGAGCGACGCGGCGAGCGAAGCGTTGTGCCGCGAGCTGTGCGGCGCCGAGCGCTGGAAGGAGGTCGAGAGCGGCGGCACCGTCGACTTCGGTCTCCCGCACGCGGACGGCAATCGATTTCGCGTGAGCGTGATGCGCCAACGCGGGCGCTACTCGGCCGTGCTGCGTCTGATCCCGTCGAAGCTGCTCACGTTCGACGAGATCGGTCTGCCGGACGCGGTGCGGGCGCTCCTGCGCCGTCCGCGCGGCTTGATCCTCGTCACCGGTCCGACGGGCTCCGGCAAGACGACGACGCTCGCGACGATGATCGACTGGATCAACAAGAATCAGGACCGTCACATCGTCACGATCGAGGACCCGATCGAGTACTACCACGCCCACCAAAAAGGACTCGTCACGCAGCGCGAGATCGGCGCCGACGTGCCCGATTTTCCCGAAGCGTTGCGGCGCGTGCTGCGCCAGGATCCCGACGTGATCTTGCTCGGCGAAATGCGCGACCTGGCGACGATCTCCGCCGCGATCACTGCGGCGGAGACCGGCCACTTGGTGCTCGGCACCCTGCACACGACGGGCAGCGCGCGCACCGTGAACCGCATCGTCGACGCATTCCCCGCGAATCAGCAGGAGCAGATCCGCGCGCAGCTCTCCGTGTCGCTCATCGCCGTGATCTCGCAAGTGCTCTTGCCGAGGAACGGCAAGCCGGGCCGCGCGGCGGCGTTCGAGATCATGATCATGACGCCCGCGATCGCGAACCTGATCCGCAAGAACGAATCGAACAAGATCCCGTCCGCGATCCAGACCTCGCGCAAGCTCGGCATGATCACGCTCGACGACTCGCTGCTCGATCTCGTCAAGCGCGGTGTCGTCACGCGCGAAGCCGCGCTCGAGGTCGCGCAGGACGACAAAGATCTGGAGGCGCGACTGTGACCGTCGGCGCGACGCTCGACGCCTGCATGTCGCCCGTCGGCGCGACTCCCAATACCCGCATGTCGCGCGGACTCGCTCGCGCCGACACCAAGAGCCAGCTTCAGAATGAAGCGTGCCGTCGAAGGCCGCGACGAGCCGCGGCGAGCAAGGCGCGCTGACGATGCGTATTCGCCGCGGAATACTCAGAGGAGGCGCAACGCCGCGTGCCGGAATCGGCGCGGCCTTCGAAGGCACGCTCCATATTGAAGCAGCCTGTGAACGAGGCTCGGTTTCCACCTCCGGCACGACCTACACGGTTCTCTGCGTGTCGGAGTGCTACCCATGAGCGCGCCCGCGACCGGACGCCGTTTGCTCGGCCAGATCCTCAAGGCGCAGGGCAAGCTCAACGAAGGCCAGATCCAGGAAGGTCTCGGCGCGCAGCGCAAGCACGGCGGCCTCATCGGCCAGTGTTTGATCGAGCTCGGGCACGTGACGTCGTCCGACATCGCACGCGCGCTCGCCGAGCAAGCCGGGCTCGAATCGGTCGACCTCGATCGGCGCGCGAGCGACGAAGCGGCGCGCGCGCTCGTCGACGGGAGCACCGCGCGCGCGTACGGCGTGCTGCCGCTGTCGATCGAGGGCAGGACCCTCGTCGTCGCGCTGAGCGATCCGCTGAACACGGCTGTCCTCGAGGACCTGCGCTTCGTCACGGGGCTCGAGGTGCGCGGGCTGCTCGCCGACGCGACGAAGATCGCCGAGCTCGTGCGCACGCACTACGGCGACGGCGGCTCGCTCGCGGACGCGATCGCGCAAGCGGCGGGCGTGAAAGGCGGCGACGTCGAGTCCGCGGCGTCGAGCGCGCCGGTCGTGCGCCTCTTGAACTCGATCCTGTTCCGCGCGATCAAGGACCGCGCGAGCGACGTGCACTTCGAGACGTACGAGAACGAGTTCCGCATCCGATTTCGCGTCGACGGCGCGCTGTACGAGGTCGAGGCGCCGCCCGCACACCTCGCGCTGCCGCTGATCGCGCGCATCAAGGTGATGGCCGATCTCGACATCGCCGAGACGCGCCTGCCGCAAGACGGCCGCATCGAGCTCGCGATCGACGGGCGTCCCGTCGACCTGCGCGTCGCGACGATGCCCGGCATCTCCGGCGAGGGTTGTGTGCTGCGCGTGCTCGACCGCTCCGCGGTCAGCTTGGATCTCGCCGCGCTCGGGATGCCGCCGGAGGACGAGCTCGTC
Source organism: Planctomycetota bacterium (assembly GCA_046160865.1). Lineage (GTDB taxonomy): Bacteria > Planctomycetota > UBA1135 > UBA1135 > JBJXHG01. The sequence goes on along the minus strand of JBJXHG010000006.1, from coordinate 42,798 downwards.
GTGCGCGAGCTGACGGAGCTGCCGCACGGCATCGTGCTGGTCACCGGTCCGACGGGCTCCGGCAAGACCACGACGCTGTACGCGATGCTCGCGACCGCGAATCGGCCCGACGTGAAGATCGTCACGGCCGAAGACCCGGTCGAGTACGACATCGAAGGCATCGTGCAGGTGCCGATCCACGAAGAGATCGGGGTCACGTACGAGCGCGTGCTGCGCACCGTGCTGCGCCAGGACCCCGACAAGATCCTGATCGGAGAGATCCGCGACCGCGAGACGGCCGCCGTTGCGATCGAGGCGAGCTTGACCGGTCACGCCGTGTTCTCGACGCTGCACACGAACGACGCGCCGAGCAGTGTGACGCGCTTGATCGACATGGGCATCGAGCCGTTCTTGATCAGCGCGACGCTCGAGGCCGTCGTCGCGCAACGACTCGTGCGCACGCTGTGCGGCGAGTGCCGCACCGAGTATCAGCCCGAAGAGGACGCTTGGATCGAGCTCGGTCCGGACGGCGCGGCGCTGCGCGGACGGCCGCTGTGGTACGGCAAGGGCTGCGAGCTCTGCCACCACACCGGCTACCGCGGCCGCGTCGGCGTGTTCGAGATCATGCGGATCGACCAAGCCATCAAGGACGCGATCCTGGCGCGCGCGTCGACCGACGAGCTACGGCAACTCGCCGTCCTGGCGCGCATGCGCACGCTGCGCCAGAGCGGAGTCGCGCTGCTCGCGGCCGGACGCACGACGTTGGAAGAAGTGCTGCGCGAGACCGGGTTCTGAGCGCCGGAAATTGCGAAGCCGCGCGCCGCCCGGCATATAGTTCCCGCCGCAGTTCCCCCTCATGGTGAAGAAGATCCAGCGCAGCGTGCCGCGAGCGGCCGCCGCACCCGCCGCTACGCCCGCGTCCGACGCCGCACCGCGGTCGCGCGGCGCGCCGAAGAAGTCGGGACGCGTCGCACGCCAGCGCGTCACCGACTTCACGATCCAGCTCGCGACACTGTCCGAAGCCGGCATTCCGATCGTGAAGGCGCTCACGATCCTCGAGGGTCAGACGCCCGCGGGTCCGTTCAAGGTCGTGCTCGCGAGCGTCGTCGAGGACGTTTCGGCCGGCACGCCGCTCTCGGAAGCGCTCGCGAAGCACGAGCGCGTGTTCGATCGCTTGTACTCGAGCATGGTCCGCGCCGGCGAGGCGGGCGGCGTGCTCGATCAGGTGCTGCACCGCCAAGCGACGTTCCTCGAGAACGCGGCCGCGGTGCGCGCGAAGGTGCTCGGCGCGATGATCTACCCGGCGGTGATCGTCGTGGTCGCGCTGGGCGTCGTGAGCGCAGTGGTCGTGTGGGTCATCCCGAAGTTCCAAGAGATCTTCCAGTCGTTCAACATCGCGCTGCCGGCGCTGACGCAGTTCCTGCTCGACGTCAGCCAATTCACCGTGCGCTTTTGGTACCTCGTGTTCGGCGTGCCGCTCGCGCTGCTCGTCGCGCACACCGTCGCGTTGCGCAGGAACCGTGCGTACCGCTACCGCGTGCACGCCTTGCTCTTGCGTCTGCCCATCATCGGACCGGTGCTCACGCGCGCGCTGACGGCGTCGTTCGCACGCACGTTCGGCACGCTGATCGAAGCCGGCGTCCCGCACATCGAGGCGCTCGGCATCGTGCGCGATGCGACGCAGAACGAGGTGCTGATGGAAGGCGTCGAGAGCATCCGGCGCACCGTGCGCGAGGGCGAAGGCATCGCGCGGCCCATGAGCGAGACGGAGCTCTTCGACGATCTCGTCACGAACATGGTCGACGTGGGCGAGGCGACCGGCGAGCTCGACCGCATGCTGCTGCGTGTCGCGCAGGCGTACGAGAACGAGGTCGATCGCAAGATCAACGCGATGTTCAAGCTGATCGAGCCGCTCTTGCTCGTCGTGGTGGCGGCCTTCGTGGGCGTGATCGTGGTGGCGCTGTTCCTACCGTTGATGGAAATCATGTCGCAAGTCGGCAACATGTGAGCCCGCCGCTTCCTCCGCGCGCTGCCACTCGCTCGCGCTCCGCCCGGGGTTCGCGCGCGGCCCCCGGTTCGCGCACGAGCGGGGGAGCGCGCCCGCGATGACGATCTCGCTGCGCCTGCGCGTCCTGTTGTTCATCGCCGCGATCAACGTGGCGGTGTTCGGCGCCGGCCTGTACTTCCTCGCCGGCCGCATCGGCGAGCAACGCGCCGCCCAGGCGCGCGAGTTCGCCGAGCTGCTCGACTACACGCTCCCGGCGACGATCAACCCGCGCGGCGAGCTCAAGGTCGCGCAGATCCTGCGCTGGCCGCACTGGCGCCACTTCCACGACGCGATCCTGGTCGACAAGAACTTGGAGCGCGTGCACGACGAACTCGTGCCGCAAGGCGTCTTCTTGAACCCAGTGGGGAACCGCCGCCGCACGGCCGACTTCGACCGGCGCGCCGTGCTCGACGACATCGAGCTCGCGATCGCGCAGCGTCAGCGCGTGGAGACCGCCGCCGGAGCGGCAGTTCCGATCCTCGATCCGGAAGGCGGCGTGTGGGGCGGCTGCTGGTATCGCATCGAGCCGAGCATCGATCCGGCCGCGCTGACCCGCGGGCTCTTGCCGTGGTTCCTCGTGTCGACGCTGCTGCTCACGCTGGGCACGTTCGCGATGCTGTCGCGCTTCGTGCTCGGGCCGGTCGCCGCGATCGCGCGCGGCGCGGAGCGCGTGGCGGCGGGCGACCTGTCGGTGCGATTGCCGGAGCCGCCGCGACGCGATGAAGTGTCCGATCTCGTGCGCCGCTTCAACACGATGACCGCGACCGTCCAAGGCTTCAACGAGCACCTCGCGCGCGAAGTCGAGCGCGCGACGGAGGACGTGCGCCGCGCGCAGACGGCCGCGATGACGCAGCGGCGGCTCGCGGCGACCGGCGAGCTCGCGGCGGGCATCGCGCACGAGATCAACAACCCGCTCGGCGGCTTGCTCAACGCGACCGAGACGCTCGCGCGGCAAGACCTGCCGCGCGCGAAGCAGGCCGAGTACTTCGCGCTGCTCAAGAACGGACTCGAGCGCATCCAAGCGACCGTCGGCAAGCTCCTGCGCTTCACGCCGCGCAGCGCGAGCCCGGTGCCGATGTCGCTCGTCGACCCCGTGCTCGACGCCGTTGCGCTCGTGCAGCATCGAGCGCAGAAGCAGCAGGTCGAGATCGTGTTCGCGCCGGAGGGTGTGCACGGACTCGCGCCGCACGACGCGCTCGACGCGTTGCGCGCGCTGCCGCTCGTGCGCGGTCAGAGTGGCGAGCTCGCGCAAGCGATCTTGAATCTGCTCATGAACTCGCTCGACGCACTCGAAGAGCGTCCGCGCACGTCGGTCGGCGGAGGCCGCGTCGACGTGCGCCTCGCGCGAGAGGATCGCGAGCTCGTGCTGACGGTGCAGGACGACGGGCCGGGAGTCGCGGCCGCGGACCTGCCGCGCATCGCGGATCTCTTCTACACGACGAAGGAAGTGGGCCGCGGCACCGGCCTTGGTCTGTCGCTCGTGCACACGACGGTCGCCGCGCACGGCGGAAGCGTGCACTTGACGAGCCCGCCCGGCCGCGGCTTGCGCGTGGAAATCCGCTTGCCGATCTGGAGCGACGGCGCGGCGGCGCAGCGATGATCTCCACCGTCCATCTGCTCCTCATGCCGCTCCTGCTGGCCGCGTCGGCGCTCTTGAGCGCGAGCGAGACGGCGCTGTTCTCGCTCGAGGAGCCGCAGCGGAAGAAGGCTGGCTCGGCCGCCGTGCGGCTCATGGAGGATCCGCAGGGCGTGCTCATCGCGATCCTGTTCGCGAACCTCGTCGCGAACGTCGCCTTCTTCGCGCTGGCGTCGGACTTGGCGGAGAGCCGCGCCACCTTCGAAGGTTACGTCGTACTGTTCGGCGCGCTCGTCGCGATCGTGCTCTTCGCGGAGATCCTGCCGAAGACGCTCGCGTTGCGCGCACCGATCCAGGTCGCGCGGCTCTCCGCCGTGCCGGTCGCGTTCCTGGTCGGGATCATGCGGCCGGTGCGACGGACCTTGCGCTTCGGGCTCGAGATCGCGATGCGCATGCTGGGCGAGCTGGCGCGCGAGGAGCGCGGGCTCACGACCGAAGCGCTCGGCGAGGTGCTCGAGGGCAGCGCGCGCCACGGACTGATCGAGGGCAGCGAGGCCGACCTGCTCGCCGAAGTGGTCGAGCTCGAGGGCATCCGTGTGCGCGAGATCATGACCCCGCGCGTCGATCTCCTCGCGCTCGATATCTCGGCGGACGAGGACCAGCAGCTCTTCGTGGTGGCGCGTGCGCTCGCACGCCGGCTGACGTGGGTGCCGGTGTTCCGTGCGAGCCCCGACGCCGTGGTGGGCTGCGTGCGGTTGCGCGACGTGCTCGCGAACAGCGACCGCTCGATTCGCGAGCTCGTGCAGAAAGTGCTGTTCGTGCCGGAGGTCGCGAGCGTGCTCGATCTGTTGCGCGTGTTGCGCGACAGCCGCGCGACGGAGGCGGTCGTCGTCGACGAGTACGGCGGCACCGCGGGCATCGTCACGATCGAGGACATCTTCGAGGAGATCGTGGGCGACTTGCGCGTCGAAGGCGAGCTCTCGCCGCCGCCCGTCGTGTCGCTCGGCGAAGGGCGTTTCCGTGTGCTCGGTAGCTTGTCGATCCGCGACTGGAACGAGCAGTTCGGCCGCGAGGTCGTGCCGGTGGGCTTCGAGACCGTCGGCGGCTTCGTGACCGCGCTGCTCGGACGCATTCCGCGCGCGGGCGATCGCGTGCGGGTCGGCGATCTCGTCACGGAGGTGCGCGAGGTCCGCGGCCGGCGTGTGCGCGTCGTGGACATGTACATCGATGCGGCCACCGATTCGGCGCCGCCCGGCTCGGCGCCGCGCGACGGCGCCGAGCCGCACATCGGAGGCGCCGCATGAGCCTGTGGTTCGACGCCGCCGTAATCCTGCTGTGCGTGCTCGGCAACGCGGTGTACTCGGGCAGTGAGACCGCGCTCTACACCGTCTCGCGCGTGCGCGTCGAAGTCGAAGCGCGGCGTAGCACACGCGCGCGCTTGATGCAGCGCTTCCTGCACAACGACTCCTCGTTCGTGATCGTCACCGTGCTCGGCGTGAACCTGTGCGTGGAGATCGTCGCGGGACGCGCGCAGAGCGTCGCCGATCGCATCGGGCTCCCGGCGGCGTGGGGCGAGTTGATCCTCGCGCTCGGCATCACTCCGTTCGTATTCTTCTTCGGCGACCTCCTGCCGAAGGACTTGTTCCGCCGGCGACCGTACGCGTTCCTCCATGCGGCGGCTCCGCTCCTCGAGCTGTCGCGCTGGTTGTTCTGGCCGCTCGAGCGCGTGCTGTGGCTGATCTCGCACGCTGCGGCGCGGCTGACGGGGGGCGGGGAGCGACTGCTCTCCGTGGTGCGCGGCCGCGAGGCCGTGCTCGATCTCCTGCGCGAGAGCACGAAGACGGGTGCGATCCTGCCGCACGCGGAGTTGCTCGCGCGCAACGTGCTGAAGCTGCGCTCGATCGAGGTCGAGCGCGCGATGGTCCCGTGGGCGCGGGTCCGGCTCGTTTCGGAGGCGAAGAGTGAGGCCGAGCGCTTCACTGTGGTGGCCGAAGCTCCGCTGACGCGCCTGATCGTCGTCGATCGCGAGGGCAAGGTCCTGGGCTATGTGCACCAGCTCGACGTCCTGGGAGCGGGGCCCGACGTCCCGGTGCTCGATCATCTGCGTCCCGTCATCGAGCTGCCGGCCCACACCCCGGTCGATCGCGCACTCGCGCGCTTGCGCAGCGGCGGTCAGCGCCTCGCCATCGTCGGCACGCGCGAGCGCCCGCTCGGCTTGGTGACACTGAAGGATCTCGTCGAGGAGATCTCGGGCGACTTGGCGGGCTGGTGATGCGAGCAGAACGAGTTGCTCGCCACGCTTTCTGCAACTCGCCGGCGCCGCTAGGATACTGCCCCCCGAAAGTCCGATCGGGAGTCCGGTCCGGGAGCCCACACGCATGTCACCCACGAGTTCGATGAACAACCGCGGAGCCTTGCTCGTCGCCGGCATCTCGCTCGCGGCGATCGGTCTCTTGTTCGAGCCCGCGCACAGTCGGCGCGTCGCGGCGCAAGAGGACGATGACGACGACACGCCGACCCAGGATCAGTTCCCCGTGCTGCCGCAGCTGCCGACGATGGGGAACTCGGACTCGAACAACACGATGATCGCCGTCACCGGCATCGACGTGACGGGCTCGTCGATCCTGTACTTGGTCGACACCGTCAACCGGCAGATCGCGATCTACCAGGCGAGCGGCGGACCGTCGAGCAGCCAGGGGATCAAGTTCGTGGGCGCACGGCGCATCGATCTCGATCTGCAACTCAACGGCTGGAACGACCGCTCGGAGTACAAGTACGAGGACCTCGAGCAAGAGTTCGCCAAGAACCGCGGCGGCAACGCGACGGGCAAGTAGGAACCAGCGAACAGGAGCGACCGTGGCCGAGAAAGACCAGTTCTTCAGCTTCGACGAGGCCCTCAAGGAGCTGCGCCTCAAGGAAGAGGAGCTCAAGCGCCTCGTGTCGGAAGGCGAGATCCGCGCCTTCCGCGAAGGCGACACGATGAAGCTGCGCCGGGCGGACGTGGAGAGCCTGCGCAGCGAGCTGTCCGGCGGCGAGGTCGTCGACCTCGGTGAGGTGGACGAGGAACTCGTGTTCGAGGACGAAGCCGATCCGATCGCCGAGACCGGGATGGCGACCGAAGAGATCGAAGACGTCGAGACGATCATCGAGGACGACGGCGTCGAGGACGTCGGCGAAGTCGAAATCGAGGACGAGGTCGTCGTGGCCGCGGCCGAGCCGGCGGCGGGTCGTCGCAGCACGCGCGCCGTCGAAGTGATCGAGACGCCGGACAGCCCGCTCTCGCTCGCGGTGCTCGTCGTCACTGCGCTCTTGCTCGTCGCGGCGATCCCGCTGTGGACGTCGATCGGTCGCGCGGCGGGATCGGGCGCGGCGCGCACGATCGCGTCGATCTTCGGCGTTTCGTTGTAGCGCGCGCACACGTGCGACGCGACGCGGAAGTGTCGACGCACGCGTGCCCTGGAATCGACGCTGCGCGCCGCTAGACTCGCGCGCGTCCCCTGCGTTCGCGAGTCGGCCGCGTTGAGCGCGCACTCGCGGAGCGCGCACATTTCGTGCTGCGGGGGAAGCTCCGTCGAGGGGCCGGCTCCGCGCGCTGCGCGGCGACCGGGAGGTGGAAGACGCAGGAGGGGGAGTCGAGTCCCCGAAAGAGACGCCGCGATGATTCACAGAGTGCAACACCACGCGAGGTTCACGAAGCCGCTGCTTTCGAAGGGGATCACGAGCCTGTGCGCGCTCGGATTCCTCGGGTTCGCGTCGTGCGTGACGCAACGCCAGTACGACGACGCCGTCTCTTCGGCGAAGTACCACCAGACGAGCCTGCACGAGAAGGAGCGTCAGTTGGCGACACTCGAAGCGGAGAACGCGCGCCTGAAGCGCGCGCTGGCGATGAACGACGTGAACGCACTGCAGGACGCGAGCTTCGGCGGCGACCTCGAGAGCCAGCTCTCCGAGCTGCAGCGCAAGATCGACGGGCTCGACCGGCCGCTCCAGGACATCGAGCGTTTCGATGTGGAGGGCGGATACGTGCTGATGGTGCAGGACAAGATCCTGTTCGATTCTGGTTCGGCCGAGCTGAATCAAGAAGGTCGCGACGCGCTCGCGAAGCTCTCCGCCGACATCCAATCGAAGCCGCACGGGCGCATCTGGGTACGCGGTCACACGGACAGCGATCCGGTTTCGAAGCCGCAGACGAAGGAGAAGTTTCCGCTGGGCAACTTGCAGCTCTCCGCGATGCGCGCGGTGGAAGTCGCGGCCCAGCTCACGGGCCAAGGCAAGGTCGCCGCGCGCGACGTCGCGGTCGCAGGCTTCGGTCAGCACGACCCGATCCGTCCGAACAACGCGGCGGACAACAAACGCTTGAACCGGCGCGTCGAGATCTTCGTCTCGGACAAGAGGTAGGCGCCGTCTTCCGACGACTCGTCCTCGCCACCGCTCTGCTCGGCGCCTGCGCCCGCCCGGACGCGGTGCCGGCGGACGCCGTCGCCGAACTCGAGCGGCTCGCCTTCGTTCCGCCGGACGCGTTCGCGCTGCCGGCGCTCGATGGCGTGCCGATCGTCGGCGACAACCCGCGCGCGCTGGTCGTCGACCGCTGTGAAGTGACGCGCGGCGAGTGGCGTCGCTGGCTTTCGACGCAAGCCGCTCGCGATCCGCTGCTCGAGGCGTGGGTGTCGGCGTGGCCCGCCGGCGCGAGCGAGGATTGGCCAGCCACCTTCATGACGCTCGACGAAGCGCGCACGTTCGCCGCGCAGCGCGGCATGCGCCTGTTGACCGCGCGCGAGTGGCTGCGCATCGCGTGCGGTCCGCGCCGACAGCCGTGGCCGTGGGGATCGAGCGCGCACGCGTCGGTGGCGAACACGCTCGAGCTCGGTCTCGGGCGGCCAGTCGCCGTCGGCACGTTCGAGCAGGGGCGCACTCCGCTCGCGGTGTTCGACTTGCTGGGTAACGTGTGGGAGTGGGTCGAAGATCCGATCCACTCCGTCGCACCGGCGCCGCGCGCCGCCGACGGCGATCTGGCCGGGTTGCCGCCGACTGGCGCGAGTGCGGCAACCGCCTCGTTCGCGTGGGCGATGGGTGGCTCGTACCTCGCGTGGCCGCGCCGTCTGTTCGAGATCGTCGAGGAGGTCGACCCGGGCAGCCGGCGCGCGATCCAGCGGTGGAGCTTCTATCAGCAAGACCTGCATCCGCTCGCACGGTCATCGGACGTCGGCCTGCGCTGCGCCGCGGATGCGGAGGAATATCTTTGGCGCACCGCGCCGCGTCTCGACGGTTCCGAGCGCGCGCGCCTGCGGGGCGTCGGGCGTGCATGGGGCTCCGCTGCGATTCCGCTGCTCGAGCGGCTGTGCGAGCGGCCTGACGCGCCGATCGCACTGCGTCACCTGCTCGAAGGAGCGCGCACGTGAGTGCCGCGCGCAGCGCGGACGACGCGCGGCCCGCCGGTCGGCCGAGTTGGACGTGGTTCCGCGAGCGGCTCGAAGCGATCGGCTTCCGTCCGTCGCGCCGGCTCGGGCAGAACTTCTTGATCGACGACAACCTGATCCGCGCGATCGTGCGCGACGCCGACTTCGCGCCGGGCGCTGAGGTCGTCGAGATCGGTGTCGGCTGCGGCTTGCTCACGCGGGAGCTGCTCGGCGCCGGAGCGTCCGTCCTCGCCGTGGAGATCGACGCCCGCCTCTTGCCCATCGCGCGCGAGCTCGTCGGACCCGCCGCGCCGGTTCGTTGGATCGAGGCGGACGTCCTCGCCGGCAAGCACGCATGGAATCCGGACGTGCTCGCGGCGCTGCCGAGCGCGCCCTGGCATCTCGTGAGCAACTTGCCCTACGGAGTGTCGGCACCCGTGCTCGCCCTGGCCGCGTTTCACGAGCCCGGACCGCGAAGCGTCACCGTCCTCGTGCAGCGCGAGGTCGCCGACCGGCTGTGTGCGGCGCCCGGATCCGGGGACTGGGGACCGCTGTCGATCGCGGTGCAACTCGCGTTCGTGTCGGAGCGCGTCCGCACGGTTCCGGCGAGCGCGTTCTGGCCCCGGCCGCAGATCGAGAGCGCGGTCGTGCGACTCACTCCGCGCGCAGGCCGCGCGAGCAGTGCGGAACGCCGCGGCATCGCCGAGCTCGCCGCGCGTGTGCTCCAGCACCGGCGACAGGGGATCGCGCGAGCACTGGCCTCAGCGCTCGATTCGCGCGCGGGGAGCCACGCTACGCTGGACGCGCTCGGGCTCGAGGCCCTCGAGCGGGCAGAGAACTTCGACCTCGCGACCTGGCAGCGACTGTGGACGGCGGTGCGGGCAAGCGCACCGCCAGGCTGGGAGAAGCGCGGGCCGTAGGCTAGAATCGGCCCTCTCACCCGGGGTTCGCCCGCCTCGGCGTGGGGCTTGGAGTAGGCTTCAGAACACGGGCCTCTTCCCCAGAGTCCCCACACGCCGTCCCCACGGCACGCCTCCTTCCAGCCCAGAGCTCAGAAGTCCGCCGCGCGGTCCATCTCCTGTTGGAGCCGCGCCTTTCCGTTTCGGTATTCCCCTCGGCCCTCGGTCCCGGTCCCCGTGCAGCACGACGACTTTCGTAGAGCCATCGAAGCGATCAAGCTGCGCGCTCCGATCGAGGAGCTCGTGCGCGAGCGCGTCCCCGGTCTGAAGAAGGCCGGTTCGTTGTGGGTCGCGTGTTGTCCGTTCCACGACGAGAAGTCGCCGTCGTTCAAAGTCGATCCGCGGCGCGGAACGTGGCACTGCTTCGGCGCGTGCTCGACCGGTGGAGATCAGTTCCGTTTCCTCGAGCGGATCGACAACCTGCCCTTCCTCGACGCGCTCGAGATCTTGGCCGCGCGCACGGGCGTCGAGTTGCCGAAGGCGTCGCGCCACGCGAACGAGGCCGCGAACGATGCGACCGAGCGCGCGCGCTCGGTGCTCGCGCGGGCGGTCGCGTTCTACCGCGCGCAACTCGCCACGCCGGAGGGCGCGCGCGCGCGCGAGTACCTGCGCGGCCGCGGTCTCTCGGATCGCACCTCCGAACAGTTCTCCGCCGGCTACTCGCCGGCGAACGGCCAAGCGTTCGTGCAGCTCCTGCGCAACGAAGGCGTCGATCTCGGCGCCGCGGAGTCGGCCGGTCTCGTGCGGCGCGCCGACGATGGACGTCCGTACGACTTCTTCCGCGGTCGTCTGATGATCCCGATCTTCGACGCGCGCGGACGGCCGGTCGGATTCGGTGCGCGCCGGCTCGCCGACGACGACGCGGCGGGACCCAAGTACATCAACACGCCCGAGACCGAGCTCTTCCGCAAGGGTAGCCTCGTGTACGCGCTCGATCGCGCGCTGCCGTCGATGCGCCGTGAGGGTCGCGCGGTGCTCGTCGAGGGCTACACCGACGTCATGGCCGCGCACCAAGTCGGCCTCACGTCCGTCGTCGCTGTGCTCGGCACGGCGACGACCGAAGACCACGCCGCGTTGCTCAAGAAGAGCGGCGCGCGCCGCGTGACGCTCGTGTTCGACGGCGACGAAGCGGGCCGCAAGGCGGCGCACCGAGCGCTGCCGGGTCTCGTGCCGTACGATTTCGACATCGACGTCGTCGCGCTGCCCGCGGGACAGGATCCGTGCGACGTCGTGGTGCGGTCGGGAGCCGCACCGCTGATCGCGGCGCTCGATCTCGCGCGTCCGTGGCTCGCTTTCGCGGCCGAGGATCTGCGCGCGAAGCGTGGGGCGGACTTGTCGCGCGAAGTCGACCGCGTGCTCGAGCTGCTCGGCCGCGTCGCGAAGCCCGTGCAGCGCGAGTCGCTGCTCGCGGATCTCGCCGTACACCTCGCGATCCCCGTCGAGGCGCTGCGCGAACAAGCACGCGCGCTGATCGTGCCCGTGCGCGCTGCGCGCAAATCGGCGCAGCAGGTCGCGTCGCCGATCGCCACGTCCGCCGCGCCAACGGAAGTCGACGCGCGTCTCGTGCGTGCGTTCGAAGGCCTCGTCGGTGCGCTGCTCTGCGACGCGAGCCTCGTGCCGCTCGCGCGCCCGTACCGCGAGCGCTGCCCCGACACGGAGCTTGCGCGCATCTTCGACGTCGTGCTCGAGCTCTTCGCCGACGAAGAGGCGCACGTCGACCTCGCGGCAGTGATCGACGCACTGGCGGGCGACCCGCTGCGCGATCGCGTCGCGGTGCTCTATCAACGCGAGCAGACGGCCGAGAGTCCGCGCGCGTCGTTGCAAGGCAACATCCGGTACATCCAGAGCCGCAGCGAGAAGCTCGCGCGGCTCCGCGTGCAAGGGGAGCTCGCCGCGCGCGAGCGCACGCTGCGCGAAGCGGACGGCGGAGACGCGGCCGTCCACGATCCCATCGCGCTCGAGTTGTCGCGTCGAGCCCGCCCGAGCGGCGAGCTCTCGTCCTCCGTCGCCGGTCCGAACCGTTCCAACCCATCAAGCCGTCACGCGGACACCCATCATGGCTGAGAAGATCGAGGAGACGATCAAGCTGCTCATCGAGGAAGGTCGCAGGAAAGGTTTCCTGACGTACTCCGAGATGAACAAGTTGCTCGAGGACCAGTTCATCCCGCCCGATCGGATGGACGCGGTCTTCGTCGCGCTCGAAGACCAGGGCGTCGACGTTCTCGACGACGCGGAGACGGCCACCGCGCGCGCCGAAGAGAAGGAAGACGCGGCCGACGAAGTGCCCGTCGAAGTCGACGACAGCGACCACGACGACGATCCGCCCGAGTCGCTGTTCCAGCGCGGCGTGATGCCCGAGAAGATCGACGACCCGGTGCGCATGTACCTGACGCAGATGGGTGAGATCCCGCTGCTCACGCGCGATCAGGAGATCTATCTCGCGAAGACGATCGAGATCACGCGCAAGCGCTTCCGCAAGAAGGCCATCGCGTCGGGTCTGTGCATGAACTCCGCGCTGCGGACGCTCGAGGCGGTCGAGCGCGGCGAGCTCGCGTTCGACCGCACGCTCAAGGTCAATCCGAATCCGAAGGTGGACGACGATCCCAAAATCGTCGAGACGCTCGGCAAGAACTTTCTCGCGAAGCGCCTGCCGCTCAACCTCGCGACGATCCGCCGGCTGCTGGCCCAGATCCGCGAGGAGTATCGCCCGCTGCTCGATCCGAAGCTCTCGAAGCAAGAGCGCTCGGACGCGCTGGAGCGCGTGCAAGTGCTGCGGCGCAAGCTCGTCATCCTGATCGAGGAATGCCACCTGCAAGTGAAGAAGGTGCGTCCGTACATCGACGCGATGGACGAGCACTACCGCGAGATGCGCGGCATCGAGCGCAAGCTCGCGGGCTTGAGGGGCAACAAGAAAGCGGTGCCGCAGGTCAAGGAGCTCGGCGATCGGTACAAGGAGCTCGAGCTCTTGTCGATGGAAGGCGCTCCGCGGCTCAAGCGCCGCATCGACCAAGTGCGACTGCATTTCGCCGAGTACGAAGACGCCAAGCGCAAGCTTTCCAGCGGCAACCTGCGTCTCGTCGTTTCGATCGCGAAGAAGTACAGGAACCGCGGCTTGTCGTTCCTCGATCTGATCCAAGAAGGCAATACGGGCCTCATGAAGGCGGTCGAGAAGTACGAGTACCGCCGTGGCTACAAGTTCTCGACGTACGCGACGTGGTGGATCCGCCAAGCGATCACGCGCTCGATCGCCGACCAAGCGCGCACGATCCGCATCCCGGTCCACATGATCGAGACGATGAGCAAGCTGCGCAACGTGACGAAGAAGCTCGTGCAGCAGAAGGGCCGCGAGCCCTCGGTGGAGGAAGTGGCCGAAGCGACCGGCATCTCCGTCGACGAAGCGAAGCGCGTCATGAAGATCAGCAAGCACCCGATCAGCCTCGACCGTCCCATCGGGGAATCGGACGACAGCTACTTCGGCGACTTCATCGAGGACGAATCCGCGGAGAGCCCGATCCTCGCGGCCGGCAACGAGATGCTGAAGGAGCGCATCGGCGAGGTGCTCTCGACGTTGACGTTCCGCGAGCGCGAGATCGTGAAGCTGCGCTACGGCATCGGAGACGGCTACACCTACACTCTCGAAGAGGTCGGCCGCATCTTCCGCGTCACGCGCGAGCGCGTGCGTCAGATCGAAGCGAAAGCGGTGCGCAAGCTGCGTCACCCGGTGCGCGCGCGGCAGCTGGCGAGCTTCCTCGACGGCGTCACCGTGCCGGACGATGCGGAGATCCTGCTCGAGCCGTGATCGCGACGCCGCTGTCGGCGTGAGACTTGGCGTGCGCCGCGACTGGATCGGCGCGGGCTTGTAGCGGGCAGGGTCGAGGATAGACTTGGCCGCCCGCCGTTCCTCGGCACCCTATGCGCGAAGCTCTTCAGGCCCTCCTCGCCCTTCAAGAGATCGACCGGGACATCTTTCGCGTGCAAGCAGAGCTCAAGCGGCTTCCGCTCGAGCGCCAGGGCAAGAAGGCCGAGCTCGACAAGCGCACCGCGCGACTGGCCGAGGTCAAGAACGAGTCGTTGAAGCTTCGCGTCCGCATCAAGGAGCTCGAAGACCAGACGACCGTTCAACGCCAGCGTATGCGCAAGCTCGAGAACGAAGCGAACAACTCGCGCGCGGACATGGCGTTGGTGGTGGCGTACCAGCACGAGATCCGCACGCTCAAGCGCGACGTCGGCACCGCGGAGGAGGAGGGCCTCCAGTGGATGGAGAAGGTCGAGGCGCTGAACGCGCAGTCGGCCGAGCTCGCCGCGCAGATCGAGAAGGAGCAGAAGACGTTCGACGAGTTCTCCGCGAACGTCGAGCGCGAATACGGCGACGCGAAGAAGCGCTTGGCGGAGCTCTCGAAGGCGCGCTCCACCCTTTCGTCGAGCGAGATACCGCCGGAAAAGGTCGCGATCTACAACCGCTTGCTCGCGGCGCGATCGGGCGTCGCGCTCGCGCAGCTCCAAGGCCGCGTCTGCCAGGGCTGCTACATGGAGGTTCCGCAGAACCTCTACGTGCGCGTGCAGCGGGGAACGGAGCTCGTCCAGTGTCCGAGCTGCGACCGTATCTTGCACCAGCCGGCGTGAAGGTCGCGGCGCTCGTCGCACTCGCGGCGGCAGCGCTGGCACCCCGCGCGTTGGAAGCGTTCGCGTTCCGCGCCGAGCCCGGTCAGCGCATCAAGCGCCACCATCGCACCGAGACGACCGGAACGCTGGAGCGCGTCGAGGTCGAGTTCGGCGCCGAGTCTCGCACCGAGAACGATCCCGGAGTCACGTTCGAGACGACGACGACGATCGACGTCACGGACGCGATCGCCGCGGTCACGGACGGGCGACCTACACGCTTCGTTCGCACGTTCGACGCACTCGACCGGCGCGCGGTGCAGAGCGTGCGCGAGGCGAACGAGACGAAGCGCGAAGAGCACGTCGAGCGCTGCGCGGTCGCGCAGCGCGCCGTAGCGTTCGAGTGGAACGCGAGCGCGAACGAGTTCGCGAAGCGCTTCGAAGACGGGGAGCAGGACGCCGACGCGCTCGAGCCGCTCGTGGAAGACATGGATCTGCGCGAGTTCTTGCCGAGCGCGGCGAGCGCAGGCCGCATCGAAGGCGACGTCGAGCTCGGCCTGGGTTGGACGGTGCCGTTCTCCGCGCTCAAGCTCGGCGTGCTGCGCCCGGCCGGACGCCTCGTGTTCGAAGGTGAGTCCGTCAAGCGCTCGGCGGTCGAAACGCGCCTGCTCGAAGCAGTGTGGGACGCGCTCGACGGCAGCTGCCGCGCGACGTTGCGCGCAGTGCGCGTCGAAGCCGGAGCGCACCTCGGTGTCATCGCGATCGAGGCCGACATGACGTCACACGCGACGGCCGCGCCGGAGGCGGGCGCGTCCGTGGATCCCGCGCGGTTCGACGTCGTCTACCGTGGCCGACTGGAAGGCGAGATCACCTGGGATCTCAGCGCCGGGCGTGCGCGAAGCTTGCGCGCCGAGTGGCGGACGGAGCGCACGCTCACCGAGATCCGTCCCGCGAAGACGAAGGACGGTGCCTCCGTCGAGCTGCGCCGCAAGCTCGTTTTCCGCGACACGTCGCGCTGCCGCTACGACATCGACGCGTCGTGACGCGGCGCCGCGCCACGCGTGTGCGATCCTTGTTCCGTCCCGCGACGCCAGAGCTCGGCGGCGATCAAGTCGCGGATCTCGTTCTTGGCCACGTCCCAGCGCGGAGCGCACAACTCCGTGTCCGCGGCGTCCGCGCTCCAGCGATGCAGCACTTGATCGGGCCGCAGACGTTCGACGAAGTCGGCGGCCCAGGCGACGTACGATTCGACGTCGAGGAGCGCGACCTCGCCGCGCTGCCACGCTTTCTCGAGCTGCGTGCGGCGCAGCACCATCAACTGGTGCACCTTCACCGCCGCGACGGCTGGTTGTGACAGTGCGTGCGCCGTGCGGCGCGCGCCGTCGCGTCCATCGTTCGGCAAGCCGAGGATCGCGTGTCCGACGACCAGCAGACCCGCGGCGCTCGCGCGCTGCGCGGCGTCGTCGAACTCGGCGACCGTGTGGAAGCGGCGAATGTCGGCCAGGACCTTGTCGTCAGCGGCTTCGAGCCCGAGCTCGAGCCACACGGGCACGCGGCGCGCGAGCGTGGCGAGAGTCTCGAGCGCGTCGTCGGAGAGCGTGTCGGGACGCGTCGCCACGCTGACCGCGACGACGGACTCACGCAGATGCGGTTCGACGACCGCGAGCACCTCGTCCAAGCGCGCGCGCGGGACGTATGTGTTGGAGTACGACTGGAAGTACGCGATCACGCCACACTCCGGATCCCGCCGCCGCACGCGACGAATGCCCGCTTCGAGCTGCGCGGCGAGCGCGGTGCCGCTGCGCCACGCGCCCGTGCCGGAGCCCTCGACGTCGCAGTACGTGCAACCGCCGAAGGCCTTCGTTCCGTCGCGATTCGGGCACGACGACCCCGCGTCGAGCGCGACGCGATGCACGGCGCGCCCGAACGTGCGCGCGAGCCAAGGCCGCAGCGTGTGGAAGGGAAGGGGACGCGCCACGGGCATGCCGGTCGGACTGCGGCGTGGAGTAGCCTATCCACCTCTCCCATGCACGTCATGCAGCGCACGGATGCCGGCGACGATTTGCTCGAGGATGCGTTCGCAGCGCTCGCGAGCATGCACGTCGAAGCTGTGAGTCGGCGCAATGGAGATCGAGCCGGACTCACGGACTTCGCGTACCACGCGGCCTACACGGGCGAGCGGTATGAGATTCCGAGCTACGGAGAGCTGCGGGCGCACTTGTCGGAGCGTGGCTGGAGTGCCGAGTGCGACGTGCGTTACGCCGATTCGCTCCAAGAGTGCGACCTCGTCGTACGCCTCGGCGATGCGTCGATCTGGCGCGAGTGGCCGAGCTCGGTCTCGCGGCGCATCGAGATCCGTGAGAACGTTGGCGACATCCTCAGCATGAAGTGCAGCCACTCGCTCGCGCGCGACTGCATCGAGCTCGAAGCCGTGCGACGGGATCGCGCCACGCATCTCGATGTCGTCGCACTCGCATTCGACGCCGACCACCAGCGACTCGACGCTGTCATCGAACGCATGGAGCGTGAGCAGCGGCTCGTCGAACGCGGCTGGTCACGCGCCGCACCGCGTGCACTCGTCGACTGGAACTCCGCTTCGCAGCGCGTCGTGTTGAGGGGCTGGCGCAAGCGCTTGGCGGTGGCCGATCCAGCCGCGCGTACATGAGCATCCAACCGATCGTCGTCGGCACCGCGGGGCACATCGATCACGGCAAGTCGACGCTCGTGAAGGCGCTGACGGGCATCGATCCCGACCGGCTCAAGGAAGAGCAGGAGCGCGGGATGACGATCGACCTCGGCTTCGCGCGCCTCACGCTGCCCGACGGCCGCACGGTCGGGATCATCGACGTCCCGGGGCACGAGCGCTTCGTCAAGAACATGGTCGCGGGCGCGACCGGCATCGACCTCGTGATCCTCGTCGTAGCCGCGGACGACGGCGTCATGCCGCAGACCCGCGAGCACTTGGCGATCATGACGCTGCTCGGCGTGAAGCGCGGGTTCGTCGCGCTCACGAAGATCGACGCCGTCGAGCCGGCGCTCGTCGAACTCGCCACGGACGACGTGAAGAGCACGGTGCGCGGCACGTTCCTCGAAAACGCGCCCGTGATCCCGGTCTCGTCGATCACCGGGCGCGGGCTCGACCTGCTGCGCGCAACATTGCACGCGCTGGCAGCGGCGACGCAGCCGCGCTCGAGCGAAGGCCTGTTCCGCATGCCGATCCAGCGCGTCTTCAGCGCGCACGGTCACGGCACCGTGCTGACCGGCGTGCCGGTTTCGGGCACGGTGCGCGTGGGCGAGATGCTCGAGGTGCTGCCGCTCGGCGTGCGCGGCAAGGTGCGTGGACTGCAGGCCTACCACGAGCGCGCCGAGCTCGCGCGCGCCGGACATTCCACCGCGATCAACTTGAGCGACATCGACCATCGATCGGTTCGCCGTGGCGACGTGGTCGCGGCGCCGGGCGCGTTCCGCGCCGTGCGCATGCTCGGCGCGCGCGTCGAGGCGCTCGCCACACTCGCGCGCCCGATCGCCGATCGCACGCGGGTGCGCTTTCACACCGGCACGTCGGAGGTTCAGGGCGAGCTCGTGCTGCTCGAGCGCGCCGCGCTCGCACCGGGCGAGTCCGCGCTCGCGCAGATTCGCCTCGACGATTCCGTCGTCTGCGCACCCGGCGACCGGTTCATCGTGCGCTTGGCGTCGCCGACGATCACGCTCGGGGGCGGAGTCGTGCTCGAGGAGAGCAAGCATCGCTTGAAGCGCTTCAAGGGCTTCGTCGTCGACGAGCTCACACGGCAGGAGCGCGGGCTCGGCTCGCCGAAGGAGCTGTGCGAGGTCGTTCTCGCACGCGCTCCGCTCGTGCTGGTGAGCGCGGACGTGATCGCGCTCGAGATCAAGCGCTCGAAGGACGAGGCGCGGCGATTGCTGGACGAGCTCGTCCAGGAGAAGCACGCCGTGGTCCCGGCGAATGGGCGCTGGATCCACGTCGAGCGCTGGGCCGTCGCGCGCGAGCGACTGAACGCGGTGCTCACAGCGTGGTTCGACGCGCACGCGCACCGCGAGGTGATCGATGTGCGCGACCTGAGGCGCGAGACCGCGCTCGATGACGAGTTGCTCGACGCATTGCTCGCGGACGAGGAGCGCGCGGGACGTCTGCGCTCCGAACCGGGCGGCTTCGTCCGCCGCGCCGGCGCGCCGCGCGATCTCGACGAAGCAACGCGCGCCGCGTACGCGAGCGTGCTCGCGGAGCTCGCGGCGAGCCGGTTCCAGCCGCCGTCCGCGAGCGAGCTCGCGGCGCGCATGAAGCTCGCGCCGGCGCGCGCGACCGCCTTGCTCCAGCTCGCCGTCGACCGCGGTGCGGCGGTACGCATCGCCGCGGACTTTCTCCTCGCGCGCGAGCACTACGAGGCGGCGCGCGAAGCGATCATTGCGAACTGCAAGCGCGCGGGCTCGCTCGACATCCCGAGCCTGCGCGACACGCTCGGCACGACGCGCAAGTACTTGATCCCGCTGCTCGAGCATTTCGATAGCCAGGGCGTGACGTTGCGGCAGGGCGCGAACCGCGTGCTGCGGCGGCGCTGAGCCTTCCGGTTTCGCCTTCGCTCGCGAAGACGAGACCGGAATGCGAATCCATCGGAGGGGCCACCTCCGCTTCGCTCGTGCGCCGCGCCGGCGCGTGTCGAAAAGCCTTCCCGTGCGCGAGATGGCGCGGACTTTCCTTCCAGCCGCTGCGGGTTTCGCGCGCGTCGTGCCGATAACCGCCGTGAACCTGCCTCGGGCCCGGGCCGGTTTCCACACGGGTGTCCCGGGGCGATCACCACTCGACACCCCTGGCCGTCAAGGCGCCGTGCAACCCGCGATGTTGGAACGAGATCAGAAAGAGCTGCAGTCCCCGAACGCCGAACCCGGCGCGCTCGACGAATCGACGGCGCTGTACGGCAGCCGTCCTGCGCACAATGCGCGACAAGTCGATTCGGCGAAGGATCTGCCGAAGGAGTGGCGCGGTGCCGAAGAGGCCGCCGACTTCTTGGGCCTCGAGCAAGAGCTGCGCGGCGGCGCCCAGGACGGCGGACTACCGAGCGCCGACGTCGCCCCCGACGCCGCCGCTCCCAGCGAATCCGTCCACTGGCTGCTGAATCTCGACGAGACATCAGCCACTGCGGTCGAGCCGGTCGTTCCCGAGTCCCTGCGTCCGACGATTCCGAGCGACGTGCCGCAGCCGACGGGCGAGGACGCCGCCGAGATCGACGAGAGCGAGCTCGGCCCGTTCGCCTCCGACGACGAACAAGTGCAGGTGCCAGTGCGTTCGCGCTCGTGGCTGCGAGCCGCCGCGCTGCTCGTCCTCGTAGGCGGCGGCGTCGCTGCATACGTCTACTTCACGCGCGCGCCATCCGAGCCGGCGCCGACTGTCGCGACGCGTTCGGTTCCTCCGGCGCCGCGCACGACCGAACCGTCCGTGCCGAGCACAGCGACCGCGACGATTCCTTCGGACGTCGACGGCGACTTCGACACGCTCGCCGAGACGTCGACGGTTCCGGGAGCCACCGGCACCCCATTGATGCCGAGCCCCGAGTTCGAACGTTGGATGCGCGACAACCTGCGCGCGATCTGGCCGGGGCGCGACGTTCTGCTCGAAACGAACACCGACGCAACCGTGTTCGATCCGCTGCACAGAGCGATCGACGTTCCGGCGTTGCGTGCCGCACTCGCCGCCGCCAATGAGCAGCCGGATGCGGCCGACGTCGCGTCGAGCGAGCCCTCGCCGGACGCGACCATCGGTCCGCGGATCGACGTCGGTTCGGAATCGATCGCGAGCCAATCGCCCGTCGCCGACGAGACGATCGACGTACGCATGGAGGAGATCGCGCCGAGCTCGACGTCGAAGAACCGCATGCGCCGCGCGACGAAGAGCGATCTCGCGGGCATCTGGGAAGGCCAAACGATCCCGATGGACCGCATCGGTGGTCCGACGCGCATCCTCACGCCGCAGGTCGGTCGCGTGCGCACGATCCTGCACGACGGGGAGATCTTCGAAGGCCGTCTGTACGCGGTCGGTCAGCACAAGGTATGGCTCGACACGCAGCTCGGTCGGATGGCGCTGATGTTCGATCAGCTCGAACGCGTCGATCAGATTTCGTCGCCGCAAGGCACGCCCGCGCTCGGCACGCCCGGATCGCAGGCGTTGGAAGGTCTGCCGCGCGTGCGCGTGCGCGTCCCCGGCGGGATGTTCTACGGCAAGGTGACGGCGCGCGACGAGCGCACCGTGACGCTCATCACGGATGACGGCGCACGCGTGACGCTCGAGACGCAAGACGTCGAGCCGGTGCCCGCAACGACGACCGTGATCGTGCGCCCGAAGAAGCCGTAGCGCCCGCAGTTCTCACCACGTCCCGCTGCGGTCGCGCCACTTCGCTCGGAGCGACGTTACTGGATCGGAATCGATACTCGCGGACCCAACAGGTCAACTGCGGTCGATTCCGATGCGACGCCTTGCTCCGAACGCGCTGGCGCAACCTCGCGACGGACGTGGTGAGACATGCGGGCTAGCGCCCGCGAGCCAACGTCCCGCTGCGAAACGCACGGGACGGCGGACCGCGCGCGGTCCTATGATGGGTCCACGCCCAAGGAGGCCCACAGATGATCCGCACGTGGCTGTGCGCGCTCGGCGCGCTTCTGTCGATCTGCGTGCAAGCCGCAGGCGCGCCCCAAGACGCAGAGACGCTCGCGCAATTCAAGAAGTACTTCCGTCAGTACAAGGACACGCCGACGCGTGTCGAGGCGGTGCTGACGCTGCAAGGTCTCGAGGATCCGAGCGTCGTCGAAGCGCTCGCTCCCGTCCTCAAAGATCCCGAGTCCGAGGTCGTGCGCGCGGCGGTGCGCGTGCTCTCCGGGTTCAAGAGCCGCGAGCCGGTCGAGGCGATGACCGCCGCGCTACGTGCGGAGAAAAGCGAGGCGATCCGCGTCGGCTACCTACGCGCACTGACCGACGGCAAGTATTCCGGCGTCTCCGCGGCGTTCGCGGCGTGCCTCGCCGACAAGTCCTGGGAGATCAAGCGGCACGCGATCGCCGCGCTCGGCGCGGCGGGGGACGCGAGCCACGCGACGGCGATCGCGCCGCTGTGCGCGGATCCGGAACCTGCCGTGCGCTCGAGCGCGATCGGAGCACTGGCGCAGCTCGCGTCCGAGCTCGTCGTCGCGCCCGCCATCGCGAGCTTGCAGGACGACGTGTGGCAGGTGCGAACGACCGCGATCCAGGCGCTCGCGAAAGTGCGCAGCCCGAGCGCGATCCCGCCGCTCATCGAACGCTTGAAAGTGGAAGAAGGGCGGCTCGTGCCGGAGATCGCCGAGACGCTCGCGAGCTTGTCAGGGAAGGAGTACGGCGCCGACGCCGCGAAGTGGAGCGATTGGTGGGCGCAGAACCGTGAGGGGTACGTCCTGCCCAAACCCGAAGCGGTCGCGTTCCTGCGCGGCAAGCGCGAGGCGCGCACGGGAGCGGGACCGTCGAACTACTACAAGTCGGGGCCGGTGCAGTACCACGGCATCGACACCCCGAGTCGCTCGATCATCTTCGTCATCGACGTGTCGGGCTCGATGGAGGCGCAGGTGACGGAGCGCGAGCGCTTCCTCGCCGGCAACTATCCTTCGCTTTCGCGCATCGACATCGTGAAGACGGAGCTGATCCGCACTCTCGACCACCTCGATCCGGCCGTGAACTTCAACATCCTCGCGTTCGCGACGAAGGTCGATCCGTGGAAGAAGAAGCTCGTGCCGGCGAACGTGCTCAACAAGTCGGCGGCGAAGGATTGGGTGAAGACACTCGACGCGATCGGCGGCGCGTCGAAGGCAGATCTCGCCGTAGTTGGACTCGCGGCTTCGGCGAGCCTCGACCTCGGCAAGACGAACACGTACTCGGCTTTGATGACCGCGCTCGGCGTGGACGCGGGACCGCGCACGGGGCCGGCGGACTACACGGTGCAGGTCGACACCATCTTCTTCCTGTCCGACGGACGTCCGACGGCCGGCGACTTCGTCGATCCGGACGACATCCTGCGCGAGGTGAAGAGCGTCAACGAACTGCGCAAGGTGGTGATCCACACGATCGCGATCGGCGAGTTCCAAAAAGACTTCATGCGCCGCATCGCCGAGCTGAACGGCGGCGTCTTCGTGGATCTCGGCAAGTGAATCCGAGCCGGCCGCGAGCCTTGGGTTGACGCCGGACGGAGCAGCACCGTATCTTCGTCGCCTCTTCGTCGGGGCGTAGCGCAGCTTGGTAGCGCGTTTGGTTCGGGACCAAAAGGTCGGAGGTTCAAATCCTCTCGCCCCGACCACTTCCTGCAGGTCCTGCTGCGCGTGTCCAGAGCGCGAGGTTTCGGGAATGCGCGTGTGGACCGCACGCGCGACTGCCTGCCGAATGCCCGAGTCGCGCCAGTCCGACGCCGTCGTCGTCCGATAGATATGTCGCTCGCGTTGCCCTCGGGGCTGCTGCCTCACCGAGACCGCGGAAAGCGGATTTAGAGTCGCCTTCCCGTTGCGTTTGAGGCATGCTGCCTTCGTGCAGTGACGTTCGCTCTGTGCTTCAGAGCGATGCCTGCACGGCGCGAGGACGCGCCTTCCGGAGCGGACGAGCTGTTCCGCTTGCTCCACTCCTGGAAGTGGTCTCCGGGCTTAGAGAGCGCGGGACCCTAGCCCTGCATCGGCAGTTTCCGATCTCCGTTCGCAAGTCTGGATCCTGATCCGCACGTTCGTGCGTCAGCTCCATTCCGCGGCTGGACGGGTGGCACGACACGGGTCCGCTCTCGTTCGCCGCGAACCGAGGACCGCCTTGGCTCCCGACGACTTCCATTCCTCTTCCGAGTCGCTGCCGTTCGGCGCGATGGAGCGACCGTCCCCTGCGCGTCCGCAGCCGCAGGAGCACCCGCCGCGCCGTCGCAACGAACCTCCCGACGCACCGCGCGGCGGTTCCGCCGAACGGCGCGAGCCGCGCGAGCATCGTGGTCGACGCCCCGAAACGCGCGAGCGTCACGAAGCACCGCCTGGCGATCGCACACCGGAAGTTGGCGGCCCGCGCACCAGCGAAGGCAGCAGCAGTCCCGTGGCGGAGCCGGAGCGCGCTGCCGAGGGCGACCCGCGCTCGCGCACGGATTGGCGCCGGCCCGGCAAGCGCCGCGGAGGCGGACGCCGGGGCGGACGTCACCGCCGTCGCGGCGGAAGTCACGACGGCCCGGGCGGCGAGGGCGGCGGCGGACCGAATGCGACGCAAGCTCCTACGGCGCCGATCGCGGTCGAGGACGAGCCGCAGGGCGCGGTCGACGCGCCGTCCGACGAGCACGCGCCGCAGCGGCGTGGTCCGCCGCAACATGAGCAGCAGCGCGCGCCGACGACGGGCTTCGGCATGTACGTCGCGGAAGGCACCACCTGGGGCGTGCTGCGCCAGCTCGAGCATCAGTACCTGCCGTCGCGGCAAGACATCTTCGTGCCCGAGCGGCTCGTGTCTCAGCACCGACTGCGCGAGGGCGCGATCGTGTCCGGTCGCATCGGTCGCGGGCAGAAGCACAAGTACGCGTTGATCGACGTCACGACCGTCGACGACAAGTCGCCGAACGAGGTCAAGTCGCTGCCGGTGTTCAAGACGCTGACGACGATCGATCCCGACTTCCACTATGCGGTCGGCGATGCGACCGGCGACGTGTCGATGCGCATCCTGGATCTCATCTGTCCGGTCGGTCGCGGCCAACGCGGGCTGATCGTGGCACCGCCGCGCGCGGGCAAGACGACGATCATGCGCCAGTTCGCGAAGGGCATCGAGGTCGGTTATCCCGACGTGGCCCTCATGGTGCTGCTCGTCGACGAGCGTCCAGAGGAAGCGACCGAGTGGAAGCGCAGCACGAACGGCCAAGTGTTCGTGAGCACCGCCGATGAATCGCCGAAGAACCACGTGCAGCTCGCCGAAGTCGTGTGGAAGCGCGCGACGCGCCTGGTCGAGCTCGGTCAGGACGTCGTGATCCTGCTCGATTCGATCACGCGTCTCGCGCGTGCGTACAACAACCTCGCCGGAGGCAGCGGCCGCACGATGTCGGGCGGTCTCGACTCGCGCGCGATGGAGCGCCCGCGTCAGATCTTCGGCAGCGCGCGCAACACCGAGAAGGCGGGTTCGCTGACGATCCTGGGCACGACGCTGATCGACACCGGTAGCCGGATGGATCAGCTGATCTTCGAGGAGTTCAAAGGCACGGGAAACATGGAGCTCGTGCTGTCGCGCAAGCTCGCCGACCGGCGCATCTTCCCCGCGATCGACATCGAGAAATCCGGGACCCGCAAGGAAGAGAAGCTCTACACGCAGAAGCGGATGAAGTACATCGGCGTGCTGCGCCGCGTGCTCCTGCGCATGAACTTCATGGAGGCGATGGAGCTGCTCGTGACCCGTCTGTCCGACGTCGACACGAACGACGACTTCCTCAAGCGCTTCGAGGTCGACCCGGAAGCGTGAGTCGTGGCGCACGAACCGAGCATTCCGTGAGCGACGCCGTCGACGCGTGTCCGAGGCGCGGGAGCGGTGCGTTGGAAAGCGCGCGACCGCGCGCGATCATCGCCAGCGCGTGAGCCGTCTCCCGCACAAGCTCGCGGCGCTCGCCGTCCTCGTGCTGCTGCCGCTCTGCTTGCGCGCGTGGCCGATCGATCACGGCGGCGCGAAGAACTACGTGCCCGATGCGCACATCGTGCGCGCGGCGCTCGGCATGGCGAAGGACAAGGACCTCGTCCCGCCGGTCGGCAAGTACTCGCACTACCCGAACTTCCTGCCGTACATGCTGCTGCCGGCGTACGCGGCGCAGTACGCGCTCGGTCCGTGGCAGGACGCGCGGGAGTTCGGCAACCATCTGCTCGATCATCCCGAGGACGCGCGGATCGTCGCGCGTTGGCTGATCGCACTGTTCGGCGCACTGACGCCGCTCGTTGCGTTCCGCGCCGCGCGCGCGATGGGGCTCGAGCGCGGCGCGTGGATCGCCGCATGGCTCGTGGCGACGGGCCTCCTGCACGTGCACTTCTCGGTGCAAGAGCGGCCGTGGGTACCGATGACGTTCTTCTTGGTGCTCGCCGCGTGGCCGGCCGCGCTGTACACGCGCGACCCGCGCGCGCGCTGGCTCGTCCTCTCCGGCGTCGCAGCGGGTCTCTCGTTCGCGTGTCACCAATCCGGTTTGCCGGCGATCGCGATCCCTGCGATCGCGTGGCTCACGAGCACGCTGCGCTGGAGCGGGCGCGCGCTCGCAACACGTCTCGGTCACGGCGTCGCTTGCGTCGCCGCGTGTCTCGTCGCCGGCGTGTTGCTCGGCCACCCGTACTTCCTGCGCTACGGCATTCCGACGCGCGATCAAGTGATCATGGGGGACGCGGTCGACGAGGAAGGCGGATTCTCCGTCGGCGGCGTGAGCGTGCTGTTCGACGTGCGTCTCGAGTCGCTCGCGCGCTTGTCGCGCGCCTTCGTCGGCTACGACCTCGCGATCGTGATCCTCGGCGTGTGCGGCCTGTGGCTCGCGTTGCGCCGCGCGAGCACCCGTCCCGTCGCGATCTTCGCGCTCGGCTGGTCCGCGTTCTTCCTCACGAACAGGAGCGACCACGTGCGCTATCTGCTGCCGGTCGCGGTGCTGCTCGTGTTTCCCGCGGGGTTGCTCGCCGAGCGGCTCTTGCGCTCGCGCGCGGGCACGATCGCGCTCGTGCTGTTGCTCGCGTTTCCGTTGGTGCAAGCCGTGCGCTTCGACCACGTGCTTTCGCGCACCGACACGCGCGGGCTCGTGTCGCAAACGTTGCGCGGGCTCCCAAGCGGCGTTGTCGTCGCGATCGACCGCTACGGTCCCGATGTCGAGCTCGACCGCGCGAGCTTGCACCGTCTCGATCGGTTACGGACGTCGCTCGGTCAGTCGTTGTACGCGCGCGAAGACCGGCGCCGCCTCGAGCTCGACCGCGGCGAGATCCCCGCCGGTGACGCCGGCGTCAACGCCGTACGCGTCGAGGAAGTGCTCGCGTTCGACGAGCGCGCGCGCACGCTGGCCGTCCGGGCCGAGCTGCGTTCGCTCGGCGCGGATCCGACGAGCGCACTCCGAGCGCTCGGCGTCACGCACTTCTTGCTGGTCGACCGGCGGCCCGGCGACGAGCGCGGTCCGCTGACCGCGCCGATCGTCGCCGGCGCCACGCGCGAGGTCGTCGTCGATCCGTCGAGCGGATCGCGCACGACGGACGAAGCGTTCTTGCCGACGGAGATGGACTTTCCGCTGACGGGTTTGTGGTCGGTACAGCGCCCCGGACCGTGGATGGCGCTGTACCGGTTGCAGTGACGCGCGCTCAGTGCGCAGCGTTCCGCAAGTAGTACATCAGCGCGATCGCGCTGAATCCGTCTTGGATGCGTCCCGAGTCGAGCAAGCGTTCGATCTCCGCGTGCGTGAACGCGCGCACGATGATGTGCTCGGATGCGTCGAGCATCAGAGCGCCGACCTCTTCGCAATCGAGCGCGACGAACAGATGCGCGTAGTGCGCGCTGATGCCATTCGTCGGATAGAACCCCGGCAGTGCGGTGAGCCGTCCCACGCGATGTCCCGTTTCCTCGCGCACCTCGCGCCGCGCGGCCGCATCGGGCGATTCGCCCTCGGCGATGCGGCCGGCCGGAACTTCCCAGTGCGTCTTCCCGTGCGGATAGCGGTATTGGCCGACGAGCACGATGCGCTGGTCGCGCGTCACCGGAACGACGGCGACGGCGTCGGCGACTTCGAACACGTGGTACTCCTGCTCGTTGCCGTTCGGGAGGAGCACCATGTCGCGCCGGAGCCCGCACCAGTGCGAGTCGTAGATGCGCTGCGACGAGCACACGGGAAAGCCTGCAAACGCGGGCGGATCTTCCGGCGCGGACGCGCGCGAGTCGGGCGCGTCGTGCATTTCGCCGTCGCGCGCGCTCATCCGTGCTCGCCGCGGTCGCGCGCGGGCCACAGCTCGCGCCAATCGCGCTTCACGGAGTCGCGCGTCCGCTCGCCGAGCCGCGCGAGGACGTCCGGCGCGACGCGCAGGTTCTCGAGCGCTGTCTCCGCGAGCACTCGGCCGCACGCTTCGACGACGCTCGCGGCGTCGACGTGCTGGTACGCGTAGACCTCGTCGGGCCGGCCGCACTTGCTGAACTTGCGCACGCCGAGCGTGATCTGCTTCACGCCGACGATCGAGCCGATGTTGTCGACGAGACCCGGCTCACCGTCGCACACCGCGACGATCGGCACGCGCCGTCCGGCCAGCGTGACGAGCTCCGCTTCGCCGCCGTTCTGCGGAACCGCGTGCAGATCTCCGCTGACACCGAGGTGCTCGCGCAAGTGCGCGTGGTCGTCCGGCTCGCCCAGGATTCCGAGCAAGAGGTCCGGCGTCGACACGACGATGACGTTGGCGAAGATGCCGTACTCGAGGAGCTTCTCGCTCGCGGCGATCGCCTCGGTCGTGACGGAGCCGATGCTGAACACCTGGACGACGTTGTCGCCGGGCTCGTAGCCCGCGTACCCGCGCCAATCGATCAAGTACCAGCCGCCGCGCAAGCAGTCGTGCCGCACACGCGCGAGGAGCTCCGCGTCGGACTGCGCGGGCAGCGTCGACTCGTCGACTGCAGCGCCCCATGCATTGCCCGCACCGCTCGGCTTCAGCGCTCCGGTCACCGCGCCCGCCACTTTCGAAGCGCCTTGGCGCCGCACGTGATCGAGCAGCAAGCTCTGCTGGATGCCGCGCGTGACGCCGCGGATCACGACGCCCGTGCGGCCTTCGTTGTCGGCGGTCATCTGACGGCGGATCGCATCGCACAGGATCCAGTCCATCTCGACTGCGAACACCGGCTCCCACGTGATCAAGTTCGGGATCTGGATGTCGCTCTTCCAGCTGTGCTGCGCGCCTTCGGGCGAGAGTGTGATGCCGCTCGGCGTGCCGACGAGGATGAACTCCGAGCGCCAGTACAGGTTGTAGTAGAGCTGGTCGAGCGCGCGTTTGATGAAGAAGTCGTACACCGTCATCATCGGGATGAACGGCAGACCGATGTAGAAGTTCATCTTCCCGAACGCGCCCGCGGCCGACATGCAGTTCGCTTCGGCGATCTCGAAGCGGATGTGGCGCGTCCACGGATCGTCCGTCGCAACGAGGTCGGGGTGCTTGTAGTGGATCTGCAGCTCTTCCTCGATGTCGGGCGTGTAGTCCGGCCCGTAGATGCGCTGATCCATGCCGGGCGAGATGTTCGTGCTCGTGCCGACGTCGGGCGACAAGGTGAGCACGAAGTCGGCCGCGGTCTTCCAGCGTTGCTCGTCCTGCGTCAGCGCCTTCGCACTGAGTCCGGTCTCTGGCCCGCCATCGTCCTGCGTGCCGATGCGCACCAGCTTCGATGCGAGCTGTCCCCACATCCACTGCGTGTGCGCGATGGGGAAGAGCGAGAGATCGATGCCGAGCGAGTCCGACAGGCCCTCCGCGTTCACGGCTTTCCGCACACGTTCGCGATTCTCGCGGCGCAGCCGCATGTGCTCGACGATTCCGGCGCGGAAGGAGCGGCTGCGCTCGGCCAGATACGCGCCTTCGTCGGACGTCTCTTCGAACAGCGCGAACGGGTCCGCGAGCGTGAGGCCGCGGCGCGCGAGAATGCTCTCGATCTCCTTCTGCGACGGCAGTGCCGAGTGGTTCGACGGATCGGCTTCGCACTCGAGGCCGTAGCCCTTGATCGTGTGCGCGATGACGAGATAGGGGACTTCCGCGTCCGTGCGCGCCTGGTCGTACGCGGCGATCAGCTTGTCGAGCGAGTGGCCGCCGAGATCGCGGAACGCGCGCAACAGCTCGTCATCGGACAGCGTCTTCAAGAGTCGCCCGGCGTCGCTCGCGCGCTCGGTCACGCGCTTGCGGATCTCGCGCGCGTCGCGCTTGAAGAGCAGCATCTGGTACTCGTACTCGGAGAGCCCGCCTTCGAGCACGGAGCGGAACGCTTCGCCGCCCGGGCGCGCGAAGAGCTCTTCGCGATACAGGCCGTGCCGCACTTGCACGACGCGCCAGCCGTTCGCGACGGCCGTGCGCTCGATGCGATCGCAGTCGGACCCACGGAAGCTGCGCTCGTTCGGGATGCGCGTCCCGTCCAAGTTCTGACGGTTGTAATCGATGATCCACGTCACGTTGCCCAGCTGGCGCTCGGCGACGTCGGGCAGCGCTTCGAGCAGCGAGCCTTCGCGGAACTCGCTGTCGCCCATCATCGACCAGAAGTGCGCCTTCGGCGGCACGTTCCAGCCGTGGTCCGCCGCGTAACGGTGCGCGAGCGCGAGATAGACCGACACGACGGGCGGGATGCCGACGGAACCCGACGGCAGGAAGTGGAACGAGTCGGGATCGCTCTGCGCGTGATAGCTCTGGAACACCGGCTCCTCGCCCGGGAGCGGGAACTTGCGCAAGCGCGTCATGATCGCCTTCGCTTCGGCCGGCGAGTGCCACGACGTCGCCTCGAGATCGCGGCGGAAGAGCTGCAACAAGTGGTGGTACGTGTGGTCGACCGGCGACGCGTGCGGCTTGCACGCGATGTAGTCGTGCACGGCCCGCGAGTGCAGGTGCAGCGCGCCGAGCAAGTGCATCGAGCTCGCGCAAGAAGCCGGGTGCCCGCCGACCTTGGGATCGCCGCGGCGCTTGCCGTCGCGGTGGTTGGCGAGGTGGATCATCGCCATCGTCTGCGCGAAGGCGCGGTCGACGATGCGGGACAGGATTGCCGTGGGAACGGAGGTGATCGTCTGGGGTGTCATCGCGGGCGCGGTCCGAAGGGTGCGAGCGGAGAGCATAGACGGCGCGGCACGTTCTCCCAATCACGTCGCGGGATCCAAAGGGACGCGTCGCGCGGGATCGCCGACGGATTCCGTGGAGGGAGGTTTCGCGCGTATCCTGTGCGCTCGCCTCGCACGCCCACCGGAGCTCTCTCATGCGCATCGCACTGCGTCCCGCCCTCTGCACCGCCGTCCTGTTCGTGTCCGTCCGCGCCGCTCTGGCCGCCGACGTCCTGACACCGCACTCCGTCGCCACGCTGCGCAACGTCGCCGCGGCCGAGATCTCGCCCGACGGCAAGCACGTCGCGTACACCGTTTCGGTGCCGCGCACGATCGGCGACGACGACGACGGCGCTGCTTGGACGGAGCTCTACGTCCTCGACAACGACGAGGGTCGCACGCGCGCATTCGTCGGCGGCAAGAGCGAAGTCGGCGCGTTCGATTGGACGGCCGACGGCCGCGGCCTCGCGTTCCTCGCGAAGCGCGGCTCCGACAAGTTCACCTCGCTGTACGTCATCCCGGTCGACGGCGGCGAAGCGCGGCGCGTCGCGAGCCTCGCGAGCGCGATCTCGGGTTTCAGCCTCGCGCCGGATGGACAGCGCGTCGCGCTCGTCGCGACCGAGCCCGAGTCGGAAGCACGCAAAAAGGCGCAGGAGCGAGGCTTCAAGCAAGAGGTGTACGAGGAGGACTGGCGCGCCGCGCGGGTGTGGATCGTCGACTTCACGGACGCCGCGTCGAAGCCGCGCGCGCTCGACTTGCCGGGTTCCGCGCACCGTGTGCGCTGGTCGCCGGTCGATGATCGTCTCGCGGTGTCGCTCGCGCCGACGCCGCTCGTGGACGACGAGTACATGCGCCAGCGCGTGCACGTCGTCGACGCGGCGAGCGGCCAAGTGCTCGCGAAGATCGAGACACCCGGCAAGCTCGGCACGTTTGCGTGGAGCCCGGACGGCGCGCACATCGCGATCGTGTCCGCAGCCGATGTGCACGACCCGCACGCGGGCCGCTTGGTCGTGGCGCCGTCGAGTGGTGGCCAGCCCGTCGAGCTCTTGCCGGGCAATCGCGCCGACGTGAGTTCGATCGCGTGGCTCGACGCGCAGTGGATCGCGTACACCGCGGCCGTCGGAGTCGAGAGCGCGTTCGGCAAGGTCTGGGCGGATCCGCGCACGCAGCCGTCGAACGGGGATCCGCGCTCGAAGCTCATCGTGCGTCCCGGCGGCCCGCTGCTCGGCGGTGTGACGATTTCGGCGGATGGCCAGCGCGGTGCGTTCGTCGCGCAGTCGCCGGAGCATCCGGGCGAGCTCTTCACGATGAATCACGGCGAGACCACGCCGACGCGCCGCACGACGAGCAATCCGTCGCTCGCGAACGTGCGCATGGCGAAGCAAGAGGTGGTGACGTTCCGTGCGCGCGATGGGCTCGAGCTCGAGGGCGTGCTCGTGCGTCCGCTCGACCTGGTGAAGGGCAAGCGCTACCCGCTCATCCTCTACGTGCACGGCGGCCCCGAAGCGCACGAGTCGAACGGTTGGATGTCGACGTACGCGCGGCCCGGCCACTACGCCGCTGCGCGCGGCTTCGCGGTCTTCTATCCGAACTACCGCGGCAGCACGGGCCGCGGCGTCGAGTTCGCGAAGCTCGGTCAGGGCGATGCCGCCGGCAAAGAGTTCGACGATCTCGTCGACGCGGTCGATCACTTGGTGGCGAGCGGGCTCGTCGACAAGTCGAAGGTGGGGGTGACGGGCGGCTCGTACGGCGGCTACGCGACCGCGTGGTGCGCGACGCGTTTCTCCGAGCGCTTCGCCGCGGGCGTGATGATGGTCGGCATCTCCAACGTGATCTCGAAGTTCGGCACGACCGACATCCCGGACGAGGAGTTCTACGTGCACGCGTTGAAGCGCCCGTGGGAGGATTGGCAAGCGCTGCTCGAGCGCAGTCCGATCTACCACGCGGACAAGTGCAAGACGCCGCTGCTCATCCTGCACGGCAAGGACGATCCGCGCGTCAATGTCGGTCAGTCGCGCGAGCTGTATCGCCACCTCAAAGTGCGCGACAAGTCCCCCGTGCGACTCGTGCTGTATCCCGGTGAAGGACACGGCAACCGCAAAGCCGGCGCGCGCCTCGATTTCTCGTTGCGCATGATGCAGTGGTTCGAGCACTACCTGATGGGCCCGGGCGGCGAGATGCCGCCGCACGTGATCGATCACGCGGAGGCGCAGGAGACGGCGCCGGTGGAAGCCTCGGTGCCGTCGCGCAGCAGCGCGGCGAGCGCCGGTGCGAGCGGGCAGCGGTAGGTCGCGGCGCGGTCGCTCCGCGCGTGAGGATGTTCGCGATGAAAAGGAGCGTGCAGTCTTCGTGGCGTGTCGTGGGATGGCTCGTGCCGCTGGCGGCGGCGTGTGCGGCATCGCAGCCGCGCGCGCCGACTTCGATCTCTGCGCTCGCGGAGCGAGCCGTCGCGCCGCAGGGGCAAGCCGGTGTGCACGAGCAACGTGGAACTCCCGCCGTGCTCGACGAAACGCGGCCGTCTTTCGGCCTCGGTGGCCGGAAGAACGATCTGAACGGCATCGACGTGAGCTACGACGTCTTCGTCGGCCCGCGTCTGGCGATCACGGAGCACTCCGACTTCGCGGCGGGGACGATCGTGCGTCCGGTGGCGTGCTCGCTCGTCTTCACGCACCAGCGCAAGGTCGTGAGCACGGAGTCGTGGCTCGGATACTTCCGCGCGGACGCCAACGAGCCGGACGTTTCGACGTCGCGCGTCGACGCTCGGAGCTCCCTCTCGGATCCGAACGCGCCCGAGCCGTGCTCGATCGAGTTCCACGTCCAGCCGAAGACGAAGAGCTGGAACGACGTCGCGTCGAAGCGCGACGTCGAGGTGATCATCGCAGCGAAACCGTACGTGCCGCGTACGGCCGGGCCGCGTTGACCGCGCTCACGCGCGCATCGCCGCGAGATACTCCTCCCGGTACGCCGCAAGCATCTTGTCGAACGTGAACTCGCGCTCGACGCGCTTACGGTTCTCGGCGCCGAGCGCGCGGCGTTGCTCTGGATCGCGCAAGAGCTCGGAGATCTTCTCCGCGAGCGGCCAGGCCGTCTCGTGCGCGCCGAGCGGTAGTACGAAGTCGGCTTGGCTCTCGGGCAGGATGTCCTTCACGTCGCCGACGTCGGTCGCGACGCACGGAAGTGAGCAAGCCATCGCCTCGACGAGCGCGACCGGCATTTGCTCCGTGTCCGACGACAGCGCGAACACGTCCATCGCGCGGTAGTGCTCGCTCGGATCGGCGACGTGCCCGAGCAGGTGTACGCGGCCGAAGAGCGCGGGCATCTTCGCCGCGAGATCCTCCATGCCTTTGCGCTCGGGGCCATCGCCGAGCACGAGCGCGTGCGCACCGAGCTCGGGCTCGACGCGCGCCATCGCGCGCAGGAAGCGCAGCGGATTCTTCTCGGGTCGCAGATGGCCGACGTAGCCGACGACCAGTGCGCCCTGCGGCAGGCCGAGCTTCGCGCGCAGCGCCGCGCGTCCGTCCGCGGGAGCGAAGCGCTCGAGTCGCACGCCGTTCGGTATGTAGCGCACGCGCTCGTCTGGCAGCTTCCACACGCCACCCGCGATGCGTGCGAGGTTCTTCGACGGCACGACGACCCGGCTCACGCCGCGCAGGAAGACGCGCCGCGTCAGCACGCGCCGCTGCTTGAACGAGTCCACCTCGTCGGCGTTGAAGCCGTCCTCGTGATGGATGTGCGCGCGGAACCGCAAGCTGCGCGTCGCGAACACGGCGTCGAACGCGCCCCAGTTGTACGAGAGCACGAGGTCGGGCTTCTCGCTGCGGATCAGCGCGCGCAAGGCGCGGATCGTCGCGAGCGAACCCGCGCGCGGCGGCGACTCGAGGACGCGCGCGGGCGCATCCTTCGGCAAGCGCGCGGCTGCGTCTGTGCGGCCGTCCATCGCGACGATCGAGTGGCGGAACTCGAGCCCTAGCGCATCGATCAAGTGCACCGTGCGCATCTCCGGTCCGGCCGGCACGAACGTGGAGAAGACGTGGAGGATGTGCGGTGCGCTCACGCCCGCACTATGTAGCAAGGCGGTGTGCCGCGTTCACGCGAGTTGGCTCGATGACCGAGCGGCAGATGGAGCGCATGCCGGCCCACCGTATGCAAGCGCTCGCCGCAAGCGGCGAGCGCGGCCGCGAGCTCGGCTGCGATCTCAGTTCTTGCTCGGGCCGCTGGCGTTCTGCGCGGCACCGATGGATCCGCCCGCCGCTTGCGGTGGGCGGCGGACGTACGTGTCGAACCAAGCGACCATCTCGGCGACGGTGTGCAGCACCGACTCTCTTGCCGAGTAGCCGTGGTCCTCGCCCGGCAGCACGACGAGACGCGCCGTGCCGCCGTTGCCCTTGATCGCCTGGTACATGCGCTCCGATTGAATGGGGAACGTGCCCGGGTTGCTGTCCTTCTCGCCGTGGATCATCAGCATCGGCTCGTTGATCTTGTGCGCGACGAAGAACGGCGACAGCGCGACGTACGATTGCGGCGCTTCCCACAAGGTGCGCCGCTCGCTCTGGAAGCCGAACGGCGTCAGCGTGCGGTTGTACGCGCCGCTGCGCGCGATGCCGGCGTTGAAGAGGTCGCAGTGCGCGAGCAGGTTCGCCGTCATGAACGCGCCGTAGCTGTGTCCGCCGACGCCGACGCGCTCGCGATCGGCGACACCCATCTCGACCGCCTTGTCGATCGCGGCCTGCGCCGACGCGACGACCTGGTCGAGGAACGTGTCGTTCATCGTCTCGGGATCGCCGACGACCGGCATCGTGGCGGCGTCGAAGATCGCGTAGCCCTGCGTGAGGAACAGCAGGTGCGACGCGCCGCGCATGCGGACGAACCGGTTCGCGGAGCCGCTGATCTGTCCGGCGGTGCTCGCGTCGTTGAACTCCTGCGGGTACGCCCACACGACGAGCGGCAAGCGCGTGCCCTTCACGTGACCCTTGGGCAGGTACAGCGTCGCCGACAAGTCCACGCCGTCCGCGCGCTCGTACTTCACGATCTCCTGGTGCAGGCCGCGCAACTGCGGTGTCGGATCGGTGAACTGCGTGAGCGCGGTCACGCTGCCGCTCTCGAGATCCCGCAGCTGATAGTTCGGCGGATCGTTGGGGCTCTCGGACGACGTCAAGATCGTCGGCTTCTTCGTCGTGGTGCTCGCGACGACGTCGAGCGCGGCTTCGTAGCGGCCGTCCGCGCACTGCCACAAGCGCTCGGTCGTCTGCGTCGCGAGATCGAAGCGGTCGAAGAACGGACGCGCGCCTTCCTTCGTGTCGCCTTGACCCGTGCGATAGATGAACGAGCCGTCGCGGAGCACGACGCGCGTGCCCCAAGCCGTCGTCGTCGTCACCGGCGTGCCCGGATTCTTGTAGCGATCGTTCACGCTGCGATCGTCGACGAGCACGGGCGCCGACTTCGAAGCGAGGTCGTAGAGCCAAGTCCGCGTCCAGCGCTTGTCGCGGTCGTACTCACTCGCGAACGCTTGGTCGGGTGCTTGCAGCCACGCGAGTCCGCGCGCGCGGTGCGTGAGACGGAAGAGCTCGCGCGCCTCGCCGGCGAACGGCGCCGCGAGCGCCATCCACTTGTCGCGTTGCTCGGCCTTCGTCTTCGGATCGCCGCCGTCGAGCGCCTCGGCCCACACGAGCGTCGCCGGCGCGCTCGCTTGCCACGACACATTGCGCGGTCCGGTGCGCACGCCCTCTTGCGGGATGTGCTCGCCCATCGGCACGTCGGCGATGGTTCGCACGAGCGTGCCGTCCGTCTTCCACAGCTCGATCGTCTGCGGGAAGTCGTCGTACGCGAGCACGTACGAGAACGGCCGCTTCAAGCGCACGACGAGCAAGTAGTCGCCGTCCGGCGACACGTCGTAGTTCAAGAACATGCCCGGCTTGCCGACGGTCTCCACTTGGCGCGACGCGAGGTCGACGCGCACGATCTGCGCGGTCGCGTAGTGCTCGAACAGCGCGGCGTCGTGCTCGTCCGTGAGCAAGTCCTGGTACGTGCGCAGCGGCGTCGACGTGCCCGACGTCTCCTGCGCGGCGGGGCCGGACGGAACGCGCGGTGCTGCGGGCGCCGGTGTCCCGAGCTTCGCCGACACGTACAGGCTTCCTCCGTCGCTCGAGAACTGGAAGTCGCTGCCGAGCACGTCCGAGACCGCGCGCGTCACGAGCTTCGGTGTCGCGTCGCGCACGTCGAGCGTGAAGAGCGCGAGCCCGTTCTCCTCCGCGGCGGTGAACGCGAGCTTCTGGCTGTCGTGACACCAGCGCACGGTCGCGACGCGCGCATTCTTGGGCAGCGTGATGCGCCGCTCGCCGTCCTTGCCGACCTCGCGCAGTACGAGGCCGCTGATGAAGCTCGTGCGCCGTTCGCCGTGCAGCTTCGGATCGATGCGGATGCCCGCGAGACCGATCCACGGTCGCATGACGTCCTCGATCGACGGCATCGCGGGGCGCTCGACGAGCAGCATCCAACGATCGTCGGGGCTGAAGCTGACCGTTGGCGTCGGCGGCGCGTCGAGGATGTCGACGATCTCCTTCGGCGGCAGGCGATACGCCGACTCCTGCGCGAGCACGGGAGCGGCGGCCAAGAACGCGAACGCGGCGAGAGCGGTGGGGGAACGCATGGAGCACATGATGATGGCGCACCGCGGCGGCGTCGATCCCCAAAGCCGGTGCGTTTGTTAGCTTCACGCGCCATGAAGAAGCTCTTCGCCTGCACCGTGCTGCTCGCTCTCGCGCCTTCCGCCTGCCGCACCGCTGAACCGCTGCCCGAGGGCCTGCACGTCGGCGGCTCCGTGCAAGCCCATCAAACCGTGCGCTTCGCGCTCGTCGACGCCGAGCCCGCGAAGTTCTACGACCAGACGCTGCTCGTCGAGGCGACGGTCGTCGCGGTCTGTCAGAACCGCGGCTGCTGGATGCAGATCGAGGACGACGGTCGCAAGGCGATGGTGCGCTGGGAGAGCGGCTGCGGCGGCCAGTACGCGTTCCCCAAGGACGCGGCCGGCAAGCGCGTGCTCATCCAAGGCTCGTTCTATCCGCAGAAGTTCTCGGACGAAGCGATCGAGCACATGCAGGGCGAGACCGATCGCGCCATCGCGATTCCGCGCGACGGCTACGAGTTCAACGCGTCGGCCGTGATCGTGCTGGGCGCGTGAAGTGCGCGACGAAGGAGTGAAAACGATGCTGCAGGTGAGCTCTTCGGTCCGGTCCCTGGTCGTCGTCGTTGTCGTCGCGCTCGCGTGCGCCTGTCGCAGCGCGGACACGCCGCGTTTCGTGCCCTGGGAGCCGGCCGGCGGCTGGCTCGCCGCGCAAGTCGACGCGAGCCACGAGGTGCGCGCGAGCATCGACGTGACGCAGGGTCCCGATGCGCGCGTGCTCGTCGAGGTCGAGCGCACGCCTCCGCGCGGGATCACGGACAGCGCGCTCGTTCCGGCGAACGACGAAGGCGGCCACTGGAGCGCGCGTGTGCCGGCCGGCGCTGCGAGCGACGTGACGAAGTACCGCTGGGTCGTGCAGTCCGCGTCGCGCACGACTGTTTCCGGAGAGCCGGTCGTGTACGGGACGAGCGAGTGGCGCCTGCTGATGACGGTCGACGCGGATCGTCCGAAGTTCACCGTGCTCGCGCCGGCGAACGGTGCGTCGGGTGTCGGCCAGCCGATCCCGGGCGATTTGGACCACGTCACCGTGTTGTTCCAGTTCCACAGCGACGCGGCTCCGGGCGAGCTCGTCGACTACATCGTGCGCGTCGAGAACGAAGCGCACGCGATCGAGTGGTTCGATCGCCCGCAATCGGGCGGCACGGAGAGAGCACTCGTGCTGCGGCGCGGCGAGACGTTTCGCTGTGTTGCGTACGGCGTGCACCCGCGGCCCATGTCGAACGCGGGCGGGTCGGGCGGCAGCACGTACCGCGTCTACGTGCGCGGCGACGAGCGCACGATCACGACGCGGCCGTGAGCGCGCTCGACGGCAATCGAGCTCCATCGCCTGCGCTTCCTGACTGCCCGACGCTCGAGTTCACCTGCGAACAGAGGCGGGCGGAGGCGGTGGCAGCATGCACGGTGCAACGAAGAGTTGGCGGCGGTGCCGAGCTCACGTGATGCGCTCGGTGAAAGCACGCCGACTCTCGGGGGCAGCGAACGGTTCGGGCCAGTACTCCACGGGCTCTTAGTGGCCGTCCACGCACGCTCGGCTACTTTCGTCCGCGCTTCGCCCAACCTTCGGCATCGGCTCGCTCGAACGCCGCGAGCTTCATCGCCTCGTCCTCTTCGAGCGTCAAGCGCACCGACACCGGCGGCGGCCCCGGCGTGAGCGTCATGCAGAGCACCGTCGGATCGCCCGAAGCGAGCTGCTCGACGATGCCCACCGGACGGCCCTTACCGCGTTTGCCACTGCGCTCGCCAGCGTAGGCGAGCCACACGGTCTCGCCGGCTGCATCGAGCGTGACGATCACCTCGTCGATGCCGACGCGGTTCTTCGGCAACGCGACGCGCGCGCCGACACCGGGCATGAGAGTGAACTCGACCGCGCCCGCGTCGCCCGCGGCTGTACACGTGACGGCTGCGAGCGCGCTCGCTTCGAGTTCGCCGAGCGTGGGCGCGGACGGCGTTGCAACTTGCACTGGCACCATCGGCGCAGCGCCGGGCGGCACGAGCACGAAGGAGAGCGCTCCCGCCACCACCGCCGTTCCGGCGACGCGCGGAAGAAGCCACAGCGGACGACGCGTGACTGCGCTCGGCGCGACCGCAGGCTCTCGCCGCAGGATGACGATCGCCCACGGGAACGCGATCACGCCGAGCGCGAGGACTGCGATCGCGATCCAGTTCATCGTCGACTCGCTCGCCGGGTCGCGGTGCAGGATCATCATGCCTGCCGTCCACAGCCCGTTGACGCCCGCGTGCGCGGCGAAGGTCAACAGCACGGAGCCGGTGCGCCACGCGACGACACCGAGCCACACGCCGAGCGGGAAGATGGCGGTCGCCCACGCGAGCTCGCCGTGCACGAGCGCGAACAGCACGCTGCTCGTGAGGATCGACGCCGATGGTCCAAAGCGCAGCAGCAGTCCGCGCTGAAGAAACCCGCGGTAGAAGACCTCCTCGACGAACCCCGGCAACAGCGCGATCAGCAGGATCCACGCCGCGCTCCCGCCGCGCGAGCCCTCGCTCCACATCCGCTGCAGGCCGAGTGTGTCGTCGCTCGACGAACCGAGCGCGCGCTCCACGAGCCCGGCCGCCACGAGCCCCAATGCGAACGGCACGACGGTGGCGACGAGCACCACCGCTCGCTGCACGGGACGCAGGCCCGTCGCGACCAAACCGAGCCGCTCGTGCGCGGGCTTGCGCAGGATGCGACATGCGAGCCACGCGCACGCGAGCAGCGCGAGCTGTGACGCGATCAAAGCGGTCCATGCGATGGCCGGCCCCCCGAGCGCTTCCTGGGCGATCTCGCCGAGCCGCTCGCCCGAGCGCTCTCCACCGAGCGCCGCACGCACAGTTGCGAAGAGGGAAACGAGGATCGCAGCGCCGATCGCTGTCGCTGCCAAGACGCCGGTCGCGATCACCCAAGCCACCAGCACGAAGCGAGGCCCGTCGCGCCGCCAGCCGAATTGTTCGGGTGCTGGTGCAGGAGCCGGGTCAGCGGACGAGCCGAGTGTCTGGTTCATGGCGTGTCCTTGTTTCGCGCGTTGGCGCTCGGGTCTTCTGCTCGGTCTTCGTTTGAGTTCACCCGAGTGCGAATGCGTGAAGCCCGCTGTGGCCAGTCAAGTGCAACGAAGAGTCAGCGTCACTGAAAGTCCGGAACGGGTGCGCGAGCTCGGCGCAGGCGGACTCCAGTGCCTCATTCATCGCCGCCGCCCCGAGCGTGTGTCAGTGCCTTCACAGCGACGGCGGCAACTAGCGCGGTCACCAGAATGCCGCATACGCCGATAACGATCGCGAGCGCGCGTCCGAATAGTGTCTTGGGGGCGAAGTCTCCGTAGCCGATCGTCAGCCCCGACACGAAAGAGAAGTAGACCGATTCCTGCACGGACCAACCTTCGACCAAGCCCGCCGCCACGCCGAGCGTGACGATCAGCGCGAGCAATGCCGACAGGATTGGCCACACTACGCGCAACCCTTCGGAGAGTCCGGCCAGGAACCTTCGTCGCAAAGCGCGCGGATCCATGTCCGTTAGACGCCCTTCCGTACTGTGGTGGAACCCGACTTCATGACGACCAACGCTCAGGCTCACGTGTCCGTCCCGCACACGTGGCGATGAAGTTCCAGCAACGAACGAGCGGAGCGGCGCAGGTGCAGCGACTGCGCCGGCCGGGCCGCATTACCCGCCACCTGCCCCGGGCGACTCGCTCTTGGCCACGTTCGACAATCCGTCGAGCCACGCGACGGCCTCTGCCTCGGCCACGAACACATTGCCCTCCAAGCCTCGATTCCTGGCGACGGTGACACCGAATCGCTGAGGGTCGATATGCTCCGGGCAGGCGACCACCGCCAGTCGAACGCAGCCTTCGGCCGTTAGCGCCCAGCGGCTGACGATCCAGAATCGGTCGACGACCGTGGGGGACGGGAACCCCGCCAGCGCGGTCACGTCCGCCACCACCTCTCGGAGCCCGCGTGCGCGCGCGAAAGCGAGCGCCGCATCGACCATGCTCGCGGCGTGGTCGATCGAGCGGGGGCTGCGCGGACGGAGGTATCCCCGTCGCTCGACGATTTCGAAATCGGTCAGCTCGTCCATCGCGCGCCTCCTGAGGCCGAACGTCGTCCTTCCGCTGCGAAGGCGCCGTTGAGCACCGTTCGAGCGGCACGCCACCGTACCGGCGACCTCGTCAGCTGCAAGGGCATGTGCGTCGGCTCCGGCGAGGATGCAGGCGCTACGGCGCATCGGGCTCGCGGGAACCGAGCTCGCGCGGGCGCAGTGCGGGACGATCCGACTCAAGCTGCTCAAGATTGGCGCACAGATCACGGTGAGCGTGCGGCGCGTGAAGCTCGCGCTGAGCCAGGCGTTTCCGCTGAAGGAGCTCTTCGCGCACGTGATCGCCAACGTGCGAGCGGGACCGCAGCCCGCGGTCTGACTGCCGGCGCACTCGACGGACGAACATCCGTGGCGGCTTCGTGTCCATCGCGGCGCGAGTAGAGATCGAACGCCCGATTTCGCTGTCCGATCCGACCACGTCACCGCCGAAATCCGCTCGTCAGGTGCTCGGCGCCGCGTCTCGACGACCCCGGGATGCTTCCGTCAACGTCAGACCGGTGCCGTCCGGACGTGGTGAGAAATACGGGCTAGCGAGTACAAGACTGCACTCACCCCGCCCGCGAGGAACAGCACGATCGAGATCCAGCGCGCAAGTGGCCGACCGCGAATGAGAAAGTGACACAGCACGAGCGTCAAGCAGAGTCGAACGAGTTGCTTCGGAAGTCCGTCTGTGCCTTGTAGAACGTTCACAAAGACAATATTGAGGGCGGACATCGAGACCGCAATCGCGGCTACACGGATGACGAGACGTTTACCGACGGCATTCGATGTTTCGGCCACTTTGCGGGACCCTCCGAATCGGTTGCGAGGCAGTGCATCACCGGCGATGCGAACGAACGTCAGGCAGGCATTCCGCGACCGTGACTTGGAATTCGGCTAACGCCATTGCTCACGCGCGTGCGTCTTCGCACGTCGCGTGCAGCAATTTGTTCGGCCTCCACTAGACTGACCGTTCATAGATCTTGAATCGTCTCTTCGCGTCGCTGCGCCACGTGCCAAAGTACACCGCAGGGATCGTACACATATGCGACGCGAAGGCCCCACGGCTGCATCATCGGCGGCTTCGGTGGCTGTACCCCGAACTGCGATGGCAGATCGAGACCGTCTATATGCGACCACCACGCATCGAGGTCGTCGACCATGAGCTGCATCATGAAAGTCTCGGCCCAGTCCTTCTGGTAGTAACGCTGCAGAATGAAGCCACCCGAGGCGGCGT
Source organism: Planctomycetota bacterium (assembly GCA_046160865.1). Lineage (GTDB taxonomy): Bacteria > Planctomycetota > UBA1135 > UBA1135 > JBJXHG01. Next base: position 475 of record JBJXHG010000006.1, on the reverse strand, counting down.
TGAAAATCGCCACCTCACCATCGAGCACTTTCTCAAAGCCAAGCGTCTCGTAGAAGCGCTTGGAGCGCTCGAAATCCTTGGCTGGCACAAATGGCCGCATGCGTTCTGTACCGGACGGGATGCTACTCATGTCCTTCCCTCTGAGGCTGTACGGTCTGCCGCTCAGCCGCGAGCGGCGAAGTCGATGCTCACTCTACCTCGACCTTCCCGCCGCTCGTCGGCTGCAGCGGCGCGTTGCCGGCGTCGCAGTTCACCCGCCGCGCTCGAAGCATCTAGTCGAGCTCTGACTGTTTCACGTAGAAACTGAGATCCCTTGCGCGAAAGGCATTGGTCGGCATCCTGTCAGTGGTGATGAAGCCTGGCGCGGCAGCGATCACATCGGGGATGCGGTTGACGATGGTCGCGCACGTCAACTCGACGGTTGCCGGCCGATTGATGATGACCTCGGTGTCGGGCTCTCCCTGAATACGCCAAA
>JBJXHG010000005.1:0-12150 GCA_046160865.1 Planctomycetota bacterium | reverse complement strand
CGCCGTCCACGACTCGGAGACTCCGTCATGCTCAGGCACGCCTTCTACTTGTCCGTCGCACTGTTCGTCCCCACGTTGGCCCAGGCGTGCGAAGCGTCCGAGCACACTCTCGCGACGCGCGTGGTCGTTCCTCCGTCCGCCATTCCGAGCGCAGACGAGCTGCGCTCGATCGAGCTCGTGCGCCTCGCCGGCAGCTCGACGTCGCTCGGCGAGCTCGTGCCCGGCTTCGCGCGCGGCGAGATCGTCGTGCTGTGCATGACCGAGGTCGGTTGCCCGATCGCGGGCAAGCTCGCGCCGCGGCTCGAGCGCTTGTCGAACGCGTTCCGCGCGCGCGGTGTGCGCTTCGTCGGGCTCGACGCGAGCGCGCAGGACTCGCTCGCCGAGATCGCGCGCGAGTCGTCGGAGTTCGAGCGCACGTACCTCGTGCTGAAGGATGCGCGGCAAGAGCTCGCGCGGCGATTGGACGTGCGCACGACGACGGAGACGTTCGTGTTCGACGGACGCGGACAGCTCGCCTATCGCGGCGCCGTCGACGATCAGTACACGATCGGCGCAGCGCGACCGGAGCCGACGCAGAGCTACCTCGCGAGCGCGATCCAAGCCGTGCTGCAGGGCGAATCACCCGCGGTTGCGGCGAGCGCCGCGGCCGGCTGCCTCCTGACGTTGCTGCCCGCGAGCGAGTTGCCCGCCGCTCCGACGTTCGCGCGCGACATTGCTCCGATCCTGCAAGCGCGCTGCGAAGCGTGTCACCGTCCGGGACAAGTCGGTCCGTTCTCGTTGCAGAGCTACGAGGACGTGAAGGGGCGCGCGAAGATGATCGCGTCGGTTTTGGAAGAGGGGATCATGCCGCCGTGGAATGCCGACGCGCGCTTCGACGGCGTGTTCGCGAACGAGCGCAAGATCCGTCCGGCGGAGAAGGAGCTCGTGCTGCGCTGGATCGCCGAAGGCATGCCGCGCGGCAATCCCGCGGACGCGCCGAAGCCGAAGACGTGGCCCGAAGGCTGGTCGATCGGAACGCCGGACGTCGTGCTCACGCCCGAGATCGACGCGCGCGACGGGAAGCCGCTGCCAGCCGAAGGGTATGCCGTGCCGCGCGAGGGCGTCGTCGAGTACCAGCACTTCACCGTCCAGACGAAGTTTCCCGAGGACCGCTGGATCCAAGCGCTCGAAGTGAAGCCCGGCGCGGCCGACGTCGTGCACCATGTCTTGGTCGCGCTTCAAGAAGCGAACGGCAGCATCGACGAGCGCTCGTACCTCGCCGTGTACGTCCCCGGTGACACGCCGTCCGTGTATCCGAAGGGCTACGCGAAGCGCTTGCGCGCGGGCGCGACGCTCGTGTTCCAGATGCACTACACGCCGAACGGCAAGCAGCGTCACGATCGCTCGAGCCTCGCGCTCGTGTTCGCGAAAGAGCCGCCCGCGTTCGAAGTCGTGACGAGCTCCGTGATCAACGAAGGCTTCGAGATCCCGCCGGGAGCCGCGAACCACGAAGTGCGCGCCGAGCGCGTGATCGCCGAGGACGTGGGTCTCGTCGGTCTCTTTCCGCACATGCACACGCGCGGGAAGGACTTCCGCTTCGTCGCCCACATGCCCGGCGGCGTCGAGCAGGAGCTGCTCTTCGCGCACTACGACTTCAATTGGCAGGAGTCGTATCTCTTGCCGGATCCGATGTTCCTGCCGGCGGGCACGCGCCTCGAGTGCATCGGGCACTTCGACAACTCGAGCGGCAACTTGAACAACCCGGATCCGAAAGCGTCCGTGCGCTGGGGCGAGCAGACGTTCGAGGAGATGTTCATCGGCTACTTCGATACGGTCGTGCCGCTGATGTGACCAGCGCGGAGCGCGCCTTCGCGCCATCTGCGTCGACGCGCTGCGCGACCACTCCGACTCTGCAGCCCTCACCAGTCGACTTGAACGACGTTGGTCCAGTTCGTCGTATCGGGCGAGCAGAAGTCGGCCAGCGCGTTGCGGTAGCGCAGTTGGTAGTAGGCGGTCTGACCGGGAGTCTGCGCGGTGGCGAGGGAAACGGCGCCAGTTTGCGTCGCGTTGGGATACGACCAGGTTCCGATCGCAGCTCCGAAAGCTCCGGCGTTGTGCGCACCGAAGCGGACCATCGCGCCGTCGAGACATCGGACGCCGTCGCCGTTCGCGAAGCCGATGGAGCTCACGGTCTCGCTCTTCACCATCAGCGCGAAACCGGTGTAGCTCGGACCGATGTCCGCGGTAAACGCCAATGTCTCCGGGCTGATGCGGCCGCCGGCGATCAACTTGGCGCCGGATAGGTCGAACGAGTTCGCGCACCCGGCGTTCGGCGAGCCGCTGGGCGCCGGAACGAAGTGGGGAGGAGCGCAGGGGCACGGCGTCGGCAGCGAACCGTCGGCGAAGCAAGACGTGAGGGAGGGGACGAGTTCGAACACGTAGGCGGCCCCGTTGCTCGGAGCGGAAGGCGCCCCGAAAAGGATCCTGCCTGCATCGCTGGACGCACTGGTCGCGAAACGCGAACTCGCGGTGAAGTCGTCGGCGACGATCTTGCCGACTTCTCTCCAGCCCAAGCTCGATCGTTCAAACAAATACGCGACGCCGCAACCGAACTGACCGCCAAAATGCGCGATGGGTGAGCCCACGCACACGGTGGTTGCGCTCAGCGAGACCGAGTTTCCGAAATCCGCGGAGAGGCTCGGATCGTGCGGATACAGCTTGGCGCGCTGAGTCCAAGTCGAACCGGCGCGTTCGAACACGTAGACGCTGCCTCGATTGGCGTTCTCGTCGGGCGCACCGACGACGAGCGTGTCACCGAACACGGACACGCTTCGACCAAACTCGTCTTCGAGCTCGGCGTCGTTCGCTTGGAGACGCGCTTGCTCCGTCCAAGTCGTACCGTTGCGAACGAAGACGTTCACCGCGCCAGCGTTGGTCATCGAGCCTGCGTGCGTGTCGAATGGCGCTCCCGTCACGATCGTGTCGTGTTGGATCGAGACGCTCTTCCCGAGCCGGTACGTGTCCGCCGTCAGCTTGGCTTGCTGCGCCCACGTCACCCCCGAGCGTTGGAACACGTATGCGGCACCCGAGCGACCGAACGGGACCGGATTGGAAGCGGATCCTGCGACGACCGTGTCCCCATCGATGTCGACTGCGTCGCCGAGCGCATCATTGATCGCCGCATCGTCGGCGACCAACTTGGCCTGCTCGCTCCACACCGATCCCGTGCGGACGAAGACGTACGTCGCGCCGGCATTTTGGCGGGACGAATGATCCGCACGCGGCGCACCCGCGACGATCGTGTCGCCAAAGATCGCAACCGAATATCCGAACAGACAGTCGGGCGCGGCATCCGAAGCGACAAGCTTCGCCTGTTCCATCCAAACCCCGGCGTTGCGAACGTAGACGTACACGGAACCCGCGTCGGTTCCCGCAGCAAGGTCGTCGCCCGGAGAGCCGACGACTGCCGTATCGCCGGCGAGCGCGACGCTCCACCCGAATGAATCGGGAGGTGGGCTCGGCGTCGCGTCACTCGCGGTCAACCTGGATTCCTGAAGCGCGAGCGTGGGGCCGCCCGCCGAGACCGCGCGTGCGTCTACCGAACCTGCAGTCAGTCCGGCTACGAACAGGAGGCGGACGCAACCGCGCGTAAGCGTGGGCTGGAAACGGAGCGCCATGGGACGGGGAGCTTTCCGTCGAGCGGGTCGTCGAGACGCCGACACCCGCGGGATCGACAGGCCAAGTATCGCCCGCGATCTCTGCGCTGGGGAGAGGCTCGCATCTGCGCAAAGGGAAGCCGAAAGCGTTCGCGAGATGCGAGACACAGCGAGCGTAAGCAGCCGACACAGGTCCCCGCCGCCGTTTCATGCGTGCGACGCGAGAACGCGCCGCACGCGGGCGCTCCGCGCGTCGGACCGCGCTCTGCGCCTACTTCACCCGCGCTTCGAGCTCCGCCAACAGCTTCTTCGCTCCGTCCAAGTTCGGCTCGAGCGCGAGCGCCTGCTTGCACGCCGCCACACCGACCTCCGGCGACGGCGTGTAGCTGTAGAAGCGCGCGCGGAAGAGCCACACGAGCGCGTTGTCCGGCTCGAGCTCCGTTGCGTCGTCCATGCAGTGCATCGCTTCGACGTACCGCGTGTTGACCGCGAACGCGTTGGCGAGCATCGCGCGCACGAAGCCCGAGCGCGGACGAAGCGCGACCGCGACTTGCATGTGGTGCAGGAGCTTCGCGCCGAGCGCGTTCGCTGACTCCGGATCGCGTGCACGCGCTTCCGCGACCTGCATGAACCCGAGCGCGGAGATCAGGAAGTGCAGCCGGAACGATCCGGGAGCGCGCTCGAGCGCACGCTCGAGCACCGCCGTCGCGTCACCGAGGCGCGCCGGGTTGAGCAGCAGTTTGGCGGCGAGCTCGTAGAGCTGATCCGGACTCTTGGTCGCGAGGACATCCTCGGCCAGCAGCGATCCGAACTCGTCGACTTGCTCCGACTCCCAACGCGCGACCGCAGTCTCGAGCGCCGGCCAACGAACTTCCGGAAACGCATCGCGCGCCTGCGCGACGCGGATGCGCGTCGCCGGAGTGCTCTCGTCGAGCTCGAGGACCGAGCTCAGGTTGCTCAGGGAGCCCTGCACCATGCTCCACAGCTCGAGATCGCGCGTGCGCAACGCAGCGAGGCGCAGGGTCGCGTGCGTTGCGCTCTCGTCGCGCTCGAAGTCGATGCCGTAGCGCGCGAACGCGGCGAGGTACTTCGGCGCGAGCGCGGACACGCTCGCTTCCTCGCGCAAGCCGAACCACAGCGTGCCCATCTGCATGTTCAGCTCGTCGAGCTCGTCCGCGAGCGCACGGTCCGATTGCACTTGCTCGAGCGCGAGCCGTGCGGCGTCGGCGCGCGCGCGTTCGGTCTCGGCGCGTTGCTGCGCGGCTTCCGCGACGCTGCGCAGGCCCGCTTCGACGTCCGCGCGGCCCGCCGCACCGATGCCGTAGAAGAGGAACGCGCTCGAAGCGAGCAGCAGCACAAGGGTCGCGGCGATGCTCGCGGCGAGCGCGGGCTTGCGCTGCATCCAGCGGCCGAGCCGCTCCATTCGTCCGACCGCGCGTGCGCGGATCGGCTCGTTCGTGCGCCAGCGCCGCAGGTCCTCGGCGAAGTCGAGCGCCGTTTGATAGCGCCGGTCGCGCTCTTTCGCCGTCGCGGTCTCGAGGATCGTGGCGAAGTCGCGGTCGATCTGCGTGTTGATACGCCGAGCATCGGACGGGTCGTCGTTGAGGATCGACTGGAACAAGCTCTCGCGCGTCGCGGCGGCGAACGGATGCGTGCGCGTCGCGGCCTCGTACAGCGCAACGCCGAGCGACCAAACGTCGGTGCGCCGATCGGGGCGCGAGCGCCCGGTCATCTGCTCGGGGCTCATGTACGCCGGCGTGCCGGACAGCTCGCCACTCAAGCTCTGTGCTTGGCCGGCTGCGTCGTCCTCGCGCGCGAGCCCGAAGTCGAGGATCACCGGCTCGCCCTCCGGCGTCACCATCACGTTCGCGGGCTTGACGTCGCGGTGGACGATGCCGGCTTCGTGCGCGGCGTGCAGCGCGCGCGCCGTCTTCTCGAAGAACGACGCGAGCGTGCGCAACGCGTCGCGGTCGGGCGGCGGAGCGCCGAGGTCGCGCTCGCGCGACAGCCGGCGAGCGAGCGTCTCGCCCGCGACGTAGCGCATCGCGATGTACGGCGTGCCTTGATCGAGATCCGCTTCGAGCACCGCGCAAATGGCCGGATGCTCGAGACGCGCCGCGACTTCGGCCTCGCGACGAAAGCGCCGCAGCGCTTCTTCCGCGCCCGGACCGAGGTACGGCAGCACTTTCAACGCGACCTGACGGCCGATGCGCGAGTCCTCGGCGAGCCACACGATCGCTTGGCCGCCGCGGCCGAGCTCGCGCACCGTTCGATACGGCCCGATGCGCGGGCCCCGGTCGTCGGCAGGTCGTGTCGTGCTCACGCGAGGTTGAGTGCCCGGGGGCGGCCGGATCCCGCGCGAATTCTAGTCGGCGATCAGTTGCGGACAGCGATCGTGAGCCCGCTGCCGAGGACCGCCGTGCCTTGCGCGCTCCGGAAGAGCGCTTGCGCGAACACACGGCGCAACGATTCCGAGGGCGGTAGCACCGGCATTGGAACCTGCACGGTCGTGGTCCCCGACGCCGGGATGACGGCGATTGGGACCTTGTTCATCCAAACGGGCAACGGCAGCAGCCACACGCCCGCGAGCAGCGGCGCGTAGCTCCAGTTCGACTGCGCCGACATCGGCAGGTAAACGCGATCGCCGGGTTGTCCGACGAACGTCACGAGCAGCGATTGACCCGATCCGACGAGCGGTTGGGCGCTGCACAAGCGCTTCGTGCCGTTCAAAAGGTGCGCGTTGCCCAGTCCTCCGGCGTTCTGTCCCGGCGAGCCGTCCCAGCCCTCGCGCGCGATCCCCCCGGTTCCTGGGAAGTAGAGATTGTCCAGGAGCTGCGCTTGCGTGCTGTGATTCACGAAGACGCCGTATCCGCCGTGGCCGGCGATCTGCCCTTGCGCGCCGGTCGCGCTGCCGCCGTTGCCTCCGAAGAAGTTCGTCCCCGAAGCGAAGACGCCGAACGTATCGACGTTGCAGCCGTGGCCGCCGCTGCCGGCGACGCTGGCCCAGTCCGTCGAGGCGCCATCGCCGCCGACCAGCGTGCAGTCGTAGAAGGCCACGATCGACAGCGTCGTCCAGACACCGTCGCCGCCGTTGCCACATCCGGACGAGCAGTTGTTGAACGCGTTTCCACCCACGAACAAGCACGCCTGGAAGGCGACCGAGAGACAGCTCGTGATGCGGGCTCCAAGTCCACCCGAGAACGAGCAATCCTGCGCGCGCACGTGGCCCACGTCGTTCGTGAGCTCGAGCGGCGCGGCTCCGGTGCAGCTCAGCCCCGAAAGCACGACCGACTTGCCTGCCGCGAGATCGCGCACCGCGTTGTTACCGTTGACCGCGACGCTGCCGGGCATCTCCGCGAGGATCCAGATCGACTTGTCGACGATCGTGAACGCGGAGTAGCCGCCGGGCTTCACGATCAGCGTGTCGCCGTCGGCAGATGCGTTGATGGCGGGCTGGATCTGCGTGAAGTCGCCGCCGCCTTGGCTGGCGACGACCCACACGTTCGCCGAAGCGAGCGGAGCGAGCGCTGCGAGCACGCTCGCGATTGCGAGAACGGGGAGTCGGTCGAACGGACGTGCCTTCATGTCGAACCTCCAGCGCGCTCTCGGTGATCGAACGGCGCGCGATCGTCCGGCGCGGCGGATTTGGACGCGCTCGAGACGCTCGAGCTGGCATCCGAAGCGGCTGCAGCTCGATGCCGGCTGCCCGCGCCAGCTGCCGTACACGGCGCACGCCTCGCGAACGTGTCAGGTATCTCGGAAAAGTACCGCCGGCAGCGCCGATTGCGCGCTCACGCCTTCAACGCGCCGCACGCCTCGATCGCGGCGAGCACGCGGTCCTTCCATGCCGGCCGGCAGACGACGAGCTCGTGGTTCTTCGGGTCCGCTTGGTTGTAGCGATGCTGCTCGCCGCGCAGCTTGCACACCGTCCAGCCGAGCGCGCACGCGACCGCTTCCGGCGCGCACGTGTCCCACTCCTTCAGGCCTTTCTTGTGCACGTAGATGTCGGCTTGGCCCGTGAGCAGGAGTGCGACCTTCATGCCGACGCTGCCGCACGGCACCGTGACGCCGCTGAACTCGCGCGTGAAGGCGGGCATCCACGACGGCGTGTGGCTGCGGCTCACGGCGACGCGCGGCGGATCGGCGGACTCTGTCTCGCCGGTGAGCAACGTTGCGGCGCCCTCGCTGCCGAACATGCGCTCCGGCGCGCCGCACACGCCCCACATCACGGCCTCGAGTACGGGCAACGCGACGGCGCCGAGGTACGGCTTGCCGTTCCGCGTCAACGCGACGTGTACGGCCCAGTCGTCGCGCAGCTCGCTGAACTCGCGCGTGCCGTCGAGCGGATCGATGATCCAAGTGCGCTCGCGTGCGAGCCGCGCGGTCGAGTCGGCGGTCTCCTCGCTCAGGATCCCGTCGTCCGGATAGCGGCCGCGCACGTAGCCTTGGAGGAAACCGTCGGCTGCTTGGTCGCCGACGTCGGCGAGCACGTCGCCGTGCCAGCGTTTGCTCGCGCGCAGCGTGAGCGCACGCTGTCCGGCCACACGCGCCGCGTCGATGGCGAAGGCGAGATCGCGCTCGATCTCTGCTGGCGTCGGGTCGCTGTTCATGCGAGGCGTCTTCGACGAACGCGGAGCACTTGTCAAGCCGCTCGAAGCGAACTGCCCGGGGCCGCGGCCGCGACTCGCGTGCTCTCGGATCGGCACTTCCGCCGACTGTCGCGCGCTGCGTCCGATCGATAAGCTCGCACCGTTCTTCGTGCGGCCTCCCCTGGCCGCCGACACGCGCGCCAACCAATAGATACAGAGGCAGGTTCCTCATGCCCATCGACACTGGAACGACCGCACCCGACTTCACCCTCAAGACGCAAGACGAGAAGGAGTGGAAGCTCTCGGACCACAAAGGCCAGAACGTGGTCCTGATGTGGTATCCGCTCGACTGGAGCCCGACCTGCGAGAAGGAGAACTGCAAGGTCAGCAACGAGCCCGTGCTCGCGGGCAAGGACACGGTCGTCGTCGGCATCAGCCGCGACTCGACGTGGTCGCACAAGGCGTGGAAGAAGGCGCACGGCATCAAGCACGATCTGCTCGCCGATCCGATGCTCGACGTGACGAAGAAGTTCGGCCTCGTGCACCCGGCCGGATTCATCAGCCACCGCGCGACCGTCGTCGTCGACAAGCAAGGCAAGGTCGCGTTCGTGCAAGTGCAAGAGAAGACGTCCGACGAGCGCAACTGGAGCGAGGTGCAAGGCGCGCTCAAGAAGCTCGGCTGATCCGCTTCCAATCGGTACCGACGCGAGACCGCGGCCTGACAGCGTGAGCTGGGGCTCGGTCTCGCGTCGTTTCGTGATGGCGAGCGGCGCGCGTCCGGCCGGTCTCGCGCCCGCGTTCTCTCTGCCGCGAACCGCGAATGGACCCCGCGAGCTGCCGTACTTGCGCGCCCCCGTTACCCTGGTACGGCCCCGAGAAGAGTGTCCGGCACGACCGAGAAGCGCGCCGGCAGAACGAGCAGAGGATCCCTGTGAATCGAATCTCGCTGATCGCCAGCGGCGTGCTCGCCGCGACATGTATTGGATCGACGTCGCTCCACGCGCAGAACGCGCTCGTGAATTGGGAGAACGCGCACGTCCATCCGCTCGACATGACGCCGAACGGAGCGTTGCTCCTCGCGGTCAACACGCCCGACAACCGGCTCGAGGTGTTCGATCTCGCGACGGCCGAGCTCGTCCAGCGCGCGATTCCGGTCGGTCTCGACCCCGTGTCGGTGCGCGCGCGCACGAACGGCGAGGCGTGGGTCGTGAACCACATCTCCGACAGCGTGAGCATCGTCGACCTCGCGGCCGGCAACGTGGTGCGCACGTTGAAAACGGACGACGAGCCCGCGGACGTCGTCTTCGCGGGCGGTCGCGCGTTCGTGTCGTGCTCGCAAGCGAACACCGTGCTCGTGTTCGATCTGGCGGCACTCGACGTCGCGCCCGTGCGCATTCCAATCGTGGGCGAGGACCCGCGCGCGATGGCTGTGAGCCCCGACGGATCGCGCGTGTACGTCGCGATCTTCGAATCGGGCAACTCGACGACGATCCTCGGCGGCGGCATCAGCGGCGCCGGAATCCTCGGACAAGGCCTCGTGTTCCCGCCGAACGTCGTCAACGAGGCGACGACTCCGCACAGCGGCGTCAATCCGCCGCCGAACAACGGCCCGCACTTCCGTCCGCAGCAGAACGCCGCGAACCCGGCGCCGCCGCGCGTCGGCATGATCGTGAAGAAGAACGACGCCGGCGCTTGGATGGACGACAACGGCGGCGATTGGACGCACCTCGTCAGCGGTCAGGACGCGGCGCTCTCCGGCCGACCGGTCGGTTGGGATCTTGCCGACAACGACGTCGCGATCATCGACGTCGCGAGCCTTTCGGTGACGTACGTGCGCCACCTGATGAACATCTGCATGGCGCTCGCCGTGAACCCGGCGAGCGGCGAGCTCGCGGTCGTCGGGACCGACGCGCTAAACGAAGTGCGCTTCGAGCCGATCGTCAACGGCCGCTTCCTGCGCGTGAACCTGGCGCGCGTGAACCCGATCGGACCGGCAGCGGTCGCGACGCTCGATTTGAACCCGCACCTTGCCTACATGATCCCGACCGTCGCGCAGACGGAGCGCGACAAATCGCTGGGTGATCCGCGCGGCATCGCGTGGAACGCGGCCGGCACGAAGGCCTACGTGACGGGCATGGGCTCGAACAACCTCGTCGTGACGAACGCGGCAGGTCAACGCGCGGGCCTCGCGCAGACGATCGCCGTCGGCGACGGACCGACGGGCATCCGCGTCGACGACACGCGCGAGCGGCTGTACGTGCTCAACAAGTTCGACGCGTCGATCTCGGTTGTCAGCCTGACGACGGAGCTCGAGACGCAGCGCGTGTCGTTCTTCGATCCGACGCCGCCCGCGATCACGACCGGCCGCAAGCACCTCTACGACACGCGCAAGAACTCCGGTCTCGGCCAGATCGCGTGCGCGTCGTGTCACGTCGACGCGCGTCACGATCAGTTGTCCTGGGATCTCGGCGATCCCTCGGGCGCGATGAAGTCGGTCGCCGGTCAGAACCTCGGCGCGAACATCCCCGGCCTCAACATCGGCTTCGCGCCGTTCCACCCGATGAAGGGTCCGATGCGCACGCAGACGTTGCAGGACATCATCGGCAAGGAGCCGCTGCACTGGCGCGGCGACCGCAACGGGCTCGAGGAGTTCAACGACGCGTTCGAGAAGCTGCAGGGCGACGACACGCAGCTCACCACGCAGGAGATGCAGGAGTTCGAGGACTTCCTCGCCACGATCGCGTTCCCGCCGAATCCGTTCCGCAACTTCGACAACACGCTGCCGCGCGACTTGCCGCTGCCCGGTCACTTCACGACGGGGCGTTTCGCTCCCGCCGGACAGCCGCTGCCGAACGGCGACGCGCGTGCGGGACTCACGCTCTACCGTCCGCCGCGCTTGCTCGACGCGGGCTTCGTCGCGTGCTCGACGTGTCACACGCTTCCGACCGGCATGGGCCCGGACTATCGCCGCATTGGCGGCGTGTACCAGCCGATCGCGCCGGGCCCGAACGGCGAGCGGCACCACGCGCTCATCTCCGCCGACGGCTCGACGAACATCAGCATCAAGATCCCGCAGCTGCGCAACCTGTACGAGAAGGTCGGCTTCAACGCGACGCAGCCCGTGAACACGCTCGGCTTCGGCGTGCTGCACGACGGCAGCGTCGATTCACTCGAGCGCTTCGTGGCCGAGCCCGTGTTCCTGGTGCAGAGCGATCAAGAGGTCGCGGACCTCGTCGCGTTCCTGCTCGCGTTCTCCGGCTCCGATCTGCCGCACGGCAGCCCGACGACGTTGCTCGAGCCGCCCGGCACCGCGAGCCTCGACTCGCACGCGGCCGTCGGAGTGCAAGTGACGATGGCGTCCGTGGGCTCGCTCCTCCGTCCGGATCTGCGCCGCATCACGGCGATGATCGCGCTCGCCGACCTCGGCAAGATCGGCGTCGTCGCGAAGGGCGTGCAGGCCGGCATCCAGCGCGGCTACGCGTACGCTGGCGGCGGGCTCTTCCAATCGGATCGCGCGAGCGAAGTGCTCACGACCTTTGCGTTGTGCACGCTCGCGGCTCCGGGCAGCGAGATCACGTTCACCGTCGTTCCGAAGGGAAGCGAGATGCGCATCGGCGTCGATCGCGATTCGGACGGCGCGTTCGATCGCGACGAGATCGATAACGGGACGAATCCGGCGGGGCCCTGAGCGACCTCAGCGCCGCGCTAGCGGCGCGATTAAACGGCTGCCGAATCAGCGGCGCGAACCGTGCAGGAGCAAGGCCCGCGGTGCGCGAGTCAACGCGGGGCTTCGGTCGTCGTGGAGCACAGAGCGGAGAAGAGCACAGAGCGGAGAAGAGCACGATGCGCGCCGCTGAACCGGCAGCCGTTTAATCGCGCCGCTAGCGCGGCGCTGAGGTCGCTCAGGGCCCCGCCGGATTCGTCCC
>JBJXHG010000004.1:0-94311 GCA_046160865.1 Planctomycetota bacterium | reverse complement strand
AGATCGTCGTCGCTGGCAAGGCGCGAGGGTGCAGGCAACCTGTCAGGTTTCCGAACCCGAGCAACGCCGCCAGCGCGGAGGAGATCGAGCTTGGTGAGAGCGAACTTCTGACTCAGGACACTAGCCCGGATCTCTCACCACGTCCGTCGCGAGGTTGCGCCAGCGCGGTCGGAGCAAGGTGTTGCATACGAATCGACCGCAGCTGACCTGGATGGTCAGCGAGGATCGATTCGGATCCAACAACGCCGCTCCAAACGAGTTGGCGCGACCGCAGCAGGGCGTGGTGAGAAATGCGGGCTAGGAAGCGTGAGGTCGCTTCGCCGAGACGAACGCGCAGCCGCGCAAGCAGAATCGCAACGGCAGATGCGCTGCGCGCGTCAAGCCGACGCGCTGCGTCGTGACGATCGCGCTCGAACGCGGCGGACCTTCGAGCGCGGAGAAGATGCCGAGCGCCCCCCGCGCCAACTCGGTCGCGTTGTGCGACGGCGCGATGCCCATCGCGCGAGCCAAGTTGCCGGGACCTCGGCAGAGCCGCCCCAACTCGACCCCACCGCGACGCTTCGTCATCAGGTCCAACCCGGCGAACGGCTCGAGCGCGCGGACGAGCACGGCCTGACCGATTCCACGCGGCGCGGTCACGACGTTGAAGCAATCGTGCACGCCGTAGACGAAGTACACGTACGCCGTCCCCGGAGCGCCGAACATCGCGGCGTTGCGCCGTGTTTCACCGCGATGAGAATGAGCCGCCGGGTCGTGCTCGCCCAGGTACGCCTCGCACTCGACGATGCGCCCAGCGGTCGAGCCATCGGGCGAAGCATGCACCAGGTACGCGCCGAGCATTCTGCGCGCGACGTCGACCGTCTCCCCCGCGTAGCTCCGGCGGGTCCAGCGCTCGCCGGGTCCGCGCATCCGCCGCTCAGCCACGACCAGGATCTGGACTTCCGCGCTTCTTCGAACGGGACGCACGAGGGCTCCGCGCGCCAGCGCCGGCCCGCGCGTCCGCGGCGCCGTTCGCGACGTGGGGCTTCGTCTGCTCTTTCTTGAAGATGAGCAGATGATTGAAGCCGCGCAGGAAGAAGTTGTCCTCGGCCGCGACGCGATGGTGCGCCGGTTGCTCGAGCTTCCGATTGCCGCGGACGACCGCGACGTGATCGATCGCGCGAAACCTGCGACCGAGCATTTCGGCGAACGTGGTGCCGATCGGAACGAAGCCGCGCTTCTTCTTGAAGCTGTCCGAGCAATACACGGCGAGGTAGCGCCGGTCCTTGAGCACCCGATCGGCTTCGGCGAACGCCAAGTCCATCGCGTCGAAGTACTCGGAGCCGAATGCGTCGAGCTCGCCGATGCAGTCGTCACCACCGGAGTACTTCAGATGCGTCGAGTACGGCGGATCCATGAACACGAAGTCGACCTTCGAGGCCTCGAGCGGTAGCGCGCGGGCGTCGGCGCGGAAGATGTCGTCGCGAATCGGCGCCACGTCGTATCCGAGCGCGCGGCGGCCGAGACTGCGCGCGACGTCGATCGTGGTTCCTCCGCCGCAAAAGGGATCGACCACGAGGTCGTTCTCACGCGTGTACCGGGAGATCAAGTTCCACAGCAAGTAAGCCGGTGTGGCGCCCTGAAACGCGGGGGTCCCGAGCGGCGCATCGCCGTACTGCTGCGACGGGTAGTACCAGAGCGTGGTTGTCTGGAGCCGAGGCCGGGGTTTGGGCTGCACGGTCCCACAGTAGCGCGGCGGACCCGGGGAAGCGCGCGGGCACGCGCCGCGAGAGGCGTTGGCGCGCAGACGTCATCCCGTCCGTCGCGCGGTGGCGCCCGCGCGCTCGGAGCACGGCGTCGCACCACGATCGACGGCAGCTCCCTGATCGGTCAGCGAGGATCCATTCGAATCCAACAACGCCGCTCGGAGCGAGTTGGCGCGACCGCAGCAGGACGTGGTGAGAGCTGCGGGCTAGCTGCCGGACGACGTATCGATCGGGTCGCAGGCCGACGGCGGAGTCGCGCTCGCCGCGGCCGGCGCCGGGCTGCGCGAGGTCTCGGCGTCCGCGGAGCCGTAATACGCCCAGTTCGGGGCGGCGATCGAGCGTCGCGGAGCACTCGCGTCCGGGGCCGGTCGATGCCCGCGGGAGCTATCCAAATAGGTCCGGCTGCCAGAATTCACGGAGCGCGCCGGAACGGAGGTGCTCTCCAGGTACGCATGCACGCTGATCCCAGTCCCCACGAGGACCAGCGCGACCAGGCTCACCAGACACTTCGTGGAGAGGAAGCGGGGCAGCGGTTCGAAGCAGGATCTGAGCACGCTCTTCATACGACGACGCTTACGGCCGGTATACATCTTTATTGAGGTCTCTGTTAGCGGCAGCGGTCGCAGAAAAGGCAGGAAAACTCCGCGGTCCGCGCTCAGCTCGCTCAACGGTCTCGGCCGCGGCCCCCGTCCGCGGTCGATCGCGGGCGATCACGGCCGTCTGCCGCGTAGGCGAGCAGTCGGGAGAACTGCGCGTGGAAGTCGTGGGTGCCCCCGCCGAGCGGCGCTTTGAAGTAGCACGCCGTGTGGTTCATCTCTCCGCACTCGCCACGTTCGTGCGCCAGGTCCGCCCAGCGAACCAGATCGATCACCAGTGGCGCGGCCAGCGCGGAGTCGCTGCCCGTCCACGTGAACTGCAGGGTCATCTTGGCTCCGAGGAAACCCTCGAAGTGAACGAAGTCCCAGGCGGTCTTCCAGTCCTGCAGCGACGGCACGAAGTCGATGCCCACGTGTGTGTGCACAGCGTCGTCGTCGAGGATCTCTCGCAGGGCATCGTTCTTGTTCTTCAGCTTCGCTTCCCGGTGCAACGCGTCGGCGAGCACCGCGCCGTCCCGGTTGCCGAGCATGTTGTAGCCCTGCCAACTCAGCACGCGCAGCGCTCGCGCTGTGAACATGGGCGCGATGGCGGTCTTCACGAGGGTCTCGCCCGTCTTGCCGTCGTTGCCGCAGTGCGGAAGGCCGCGCGCGCGCGCCATCTCACGCATGGCCGTGATGGAAGCGCCGCGACTCGGGGTGAAGTTGACGAAGGGCGCGCCCGCCTCGAAGGCGGCGTACACGTAGAGGATCGAAGCCGGCTGCGGCAATGCTTCGTCCAGCGCGCGTTCGAAGGCGGCGAGCGAGCGCCACTCGTCGCGCTCCCCGCGGTGCGCCTCGGTGCTAGCGACGTTGACGACGACCACGCGCTGCAAACCGTGGGCGCGCTGAAAAGCCCGCAGGTCGGCGACCAACGCGGCGATCTGTTCGCGCGGCGGAAGCGCACCGAGGCGCGCCGAGTGCGGATCCAGGTCCGCGAGGCCCACGTCCAGCTGATCCAGCACGCCAGGACGGATGGCGGCCTCGAACGCCGCACCCTCCGCCGCGCACGCGGTGACGAGGTCGGCGTTCAAGATCCCGTGGCGCACGAGCTCCGCCGAGGAGCGCGAAAGGTCGCGCGAACACACGTCGTGACCACCGAGCACGAGATCGTCGAACGCGACCAGCGGTAGATCCGAGAACGGGGCGCGCGCCGTGACGATGCCCGTCGGCTCGAGCAGGCCCTGTTTCAGCCCCGCGAGTCCGTACGCGACGCACGTGGAGATGGACCCACGCGCTCCGATCAGCCAGACGCCGGTACGGCGGGAGGTAGCGGGAGAGCTCAAGGCAGCGGAGTGCGGATCTTTGGGTTCAGCGCGACGCAGAAGGATTCGGTTCCAGCCAGCGAGCTACGAGGCCGTCGTAGGCAGGGGGCCACCAGCGCACCACGCTCACGCCGCCTTCCGCCGCCTCACCGCGCGCGGATGACTCTCCTCCATTCGAAGGGCGCACCATTGTGCCGAGCGCGAGTGTCGACGTCAGGGTCGACTCGCCGACTCCACCCGGCGCCAGCGACTCCGCGCCCGCCGACGTCTCCGCGCGCGGGCCTGTGTCGCTCGAAGACGAGCCCCCACCCCCGCCGCCGCCCGACCCACGCACGCGCGCAATTCCGTCGGCGACGCGGTCCAAATCGCTCCGGCGCTGTGCGGGTAACTGTTCGGCGAGCGCGCGGGCGCGGCGCTCGAACCCCTCGAGCGCGCTGAGCTCGGCACCGGTCGTTCGTCCGCCCTCCCCCGGATCCCGCTCGAGCCACGTCCGCACATCGGTCGCGAGCGCCTCGATCCGCGCTCGCAATTCGGGGTCGTCCGCTGCGTCGACGGCGCCATCCGTCTCGAGGACGACCGCGTCCGCGGCGATCTGCGCGCGCCAAGCACCGCCCTGGCTCGACTCCGACGCGAGCGCGAGCACGGCGCCTCCGAGCAACGGCGCCGCGACCCAACCGGGCGAAAAGCTGCTCACCACCGCCCGACGGCCACGCGACGCGAGCTCGAGCACGACTCGCCTCGACAGCAGCGCGGCCACCGCCGACGCGCGAAACCGGCGATCCCACGCCGTAACGAGCGCGCCGTCCAAGACCAACCGACGATCGAGCGCGTGCACGAACGCCGCGGCGCCTCGCGCTCGCTCGATGGTCCACGTCGCGGCCGCGCACGTGCCCGTCGCGATCGCCACGAGCCAAACCGGGCCAGCGAGAGCCGCTCCTTCCGCACGCGCGGCGGCGGCGCACACGAATGCGGCGCACGCGCCCAGACACACGGCTTCGACGAAGCGCAGCGAGAAGTCGAGCCCACGCGCGCGCGTGACCAGTCGCTCCAATTGTCCTCCGGCGGGCGCTGGCGCGTGGGCGCTCATCGATCGCGACTTTCCTCGTCTTGCGGAGCCCGCGTGTCCTGCTTTGGATCGTCGACGACGGTCTCGGGCAATCGCTGCGCGATCGCGGGCGGAAGGACGCTCAGCTTCTCGCGCGAGAACACGAGCTCGATCGGGCTCTCGCGCGGTGGCAACAGCCACGCGTTCGGAAGCCAGATCGACTGCAGCAAGCACTCGGGAAGCGCGCAGGTCGCGAGTGTGTTGCCTTGCTCGAAGAACGCGATGTTGACGAGATTGCCTTCGAGGTCGGCGGCGAAAACGGGCTCCGGCTTCTCGCCGCGCGGGAGCACCATGCGCGAGCCGAGGAAGACCCAGCGGTGTCGCAACATGCTTCGCCCCGACTGCAGATTCCGCACGAGGTCCTCGACGCGGTACATGTACAGCTCGCCGTCCGCGCGCCACGCGGCGTACAAGTAGAAACCGTCGCCGGCCGGCGGCTCGACGACGTACGGCGGTTCGCCGGCGCGAACCTCTTCCGGCGTCGGCGCGGGATCCTTCCGCAACCAGCGCGCGTTCTTCCCCGGCGCCGCGCCGAGCGCGAGGAGAGCGGTGTTCAGGTGGCTGCCGAGGATCGTCGTCGCGAACAGGCTCTCGTGCGCGGCTCCGTGATGATTGACGAGCAAGTACTCGAGCAGATCGTCGCGGATGTCGACCTCCGCTCGGATCGAACAGAAACCGCCGCGCAGGTCGACGAAGATCCCTTGATCGAGGAACCCACGCTCGAGCTGCGCGAAGTCCGCATCGGCGGGCTTCGCCGGCGCGAGATCGCTCTGCGGCGAAAGCGCGCGCAGGAGCGGCGCGAGAACGACCGCGACTCGTACGGCGAACATGCGGTCTGTGGATCCTCGTTCGATCTCGCCCGAGGCGAGATCAAAAGCCCCCGGCCACCAGGCCGTCGCGCGTGATGCCGAGCCGCTCGAAGTCCGGACGCACGAGCTCGAAGACACCCTCGGCGTAGCGGCGGATCTCGTACTGCGCGTCGGGTTGCAGGCGTTGCTCGAGGAAGTGCAGCACGCCCTGCAGCGAAACCGTCCAGTACGCTTGGCTGTACAGAGACTGGGGCAAGCACATGCGCGCGATCTCCTTCGCGACGCCGCGCCGGATGCGCTCCTCGTACTGCGCGTACGCCTGCTGGCACTCCGCGATCATGCGCGCGCGCTCTGCCGCGTGGTCGAAGCTCGGATCGAGCGCGACCGATGATTGCTTGTTGCCGTGCGGCGGATTGCCACGCATCCAGCGCGGCACGTAGAACTCGGGCGTCCACTGCACGTAGCGGCCGGAGACTTCGTTCCAGCTGCAGCCCTTGTCGGTGTCGAACATGACGTCGAACACCTCGAGGCTGACGGATTGGCCGTCGACGTCGTACTCGCGCCAGCCGCTGCCGACTTGGTACTTGAACGCCTGGCGGAACACGAAGAGCGGCGCCTTCCAATGGAAGGTGTAGAAGGAGTGGCGATACGGCGACGTGTGGCCGTGCTCCCACAGGAACCGGCAGAGCTTGCGGTCCTGCTCGCCGTAATCGGACTTCTTCTTGTCGTACGAGATGCGCGCGCTGTTCACGACCTTCAGCGCGTGGTCGACCTGCATCCGATCGACGAGCGCGACGAAGCCGATCGAGTCGTCGAGGGTCTCGAACGCGCCGGCCGGAACGGTCACTTGGGAGAGGCTCATGCTGCGTTCAGGTGTGTGGGTCGAGGGCCGCGTGCTCGCGCTGCGCCGCAGGAAGGTGCGCGATCAGATCCGACGCGATCAGGCCACGCTCCCCATCTTGCCGCGCGGCGAGATCGCCCGCCAACCCGTGCACGAAGACGGCGCTCGTCGCGGCATCGAACGGACGCCAATCGCGCGCGTGACGCTTTCCACACACAGCGAGGTACGCGACCAGCAGGCCGGCCAGCACGTCGCCCGTTCCGGCGGTCGCCATTCCCGGGTTGCCAGACGTGTTCACATACACACGCTCCGCGTCCGCGACTACCGTCCGATGGCCCTTCAAACAGCAGATCGCGCCGCTGCGCGCGCTGATTTCGCGCGCTGCGGCGATTCGGCCGGAATCGTCGCTCGGAATGTCGCGCGCGAGCAGGCGCGCGGCCTCTCCCGGATGCGGTGTGAGGACGAGCGCGCCACGCACGCCGCGCAGCGCTTCGAGTCGCGGGGCGATCACATTGAGCGCGTCCGCGTCGAGGACGGTGGGCCGCGCTTGCGCGTCGTCGGCGAGAAGCGCGCTCACCAGCGCACGCGTACGCTCCGATGCTCCGAGCCCGGGGCCCGCGAGCCGTGCGTCGTCGGATCGGCCGCGCAACGTGGCCGCGATGCGTGGCAGGTCTCCGTCCGTCCAATCGAGCAAGATCGTCTCCGGTGACGCGACCGGCACTGCACGCCGCACCGAGTCGGCGACGCAAGCGACGGAGACGAGACCCGCGCCCGCACGCGCGGCCGCGCGCGCCGCGAGCACCGCAGCGCCCGGCATGTCCTCGCTGCCGCACACGAGCAGCACGCGTCCCGCGTCGCCTTTGTGCGCGTCGCGCGGCAAGCGTGGCGCAGATCGCGGTCGTTCGGAGCTCACGGTCATCGTCTCGACGTCCCACCGTGCTCCGCACGGTGCGCGCCGCTCAGATCAGCACCTCGGTTCGACCGATCTCGCGGCCGGCCCAGTTGCGCAACCGCCGCTCTTCCCAGCGCGCGAGGCCGTCGAGTTCGGCCGCCGTCGCGAACTCGAAGCGCCGCAGGAGCTCGACGACTACGGCGTGCAGCCCGCGCGCGGCGCCGTCGTCGATCTTGATCGCGAGCGCGCGATCCTGGCCGCGCACGCCGAGCCCGAACACGGCTTCCCCGCCGATCTTCGGGAAGAGCTTGCCTCCGCCGATGCGCGCGATGTCGGTGCAAATGCGTTGGTGCTGGCCAGCGATCATCTCGGGATGGCGCGCAACCGCCGCGAGCATGCGCTCGCAAGCGACGCGGCGCGCACTCGGCAATCCGTCGGGCGTCGCAACGCGCGCGAACGCCGTCGCGAGCTTGCGCAGCGGCATTCGAAACGTCGGCGCACCGCAACCGTCGATCGCGACGGAGAGGTCGCGCGACTCGACGCCGGTCATCTCGACGACGGCCTTTCGAACGAGGCGCTGCGCCGGGCTCTCCGGATCGAGATAGCTCGCCGTCGGCGCGCCGAGATGCAGCGTGAGCGCGAGGAATCCCGCGTGCTTGCCCGAACAGTTGTTGTGCACCGCCGTCGGTGCGCGGTCTTCCGCACGCAGCTGCGCTCTCGCCCCGGGGTCAGCGGGTGGTTGCGGTCCGCATTGCAGGTCGGCCGCCGAGAGTCCGAGTCGCGCGAGCACCGCCTCGACGCCCCGCGTGTGCGCGGCCTCCGCGTTGTGAGAGGCGAGCGCGAGCGCGATCTCCGCATCGCTGAACTCGAAGCGCTGCGCGGCGCCGCTCTCGAGCAGCGGCAGCGCCTGGAGCGACTTCACGGAGCTGCGCGCGAACATCGGCGCGTCCCACGCACCGGCACCGTCGATCACGTGCCCCGAGGCATCGGCGAGCACCCACGCTCCCCGATGCTGCGACTCGACCGCGTCGCCGCGATGGATCCGCACGAGGACGGGATTCTCCGGGAACGCGGCGCTGCACGACTCGGGAGGCGAAGCACGGATGCTGGGAGTCGTCATGAGGTGCCGCATCACCATCCTAGCGCTGTGCAGATCCGCCTGGAACGATAGCAACCCTGGAGAAGCCGGCCGCGGCGAACGAGGAGAGTCGCCGGCGATTGGCGCGACGACGATGGACGAGCCCGACATCAACACGAATCGCAACGCGACGCGCGCACCGCGTGTTCGAGTTGGGCTCGTCGGCGTCGAGTACTGGTTGAGCCCGATCCTCCTCACGGCGACCGCGTGTGGGGTGCTACTCGTGCTGCGCGGACCAGACCGCTGGTTCGGCTATGCGTTGGCCGCGCTTCTCGGCGTCGCCGTCGCGTGGATACTGGTATCGGCGCTGCACCCGGCGCGCGCGGATCGCGCCTGCCCCGACTGCGGGCAACCGACGTTGGAACGCGCGCACCCGCTGCGCACGACGGGCGTGCGTTGCTCTGCGTGCGGGCGCTACGATCCGCAAGAGAGCGCGTTCCTCATGGCGGAAGAAGAAGGCGTGGTCGACGCGCTCGTGGTGAGCGAACGCCTGGAACGATCACGTGAACGGAATCGTTCGGCGCAATCCGCGTGGACACGCTCGTCATGAAGGACCCGACCGACGGCATGCGCATGGTGGACGTGATGCTGTCCCGGATCATGACGCGCGAAGGCTGTCCGGAGCAGTACATCTTCCTGCAAGAGGTGCACGGCAAGCGCGCGTTCCCGATCGTGATCGGCAGCGCCGAGGCGAGCGAGATCCGCCGCGTCGTCACCGGCCATCAACCCGAACGGCCGTTGACGCACCAGCTCGCGTACCAGGCGATCCAAGCACTCGGCGCGGACCTGAAACGCGTCGACATCGTCGACTTGCGCAACAACACGTTCTTCGCGCAGATCGTGCTGCAGAACCAGTACGGCGAGCTGACGGCCGTCGTCGATGCGCGGCCGAGCGACGCCGTCGCGCTGGCGCTGCGCGCGCGCTGTCCGCTGCGCGTCACCGAGGAAGTGCTCGAAGCGGTGCGCACGGACACGTCGGGCCCCGATCCGCTCGCGCCGCCCCAGCCACCGAACGCACCGAACGCGCCCGGCGCACCCGACTCGTCGCGTCCGCCGCGCGACGCGGAGGATGAAGGCGAGGACACGACGCCGCCGTCGTGAGCGCGGCTCGGCTTGCAAGCGGCGAGATCCGGTGCGAACCTCTCGCGCTCGCGCGCGGAGGCGTGGCAGAGCGGTTGAATGCAGCGGTTTTGAAAACCGCCATGCCGCAAGGCATCAGGGGTTCGAATCCTCTCGCCTCCGCCATCCACGACGGGCGCGCGAGCATCACGGAGCGCGCACACGCGCTCGCCGTCACCCGGAACCCCGATGTCTGACCCCAAGCGAACGCGTGGCTACGTCCACGGCTTCACCGGCCAAGAGCAGGAGCGCTTGTACCGCCAGGCGCGCTTCCTCGAGCATCGCGTGCACGACCGCTTGCCGTTTCGCCGCAGCAAACAGCTAATCGAAATCGGCTGCGGCGTCGGCGCGCAGACCGAGATCCTGCTGCGGCATTTTCCAGATCTGCACATCACCGGCATCGATCAGTCCGAGTCGAACCTGAATCAGGCGCGCTCGCATCTCGACCGCGTGCCGTGGGCGTCCGGACGTTACGCCTTCGTGCTCACCGACGCGGGCCGCTTGCAGTTCGAAGCCGAGCGGTTCGACTCGGCGTTCCTGTGCTGGATCCTCGAGCACGTCGCCGATCCGATGCTGGTGCTCTCGGAGGCGCGGCGCGTGCTGCGGCCCGGATCGCCGATCGTGGTCACGGAGGTGCAGAACGCGTCGTTCTTCGTCGAGCCGTACAGCCCGCACACGCTGGCGTACTGGATGGCGTTCAACGACTTCCAGCTCGAGATCGGGGGCGACCCGTTCGTCGGTGCGAAGCTCGGCAACCTGCTGCAGGCGGTCGGCTTCCGCGACATCGCGACCGAGGTGCGGCCGATCCACCTCGACAATCGCATGCCGGGCGAACGCGACGAGTTCCTGGCCTACTGGACCGAGCTCTGCTTGTCCGGCTCCGAAGGATTGCGGAAGGCCGGCAAGGTCTCGCAGGAGACGGTCGACGGCATGAAGCAGGAGCTCGAGGTCGTCGCGCACAGCCCGAACGCCGTCTTCTTCTACTGCTTCGTGCAGGCGCGAGCGCAGGCGTACTGAGCGACGCGCGGTCACCGATCGAGCGGTCGGCGAGCGACTTCCTCGGCTTGCCGCTCCCGGGCGGCTGGCGTAGGATTCCGCGCCCTTCTGCGGAGAGGTGGCAGAGTGGCCGATCGCGCCGGCTTGCTAAGCCGGTGAACTCGTTTTCGGGTTCCGAGGGTTCAAATCCCTCCCTCTCCGCCATCCCGAGTGTTGCAACCCGTCGACCGAAGCAGTCCGATCGGCCGTCGAATGTCTCCGCGACGCCACGGTCGCTCGAGCGCGCGCGCTCCGGCGAAACTCCCCATCCGGTCCGTGCGCGGGCTGCACTTCGCCGCCGCTCTGCTCGCGTGCACGCTCGCGAGCGGTTGTGCGGCGCAACGCATCCTCGACATCACTTCGACGCCGCCCGGCGCGCTGATCCTGCTCGACGATCGGATCGTCGGCGAGACGCCGTATCGCTCGCACTTCGACGCGTACGGCACACGGCGCATCACGCTGTACAAGACCGGCTATCGAACGCGATCGCGACTCATCGAGCTGCGCCCGAAGTGGTACGCGCGCTTTCCGCTCGACTTCTTGAGCGAGGTGTTGATCCCGGTCGGCTGGCGCGACGAGCACCCGTTCCACCTGACGCTCGACGCGGAGAGCGGCTCGGTGACCGAACCCGACTTGCGCGCCGTGCTCGAGCGCGCGAACGAGTTGCGGCTCGCCACGCCGGACGGTCCGCCGCGGGCGGAATCGCGGCGCGAGCCCGACGACGCCTCCGACCCATGAGTCCGCGGCGTTCGTATCGCACGGAACGCGCACACGCGGACTTGTCCGGCGCGCGCGTCACCGTCATGGGACTGGGGCTCTTCGGCGGCGGTGCGACGGCGGCGCGGTATCTCGCGCGCCAAGGTGCGCACGTGACCGTCACCGATCAACGCACGGCGGAAGAGCTCGCCCCCGCGCGCGCCGCGCTCGCCGATCTCGATCTGCGATTCGTGCTCGGCGGACACGACGTGGCCGACTTCACGAACGCGGATGTCGTCGTCGCCAACCCGGCCGTCGACCCGCGCAGCCCATTCTTGACCGCCGCGCGCGCGGCGGGCGTGCGCATCTCGTCGGAAACCGCGCTGTTCCTCGAACGCTGTCCGGCGCGCATCGCGGCCGTCACCGGCACGCAGGGCAAGAGCTCCACCTGCCACACGCTGCATCAACTGCTCGTCGCCGCGGGCATGCCGGCGTATCTCGGCGGCAACATCGGTCATTCGCTGCTCGACGGCGCCGAGACGATGCGCTCCGACGACATCGTGGTGCTGGAGATCTCGTCGTATCAGCTCGACGCGTTGTCCGACGAGTGGATCGACGAGGTTCGCCCGCGCATCGAGGTCGCAACGGTCACCAACGTGCTCGCCGACCACCTCGAACGCCACGGGACGATCGACGCCTATGCCGCCGCGAAGCGACGGCTGCTCGATCTGACGCGCGTGCACGGTGGACGGATCGTGCTGTCGGGCGAGGATGCGCGCCTGTCGACGTGGCGCGACGAATCGCTCGCGCGCATCGACGTGTTCGTAGGCCGGCCATCCGAGTGCGGGCTCAACCTGCGTGCAGGTCGATTCTGGCTCGAAGGCGAAGAGCTCGGTCGCGTCGACGACGTGCGCCTGCCCGGCTGGTTCCAACGCGAGAACACGCTGTATGCGCTCGGCATGGCGCGCTTGCTGGGAGCCGATGCGACGCGCTTGGCACGCGCGCTCCCCGACGTGCGCGCCTTGCCGCACCGGCTCGAAGATCTCGGCCTGCACGCGGGCCACCGCGTGTGGGACAACGGTGTTTCGACGACGCCCGACTCGACGGTCGCGGCGCTCCTGTCGCTCGCGCCGGGTTGCACGCTCGTGTGTGGCGGGAAGGCGAAGAACCTGCCGCTCGACGAGCTCGTCGCGGTCGCTCGCTCGCGCGCGCGGCACGTGGTCACGTTCGGCGCGGCCGCGGATGGCCTCGCCAGCGCATTTCGTAGCGGCGGAGTCGACGTGCACGCTGCGCCAACGCTGGACGACGCGGTCGCGCTGGCATTCGAGCACTTGCGCGAGGACGAGGAGCTGCTCTTTTCGCCCGCGTGCGCGAGCTTCGACGCCTATCTCAATTTCAAGGAGCGCGCGCACGCGTTTCGACGCGCGCTTCCGGCGAGCGCACCGGCACGCATACGCGAACGATGAGCCTCGACCTCTCGCCGGCCGTGGCCGCCGCCGCCGCGCGCAAGCTGCAGCCGTATGCACGCATGCTGCTCGAGCGGAGCGGCGATCACGCGCTGCGGCTGTTCGCCGACGCCGTCGCGCCCGAGCACCTGCTGTCGACCTTGATGCGGGACGAGTGCTCCGCCGCGTGCGCCGTCGTGCTGCACGCGTTCGCCGACCCCGAGACGATCGCGCACGAGGCGCTCGCCATCTCGCCCGGCTTGCTCGTCGTGGGCTCGGGGTCGACGTTGCCGTTCTCGACGCGCGGCGTTGCGGCGATCTTCGCGGCGCGCGAGCTCGCCGTGCGCGAACGGGCCCCCGAGGTCGTCGAGCGTCACGTCCTGCTCGCAGCTGAAGTCGAACTCGATTCGCCGTTGCGGGAGGCACTTGCGGCCGAAGGCTTCGACACGCACTCGATCGCGACGGCTGCCGCGACGGCCGGCCCCACGCCGATCCCGTCGAGCGGCCCGCTGTTCCGTCATTTCTCGGTCGGAGCGCGACGCACGCTCTCCAATGCATGCCGAGTAGCCGCCGCGACGCGCCACCCGTCGATCGCTCCGGGCCACTTGCTGCTGGGCTGCCTTCAAGAGGCGGACGCCCTCGCAGCGTCGGCGGGACTACGCTTCGCGCGTGCGCGCACGATCGTCGGACCGCGGGCCGCCGACGCGACCCCGCCGCCGGAGCGCGCGCTCGCACTCGACGACGGCTTGCTCCACTTCCTTGCCGGTGTACCGGAAGGCGCCGACAGCTTGGATCTGCTCGCACGCTACCTCACGGGCAGCACGCCCGAGCTCACGCAAATCCTTCTGCGCAACAAGCTCAAGTCGCACCTGCTCGAGCGGTCGCGCGGCGCCTTCGCAGACCCGGCAGCGCCTTGAACCCGGCGCGACGGGGTCGCATCGTGTGCCCGGCCGGGGCCGCGCAAGGAGACCCGGCCACCTCGACGATAACGCGGGGGCGGGCTATAGCTGGTGTAAGTTGGTGGAAGTCCCTCGGACCCCTCGCCGGAATGATCTGCCAGAACTGTCTGAAGAATGGGGCCTCGGTGCTGGTCACCGAGATCACGGAAACCCCGCAAGCCGACGCGACGACACGTTCCGTCGAAGAGCGCCACTTGTGCGAAGCATGCGCGCAGAGCTTGAACCTGCCGCACATGCCGGCCCTCAAGAAGAACCTCGACATCTGGAAGTTGCTCCAGCTCTCCGCGCAACAGACACGTCGCAAGGGCGGTCCCGCATGCCCTGACTGCGGCATGACGCTGGAGGAGTTTCGCAAGAAGGGCCGGCTCGGCTGCGCGCGCGACTACGAGGTGTTCCAACACCACATCGGCGAGTTGCTCGAGCGAATCCACGGCGCGCGGGCGCACGTAGGTCGGACACCTGGCGACGACCAAGCCGACGTCGAGCGCTTCGAGCGCGTGCACTCGCTCCGCCAGCGGCTCGAGGAAGCGATTCGCGAAGAGGCGTACGAGAGCGCGGCGCGCCTGCGCGACGAGATCAAGGCGCTCGAATCGCCGAAGCCGAGCTGAGGACCGGAAGCGTCTTCCCGTTCGCCGCCGCTGCTCGCACGACGATCGCGAGCCGTGCGCAGGAGCCGGTAAACCCCGGAGCTCTTGAAGGTCGAAAGGCTAGGGTTAGCTACCATTCCACGTCCCCGGGAATCGGATGCCACTCCGCATTCGACCAGACTCCGCAGGACGCGCACCGACAGACAGAGGACCGCATGTTCGACCGCTTCACGGACCGCGCAAAGAAGGTGATGAACCTCGCCCGCCAGGAAGCCCAGAGGTTCAACCACGAGTACCTCGGCACCGAGCACATCCTGCTCGGCCTGGTGCAAGAAGGCAGCGGGGTCGCCGCCAACGTGCTCAAGAACATGAGCATCGACCTCAACAAGATCCGCACCGAGGTGGAGAAGATCGTCAAGACCGGGCCTTCGATGGTGACGATGGGCCAGCTGCCGTTCACCCCGCGCGCGAAGAAGGTGCTCGAGCTCTCGATGGAAGAGGCGAGCAACCTCGGCCACAACTACATCGGGACGGAGCACCTGCTGCTCGGCTTGATCAAGGAAAACGAGGGGATCGCGGCCCAGGTCCTGATCAACCTCGGCGTCAAGCTCGAGGACGTGCGCGAAGAAGTGCTCGACTTCCTCGGCGCCGACACGGCGGAAGACGAGGAAGAGGAGACGACGCTGAGCGAGGGCAGTCCCTCGACCACGAACGCGAAGAGCAAGACGCCGGCGCTCGATTCGTTCGGCCGGGACCTCACCGAGCTCGCGCGCGAGGGCAAGCTCGACGTCGTGATCGGCCGCTCGAACGAGATCGAGCGCGTGATCCAGATCCTCTCGCGCCGGACCAAGAACAACCCGGTGCTGCTCGGCGAAGCAGGCGTCGGCAAGACCGCGATCGTCGAAGGAATCGCGCAGCAGATCATCGACAACCGCGTGCCGGACATCCTGCGCAACAAACGCATCGTCGTGCTCGACCTGGCGCTGATGGTCGCCGGCACCAAGTATCGCGGCCAGTTCGAAGAGCGCATCAAGGCGGTCATGACGGAGGTGCGACGCGTACGCGACGTGGTTCTGTTCATCGACGAGCTGCACACGCTCGTCGGCGCAGGCGGCGCGGAGGGCGCGATCGACGCCTCGAACGTGCTCAAGCCGGCGCTGTCGCGCGGCGAGATTCAATGCATCGGTGCCACGACGCTGGACGAATACCGCAAGCACATCGAGAAGGACGGCGCGCTCGAGCGCCGCTTCCAAGCCGTGAACGTCGATCCGCCGTCCCCCACGGAGACGGTCGAGATCCTGAAGGGCTTGCGCGACAAGTACGAGGCGCACCACCGCGTCAATTACACCGACGAGGCGCTCGAGCTCGCGGTCGAGCTGTCCACGCGCTACATCAACAACCGCTTCCTGCCGGACAAGGCGATCGACGTGATCGACGAAGCCGGCGCGCGCGTGCGCATCAAGTCGATGGTGACGCCGCCGGACACGCGCGAGCTCACGCAGGAGATCGAGCGGCTCGAGCGCTCGAAGGACGAAGCCGTTTCGGCGCAGGACTTCGAGAAGGCTGCGCAGTTGCGCGACAAGGCCTACCAGCTCAAGAAGAAGCGCGAAGAGCTGCAGAACAAGTGGCGCAGCGAGCAGACCGACAAGGAAATGGTCGGCACCGTCACTGCGGACGTGATCGCGGAAACCGTGTCGAAGATGACCGGCATTCCGCTGACGCGTCTCGAGAAGGCCGAAGCCGAACGCTTGCTCCAGATGGAAGCCGAACTCGGCGGCGTCGTGATCAACCAAGACGACGCGATCAAGGCGATCGCACGCGCCGTCCGGCGCTCGCGCTCGGGTCTCAAGGACCCGCGCCGACCCATGGGTTCGTTCATTTTCCTGGGCCCGTCGGGCGTCGGGAAGACGTACCTGTGCAAGCAGTTGGCGAAGTTCATGTTCGGCAGTGAAGACGCGGTCATCACGATGGACATGAGCGAGTACATGGAGAAGCACAACGCGTCGCGCCTCGTCGGCGCGCCGCCGGGATACGTCGGTTACGAGGAAGGCGGTCAGCTCACCGAAAAAGTGCGCCGTCGCCCCTACTGCGTCGTTCTCCTCGACGAAATCGAGAAGGCGCACCCTGACGTGTTCAACATGCTGCTCCAGATCATGGAAGAAGGCCGGTTGACCGACTCGTTCGGCCGACACGTCGACTTCCGCAACGCGATCCTCATCATGACGAGCAACCTCGGCTCGCAGCAGATGAAGTCGGGTTCGCGTCTGGGCTTCGACCGCCTCTCCGCGGGCACGAAGACGAGCGAAGAAGAGCGCGGCAAGCGCATGCGCGCCGACGTCATGATCGAAGTCGAGCGCTACTTCCGCCCCGAGTTCCTGAACCGGATCGACGAGCTGATCGTGTTCAACCCGCTCACGCACTCCGACCTGCAACGCATCGTGCACTTGCAGCTCAATGAGGTGCGCAAGCGTCTGGCCGAGAAGGGTCTCGTGCTCGAGCTCGATCAAGCGGCGATCGACTTCTTGATCGGCAAGGGCTACAGCGACGACTACGGCGCGCGACCGCTCCGTCGTGCGATCGAGCGCTACATCGAGGATCCGCTCGCGGAGCAGCTCTTGCGCAGCCACTTCGCGGACGGCGTCCCGGTGCACATCAAGCTTGCGGAGGACGGACAGACTCTGACGTTCGCTCAACCGACGGCCGAACCGGTGCAAGCCGGCAGCGCGCCGACGGGCTGAGCCTTGCACGCGCAGCGCTCTGCGCGCTGCACTGAATTCCGGGTCCCGGGCTATCCTGGGACCCGGTGCATTTAACCCGCAGCTCTCAGGACGTGGCGGCCGCGACGGAGCAACGGCCGGCCTCTGCAGCGTCGACTTCCGGCGAACTCCCCGGTGACCTGACCAGGCGCCTGCGGTGCGCTTCGCTCGGAGCCTCAGCGCAAGGTCGCGTGCCGAGTTTGCGATGCGCTTCGCGCAGCGAGGCTTACCACTTGCGTCCACCGACCTTTGCACGGGTTCGCTCGCGGCGTGGTGAGAAATGCGGGCTCGCAGCGCGCTCGCGCGAGCATTGGCGGCTGTGCCCGAGCGAAGCGGATCGCGAGCCGCGGCCGTGCGGTGAGCGCGGGAAAGACGAAACGCGGACCGCAACCGGAGACGGTTTGCGATGACCGAGCCGCACGCAGCGCAGGACCATCTGGCGCGTGGCATCGAGCTCTTCGATGCGGCCGAATACGAAGCCGCTCACGAGGAGTTCGAGGAAGCGTGGCTCTCGACTCAGGGAGCGGACTCGGACTTCTACAAGGGATTGGTGCAGGCCGCGATCGCGATGCATCACTTCCAGCGCGGAAACCTCGAGGGCGCGGCGCGCTTGTACAGCGGGCATCGCCGCTATCTCGCCGCATATATGCCCGCGCACCTCGGCGTCGATGTGAGCGCGTTGCTGGCCGAGATGCAGCGTGTGCTCCAGCCCGTCGTGCGCCGCACGCCCGATACGCTACCGGCATTCGATCGGGCGCGACGGCCGAAGTTGTCGCCTTCTCCGGCCGACGGCGAGCGGTGAACGCACACGCGCGAGCCGCGCCAGTCACGAAACGAGGACCAATCCCGCAACCACGCGCGCGCCCGTTCGTCAGGGCGGCGTGGAAACGAAGGTCGCGCTGCGCATCGTTCCAGGCTCGCCGTCCTGGCCGGCGGAGCTCGAGACCATCGACGCTCCGCCCGAGGCGCTTTGGCTGCGCGGACGCGCGGACATCCTCGCGCGCCGGCCGCGGATCGCGATCGTCGGCTCGCGCGCTCCGACGCCGTATGGCGAAGCACAAGCCGAGCGTTTCGCGAGCACGCTGGCACGAGCCGGCGTCGTGATCGTGTCCGGCATGGCACGCGGCGTCGACCACGTGGCGCATCGAAGCACTCTCGCCTGCGGCGGCGCGACGATCGCGGTACTCGGTAGCGGTGTGGATCGACCGTGGCCTTCTGGCGACCTCACGGACGCGCTCGCGGAACAGGGGCTACTCATCTCCGAGTTCCTGCCGGGTGAGCCGCCGCGGCCGTACCACTTTCCGCTGCGGAATCGGCTGATCTCCGGTTTGTCGGCCGGAGTGCTGGTGGTCGAAGCTGCGCACGCATCCGGGTCGCTGATCACGGCGCGTTGGGCCGTCGATCAGGGTCGCAACGTCTACGCCCTGCCCGGTCGAGTCGATCACCCGATGTCACGCGGCACGCACCGCTTGCTGCGCGAAGGCGCGACGCTCGTCGAATCGCCGGAGGAGATCCTGATCGAGCTCTTCGGAACCGAGTTCGTGCCGCGCACTGTGCGTGAATCCGCGCCGCGGCTCACTCCGGAAGCCAACCGCACACTCGCTGCGCTGTACGGCGAGACCCGCAACGCCGAAGAGATCGCGTCCGCGCTCGGCAGGCCCCTGACGACTGTGCTCGTGCAGCTGGTCGAACTCGAGCTCGCCGGCATCGTCGTCCGCGGCCCCGGAGGTCTTTACAGGATGGGAGCGCCGAGCGCGTGAGCCTTTTCCTCGACACTCGGCCGCGTTTCCTCACCGCGCCCCGCTGCGGTCGCGAGCGCTCGCTCGGATCAGCGCTGTTGGATCGGAATCGATCCTTGCGGATCTTGCAGCTCACCGCCGGTCGATTCCGATGCAGCGCCTTGCTCCGAACACGCTGGCGCGACCGCAGCAGGCCGCGTTGAGAAATCGGGGCTCGGCGCGCGCGTGCGCTGCGGATCGGATGGGCGATCAGCTCACCGACGCGACCGTGTGCTCGAGCGCGAGCAGAATCGCCGCGACGATCGCGCAACCGCCGAAGAACCAGACCAGTCGTCGCGGCAAGCTGCGCAGCGCCGCGCGGTCGTCCATGTCGGCGTACATCGCACCCATCGCGACGATCGCGAAGCCGATGTACACGAAGAGGAGGAGGTGAACGGGGAGGTCCTTCATCGGGCCGGCTCCGTGCTCGGCGCGAGGTTCGGCGAACTCCTGACGACGCGCACCTCTTCGAATCCGTACACGTCGATCAAGGCGAGCACGTTCAGCAAGCCTGCAACGGCCGCGAACACGAGACCCGCGTCGACGTACGGCAGCTCGCCGGTCACCCGCGGATGACCGCTCGCCCATTCCAGGATCATGGCGGGCAAGCCGGTGAGGAACTGACCTCCCCAGTAGTAGAAGTGCCGCTCACGATCGAGGTTCGAGCCTTCCGCGAGCCAACTGCCGACGAGCAGCATCGACAGGAGAACGCTGAACACGACCGCCGCACGTGCGCGGCGGCCTTGCAGCCAATGACCGAGCCCCGGGATGCCCCACCCCGCGAGGACGAGCCATCCGGGACGACGCGCGAGAGGCGCGAGGTGCTTCGCGGCGCGCGCCTCGGTGTGCGCCATCGCCATCAGTCCGACGTTGAGCATCCCGCTGACCGCTGTGAGCCAGATGCCGGCGTTCATGAGCTCGGGCCACACCCGCGGGGTTCCATCGCCGAAGCCATAGCTGCGGAAGTGCCAGATGAGCGCACCGAGGTTGCCGGCCTCCGGGCTGAGCCCGACGACGAAGCTGCTCGTGCGCAAGTCGTCCTGCAGGAACTGGAACAGCATGCCGTCGGTCAGGCGCACGCCGAGCCAGTACAACCCCTCGATCACCACGAACCCGACGAGCGCCATCAGCGGTCTCCCCAGGTAGAGGTGCCCCGCTCCGGGCAAGAACCACGTCAACAACGCGGCCAGATTCGGATCACCCGACGACTCGTCGGCCTGCTTGGTGCCCAGCCAGCTCATGAGCGGTCGAGGGTTGTAGCAGCCGCGGGTTCCGCTGACCACTCGGCCACGCCGTGGAGTCATTCCCCGCAGCCGGCGCGCACACCGGCGCGCCGGCCGGGCCGCGGCTCGCGCGCGAGCTCCCAATCCGCGCCGTTCGTCAGGGGACGCGAGCGAACCGGCCGTGCCGAAGACTACTCTGTCTCGCGCGATGACGAACCGCGCTCACGAGCACCGACTGCGCGTGCGCTATGCCGAGACCGACCAGATGGGTGTCGTGCACCACGCGAACTATCTCGTCTACGTCGAAGAGGGCCGCACGCGGATGATGGCCGCGCGCGGGTGCTCGTACGCGGAGTTCGAGCGCAACGGTTGGGGCTTGCCGGTCCGGAAGGCCGAGCTCCGCTACCGTACGGTCGCGCGGTACGAGGACGAGCTCGTCATCCGGACGAACGTGGATCGCGTCGGACCAGCATCGGTGCGGTTCGCGACGCAGATCGCGCTCGCGACCGATGGAACCGTCGTCGCCGAAGCGCTCGTGGAGCTCGCCTGCGTCAGGCTCGACGATCCTGCGCGCAAGCCCGTCGCTTTGCCGAGCTCCCTCCGCGAGCGACTCGCGGAGTGAGCCGGTGTCGGTCAGTACGACCGATCGCTGGCGGGATCGTCGCCGTCGAACTGGGCGACACCCCAGTTTTCCGAGTCCTCGACGGCGGGGCTCGGCGAGCCGCGATTCGGGAGGATGGACGGGAGGGACGAAAGCAGGCGGTCGCGGCACGACGGGCACACCTGGCCGTTGTGGAGGCGGTTGAGCCGCGGCGGATCGCCCACGGGCAGACTGCAGGTGATGCACACCGGTTGAGGGTTTTGGCTCATCGCCCCTCAATCGACCAAGCGGTAAGAATGGCTGAACCGCCCTGGTTCGAGCGCGACGGGTGCCGAATCGCTCGAACGCCTGGCAGCCTCCGCACGCGGGGTCTATACTTGCCCGCGACCATCGAAGCCGCCTGAGCGCGGCTTTTCTTTGGTCGATAAATAGCACTAAGAGAGTGCGGTTTACCCTCCGACGATGCTCCAGCTCACCAAGCGCACCGAGTACGGCCTGATCGCTCTGGTCCACATGGCCGAGCGCGGGTCGAGCGTCGTCAGCGTGCGGGAAATCAGCGAGCGCTTCCCGATCCCCCGCCGCGTCCTCGCCGAGGTTCTCAAGGACCTGTGCCGCGCGAACCTCATCCGCTCGCAGCGCGGCGCGACGGGAGGCTACGTGCTGGAGCGGTCCGCGGATGCGATCACGCTCGGCGAGGTGGTGACCGCGCTCGAAGGTCCGCCCTCGATCGCCAGCTGCGAGAGCCTCGCCGCCTCGCGCCACGGCGAATGCGAGATCGAGCCCGTGTGCCCGATTCGCTCGCCGCTCCACCGTCTCCGCGAAGGCATCTGGCATCTCATGCAGAAAACGACACTCCGCTCGCTGATCCACGCGCACGCCGTGCACGTGTCGATCGGCGACGAGCGGTCCGCGAACAAGAGCCTCGTCCCATGAAACTGCCCCTCTACTTCGACTACCAAGCCACGACGCCGCTCGATCCGCGCGTGCTCGACGCGATGCTGCCGTACTTCACCGAGCATTTCGGCAACGCGGCGAGCCGCAGCCATGCGTTCGGATGGCAGGCCGAAGAAGCGGTCGAGCGCGCGCGCGCGCAGATCGCGAACCTCCTGCACGCGTCTCCGAAGGAGATCATCTTCACGTCGGGCTCGACGGAAGCGATCAACCTCGCGATCAAAGGCGTGGCGGAGATGTACTCCGACAAGGGCAAGCACATCGTGACGTCCGAGGTCGAGCACAAGGCAGTGCTCGACACGTGCAAGCACCTCGAGAGCGAAGGCTACACGGTCACGTACCTCAAGCCGACCAAGGCCGGCCGCATCACGACCGAGATGGTGCGCGACGCGCTGCGGCCCGACACGATCCTCGTCGCGCTGATGTGGGCCAACAACGAGGTCGGCACGCTGAATCCGATTCGCGAGATCGGTGCGCTGTGTCACGCGCAGAGCGTGATCTTCTTCACGGACGCGACGCAGGCGATCGGCAAGGTCGCGGTCGACGTCGAAGCGGACCACGTCGATCTCCTGTGCCTCTCGGCGCACAAGATCTACGGACCGAAGGGTGTCGGCTGCCTCTACGTGCGGCGCAAGAACCCGCGCGTCCGCCTCGTCGCACAGATGGACGGCGGTGGGCACGAGCGCGGCATGCGTTCGGGCACGTTGAACGTGCCCGGCATCGTCGGGCTCGGCCGGGCGTGCGAACTCTGCTCGCAGGAGATCGAAAAAGACAACGCGCACGCGCGCACGCTGCGCGACTACTTCGAGTCGCGCGTCTTCGCGGCGCTCGATCACGTGCACTTGAACGGCGATCGCGAACACCGTTTGCCCAACAACTCGAACCTCTCGTTCAGCTTCGTCGAAGGCGAATCGATGATCATGGGCATCAAGGACATCGCCGTGTCCTCGGGCTCCGCGTGCACGTCCGCCAGCCTCGAGCCCAGTCACGTGCTGCGCTCGATGGGCGTCGGCGACGAGCTCGCCCACAGCTCGATTCGCTTCGGCTTCGGACGCTTCTCCACGCGCGAGCAAGTCGACTTCGCCGTCGAGCAGGTCGTGACCGCCGTCAAGCGCCTGCGCGAGCTGTCACCGCTCTACGAGATGGTCCAAGAGGGCATCGATCTGTCCACCGTCAATTGGTCGGGCGGCCACTGAGCCTCGCACGCACGACAACGAAACGAGAACTGCCATGGCATACAGCGACAAAGTCATCGATCACTACAACAACCCGCGCAACGTGGGATCGCTCGACAAAGCGAACCCGACCGTCGGCACGGGCGTCGTCGGCGCTCCCGAGTGCGGCGACGTGATGAAACTGCAGATCCAAGTCGAGGGCGACCGCATCGTCGACGCGAAGTTCAAGACGTTCGGCTGCGGCTCCGCGATCGCGAGCTCGTCGCTCGCGACGGAATGGATCAAAGGCAAGACGCTCGACGAAGCGCTGCGAATCAAGAACACCGAGATCGTCGAGGAGCTCTCGCTCCCGCCGGTCAAGATCCACTGCAGCGTCCTCGCCGAGGACGCGATCAAGTCCGCCGTCGCGGACTACAAGGCCAAGCGCGGAGACGCCGATGCATCCGAGTCGGACACGGCCGCCGCGCGTACTCCCGTGGAGTCGAAGAAGTGATTGCTCTCACCGAACGCGCCGTGAAGGAAATTCACCGCATCATCACCGACCAGAAGCTGCCCGAGAACACCGCGCTGCGCGTCGGCGTGAAGGGCGGAGGCTGCTCCGGTTTCTCGTACACGCTGGGCTTCGACGATCAGATCGGCGAAGTGGACCAAGTGAGCGAGGTCGAAGGCGTCAAGGTCGTGTGCGACCCGAAGAGCTTCCTCTACCTGAACGGCACGCAGATCGACTTCGAGGACAACTTGATGGGACGCGGCTTCAAGTTCGGCAATCCCAACGCGGCGAAGAGCTGTGGCTGCGGAGAATCGTTCGCCGTCTGATCCGCGCGCCGACGTGTCACGCTGTCCCCATTGCAACGCGCCGCTCGCGATCCCACTCGCGTGCGCGGCCTGCGGACGACTCGTCGCCGCCGAGCGCGAACTCTCGCCGTTCGAGACGTTCGGGATCGAGCCGCGCTTCGACGTCGACGCGTCCGCGCTGCAGCGCACGCTGCTGCGCGGCAGCCGCGCCATGCATCCCGATTTCTTCGGCGCGGAGTCGCCCGAAATCCGCGCGCTGGCCGAAGAGAACAGCGCGCGTTGGAACGCGGCGTTCGACGTCCTCTCGGACGACGTGCAGCGGGCCGATTGGATCGTCGCGTTCCTTGGAGGTCCCGAGCCTTCCGCCGAGCGGCAGATGCCGCAGGCGTTCCTCGTGGAAGCACTCGATTGGAGCGAGACGCTCGACGATGCACGCCGCGCTCCGAACAGCGCGGCGCCCACGCTCACCCAGCTCGCCACGCTGCTGCAGGACCGGCGTCGCCAGACGCTCGCGTCCATCCGCGCGCACCTCGTGCCGCTGCCTGCGCACGGCGCACCGGCGCTGCGCGACGTGCGGCGCGATCTGAACGCCATCCGCTACTTCGATCGCGCGCTGTCCGAGATCGAGACCCTCGGCCTCGCGCGCCCTTCCGTCCGCTAGGTGCCATGGCATACATCGAGCTCGAAGTCCTCAATTCGACGACCACTGCACTTGCGCTCGGCATCGACCTCGGCACGACGAACTCGCTCGCCGCGGTTTGGCAGGACGGCCGGCCGGTCGTACTGAAGGGCGACGCGCGCACGGGCCTCGTGCCTTCGACGATCTACTTCCCGAACGACGGTCCGCCGATCGTCGGTCGCCAGGCGCGCGATCAGGCCATCGCCGATCCGCGCAACACGATCTTCAGCATCAAGCGCTTCATGGGGCGCGGCCTCGCGGACGTGCAGAGCGACCTCGCGACGCTGCCGTACAAGGCGAGCGAGAGCGAGAGCGGCGTCATTCAGCTCGAGATCCGCGGCAAGAAGTACACGCCGCAAGAGTTGTCGGCGCTGATCCTGATGCGCGTGCACGACGCAGCTTGCCGAGCGCTCGGCGGAAACGAAGTCACGCGCGCGGTGATCACGGTGCCGGCGTACTTCGACGACACGCAGCGTCAAGCAACGCGTGACGCCGCGCGTCTCGCCGGCATCGACGTGCTGCGCATATTGAACGAGCCGACCGCCGCGAGCCTCGCGTACGGACTCGACACGAAGAAGCGCGGTCGCATCGCCGTGTACGACCTCGGCGGCGGCACGTTCGACCTGTCGCTCTTGTCGATCGAAGAAGGCGTGTTCCGCGTGCTCTCTACGGCCGGCGACACGCATCTCGGCGGCGACGACTTCGACCAACGGCTCGTGCAACTCGCACGCACCGAGCTCGCTGCGCAGATGCCGCGCGAGGCGCTCGACGATCCGGGTTTCCAACAGGGCATCCGGCTCGCGGCCGAGCGCTGCAAGATCGACCTCACGGATCATCCCGAGGCGGATCTGCATCTCTCGCTGCCCGAGCTGAAGCTCAGCTACCGCCGGCGCATGACGCGCGCCGAGTTCGACGCGCTGACGGCGGATCTCGTCGAGCGCACGATCGATTCGTGCCGGCGCGCGCTCTCCGACGCACGCCTGCAGTCGAACGACATCGAAGAGGTCGTGCTCGTCGGCGGCTCGTCGCGCATCCCGGCGGTCCGCGCACGCGTCGAGCAGTTCTTCGGCCGCAAGCCGCACACGGAGCTCAATCCCGAGGAAGTCGTCGCGCTCGGCGCGGCCGTCCAAGCGCACATCCTCGTCGGCGGCAAGCGCGACATGCTCCTCATGGACGTCACGCCGCTCTCGCTCGGTCTCGAGACGATGGGCGGCGCCGTGTCGAAGGTGATCCAACGCAACTCGACCGTGCCGTGCCAGGCCACCGAGACGTTCACCACGTACGCGGACGGACAGACCGGGATGGACTTCAACATCCTGCAAGGCGAGCGCGAGCTCGCGCAGGATTGCCGCAGCCTCGGCCGCTTCCAATTGAAGGGCATCCCGCCGATGCCGGCCGGTCTCGCGCGCGTCGCCGTGCGCTTCCACATCGATGCGGACGGCGTGTTGACGGTGACCGCGAAGGAGCAGGGCAGTGGACAGTCGGCGCAGATCGAAGTGAAGCCGTTGCACGGCCTCACCGACGCCGAGGTCGAGGCGATGCTCGCCGCGGGTTTCGCGAATGCTCGCGCCGATTTCGATGCGCGTCGAGTCGCCGACCTGAAGACCGAGATCGGCACGATGATCCGCGCCACCGAGAAGAACCGGAACGCCGCGCACGCCGGCCTCGATCGCGAGAGCTTTCAGGATCTCGAGGAGGCGCTCGCGGCTGCGCAACGCGCGGTCGCGAGTGGCGAGCTCGCCGCGCTGCAGAAGTCGCGTGACGACCTCGAGAGCGCGACGCTGCCGCTCGCGGCGCTGCTCATGAACAACGTCGCGCAGAAGGCCCTGATGGGCAAGTCGCTCGACGAGGTGTGACCGCCGTGCCCGTCAAGAAGCTCGTCTGGACCGACGTGCGCGACATCGCGATCGCGCTCGCCACGAAGTTCCCGGACGTCGACCCGCTGACGCTGCGCTTCACCGAGCTGCATCGACACGTCACCGAGCTCGAAGGCTTCTCCGCCGACCCGAAGAAGAGCAACGAGCAGATCCTCGAAGCGATCCAGATGACGTGGGTCGACGAGCGCGACTGAGCTCCCTCAGTCGTCGTCGACCTTCCGGCAGTCGTCTTGATTCGCCGTTTCGCTGCGGTGTTCGTTCACTTCAGCCCACTTCTCCCAATTCTCCGCGAACGCCGAAAGCGCGTTGCATGCCATTTTGTCCGCCAAGGAGCCGTCGTAATTGATCATCTTGGGCAACCGAAACCACTCTCGGTAGTGCTCAATGAGCTTCACGGCTGATTCGAACTCTATCGGACAATTTAGCTCTCGATACCTGGGGTGATATGAGTCCACGTTTCTCGGCCCAATGACTGGACCATACACTCGACAGTACACCTCCTGGAGTGCCACAAACAACTGCGCCATACTCCACCAGTACTTGCGTCGTGTTGTTCGAACGCGCGCTGCGTGCCAAGCAAACTCCCCAAACGTGAAGAAGAGTGAGCTGTCGGGTTCCGCATTCAGGTTGCATGGAGACGCCACGCTCGTATCAGCACAGCCTGCAGACTTGCGATCTAGAAACGCGAGCGTTCCCGATGCGAAATGAATGAATGCACTCTCGAGGTTTTTCGATGGCATTTCATCGCCTGGGTAATACAACTCAAACACCTTCTCCAAGTACTCCGCGATCCTCGAGATCACGTCGTCAAACTCCCATCCACGCCGCTTGAGACGCTGAAGATTCGGGTCGAGCGGATCGAGGCCCTCTGACTTCCTTCGAGTTCGGAGCCGTCGTGCGTTCCCCTCCAGAAGCGTCGAGAGAGTTGCTGACACCAAATCGATCAAACAGAGCGGAAAGCCAGGCTTAGGTCGATTGTCATCCAAGAAGAGACGCCGCGCTCTATCCGAGAGCAGTTCGGCAGACTTTGCAGAATCCAGGAATGCTACGATATCGGGCTGTACCCACGCATCGAATGCCAGGAAGAACTTGCGTTCCTGGGCGTGCTTGCTTTCGATGCCTGGCAGTGCGTCAACTCTTGAGTTTAGCAATTGAGCGAGGCGACACGCCAGTTGCTCGAGGACGCACTCCGGGCAGGCGTGCTCGCTCACAGCGGATATTGTATACGCGTCTCCGAGTAGCGACACCGCCTCGAAGGCGGACGTGAAGCACAACGTCAACGACTCGGGTGACGAGGGAAGAGCCGAGAATCGGAGCACCCGTCCACAAGTCCGCGGAACAACAGTAGCCCTCACGCCGCCCGGATGCGCAACCGCATCTCGCACCTGGGCTCGACTCGGTGCTAGGAAACAATACACATCGACTGGCCCGTCCGCTTTCGGCGACAGAGTGATTGGAATAACTACGTCATGATCATGCATGTGATCCAACCCTCACCCCAAATGACTTACCGCACACCACACCCTTTTGACCGGATGGCGTTCGAATGAGCGGTGTTTCGAGATGGCGTTGCAGCAGCAACGTGATCTCCTCCGAACCGCCGATGCACGTACCTGCAGCACACGTGAGCATGAGTGCGGTCCAAGACGCTCCGCAGTACTGAATACGAGCCTTGCCGGGCCACGAAAGCGACGACCAGGGTCGATCCGGAACTCTGCACAGCCTCAGACCTGGTGGCGCGCCACTGGAGCCAGCGTTGGCCTGACTCCAATGTAGAGTACGCCCGTGCTTAGCGATGCTCACGCCGTTCGTTCGGTGGCACCTAATGCAAGCTTAGCCGTGTCAAACGACGGGACCAAGATCGCTTGCACATTCGCTTGCAGCCACTTCCCCGCGGAGTTCTTGGAGATCGCAACCTTGCCCGACGACACCATCGGATGAACATAATAGTGTCCCTTGTTCTTTACCCAATTGTTGCCGACGGGCCGTGATTCGAGGACGACGACACGTGCAATGACCGGCACATGATCCGGTACGCTGTCGTTGAGTTTTCCCTCGATCTCCGGGCCGGCATATCCGCCTCCGCCGGCATCCGCATGAGTAGCAACCATGAATGCACTGAAGAGTTGCAGGTCTTCCAGGCCGACTTCTTCGGTGTCGTAGGTCTTGCCGTCATCAACAAGCTCAGGCTTTTTGTCGCTGCGCTCCCATGACACCCGGAACTCGTATCGATCACTACTAAACAAAGACATTTCAGTACTCCTGGCCTGCCACTACAGCAGGTATATGTTATTGCATTGACGAGCCACTCTTTGCGCACCGTATCCCAATGAAGTCGGTCACGTACGCCGGCCCCGCTCCCCAATACGGATGCGACGACAGATTGTCATCCGGCCGGCTGCCTGCATCCCATGCTCCGCCGAGATAAGCGCGCTCTCTAGTCGAGAACTCCAGAACTCGACCGTATGGCTGTACCATGACGCTCTCCGTGAACTCTGCGACGTTGCCGTAGGCGTGGAACAACCCCTCAGGGCGCTGTCGATACCCCGGCTGTCGCACGGGCAGGACGCTTTGCAAGTACAATTGAAACGCTTCGTATTGGTCGCTCCAACGTCTTCGCTCGCCTCCGACATTCGCAAGCCCTCCACCAACGCCAGGCGCAGCGCCCTCCCACGGATAAAGCAACGCTTCGGGCCCCCGCAGCGCGCGCTCGAGTTCGAAGTGCGTCGGCAAGCGCTTGCCGGCCCACTCCGCAAAGGCGACGGCGTCGTTCCACTCGATGCCCGCGACGGGCAGATCGAGCCAGCACTCGGCCACGTCTTGCAGCGGCATGTGCCACCAGTCGGCTTCCGTCATGCGAGGCCAATCGCCATCGAAGCCAGCTTCCAACCAGCGCGCGGGCGGCAGGTGCCCGGTCTGCACGACGAACTGCAGGTACTCGCGATTGGACACCTCCGCTTCGTCGATCCAGAACTCGGGAAGGTCCACGCCGTCGTCGACGTAGGAGCACCCGAGCGGCGACGACTTCCGAAACGGGAAGTAGCCCGCTTCGATTCTTTTCATCCCTGCATGAACCTCCGCGTCGGGTCGCACGTGAACGACGAACTCATACGGTTTGGCACGCGGAACCAAATCACGGATCAGCTCGGCGAAGCCATAACCCTCGATCTCGACGACGATGCGGTACTCGCCTCGTGGCAGCGCCGCACTCTCGACCGGCATCCGCTGCACTTTGCCGCGTTCGATCGGACCGCCTCGGATCGGGTCGATCGGGCTGAAGAATGCCACCGCGTTCCGCCAGAGCGGAGTGCTCGCCAGAGTCGCCGACGATAGTCGCAGCGTAACGCGTGGAAACGTTCGGCGAATGTCTGCTTCATACACAAGTGCCGGATCGTCGGAGAACACCGTCGCAGCTTCGGTGAGCGCCACTACGGACTGCGCAAGCGCGGTCTCGGACACCGGCCTCACATAGGATTCGACTTCCACGCCAAATCCAAGCTCGCGGAGACTCAGACCGCGAGCCAGCGCTGCGCTCTTGAACCGCGCGAGCTG
The DNA here is from genome assembly GCA_046160865.1 of Planctomycetota bacterium. Classification (GTDB taxonomy): domain Bacteria; phylum Planctomycetota; class UBA1135; order UBA1135; genus JBJXHG01. Next base: position 64,656 of record JBJXHG010000004.1, on the reverse strand, counting down.
CTCGTCGAACAGGCCCAGGAGTTCCTCGAGTTCGGCGGGCAGTTCGCCCGCACTTGCGAGATCCTTGCGACGGGCGCGCGCGTCCACGAGCTCGCTGGTCCTTTCGCGCCAGTCGTCCTCACCCAACTCGGTGAGCGTCGAGAACACTGCTTTGTGACGCGCGAGAGCGCCTTGGCGTGAACGTCTCTCAGCGAGCGTCCAACCGACGGCAATGGCCATCACGACGGCTGCCGTGCCGATCACCGACCCGCGACGGGCGATTGCCACGCGCCACGCGCGCTCCAACGCCGACGGCGGCCTCGCGACGATCGCTTCGTGCCGCAGGAAGCGTCGCAGATCGTCGGCGAAGTCACGCGCCGACGCGTATCGGTGCGACGGGCGCTTCGACATGCCCTTGGCACAAATGACAGCAAGGTCGCGCGCAACCCGCGGATTCAATTTGCGCAGCGCTCGGGGCTCCTCCAACGCGATCTTGTGCAAGATCTCACGCTGTGTGTCGCCCTCGAACGCAGGCTCCAGGCACAGTAGCTCGTACAAGACGACCGACAGAGAATACACGTCTGTCCGATGGTCGACGCGCTGCCGTAGCACGTGCGCTTGCTCCGGACTCATGTAGTGCAAAGTTCCTTGAATGACATCTGTCCGCGTCATGCGTCCGAGCCGCTCGTCGCGCGCGATCCCGAAGTCGGCGAGATAGGGCCGCTGCATCCGGTCGAGGAGCACGTTGTGCGGTTTGATGTCTCGGTGCACGATCCCGTGATCGTGCGCGCACTGAACGGCCTCCGCGAGGTCCGCCAAGCACGAGACGACGGCGGTCACGTACTCTGGCGATGAGAAGGGCGGCAGGAGCGTCGTGGCTCCGGCCTCACGGTCCTGGAGCTTCCGCTGCCGAACGAGCTCCTCGTGCAGATCGTGGCCGTCGACGAGCGGCATCGCAAACCAGTGCATCCCCTCGTCTTCTCCCCACATGAGAACCGAGATGATGTTCGGATGTGCGAGCGCCGATGCAGCTCTGGCCTCGCGCCGAAAGCGCTCGATGACGGCCTCGGTGTTGCGACCTGATGAAGACAGCACCTTGAGCGCGACGGCTCGATCGAGCTTCTCGTCGTGAGCGACATAGACGACGCCCGTGGCGCCGCGCCCAAGTGTACGAATGATGCGAAACGGTCCCACGGAACGCCCGGAAGCGAGTTGGTCGGCGGACGGCTCATCGGCGAGCTTGATGAGCGGCGGCTCGATGAAGTCGGTGGGCGGACGTCGTCGAAGCAGCTCCAGCACCTCTTGCACGAGCGCGGGGTCGTCGGGACATTCGCGCGCGAGAAACACCGCCCATTCGTCGGCCGGCAGCACCGATGCGCGCTCGAAGAGCTCGTCGATCCGTTGACGTCTTTCCGAGCTCACGAGATGTCCCTGTAGAGGCGCCGGCGTGTCAGCTCCCAACGCCGCTCGAACGTCCTGAGCGGCAAGCCCACGAGTCGCGCTACGTCCGGAGCCGTGAGGCCACCGAAGAAGCGCAGCTCGACGGCTTCGGCCATGACCGGATCCACGGTCGCGAGACGCACGAGTGCGCGATCGAGAGCTTCGAGATCGTGCGCTCGATCGTCGTACGCACTCAGCACCGCTTCGAACTCGTTTCCATCCGGCAGATCCTCGCGCTGGTCCTGCCGTCGTTTGCGCGCGTAGTCGATCAGGATGCGATGCATCGCCAGAGACGCAGCCGAAAGGAAGTGCTTCTGATCCACCCAATCGCTCTTGCCGAGGTGTAGGAAGAGATCGTGCAGGAGCGCCGTCGCTTGGAGTGTCAGTCCGGGAGGCTGCTTCTTCATTTCGGCGCGCGCTCGACGGTGCAGCTCGTCGTACAGGAGCGTGAACAGCGCGCCTCGCGCGTCGGAATCGTTGGCTCGGATCCTCGACAATAGAGCCTCGACGGACGACTCCAAGTCGGAGCCGTCCGGCTCTTCGCCTCCTCCCTCGCGGTGAGAAGCTCTCTCCTCCCCTTCCGTCACCGTGCGCGATAGCAGACTCGCACGTTCGATAGTTCGCAACCCCGGTCGCTCTTGAATCAATCCGTTCATGCGCCGCTGCCATCCGGGTCCGAGAACGTTCGCGGCGCGGGAGTCCGCCAGAAAAGTCAACGAAGTTCGTGATCCTCGGTCCTGGCAGGCAGCGACGAATGCGCGGCGCATCGGCTCAAGCGCAATTCACGGAAAGAGTGGCGGAGAGACAGCCTCCGGCCGTTGCCAGTGCAACCGGCAATCGTGCCGCTCGAAGGAGCAGTCTCCGTGTTTCGATCTCGATCCATGACCAGAGTCGCCGTGAGTGGGCTCGTGCTCAGCGCGGCATGCCGTGCCGTCGCGACCAATCCACCGAGCGCGGCCGTCGCTGCGCATACCGACGAGTCGACGACCCATCCAGCCCTCCATGAACTGAACATCAAGGCCGAAGAGCTCGACGGCACTCGCACTGTGCAACCCCTCGTCCCTGGTGGCGGCCGACAGATCGTCGCCGCCAACAAGGTCGTGCGCATTCGGTTCGACAATCAGAAGCTCGCCGAAGGCTTCGAACACGACGTCGCGCGGACCATTCGCGACGTCGAGGAGTATTACAAGGCGCTCGAGCGAGAAGCCGCGTCCCTGAACGAGCTGGAGCGCTCTGTCGTCACGCTCGGCACGCGGTCCGATTCGACGCCGCTGAGTGAGAACGATTTGAACACCTTTGCCGCGCGCGACGAGGAACGGAAGAGCGCAACGAAGCAGGCCGCGAACCTTCGTCTCGGCGGCAGAACCCTGAGAGACCTCTCGCACGAGCTACCGCTGATGCAGGTCGAGGTCGTCGCGCGCCGCACGACCTCGGCGAACGAGATCAGCCAGCTCGTCATCCCTTATTGGACGACGGGTGAGCCGGAGAGGATCGAGCCCCAGGATCTGCCGAGTCGAATCCAGAGGCTGGTCGACTCGTTGCGTGCCAAGGCGAAGGAGGCGGAGCAGCTCTCGATCGCCAACAAGCAAGAGGGCGAGAAGCTGAATCGCCTCTTCGAAGCCGAGAGACTCCGCAACGCGCTGACGTCCGTTCAGAACCTGGACGGCGCGAACAAGAGCACGCTCAACGCCTTAACCACTTCCGGGTTGCAGATCGCGACGTCGCGTGACGAGCAGCCCGACGATCAAGCAGGTGCAAACCTCGACGCGCGCACGCAACGAGCCGAGAACATCCGTCGCTCGCTGCTCGGCTTCTTGCCCGACGCGCACATCGACTTGAGTGGGTCCGGCGTGAAGCGTGGTGACAAGCTCGACGTGAGCGTTCGAGTGATCCAACCGTCCGGCGGCGGCGGCGGCTCGGGACCGCCAGCGTCAACGAATGGAACGTCGCCGACGGGCAGCGACACCGACGACGAGGACGACGGCGATCCGACCGCGGAAGAACTCGTCGATGCGCTCGACTTCCATCTAGACGTCGACGACCTCGGATGGACCCCGCACGTGCGGCCGCAACTGATCCTGTTCCGTTCGACCTCTGGATCGAGTCAAGAGAAAGAGTGGAAAGCGAACGCGGCTGGGCTGATCGAATGGTCGTACCGGTACCGCGATCCGCACGGATTCTGGAAACGATTCGTGAACGATTGGGAGCCCGGTCTCGGCATCCACGTCGCGAGCATCGATCAAGGCGACTCGGCGATCGAGATCGGCAGCGGCGCGAACGTGTCGTTCAAGCAGGGGTTGGTGTCCGTCGGCTGGGGCTACAACCTGTCCGAGCGCGACCACTATTGGTTCCTCGGCGGCGATCTGTTCAAGCTGTTCGACACGATCAAGGGTTTGGCAAAGTGAGCTCTGGCGTGCACGTCGCGTGGCTTCCTTGGGAGCCACGCGACGCAGCACGAGCACCGGGATCCGACGCGCTCGGACTCTCTTGCGTGCGCTCTGCGGAAGGCGCCGTTCGCGAGTCAGCCTGTGCGCGCGCAACGCACTGCGAGGTCGAGTCCTGGTGTCGCCCGCTCGTCCGTGCGACGAAGCCGCGCACCGCGACGTCGTGCCCGAGGCCGCGACTTCGACGGATACACAGCGTCTCATCGGCGAGTCGCATCGCGTGAGGCGAATGAGGTTCCTCGTCGCGATCTCGACGACGAGCGACATTCTGCCCCGTGCCGGCGTTTCGGAGTCGAAACGGACGTGGCCTCGCGCCCGACGGCAATGCGGACGCAAGGGTTGTGTCCACCGCCCTCGATCTGTCTAGATGAGGACATGAAACTTCGTCTCCGGCGATCCCTGCTCGCCGCTTCGGCCGTCGCTTGCGTCGCGTTCCTCGTGGCGGCCTGTTCTGCCGAACCGGACCTGACCGTCTACTGCTCGCTCGACCAAGAGTTCGGCGAGCCGCTCATCCGCCAGTTCGAGCGCGAGAGCGGGCTCACCGTGCGCGTCGAGTTCGACATCGAGGCCAATAAGAACGTGGGGCTGGCGCAGCGCATCCGCGAGGAAGCAGCGCGACCGCGCTGCGACGTGTTCTGGAGCAACGAGTTCGCGCAAGTGATCGCGATGGCCGAGGACGGACTGCTCGCGAGCTACGATTCGCCGAGCGCGCGCGACATCCCGGCCGAGTTCCGCGATCCCGAGCACCGCTGGACCGGCTTCGCGGCGCGCGCGCGCATCTTCATCGTGAACACGGACCTCGCCGACCCGGCCGAGATCAAGAGCATGTGGGATCTCTTCGATCCGCGCTGGAAGGGCAAGGTCGCGATGGCGCGACCGCTCGCGGGCACGACGAACACCCACATGGCGGCCTTGTACGAAGTGCTCGGCGAGACCGAAGCGAAGCGCTACGTGACGAAGGCGGCGGAGCTCGCGCGCACCGGCGACTTGAACTTGGCGAACGGCAACGCGCACGTGATGCGGCTCGTGCGCGAGGGCGAGGTCGCGTTCGGCTGGACCGACACCGACGACTTCAACGTCGCACGCGAGCGCGGCGCGAAGGTCGCGGCCGTGTATCCCGACGCGGACGGCGTCGGCACGATGCTGATCCCGAACACGATCGCGATCCTGAAGACCGCGCCACACGCGGACGCCGCGCGCCGCTTCGTCGATTGGGCGTTGCGCAAGGAGGTCGAGGCCGAGCTCGCGCGCTCCTCGTCGGCGCAGGTACCCGTGCGCGCCGACGTGCCGCGTCCGGCGCACGTGCGCGGTCCGAACGAGTTCAAGGTGATGAAGGTCGACCTGCGCGCGGTCGGCCGTTCGATCGCTCCGCGCACGGCCGAGCTGCAGGAGCTCTTCGTGAAGTGAGTCGACCGCTCGTCATCGTTGCGGTCATCGTGTTCGCACTCGCGGGCCTCGCGCCGATCGCGCTGATGGGCGCACGCGTCGACGGGGACGACCTAGTCGCGATCTTTGGGGTTCGCACGCTCGAGCTGCTCGGACGCACGGCGCTGATCGGCGGCGGGAGCGCCGCGATCGCGCTCGTGCTCGGCGTACCGTTCGGTTTCCTCGTGGCGCGCACGGACATGATCGGTGCACGCGTGATGCGTCCGCTCGGCATCGTGCCGTTGCTCTTGCCGCCGCTGATCCTCGCCGCCAGCTGGACCGCGCTCACGGGCGTGCGCGGCGGCTTCGCCACGGCGATGGTGCTCGGGCTCGGCACCTTTCCGCTCGTCTCGATGTACGTCGCGCGCGCGTTCGAGCGCATCGACGCGCGGCGCGAGGAAGCGGCGCTGCTCGCTGGCGGCTTGCGTGCCGTGCTGCGCATGGAGCTGCCGCTCGTCCTGCCGTCGGCGCTGTGCGCCGCGTGCTTCGCGTTCGGCTTCGCGGTGAACGACTTCTCGGTGCCCGACTACGTGTCGTCGATCGGACCGAAGTACAACGTGTACGCCGACGACGTGTTCGCGACGTGGCGCAGCGCGCAGGATCCCGGCCGCGCCGTCGCCGCGGCGCTGCCGCTCGTCTTGCTCTCGCTCGCCGCGTTGATCCCGGCGCTCGAGTTGCGCCGGCGCAGCCGCCTCGACGCGCTCGACGGCGACTTTCGACGGCCTGCCTTGCTCGCGCTCGGCGCCTGGCGCTGGCCAGCGCTCGCCTTCGCGCTCGCCGTGCTCGGCACCGCCGTGATCGCGCCGATCGCGCGCTTGATCTGGGAGTCCGGCGGCGGGCCGCGCGGATTCACGTTCGCGGCGATGGGTGCCGCGTTCGCGCGCGCGTTCGAGCTCGCGCGCGCGAACCTGCGCACGAGCCTGCTCGTGTCGACGGGTGCCGCGCTCGTGTGCGTGCCGCTCGCGCTCGTCCTCGGCCACGCGCTCGAGCGCTCGCGCGCGCGCGCGTTGCAGCTCGCCGTGCTGCTGCCGCTCGCAGTCCCCGCGATCCTGCTCGGTATCGGCAACATCGCCATGTGGAATCGGCCCGCGACCGGCGCGTTGTACGATTCGCCGTGGATGGTCGTCGTGCTGCTCGTCGGACGCTTCGCGCCGCTCGCCGTGCTCGCGCTCTCCGCCGCGGTCGCGATGCTCGATCGCAACCAGGAGGACGCGGCACGGCTCGCGGGCGCGTCGCCGGGACGTCGCTTGACGTCGATCGTCGCACCGCCGTTGCGCGGCGCGCTGGCCGGCGGCGCGGCGCTCGTCTTCGTGCTCTCGATGCGCGAGATCGACGCCGCGATCTTCGTCCCGGCCGCCAACGGTACGGTGATGTTCCGCCTCTACAACGCGGTGCACTTCGGACGCGACGACTTCGTCGCGGCGCTGGCGCTGCTCGTCGTGTTCTTCGTCGCGCTGCCGGGGCTCGCTTGGACGTTGTTCCGACGCGAGCGGCTGGAGGTTCTGCCATGACGAAGAGCGGCCGTGCGGTCGAGCTCGAGGGCGTGACCGTCGAGCTCGCGCGCGGGACTTCGATCGGCCCGCTGTCGCTGGAGCTCGCCGAGCGGAGCTTCACGCTGATCGAGGGTGCCTCCGGCTGCGGCAAGACGACGCTCCTGCGCGTGATCGCGGGACTCGCGCGTCCGCGGTCGGGCACCGTGCGCCTGTTCGGCGCGCTTGCGAGCGACGGACGCCGAATCTTGATCCCGCCGGAAGAACGGCGCATCGGGTTCCTCTTCCAGGGCGGTGGCCTGTGGCCGCACATGAGCGTGCACGACACGCTCGACTTCGTCCTGCGTTGCCGCCGTGTCGATCGAGACGCGCGTGCGCGGCGCATTCGTGAGCTCGTCGAGCTCGTCGAGCTCACCGGACTCGAGCGCCGCCGGCCGGGCGAGCTCTCGGGCGGAGAAGCGCAACGCCTCGGTCTCGCACGCGCGCTCGCGATCGAGCCGCACTTGCTCCTGCTCGACGAGCCACTCGGAGCGCTCGACGCGGCGCTGCGCACGTCGCTCGTCGATCGCTTGGGCGAGCTGCACGTGCGCCTCGGGCTGACGACGCTCTACGTCACGCACGATCCGGACGAAGCGCACCGCATCGCGACGGCGACGCTGCGCATGCAACGCGACGGCACGCTCGCGCCGCCCGCTCACCGCGGAGGAACGACGCCGTGACGAAGCTGCGCTGGATCTTCGGCTCGCTCTTGATCGCGGTCACGTGCTTCGTGCTGATGCTCGTGTTCCGTCCCGAGCCAGCGCCGGCTCAGTCGCGCGCATTCCAGACCTCGGCACAGTGTCGCGAGTGTCACACCGAGGTGTACGCCGAGTGGGAGGTGTCGTGGCACGCGCAAGCGTGGAACGATCCCGACGTGCGCGCGCTCTCGAACGACTTCGCGAACACCGATTGCATCGACTGCCACGCGCCGCGTCCTGTGTTCGAGACCGGTCTCGCGAATCGCGTGCTGCCGCGCAGCGCGCGGCGCGCCGAAGGCGTCGACTGCATCGCGTGCCACCTGCTGCCCGACGGTGCGGCGGGTACGGTCGCCGGCACGATCGACGCACCGCACGCGGCTTGCCGGCCGGTGGCGACGCGCGATCTCGCGAACGTCGAGTTCTGCGCGGCGTGCCACGATCAGCACAAGACGGTCACGCAGTGGCGCGAGAGCAAGTACGCCGAGCAAGGCATCGGCTGCATCGATTGCCACATGCCGTTCCGCGGCGGCGATCCGAATCGCGGCCGTGATCACACGATGCACGGCGGCCACGACATCCAGCTCGTGCGCCGCGCCGTCACACTCTCGGCGCAGCGCGACGGAGCGCGCGTGCTCGTCCAGGTCGAAAACGTCGGCGCGGGACACCACTTCCCCACCGACGAGCGCTCGCGCGCGGGCGACTTGTTCTGGCGGCCCGTTGCACGCGCGGGCGAAGCGCTTCCGCCGTGGCGCTTCCTCTACCGCTTCCGCAGTCCGTACCGGCACGAAGTGGACCTCGTCGAGACGTTGCTGCCCGCGCACGCGCGGCACGAGGAAACGATCGCGGACGCCGAGGCCGCTGGTGCGATCGAAGTCGCGCTCTTCTACAAGCTGACACCGTACTGGAAGGATCCCGCGCGCCCCGATCCCGATGGCGAGGCGCAGCTCGTGCACCGCGTGGTGGTCGAACCGTGATGCGCGCACGCCGCGTTCTCGCATCCGGTGGTCCGCGAGCGTGCGCGGCGCTGGCAGTGTTCGCCCTGCTCGGCGCGTGCGCGCCGGAGCCCGCGTCCATCGCACCGCGCTTCGAGCTCGTCGATGTCGTCACGCCAATGGTCGCTGCCCTCGAAGCAGCGCTCCCGCCCGAGCAGCCCGCGCCCGAGCCGGCCGGCGACACACGCGAGCTCGTGCTCGGTGCGCTCGCGACGATCTCGTCGCGCGACGCGCGGATGCGCGCAGCCGCGACCGAAGACGTGCGCGCACAAGGCGACACCGCCGTGTCCGTGCTCGCTCTGGCGATCGCCGACGCGACGTTGTCCAGGGAGGAACGCGCAGCCGCCATCGACGCGCTCGCGAGCGTCGGCACGCGCCGCGCTGCGGAAGCGTTGACGATCGCGCTCGAGAAAGGCAGCGAGCCTTGGATTCGCGCGCGCAGCGCGTGGCGCCTCGCGGACGTGCGCCACGACGGCGTGCTGTTGCGGCTCTTGTTGCGGTTGCGCTACGAGGTCGACGCGGAAACCGTGATCTGGCTCGCGGCCACGGTCGCACGCCACGGAAATTACTCGGGCCTCGACGGTCTGCGCACGCTGCGCACGAGCGCGGCCACGGAAGAGCTGCGCGCGAGCGCCGCGCAACAGCTCGACGAGCTCGCCAAGCTCGCCGGCGCCGCGGACCCGGAGCGCTTGCACGAAGAGTGGCTGAGCGGCGCGCTCGACGCGCGCGTGCAAAAGGACGCGCCCTCGCCGGAGCTCGAGCTCGCCGTGTGGCGCGCGATCGCAGGACTCGCGGCTTGGGATCTGCGCGGCGTCGACGACCGCCGCTTCCAGCTTTCGCGCATGAACACGTGGGTCGTGCCGCTCCTCGCGCGGACGCTGCACGACTCGAACGTCTACGTGCGCGTGCACGCCGCGCAGTGCCTCGAGCGCATGGGAACGCGCGGCGCGAGCGCGGGTCCCGAGCTCGTCGCTGCGCTCGGCGAGCCGCGTGTCGCCGCTTCGGCCGCAGCGGCGCTCGCCGCCGTGCGCTGGCTCGACGCGGTGCCCGCGCTCGAGACAGCACTCGCCACGAGTCAGGATCTCGAGCTGCGCACGGCGATCGCGCGCGCGCTGGGCTCGCTCGGACAAGCGCGATCGGCGAGCGTTCTCGTGCAAGCGTTCGCCGAGAGCGAGCCGATCGATCTGCGCCAAGCCGCCGCGGAAGCACTGGTCGCGGTGCGCGACGACGAAGTAGCGGTGCGCTTCCTGCACGAGTGCCTCACGTCGGGCAAGGCGGACGCTGGCGCCGCAGAGAACGTGCTCGGCGCGTGGCTGAAGCGGCGCGCGGCGAGCCTGGATCCGACGCTCGCCGACGCGAGCACGCGCTGGAGCGCGCTCGATCCCGCGCCGGACACGATCGCGACGAGCGAGCAAGCGCTGCAACGTCAGCGCGCGCGCTCCGACATCTTGTCCGAAGTGTTGGCGGCGAAGGCGCGCTGAGCGACGCGGCCGCGCAGAGCGCGGCGAGGTTTTTGGACGTGCGCTACGGCGCCGTCGGTTTCAGCACGGCCGCGTTCGTCTCGGTCCAACCGACGCCCGGCGGACGCGCGAGCAGCACGATGCGTCCGCTGTAGCCCGTGACCACGAGCTCGTCGGTCCCGTTGCGTCCGTCCAACTCGCCCGCGCACACCCAGTGCCCTTTCTCACGATCCTCGAAGATCGTCTCCGCGACCCAGCCAGCTTCGCGCCGCGTGAGCAGCTCGACGCGCTTCGAGTAACCGACGAGCGCGATCGTCTCGACGCTCGGATCCGCGTCGAAGCGCCCCGCCGCGATGCCGCGCGGACCTTGCGGGCCGCCGTACACGAGCTCGTGCGTCCACTCACCGTTCTCACCGCGCTCGTGACGACGGATCACGCCGTCGTCGGCGGTCGAGTAGAGCACGAGCGGACCATCCCCAGGCTTGCGCGCGAGACGTCCCATGCCCATCGAGGTCTCGAACACCGTCTCGAACTCCGGCCGGCCGGCCTTCCAACGCAAGATCTCGACACGACCGTGGCGGCCAACCGTCGCGATCTCTGCCGGCGCTTCGCGCAGCACGAGCGCGTCGCGCACGCGGCCCGGTAGCTCGGCCGCGAGCGCGAGCTCGAAGCCGTCTTTGCCACTCTCGCGCGGCGTCGCGACGTAGAGACGACCGGGGCTCGTGAACACGAGCACTTCCGCGCCCGCGTGCGCAGCGTCGACATCCGCGGCGACGACGGTGTGGATCTCGAAGCCCGGGATGCGCGCGATCAAACGATTGTCGAGCAGCGTGTTCTCGTACGCGACGACCTGATAGAGGTTGCCCTGCTGCGAGCCCGTGTAGAGCTCGCGGCCCGCGATCCGCGCGTCGACGTCGGCGAGCGCGAGACCGCCGAGCCACTTGCCGTCGGAGATCGTCGTCACGGGCGTCCACTTGCCGCTGTACGACCAGATCACGTGACAGCGGCCGAGATCGTCGATGCCCACGATTTCCGGGCAGCCGTACTGCGGAAACACCTTGGTCACGAGGACGGTCCAGATGCCGACCTTGCCTTGGTCGAGCACGAGCGTGCCGTTCCAGCCGGCGAGCGCGGGGAGCGCGACTTCGACCGAGCGCGGATCGGGCGGCGTCGCATCCTTCGATGCGTTGCTTGCGACGGTCGGCGTGGATGCACACGCGCCGAGCAGAGCTGCGGCGCAGAGGACGAACGGACGGGTGTTTTTCATGGGGAAGTGAAGCTCGCGCGAGATGGAGTCGGCCGCGCGAGCAATCAACATACCCGTTGAGCTCGCGCGCTCGAGTCGAGTTCGTTCGCCGAGCAAGTCACGTTGCCGCGCGTGCAGCTCGATCGACGCGCGCGTTGCTGCGCGTCACGCGTTCCTGTTGCGTAACGGGACGTTGCGAGTCCGGTGCGTTCGTCGCGTGTCGTCGTGTCGCGCGGTGTCGATGCGCTGCGCGCGCTGCTGGAACGGCGGTTGCCAAGGCGGCGCCTCTCACCGAGTTCCTTCACCACGATTCCACCGAGGAGATCGTCGATGCCCCGCCCTGTTCCTTCGTGCTGTCGAGCCCTGGCGCTCGCCGTGCTCGCCGTGCTGCCGACCGCACTGCACGCACAAGAGCTACCACTCTCGGGCGTCAGCGGAAGCAACTACTTCTATGCGACGATCGGCGCGAGCTCTCAGTTCTACGCCGTCAACGTCCACAACTCGCTCTCTCCGGCGGCGCTCGGCGCTCCGGTGAACAGCGTGCCGTCGCGTTGGGCGCACCGCCGCCGGACGCTCGGCGCGCTCGAGACCTGGATCGAGTCGCCGGAACGCAACGTGTTCCTCACGCCGATGGGCAACGCGGTGGGCAACGGTGCGATCCACCTCGTCGACATGCGCTCCGGCGTGCAGACCGCGCTCGTCGCGACCGGAAACCCGGCCGCGTACGACCTCGCGTCGGTGAAGAGCCTGAAGTTCGTCTTCAGCGCCGAGGACGACGGAGCGGGCAACACGCTCTTGCGCGGGTTCTCGTACGCGACGAACGGCGCGCTCGCACCGCTCACGCCGCCGACGATCGCGATCGAAGGGCCGCCGTCGGCGTACGTGAACCGCATCGGCGTCGACGCGACCGCGCTCGAGCTGCACGTGCCGACGTCGACGCGGATCCAGGTCGTGCAGCTGAGCGCGACGGCGCCGCACATGACGGCCGGCGCATTCCTCGCGACCGCGCCGATGGCACCCACGACGAACCCCGTGCGCTTCGACCGCAACGGCGAGTCGACGTGGATCATCGGCACCTCGATCTTCGACGCCGGTAACAACGACGCGCCGCTCGAAGCTGGCTACATCGCGTGGAACTCGCTCGCGAACGGCAACGGCGGCTCGTTCGGAATCGTTCCGAGCGCTCCGCTGAAGAAATGGGTGCCCGCGGCCGGCACCGAAGAGCTCGCGGTGGTTGGCAACGGCACCGACACGTACGTGTACTACCTCCTGCGCGAGCCGGGACCCGGCACGTTCTTCGTCAAGCCGTCTTCGATCGGCGTCGTGCGCTTCCTCGCGAGCACTCCGCCGACGGTGTCGACGATCCTGATGCCCGACAGCGTCGGCGAGCCGTCCGCGATCCCGGCGGTGTTCCGCGGACGCGTCGCGTTCGAGTCGAGCTTCGGTCCTCCGTTCATCGCGACGCCGCCGGACGGCGGAGAGAAGGTCGCGATCATCTATTCGCCGCTCGATCCGCTCGGCGCGAGTTCACCGTACGGCGTGCTCGGCAATCCCAATCCGCTCGGCGGCCGCATCAGCACGAAGGGTATGGACCGGCCGATCTGGAGCCCGGACGGAACGCGCGTGATGGCGGCGACGAGCCACTTCCCGGGCGCGCCGAATCCCGGCATCCCGGGGATCGAGGTGCTCGACTTGCCCCTCGGTGTCCCCGTCGATTCGTTCACGGGCCCGCACACCGTCGTCGCGAACCTGCCGTTCCCGAATCAATCGATCGTGTTTCCGAGCGTGTTCCGCCCGCGCGTCCCGCTCGCACCGAATCCGCTGCTCGGCGTCACGTTCTTCGGCAACGTGTTCAACCAAGGTCTCGCGTCGATCGCCGTGCCCGCGTTCGGCGAGGTCGGCCAGCTCCAGCTCGACCCGTCCGGTTTCACATTGCCGCCGTCCGTCCCGAACTTCCGCGCGATCTTCAAGCCCGCGTTCCTCGACGCGACGACGTCGACGACAGCGGTACCGGCGAGCTTCGGAGCGCGCCGCACGGCGTTCAACGTCGCGTCGGCGCACGGCTTCGTCGGCCTCTCGATGTCGGCCGCGATCGAGGACGCGATCTACGTCCAGACGACGGGCGCGAACTTGCTCGCGATCTTCGGCGTGGGTACTGCGCCGGGGACCGTCGTCGTGAATCTTCCCGCGGGCTCCGTCACGACGACCGAGCTCTTGTCGCTTTGAGCTTCCAATCTGGACCCACCACGATGAAACGAACCCTGCTTGCAACGATCTTCGCCGCCGCGTTCACGGGCGGCGCACAGGCCACCGATTGGATCGTCGACGCAACCGGTGCGACGAGCGTCTACACGCGGATCGATCAGGCGATGGCACTGGTCACGCCAGGCGATCGCATCCTCGTGAAACCCGGCGCGTATCCGCCGTTCCAGTTCACGCACGGTGTGGAGGTCATCGGCCTCGGCACCGATCCGAGCCAGGTGCTCATCGAGCGCGTCGACTACCACGTCTCGATCCCGAACATCGGCTACGACACAGGACTCGAGAACTTGTCCGTGTGCAACTTCGAGCCCGACAACGGGCACGGCATCTCGGGCAACGAGCTGCCGCACGGCACGCTCGCGATGAGCAGCGTCATCTCGTGCGGCGGCATCTTCTTGCACGGAGACGGCGGCTTCTACCTGTTGATGGACAACTGCCGCATCGAGACGGATCCCGGCGAGGGTTTCATGAACGCGGCGATCGACTTCGGCGGCGGCACGGCCGACATCGTCGACACGCGCATCGTCGCCGCCCCGGCATCGTCGAGCGAGGGAACGCCGGCGGGCGTCGCGCTGCGCATCGGCGGCAACTCGACCGTGCGCGTTTCGGGATCTCACCTCACGGGCGGAGCGGGCGAGCCGGGCTCGAGCGGCATCTACCGGCACGGCGGACACGGCGTCGACGTCGGCTTCGGTTCGGGAGCGGTGAACCTACGTCTCGCCGGCCAAAGTCAGGTGCGCGGCGGCAACGCGTCTGGCACCGGCTTCGGTGGCGCAGGTGTGCGTCTCGTCGGTGCGATCCAAGTCGGCGTCGCGACCGTCGCTGGCGGAGCGGGCAGCCCGGCGGGCAGCGACTACGCGCTCGGCACGCCGACGCGGCTCGGCATCGATCCGCACTTGTCCGTGCGACCGGGCCGCGCGTTCGCCGCCAACGATGCGTTCCTGCGCCCGGGCGACGTGCTGCTCTTGCGTGCCGACGCATCGATCGCGACGGCTGCGCCGAAGCTCGGCTTCGCGCTCCGACTCGATCCGCCGACGTCGCCGCTCGCGCAGACACCGCTCGTGGCGCCCGGCTTCCACATCGGGGCCGAGCTGCGGCTGATGGTGCCGTACGCGCAACAGCCGTCGCTCGACCTCCCGCTCGGCAAGCGCGTGTACTACCAAGCCTTCTTCACCGATCCGTCCAGCGGCAACGTGCTGACGTCGAACCCCGTTTCGGTGACGATCGATCCGTGACGTCTGTCCGTCCCGCGCGTCCGCGCCGCAGCGATGGCGATTCCAGCGGGACGTTGCCGCGGCGCCGAGCACACGGCGCCGCGCGCTCGTTTGGTCTCTTCGTGCGTGTGCGTCCGTTCGTGGTCGCAAGCCTTGGCTGGCTGCCGAGCTGTACGACGCCGTCGCCTGAAGTCGACGTGCCGCGACCGTTGCGCATCGCGGTCCGATCGAGCGGAGCCATGCGCGAGATCTCGTCGCTCTCTTACAAGGGCGGCTTCGAGCCGAAGACCTTCGTGTACGAGACGCTCGTGCGGCGCGACGAGAACGGCCGCATCGCACCTGCGCTCGCGAAGAGCTGGCGGTTCGAGAACGAAGGCCAGGAGTGCGTGCTCGAGCTGCGCGCGGACGCGCGCTTCCACGACGGCTCGCCGGTCACCGCCGAAGCCGTGCAGGAGCATTTCCGCCGCTGGGTCGGGCTGCCCGAGCACGACTGGCTCTCGTGCAACCAGAGGATCCAGCGCGTGCGCGTCGAAGGCGCTCGCACGCTGCGCATCGTCATGGACGAGCCGCACGCGCTGCTCCCCGAGCTGTGCGCGATCAACCCGTGCGCGATCCGAGCGCCGGCGACGCTCGACTTCGAAGGCAACTTCGTGAAGCCAGTGGGCAGCGGGCCATTCGCATGGGAAGGGATGAGCGAGGACGGCAAGGTGCTGCACTACGCGCTCAGCCAGATACCGGGCCAGGTTGGGCGCGCCGTGTCGCGCGTCGATCTCGTGCGATTCGGGAACGAGGCAGCGGATGTGCCGATCGACGAGTTGCTCGCCGGTCGTATCGACGTCGTCGTCGATGGCTGGCGCGAGCGCATCCCACGTGCGCGCATCGACGAACTGCGTGCGAACCCGAAGCTCCGCGTGCTCGAATCGCCCGGCTCGTGCCTCATTTCGCTCGGCTTTCGCACCGAGAGCGGCGCGTGCGCGGACGAGACGCTGCGCAAGACGATTCGCGGCGCGATCGACCGCCAGGAACTCGTGCAGCAGGTCGAGCTCGGCCATGCGGACCCGAGCCTCTCGTACTCCGCGCCGTCGATCGCGATCTGGCCCGCGTCGACGACGCGCGTCGATCCGCCGCGGCCGAAGGAGATCGTGCGCCCGGCACTGCGACTGCTCGCGCGTGCGGACAGCGACTTCGAGCCCGCGCTCGCACGCGCGATCGCGATGCAGCTGCGCCGCGCAAACCTCTCGACCGAAGTCGTGCTGCTGCGCGGCGAAGCGTTCGTTCGAGCCGTCGAGTCCGGCGCGTTCGACATGCGCATCGAGAGCACCTGGGGCGTCCCCTACGATCCCGACATCAGTTTGGGCGCGCGCTTCGGTCCGCCGTCGAGCCGCAGGGCCGCCGCAACGCCATCGATTTGGGGACGCGATGTGCGCATGACGGAGCTCGTCATCGCAGCGCAGCGTGAATGGGACGAGGACCGCCGCGCGCGCATCTACGGCGCAATCCAAGAGCGCATCGACGAGGCCGCGCTGCTCGTGCCGCTCTACGCGCCGCGACGGTTCGCCGTGCTGCGCGCGGACTTGCCGCCGCCGGTGCTCGACCACGATCTGTACCGCATCGACGCCGCGTCGATCGCGCGCGCGAACTTTGGTCCAGCAGCCGTGAAGAGCGCCGACCTCACCAATCGACGGAGAGACCGCCGCTGAAGTTGATCGTCCCCGGGCTGCAGAAGCCGGCGGCCGCATTGCGGTAGTAGAGCTGGTAGTACGCCGTCTCGCCCGGCGCCTGCGCGGTAGCAATCGAGATCGCCATCGTCTGCGCGGTGTTCGGATAGATCCAACGGCCATCCGGATTGCCGTTCGAGCTCGCGTTGTGCCCGCCGAAGCGCACGAGCTGTCCGCTCGTGCAGCGAATGCCGTCACCGTTCACGAAGCCCGGCGCGACGACGGCGTTGCCTTTGACGAGGAACGCGAAGCCGGCATAGCTCGGGCCGACGTTCGCGGAGAGGCGCAGCGAATCGGGCGCAGTCGCGCCGCTCGCCGCGATGTTCGCGCCATTCCAATTGAACGAGTTGGCGCAGCCGCGATCCGGAGTCGACTGCGGACTCGGCACGAGGTCCGGCGGCGCACACGGACAGTTCGCGACGCCGGCTTGGCCCGGCGTGCAGAACGGCTGTCCGATCACAGTTCCGGCGCCGCAGCCGCGCCACGTGGCGAGCCGTGAGGACGAGGTCGATCCGGCCTGATCGAAACTGCCGCCGACGACGAGGTCCTCCGTGCCATTCGTGTCGACGTCGAACGCGAGCAGCGCGTTCACGTATCCGTTGCTCTCCGTCCCGCCGAGCAGACCCGACAGCAGCTGACCGTTGAATCGCGCGACGCTGTATGTCGGCGGAATGATGCCGACCGCGCCGAAGTTGCCTCCGAGGTAAAGGTTCGGACCCTGCACATGGTCGAGCACCTCGAGCGCGTACACCCCGCCGTTGAAGTCGATGGCGGGATCGGGCTTCGACCATACGAAGCCGTTCCACTTCGCGAAGTTGCTCACCAATGGCGAGTCGAAGACGTCGAAAATGCCGCCGGCGTACAGCGCGGGTCCGAATCCGTCGTCGAACGCCGCCAGCGCGTACACGCTGCCCGAGATCGGCGATCCGATGAACGTCCACGTCGTGCCGTCCCAGCGCGCGATCGCGTCGGGGTCGAACGTGTTGAGCCGGCCGCCGGCGTACAACGCCGGGCCGGCGCCGAGGTCGAGCACCTCGAGCGTGCGCACGACGGCCGCCCCCGACGTGCCGATGCCCGGAATCGCGGGTAGCGTCGACCAGCTCGTTCCGTCCCACTTCGCGATGCACTCGCTCGGCGCACCGTCGGCTTGATCGAAGTTGCCACCGACATAAAGCGCGGGTCCCGTGCCGTCATCGAAGGCCGCCAGCGCGTTCACCTCGCCGTTCCCGACTCCGACGCCGAGCGCCGACCACGTGGAACCGTCCCACTTCGCGATGCGATTGACCGTCACGCCGCCAGCGTGGATGAACCATCCACCGGCGTACAACGCGGCGCCGTTGCCGTCATCGAAGACCTCGAGAGCGGCGACGAGATTGTCCGTGCCGCCGCCAACCGCCGACCAGGTCGCTCCCGTGCGCCGCACGATGTAGTCCGCCGGCGCTCCGTACTGCGCTTTGAAGTTTCCCCCGGCATAGAGAGCACGTCCGCTGCCATCGTCGTAGGCCGAAAGCGCCAGCACGCCACCGCCTTTCGTCACGTTCAACGAGAGATCGTCGGACCAGCTCAGACACTGCGCTTCGCACGGCGTCTCGAAAGCGAAGCACGCGAAAGCGACTGCAGCGCTCGAAAGCATCGGACACTTCATGGATCGACTCCTGAATCGGGCCTGCGCCCTGGCCTCGCTCTCGCGCTGGATCCTGGCACGACCGGGCGAATCTGTCGATTCCATCCCGGAAGCGGCGGCGCTTCAGCGCTTCGCTTTGCCTTGCGCTGCGACCGCGTGCTGCGCGGCGGCGATCTCCGCATCGCTCGCGAGGTAGTAGTTGCGCAGCGGCTTCAACGCCGCGTCGAGCTCGTACACGAGCGGAATCCCCGTCGGGATGTTCAGCGACACGATCTTGTCGTCCGGGATGGAGTCGAGGTGCTTCACGAGCGCGCGCAGACTGTTGCCGTGCGCGGCGATGAGCACGTTCTCGCCCGCGCGTACGCGCGGCGCGACCGCTTCGTTCCAACACGGCACGACGCGCGCCACCGTGTCCGCGAGCGACTCGGAGAGCGGCCGCTGCGCGGCCGAGAGCTGCGCGTAGCGGCGATCCGACGACGGATTGTCCGGGTCACCGGGCGCGTACGCGGGCGGCGGAATGTCGTACGCGCGCCGCCACACGAGCACTTGCTCCTCGCCGTGGCGCGCGGCGGTCTCCGACTTGTCGAGCCCCGTCAGCGCGCCGTAGTGCCGCTCGTTCCAACGCCACTCGCGCACGACCGGAACCCACATCAGGTCCATTTGCTCGAGCGCGAGCCAGAGCGTCTTGATCGCGCGCTTGAGGAGCGACGTGTACGCGACGTCGAACGTCAGTCCCGCGTCGCGCATGCGGTCGCCCGCACGGCGCGCCTCTTCGACGCCCTTCTCGGAGAGCGGTACATCGCGCCAGCCGGTGAAGCGGTTCTCGCGATTCCAAACGCTCTCGCCATGGCGCAGCAGCACGAGTCGATGCATGGTTCCTACTCCCAATGCGCGCCGACGTCAGGCGAGCTTCGCTTCCATCGCGTCGCGCACGGTCTCGAAGTGCGCGCGCGCTTCGCGCTCGAGCTCGCGCGTCGCCGCGCTTCGTTTTTCGACGTACTCCGGGTCCTGGATCGACGCGGCGTTGATGCGCACGTTCATGCGCGCACTCTCGGCGGCGCTCCACAGGCAATAGCCCGCGGTCGCGCAGTCGCTCGCCAAGTTCGGATTGACGTCGGGCGCCGCGGCCGCCGTCAGGCGCAACGCGGCGACCGCGGTTTCCAGGGTTCGGAACGGAACCTCGAGCGCGCCGCGGAGCGCTTGCTGCACGGCGCGCGTCCGCGCCGCTTTCTCCGCGTCCGTGCCTTTCGGCAGCTTCATCGCCGCGCTCACCGCGTCGTACGCCGCGCTGTCGGTGTCGATCAAGCCGGTCGCCGTGACGCGCAACGCGTCGAGGCGCTCGGCGCGCTCGGCCATCGCGCTCTCGCAACTCGCGTACTTCGCACCGGACGTGAAACGGCACGCCATCGCCGCGAGCGCGGCCCCGAGCGCGGCGAGATGCGCCGCGACGCTGCCTCCGCCCGGAGTCGGCGTGCGTGCGGCCAATTGCCCGGCAAAGTCCGCGAGGCTCGCGTCGGCGAGCGTGACAGGTCCCGACATGCGTGCTGCTCCGTGCTCGAGCGCGGCGGGTTGGCCCGCATCTCTCACCACGTCCGTCGCAAGGTCGTGCCAACTCGTGCGGAGCAAGGCGTTGCATCGGAATCGACCGCGCCTGACCCGTGAGGTCAGCGAGGATCGATTCGGATCCAACAACGCCGCTCCGTGCGAGTTGGCGCGAACGCAGCAGGATGTGGTGAGAGATGCGGGCTAGGCCGCGAGAGGCGGCGAATTCTAGCAGCGTGCCTTGCACGCGGAGCGCGTTGATCGGCGGGGACCCGTTGCAGTTGCTTGCGCTCGCTGTGTCGTGAATCTGGCTTGTGGTCACGAACTGCTGTCGCGCGGATGCGAGAGCGTTCGGTCCGACATCAAGTCAGCGGGGAGCGCCTGTCGCGTCCGCGCCGAAGCGCTCGAGCGCCGACGGGAATCCGCACAGGTCCAGTCGAGCGCGAGCGAATGCAACGGGTCCCCGTCGATTGGCGCGCTGCGCACGCGACTGCGTCAGGGCGTGGTGAGAAATGCGGGATCGGGCACGCACCCGTCGGGTCGGCGCCCGATCCTGCCACGAATTCCAAGACACAAGCCACTTCACCACAACAATTTGGATCGTTGACTCAAAGCTCCTTTGGGGATTGCAGCAGGACTTTTCTAGCTTGGTTGCCGTTCTCGGCATCCGGTACGACGGAGTCACAGCCGCCCCCCCGCGGGGGCACCGCGCGAGCACTCGAACTCTGCCTCGATCGCCTGTGTCCACGGACCGCCGACGAGCGGCGCCGGCCCTAGCCGGCGTCCGACGCCATTGAAAATCGCTTTCGTCACCCCGGAACTGCAGTCCCTGGTTCGCCGCACCAGCGTTGCGGAGATCTCGGAGTCGCTCGCTCGCACCCTCCGTCAAGAAGGTGCCGACGTGCGCGTGTTCTTGCCGTTCGCGCTCGAGCTGAACACGGCCGCGCTCGCGGAGCTCAAGGTCGTCGGCGAAGTGCGCGTCAAAGACGGCACGCATCGGCAGACCCTGACCGTTCACCAAGGTCTGCTCGGCGACCTGCCGGTCGTCCTGTTCGACCACCCGCAGTTCTTCCGCGGGCGCCATCCGTACGGTGACGAGGAGGGACCCTACCCCGACAACTGGCGCCGCTACGCGATCTTCGCGCGCGCCGTGCTCGAGAGCCTGCCGCTCCTCGGGTTCGAGCCGGACGTTCTGCATTGCGTCGACTGGACGACGGGGCTCGTGCCCGTGTTCCGTGAGTTCGAGTACGCGGCGAAGAACCCCGATCACCCGGCGAGCAAGGCCGGCACGTTCTTCTCGATCCACAACCTCGCCATGCAGGGCACGTTCGAGCGCGAGATCCTCCCGCACATCGGCTTGCCGCGCGGCGTGTTCCAGTACGTGCAGGGCTTGGAGCTCGCGGGCAAGGTCAACTACCTGAAGGCGGGCGCGGAGTACGCGACGATCCTCGGCACGCACTCGCCGAGCCACGCGCAGCGCATCCAGGAGATCGATCGCGGCTACGGACTGGAAGACACGTTCCGTCGCCGCCACAAAGAGCTCATCGGCATCACGAACGGCATCGACTACCGCGCGTGGGATCCGAGCAACGACTCGCTGCTCCCGCAGACGTTCTCGGCCAAGGACAAGGAGCTCAACGGCAAGCGCAAGTGCAAGACGGCGCTGCAGACCGCGCTCGGCTTGGACAACGGAGCGCGCATCTTGCTCGCGGCGGTGATCGGCCGATTGGACGCGGACGGCGGGTTCGACATCCTCGCCGAGGTGATGACTTCGGTGCTCGAGCGCAGCGTCGAGGTCGTGATCATGGGCACCGGCCGGCCCGAGATGATCGAGCGCGTGAAGACGATGGAGGGCACCTTCGCCGGACGCTGCCGCCTCATCGAGGGCTACAACGCGAACTCGGCGCACACGCTGCTCGGCGGCGCGGATCTCTTGATCCAACCGTCGCACTACCATTCCTCCAACGCGCTGTGCGCGATCGGCATGCGCTACGGCGCACTGCCGTTGATCTACGCGAGCAGCGGTCTCGACGACACGGTCGTCGACGTCGAGAAGGATCCGAAGCACGCGACCGGCTTCATGTTCCGCAACTACAGCGGCGAGGGCCTCATCGAAGGACTCGACGTCGCGCGCAAGTTCTACAAGGAGAACACGGACTGGAAGACGATCGTGTTGCGCGCGCTCAAGCAGGACTTTTCGTGGCAAGCGACCGCGCGCAACTACATCAAGGCCTACCGGCGCGTCACGCGGCGCGTGAAGAGTGCCTCCGTCGACGACTGACGCCAAGCGCGCGCGGTGGGTCGGGATCGACCTCGGCGGAACCGCGATCAAGGCCGGCGCCGTCGACGATGCGGGCCACGTGGTGGAGCGGCGCTCGGTTCCGACGGAGCTCGTGCGCGGCGCGGAGCACGTCCTCGACAAGATCGCGGCACTCGCGCGCGAGCTCGGCGCCGCCGATCGAATCGGTGTCGGCGTACCCGGCTTGATCGATCCGTCGAGCGGAACGCTCGTCGCGTGCCCGAACCTGAAGGCGCTCGAAGGCCGTGCGCTGGCACACGAGCTCGCGCAGCGTCTGCCGCACGCGCAGATCGTGATCCTGAACGACGCCAACGCTGCAGCTCTGGGTGAGCACTGGATCGGCGCGGGTCGCGGCTCCAACGACATGCTGCTCGTGACGCTCGGCACCGGAGTCGGCGGCGGCTTGATCCTGGGCGGTGCGCTGCAACGCGGCAGCGGCGGGATGGCGGGCGAGATCGGGCACGTCGTCGTCGATCCGAACGGTCTCGTGTGCGGCTGCGGCGCGCGCGGCTGCGTCGAGACGCTCGCGTCCGCGAGCGCCGCCGAACGCCGCGCGAAAGAGCGCGGGTTGCCACGCAGCGCACCCGGCGATCTCGCGGCGCTCGCGGACGCGGCCCGCCGCGCACCAGGTGCCGAGCGCGAGCTCTTGTTCGAGGTCGGCCGCGATCTCGGTCGCGCGCTCGGCGTCGTCGTCTCGCTCCTCGACTTGCGCTCCTTCGTGCTCGGCGGCGGTTTTGGCGCCGCGACCGATGTGCTGGAACCCGGCGTGCGCGCGGGCATCGCACTCACGAGCTACGGCCATCGGCAATCTCTCGTGCGCATCGTGCCGGCGACGCTCGGCAGCGATGCCGGTTGGATCGGCGCGGCGCGTGCAAGCTCAGGCGTCGGCGACGACACCAGTACCGGCACGAGCGCGCGCACGACGCTATCCTCTCCGCGGCCATGACGTCGCACGCCGATTCGCTCGAGCCGGTCCTCGCCGTGCGCGATCTCGGCAAGACGTACGGCAAGAAGCTCTTCGGCCGCGGCGGCTTTCGCGCGATCGACGGCGTCACGCTCGAGGTCGGACGCGGCTCGGTGTTCGGCTTGCTCGGTCCGAACGGCGCCGGCAAGACGACGCTCGTCAAGGTGCTGCTCGGTCTCGTGCGCGGTTACGACGGCGAAGCGCGCGTGTTCGGACGTCCGCCCGCCGATCCTGACTCGCGCCGGCGCATCGGCTTCCTGCCGGAGTCGCACCGGCTGCCCGGTTACTTGACCGGCCGTCAAGTCGTGCGGCAGTTCGGGATGATGTCCGGTTGCGATCCCGCGAAGATCGAAGAGCGCATGCCGCGCTTGCTCGAGCTCGTCGGCATGCAACAGAGCGCCGCGCGCAAGGTGCGCGAGTACTCGAAAGGCATGCAGCAGCGGATCGGCATCGCCCAGGCGCTGATCCACGCGCCCGACCTCGTGTTCCTCGATGAACCGACCGACGGTGTCGATCCGGTGGGACGCGCAGCGATCCGCGAGATCGTGCAGAGCTTGAAGCGTGACGGCGTGACGGTCTTCATCAACTCGCACCTGTTGATGGAGGTCGAGCTCGTGTGCGACCGCGTCGTGATCATGGCGAAGGGCAAGATCCTGCGCGCGGGCTCGATCGACGAGCTGACGCCGCGCACGGGCTCCGTGCGCGTCGAGCTGCGCCGCGTGCCGGACAACCTCGCCGATCTCGTCCGCGGCCTCGGCACGGACTTCCACGCTGCCGCGAACGGATTCGAGATCAAGGTCACCGACGACGAGCTCGACCGGCTCGTCGATCGCCTGCGCGCAGCCGCCGTCGGCATCCGCAGCATCACCGAGCGGCGACTCACGCTCGAAGAATCGTTCATCCACCTCGTGAAGAAGGACACGGTGTGAACGCGATCGTCCTCCGCGCGTTGTTCGAAGACGCCTTTCACCAGGTGCTCGACAACAAGGTGTTCCGCGTGCTGCTCGTGCTCGCGTGCCTGCTCGTCGCGCCGTCGTTCGTGATCGGCTTGCGCGAGGACCGCATCCTGATCCTGTTCGGCGTCTACGACATCTCCTACGAGCGCTTCTTCGGCGGATTCGGCGCCGGTAGCGGTGCGCTCGGCGACATGCAGACGGCGACCATCCAAAGGATCCAAGAGCTCGTCGTCGACAACTTGTGCGGGACGATCGGGATGATCTTCTGCATCGCGGCGACGGCGATCTTCGTGCCGCGGCTGCTCGAGCGCGGCTACGCCGACACGCTGTTCTCGAAGCCCGTCGCGCGCTGGAAGATCTTCCTCACGCAGTACGTGTCCGGCCTCCTGTTCGTTTCGATGCTCGCGATCGTCCTCGTCGGCGGCATCTACACGGGCCTACTGCTCGTCTCGGGCTACAACGACCCCGGCTTCCTGTGGAGCATCTTCACGCTCGCGTACTTGTTCGCGCTGCTGCACGCCGTGTCGATGCTGATCGGAGTCGTGACGCGCAGCACCGTCGCCGCGATCTTGCTCACCACGATCCTGTTCATGTTCTCCGGCTGCGTGCACGGCTTCTGGAAGCTGCAAGAGATTGGGATCGGCACGGAGAGCAACGTCACGATCAACGTCAACGATCCGGCTAGCAGCGCGATCGTCGAGGACGAGGAGCAAGAGACGCGCGAGAAGCCCTTCCCCGCCCTTCGCCGCCTCGTCGACGTGCTCCACTACGTGCTCCCGAAGACGACCGATGCGGATTACATCGCGCGCATGCTGCGCAAAGCGACGCAGTTCGACGCGGGTGGGATCGAAGACGTCGGCGTGAACCTGACGGTGACGAGCGCGGAGAACGGCTTCGAGCTCGAGAAGCCGCCGGGCGCGGAGCGCCGGCACGGCCTCACGCGGATCGACTTGTCGGAGCAGCCTGCGGTGTGGGTCGCGACCGAGGGCGGACGCGAGCGCGCGAGCATCGAAATCCAGCGCCGCAACCGCGTCGGCGAAACTCCGCCCGACGGACGCAAGCCGAAGAAGCTGAGCTCGCGCGCCGCGGCCGAAGAGCTCTCGTCGCGCCTCCAAGCTGAGGGCGCCGCGCCGACTTCGCGCCAAGGTCTCGCAGATCGATCGTTCGCGATGATCGTCGAGTGGCGTGACCAAGCGCAGGCCCGCGAGCACCAGACGGCATTCTTCACGTCCGGTGACTGGCTGTACGAGGTGCGCTCGTCGCAGCGCACGGACGACGCGAGCGGTGAATCGAGCAGTGAGCTCCGTGCGAAACGCTTCGACACGTTCCTCGCGGGCGTCAGCACGTCGGGGCGCGAGGGGAGCGATCCCTACGCGCGTCGCTTCGGCTGGACGTCCGAGCTGAAATACAACGCATTCTTCTCGCTCGCGAGCTCGCTCGCCTTCGCCGCGCTGATGCTCTTGCTCGGCGTGTGGAAGCTGTCGCGCGTCGATTTCTGATGGACGCGCGCCTCGTCGAAGCGCTGCGCGCGATCGTCGGCGCGCGCGGGTTGATCGTCGATCCGACGCTGCGCAAGCCGTACGAGTCGGACGGCCTGGCGCTCCTGCGCGAGCTGCCGGACCTCGTGCTCTTGCCGACGTCGACGGACGAGCTCGCGCGCTGCATGAAGCTGCTCGCCGAGCACGGCGTACCGGTCGTCGCGCGCGGCGCCGGCACCGGTTTGTCGGGCGGTGCGACGCCGGTGAAGCGCGGCGTCGTCGTCGGCACCGCGCGCATGCGCGCGATCCTCGAGCTCGACGTCGAAGATCGTTTCGCGCGCGTGCAAGCCGGCGTCGTCAACGCGGATCTCTCGCTCGCGTGCGCACCGCACGGGCTTTACTACGCGCCCGATCCGTCGAGCCAGCGCGCGTGCACGATCGGCGGCAACGTCGCCGAGAACTCGGGCGGTCCGCACTGCTTCCGTCACGGCACGACCACGCGCCACGTGCTCGGCCTCGAGATCGTTACGGCCGACGGCGACGTGCTCGATCTCTCCGCACCTGCCGTCGACCCGATCGGCTACGACCTCGTCGGCCTGTTCGTCGGCAGCGAAGGCATGTTCGGGATCGCGACCGAGATCACCGTGCGCTTGCTGCCGATCCCGGCGGTCGTGGAGACCGCGCTCGCGATCTTTCGCGATCTCGATCCGGCCTGCGAGGCAGTCAGCGAGATCATCGCCGCGCGTCTCGAACCGTCGGCGCTAGAGATCCTCGACAAGCTCACGATCGAAGCCGTCGAGCAGAGCGTGCTGCGCGCCGGCTATCCGGCCGACGCGGAAGCCGTGCTGCTCGTCGAAGCGGAAGGCAGCGCCGTCGAAGTCGAGCGCACGCTGCGCGCCGCGCAAGCGATCGTGCTGCGGCACGGCGCGATCGAAGTGCGCCGCGGCAAGAGCGAGGGCGAGCGCGCGAAGCTCTGGGCCGGCCGCAAGGGCGCATTCGGCGCCATGGGCCGCATCGCGCCCGACCTGTACGTGGCCGACGTCGTCGTGCCGCGCACGAAGCTCGCCGAGCTCGTGCGCTTCGCGACACGCACGTGCCGCGAGCGCGGGCTGAAGATCGCGAACGTGTTCCACGCCGGCGACGGCAACCTGCATCCGAACATCTGCTACGACCGGCGCGACGCGGACGAGACGCGGCGTGTGCTCGAAGCCGGACGCGAAATCATGCAGGCCTGCGTCGCGGCGGGCGGATCACTGACCGGCGAACACGGCGTCGGGCTCGAGAAGCTGGACTCGATGGAGCTCGTCTTCTCCCCCGCCGATCTCGCCGCGATGTGTCGCGCGCGCGACGCGTGGGATCCCGAGCGCCGCATGAATCCGGGCAAGCTGATTCCGGTGCACGCGTGCATCGAGACGCGCGGGCGCGCGCGGCCGGCATTCGCACCGTGAGCGAGCCGCGTCGAGAGCTCGAGCGCGTCGTCGGGGCGCGCAACGTCGGCGAGCTCGCCGTCGACGGCGACGCACGCACGCTGCCGCTCGCGACGCCGCAGACCGAGGACGAGCTCGTGGAGCTCGTGCGCTTCGCCGCGCGCGATTCCTTGCGCGTGCTGCCGCTCGGATCCGGCACGAAGCTCGGCTGGTGCGCGGCGCCGGAGCGCGCGGACTTCGCCGTCACGACGCGCGCGCTCGCCGGCATCGTGGCGTACGAACCGCACGACGGCACGCTCACCGCACGCGCGGGCAGCACGATGGCGGAACTCGCGCGCGCCGTCGAGGCCGGCGGCAATCACCTCTCGCCACTCGTGCCGCAGCCCACACGCGCGACACTCGGCGGCGTGCTCGCCGCATCGCAGAGCGGCCTCGAGCGCCTGCGATTCGGGCCCGCGCGCCACCAAGTCCTCGGAATGCGCGTCGCGCTGTCCGACGGCTCGATCGCGAAGACCGGCGGGCGCTTGGTGAAGAACGTCACCGGCTACGACTTGCACCGCGTGTACTGCGGCTCGCACGGAACGCTGTGCGTGATCGTCGAGGCGTCGATGCGCTTGCACGCGAAACCCGACGCCGTCGCCGTGCTGACGTCGGGCGAGCTCGCGCTCGACGACGCGCTCGCCGCGACGCGCCGGGTCCGTGCGCTCGATGTGCAGCCGTGGACCGTGCGCATCGAAAGCGAGCACGGACGGCCGGCGAGCTTTCGTGTGCACGTGATCCTCGCCGGAGGGGGCGAGACCGTCGCGTGGGAGCGCGCGCGCGTGCTCGAAGCGCTCCCGCGCTCGTCGGAAGCAGGCGACGGCTCCGCCGAGGTTGCGCGCTTGCGCGAGCTCGAAGCAGACACCGCGCCCGAGGGGCCGCATCTGCACATCGCCGTGCGTCCGTCGAGAGTGGCACACGCGCTCGCGCAAGTGCTCGCGTGCGCGCCGAGCGCGCGCATCGTCGCCGATCCCGCGCTCGCGACCATCGATGCGTTCTTCGGCCCGACCGTCCCCGAGCTCGTCGCTGCGCTCGTGCGGCGCATGCGCGCGTCCGGGGATTCCGTCGCCGTGCGCCGCGCGCCGGCCGGCGTGCTGCGCACGGTCGATCCCTTTGGCGATCCCGGCGCGAGCTTGCCGCGCATGCGGCGCGTGCAGCGTGCGCTCGATCCGGCCGGTGTCTTCGCGTGCGGCCGCTTCCACGGCGGGATCTAGTCATGGACGCCCGGCAACTCGTCGACTACGCCGCCAGCCTCGACTGCATCCACTGCGGTCTGTGCCTCAACACGTGCCCCACGTACCGGCTGACCGGCGTCGAGTCGTCGAGTCCGCGCGGCCGCATCCATTTGATGCGCGCCGTCGCCGAAGCCGAGATCGAGGCCGATGCCGCGTTCGCGGAAGAGATGGACTTCTGCCTGCTGTGCCGTCACTGCGAGAGCGTGTGTCCGTCGGGCGTGCGCTTCGGCGCGATGATGGAGCACACGCGCTCGGGCCTCGAGAAGGCGCGGCCGCGAGGTCCACTCGCGCGCGTGCTGCGCTGGCTCGCGTTCCGCGTCGTGTTGCCGCACCGATTCGCGATCCGCGTCGCCGCAGGCATCGCGCGCTTCGGCCAGACGCTCGGCCTCGCGCAGCGCATCGCGAGCGCGCCCAGGATCCCGCCCGCTCACGAGCGACGCTTGCTGCCCGCGCGGACGTCGGCGACCGGCGAGCACGCAGGATCCGTCGCGATGCTCGAAGGGTGCGTGATGCCCGAGCTGTACGGACGCGTGAATCGCGCAACGGCCACCGTGCTCGCGCGCGCCGGCTTCGACGTGCACGTGCCGCAGGGACACGCGTGCTGCGGATCGCTGCACGCGCACAACGGTGACCTCGACGGTGCGCGCACCCTGGCGCGCGCGACGATCGAGGCGTTCGAAGAGCTCGACGCGACGACACCGATCGTCGTCAACAGCGCGGGTTGCAGCGCGCACATGAAGGAGTACGCGCACTTGTTCGAGGCGAGCCCGGAGTGGAAAGCGCGCGCCGAGCGCTTCGCAGCGCGCGTCGTCGATCTCTCGCAGTTCCTCGCGTCCCCCGCCGCATCCGCGGGACTCGCGCGCGCGCTCGCCGGCGCGCAACCGTCGAGCGATTCGAGTCTCGTGACGTACGACGACCCTTGCCACCTTTGTCACGGTCAAGGCATTCGCAAGCCGCCGCGTGAGCTGCTCGATCGCGTGCCCGGCCTGCGCCGCGTCGAGATGCCGGACAGCGAAGCGTGCTGCGGCTCGGCCGGCATCTATTCGCTGACACGTCCCGAAGACAGCCGAGCCGTGCTCGAGCCGAAGCTCGCGTCGCTCGCGCAGAGCGGCGCGACGACGCTCGTGACGGCGAATCCGGGCTGCCAGATGCAATGGGAGAGCGGCGTCGCTCGCGCCGGGCTCGACGTGCGCGTCGTGCACCTCGCGGAGCTGCTCGAGCGAGCGACCGCGCCGGCTGCAAGCGCGCCGCCAACCGCGCACCAGCCGACCGCTCGCGCACGGCGATTCGTATGATCGTGATGGAATGACCGATTCGATCCCGGAACACTCGGATGCGACGCATGCGCTGGCGGGTTCGGACGCGGAAGTCGTCGACACGCTGGTGGCGCACCACCGTCAGTTCCTGGAGTTCCTCGAGCGCCGTGTCGGCAACCGTGCCGACGCCGAGGACATCCTGCAGCACGCTTTCGCCAAGGGACTGGATCGTGTCGACGGGCTGCGAGCGAACGAGTCCGCGGTCGCATGGTTCTACAGCACGCTTCGCAACGCGGTGATCGATCACCGTCGCCGCACCGACGCGGCACGAAGGCTCGTGGACCGGGTCGCGGTGGACACGAGCGAAGAAGCGCCCACGCCGGAATGGAAGGACGAGATCTGCCGCTGCGTTTCTGCGCTCGCAGACACCCTCAAGCCGGAGTACGCGCTGGCGATCCGCAGAGTCGATCTGGACGGGTTGCCCGTCGAAGCGTTCGCAACGGAAGTAGGTATCTCCGCCAACAACGCGGGCGTGCGGCTATTCCGCGCCCGAGCCGCGCTCCGAAAGCGAGTCGTCGCGAGTTGTGGAACGTGCGCCGCGCACGGCTGCCTGGATTGCTCGTGCCGCGAGATGTCCGGCGGCTGTGCTTGAGGTCGAGCGCGGGGGCGCGCCTCCTGCTCACCTCATGGCGGCGGCATCCGGATTGCTGCCGCGATTCTCGGCGATCGCGCCCGTGAGACCGCGAGATGCGACGGACCGTGTAATGCACCGGACTGGCATTCGTCTCCCAGGCAACCACGAGGAGACCTGCCATGAAGACGCACACGGATCCGTTTACCGGCACGCATGAGCGCGCCATCGCCACTGCGACCACCACCACCGTCGTCGATCCGGTATGCGGCGTGCGTGTCGATCCCGGCACGGCGGCCGGCTCGCTCGACCACGCGGGCACCACGCACTTTTTCTGCAGCACGCATTGCCTCGAGCGCTTCCGCTCCGAGCCGGAGCAATTCTCCGGCGGACGGGTGGCCGTGGCTTCGCATGCGTGCTGCGGGAAAGTGTCGTCCACGCCGGCGAAACACGACGCGCACGACGTGACCGCGGCGTCGGTGTCGCACGCCCGCAATGCCGATGCAGCGAGCCTGGTCGCAGCCGAGCGCTACACCTGCCCGATGCATCCCGAGATCGTGCAGGACGGTCCCGGCGATTGCCCGATCTGCGGGATGCCGCTCGAACCCATGCTCGCCGCGGCAGACGACGGTCCGTCCGATGAAGAGCGCGACATGCGGCGGCGATTGCTCGTCTCCGGGGTGTTCGCGGCTCCCGTCATCTTCCTGGCGATGGCGGACATGATTCCGAGTCTCGGGTTCGGCGCGAGCCCCCTCACTCTCTCCTGGCTTCAACTCGCTCTCACGCTCCCGGTCGTCGTCTGGGGTGCGGCACCGTTCTTCGCACGCGCACTGAACTCCGTGCGCGTGCGCCGCGCGAACATGTTCACGCTGATCGCGCTCGGCGTGGGTGCTGCTTTCGTGTGGAGCATTTTCGCGACGCTCTCCATGACTGGCGGATCCTTCGCGACGGGCCACGGCGGTCTACCGGTGTACTACGAAGCCGCAGCAGCGATCACGGTGCTGACCTTGCTCGGTCAAGTGCTCGAGCTCTACGCACGCCGGCGTACCGGCGATGCCATTCGTTCGCTGCTCGAGCTCGCGCCGAAGGCCGCACGCAAGGTCTTCGCGGACGGAACAGAGGCGGATGTTCCCCTCGAGAGGGTCGCGTCGGGTGATCTTCTGCGCTTGCGTCCTGGCGAGAAAGTTCCGGTCGACGCGGTCGTGACCGACGGGCGCAGTGCGCTCGACGAGTCGATGCTGACCGGAGAGCCACTGCCCGTCGAGAAGGCACCGGGGGATCGGGTTTCGGCGGGCACACTCAACGGCACGGGAACTCTCGTCCTTCGAGCCGAGCGCGTCGGGATCGACACGCTTCTCGCGCAGATCGTGCGACTCGTGGGCGAGTCGCAGCGCAGCCGCGCGCCGATCCAGCGCGTGGCGGATCGCGTCTCCGCGGTCTTCGTGCCCGCCGTGCTCGCGATCGCGGTGCTGACTTTCGTCGCTTGGTTTGCCTTCGGTCCGGAACCGCGGCTCTCCTTCGCGCTCTCGAATGCGATCGCAGTGCTCATCATCGCGTGTCCGTGCGCGCTCGGCTTGGCGACGCCCATGTCCGTAATGGTCGGCGTCGGCCGAGGCGCACGCGCGGGTGTTCTGGTGCGCGATGCAGAAGCACTCGAGGCGCTGGCCAAGATCGACACGCTCGTCGTGGACAAGACCGGCACGCTGACGGAAGGCCGACCGAAGCTCGTCGCCATCGAAGCGATCGCGCCGCTCGACGAACGCGAGCTCGTTGCACTGGCTGCCGCTCTCGAACGTGCTAGTGAGCACCCACTCGCGGCGGCGATCACAGCCGGCGCTGCGGCGCGCGGCATTGCTCCGATGTCGGTCGAGCGTTTCAACGCCGTGACCGGCAAGGGCGTACGCGGGCGCGTGCATACGCGCGACATCCTGCTCGGCACGGCAACGTTCCTCGCCGAGTCGGGGATCGAGGTCGACGAGCTCGCCGCGCGCGCCGAGGCGCACCGGCGCGAAGGTCGCACCGTGATCTTCGTTGCGGTCGACGGAAAACCAGGAGGACTGCTCGCGGTGGCCGATGAGCTCAAGGCATCCGCGCCAGAGGTTCTGGAGCAGCTCCGAGCGGACGGCGTGCGCGTCGTGTTGCTAACCGGTGACGCACGACCGACCGCCGACGTGATCGCACGCAAGCTCCGCATCGACGAAGTCCACGCCGAGATGATGCCGGCGCAGAAGGCGGAGTTCGTCGCGAACGCTCGCCGAGACGGCCACAAGGTCGGGATGGCCGGCGATGGAGTGAACGATGCACCCGCCCTCGCCGCCGCCGATGTAGGTGTCGCGATGGGGACGGGAACCGACGTCGCGATCGAGAGTGCCGGGATCACGCTCGTGCACGGGGACCTGCGCGGGCTCCTACGCGCACGGCGATTGGCGCGCGCAACGCGGCGCAACATCCGCGAGAATCTCTTCTTCGCCTTCGCTTACAACGCGCTGGGAGTGCCGATCGCCGCGGGAATGCTCTACCCGATCACCGGCTGGTTGCTTTCGCCAATGATCGCGAGTGCGGCGATGAGCCTTTCGTCGGTGTCCGTGATCGCGAACGCGCTCCGTTTGCGCCGGATCGAGCTATGAGCACGCAATACCACGAGGTGGGTCTCCGCGCCGCACTTCGAGCGGTGCCCGGACCGCTCGTCGCGGGCGATCGACTTGCGGTGGGCGTCGTTTGGACTCCGGGCGACCAGCCCGACTCGGCCGGCGCGTTGCCGGTAACCACCCAGCCCGGACACGAGCGCGATCCCCGGCCGTCGGGAACGGCGCCCAGATGCACGTTTCGGATCAATGCAGGGCCGCTTCTTGGCTACGATCGGGGTCCGCGGACCCCGGCTCGCAATCCGCGCGTCCGCGGCTAAACCATTCACGTGTCACTCCACCGCCTTCTCGTCGTGATCGTGATGACCCTGGGCTTGCAAGTGCCCGGCGCCCTCACGTTCCGAGTCTGCCTGTGCAACGGCCTCCTGGGCGGCGGGGACGCGCACGCGGACGCACGCGCTTCGGAGCGCGACGCGAGTTGCTGCGACGAGCAACCGGAAGACGAGCCGGTCCATTGGATTCAATGCGCCGGCGGCACGGGCTGCCGCTGCGTGCTGGTCAGCACTCCGACCCAACCGGCAGCGTCGGTGCTCCCGCACAGCCCATCGATCGACGCGCTGCCGAGTGCAACGCTCGTGGGCGCCGTTCGGATCTCGGAGCCCATCGTGAAGAACTGCGAGTTGGCCCGGACGCGCGCGCACGATCCGCCGTGGGAACGCGCCAACGTGCCGCTTCGCATCTAGCCGAAACGAACGCTCTTCGGTCGCACCCGCCGGCCGCGCCGCGCGTTCCGCGCCGCCGCTCGCGGCCTTTCTCGACTCAGTCCGCACTCCGGACGTGTCGCCATGCGTTCCTCGTGTCGCGCGCCTCGCAGGCGTCGACCTTTGCTCGGCTCCAGATTCGCTCAAGGACTTCATCGTGATCCATTTCAACGCCGCCTTGTTCCTCGCCATTCCACTGTTCGGTTCGGCCCATGCTCATCCGCAGAAGGCCACCGGCGATGTCCTCGTCGCGCAGCAGCAGTCCACCGTCAGCGTCCCCATCTACGCGAACCCTTCGTGCCCGATCATGGGCAAGCCCGTGTCGACGCGGCTATTCGCGGAAACCGAGAAGGGCCGCATCTACGTGTGCTGCAAGAGCTGCATCAAAGACATCTTCGATGATCTCGATCCGGCCTACCGCACCGCTTTTCCGACGAACAAGAAGATCGAGAACACGAAGTGCCCGGTGTCGGGCAAAGAGATCAAGACGGACTCCCCGACAGTCGTCCTGCAGGGCTTCGAGTTCTTCGTCGCCGACTCCGTGGCGGTCCGACGCGCGCGCGAGGAGTCGCAGATCGTCTTGGCGAAGCTCAACGATCCCAAGCTCACCGATCTCGCCAACAGCACATGCCCCGTGACGGGCGAAGCGACAGTGAAGAACGCTTTCGTCGTAATCGATGGTCATCTCGTGCGGCTTTCGTCGCCGAAGTTGATCGAGGAGATCGAGAAGGATCCGGCGAAGGTCCTGGCGAAAGCCAAAGAGCTGCGCGCCAAGGAAGAAAAGGAACGCGATGCGGCGGGCACGGGAGAGCATCGGGGCACAGTCGGATCCAATGGGCGCTCGCCCGATTGAGAGACGACGGATCGCATGATCACAAGCGCAACCCAATGAAGAAGGTCACGTATTCCACGGCTCTCCTCGTGCTGTTCGCCAGTTGCAAGGCGGTAGCACCGATGCCCGAACTTCCTGCGTCACACCCCGCATCGGTTCGAGCAGTGCATTCTCCGGCACCGTCTCGCTCGTCGGTGCTGAGCCCGCCATCAGCGCCGGTGAGCACCCCCCCGACCGAGCCTCCCGCGGAACGAACACCGCACCGCCAAGCTCCTTTTCATGATGGGGATCGTGGAGGTTGCACGTGAGAGCAGCGATTTTCGTGGCTCTGCTCGTCATCGTCCCCCCCAGTTGCGCGAGCGTCGCTCGACAGCGAGACGGCGACATCGATTCGGTGCGAGCGCTCGTCGAAAGGCGCGTGCACGTTCGGATCGACGTCCCCTCCGAGACCGGTGGTGCGATCGTGCCGGAAGCACTCGAGCTGCTGAAGCGCGAGCTCACCGAGGACGACGCGGTGAAGATCGCGATCCTCAACAATCGCGAGGTGAGCGCCGCGCTCGCGCGCCTGGGTGTGTCGTCGTCGGAGCTCGTGCAAGCCGGACTGCTCCGCAATCCCGTCTTCAGCGCGAGCGCGACTCTCTTCGACTCCGGTACGGAGATCGAAGCCAGCGTGATGCAGCCGTTCCTCGACCTGTTCTTCCTTTCGGCGCGCAAGCGCGTGGCGGAAGCCGAGCTCGAGGCGAACCGCGCGCAGATCGCCAATGAGATCATCCGGCTCGCCTACGACGCTCGGCGTGCCTTCGTGCGCGTCCACGCCGCCGTGCGTTTGC
Source organism: Planctomycetota bacterium (assembly GCA_046160865.1). Classification (GTDB taxonomy): domain Bacteria; phylum Planctomycetota; class UBA1135; order UBA1135; genus JBJXHG01. The sequence continues at coordinate 29,790 of JBJXHG010000004.1, read as the reverse complement.
TCCAGGTCGAGCGCGACGTGCTGCGGGCGGCTCAGGCTTCGTTCGATCTCATGAGCCAGCTGCACCGCGCCGGCAACGTCACGGATCCGCGCCTGACTACCGAGGAGATCGCGCTCGCACGCGCGAAGCTCGGCGTGGCCCAAGCCGAGTCCGCGCTGCTCGAAGCCCGCGAGCCGCTCAACGTCCTGCTCGGACTGTGGGGCGACAGCGTGACATGGACGCTGGCTGGGACGCTCACGGAAGACCCGGGTGCGTCGCTCGACGTCGAGCAAGTTGAGACGCGTGCCATCGCGGCGAGCCTCGATCTCGCGGAGAGTCGTGCGCACACCACGGCCGAGGCTCGCCGAGCTGGGTTCACGTCATGGGAGGCCGCGTTCTCGACAGGCGACGTGGGCCTGGCTGCCAAACGCGAGGTCGATGGCGGCGACTGGGGCCTGGGGCCCGCGCTCGCGGTCAGCGTGCCGCTCTTCGACACGGGCGCAGCGGCACGAGCGGGCGCGCACGCACGCGTCCAGGCGTCGTTGGCGCACCATGTGGCGCTCGCCGTGGAGATCCGCTCGGCTGCGCGCCGGTTGCGAGCGCGCGCGCTCTCACTAGGCGAGCAAGCGGCATTCATCCGAACCGAGGAGCTGCCGACTGCGAGCCGACTCGTGCGCGAGACGCTGCGCAACTACAACGCGATGCAGATCGGCGTGTTCGACGTCCTCGTCGTCAAAGAACAGGAGATCGCGGCCCAACGCAGCCATGTCGAGACGCTGCGCGATGCCGTTCTCGCGCGTCTCGACCTCGATGAGCTACTCGCGGGCAGCTTCAACCAAGAGCGCGTCGGCGCGGAGCCGAGAGCGCGTCGCAACGCGACGATGGCGTTACCTGCTGGAGGACATTGACATGGAGCCCTCACGCCGCAGTTTTCTCGTTCGTTCCACCGCGACGGCGATCGGCGCGGGCACGGCGGCACGCGCGCTTCGCGCCCAGCCTGCAACCACACTGACACACGCCGATCTCGCCGTCGCGCTCCCGCCCGGCGTTCCCGGAGTCGACTACGTGCCGACTGTGACTCCAAACGGTGTCGCGCTCCCGTTTCGCGTCGTCGACGGCGTGAAGGTGTTCCATCTCGTCGCCGAAGAGGTCGAGCACGAGTTCGCGCCCGGCATGAAGGCCCATTGCTGGGGCTACAACGGTCGCGTCCACGGTCCGACGATCGAGGCCGTCGAAGGCGATCACGTTCGCATCTACATGACCAACCGTCTCGATGTGCCGACGTCCACGCACTGGCACGGCCTGCTGATTCCAAACGGCATGGACGGTGTCGGCGGGCTGACGCAGCGGCCGATTCAGCCGGGCGAGACATTTCGATACGAGTTCGTGCTGCGCCAGCACGGCACGTACATGTACCACTCCCATCACGACGAGATGACGCAGATGGCGATGGGGATGATGGGCATGTTCATCATCCATCCGCGCCACCCGCTCGGGCCGCCGCCGGATCGCGACTACGCGTACTTGTTGAGCGAATGGAAGCTCGACGTCGGCGCGCGCCGTCCGGATCCGAACGAGATGACGGACTTCAACGTACTGACCTTCAACGCGGTGATCTCACCAGCGACGCAGCCGCTGCTCGCGCGCACCGGCGAGCGCGTTCGCATCCGCATCGGCAACCTCAGCGCGATGGATCATCATCCCATCCACCTGCACGGCCACTCGTTCACCGTCGTGGAGACCGATGGCGGGGTCATTCCGGAGGCCGGCCGCTGGCCGGAGGTCAGCGTGCTCGTGCCCGTCGGCAGCACGCGCACGATCGAACTCGTCGCCGACAATCCGGGCGATTGGTCGCTGCATTGCCACATGACGCACCACGTCATGACGCAGATGGGGCACGGCGTTCCGAATCTGATCGGCGTCGACCCGAGCACGTTCGACGAGAAGCTCGCCGCCGTCGTGCCCGAGTTCGACGAGATGGGCGTGACAGCGCACGGCGAGATGGACGATTCCGTGCCGCCCAACAGCTTGCCAATGGTCAGCGCGCGCGGCCCGTTCGGATACATCACGATGAGCGGCATGTTCACGCTGCTCAAAGTGCGCGACCAGCTCGAAGGCGACGGCGATCCCGGTTGGTACTCGCACCCTGCAGGCAGCATCGCGGAGCCTGCCGCATCCGAGCAACTTCGCGCGGACGGCATCGACGTCTGAGCACGGAGACGCACGCGCGCCTCGTGATGCCGTGCTTTCCAAATGCGCGAGTATGCTTAGGACAACCAGCCAAGGAGATGCGGACGCCATGTTGCTCAACCATCGGATCCACTCACGTCTCATACACGCCATTTCGGCGCTGTCCGTTTGCTCCGCCGTAGTCGCAGCGCAACCGCTACAGTCGACGCAGCCAGCTCCCGCTCACGTCCCCGCGAATCGCATTGCTCGCGGAAGTACCGTCCTCGGCAACATCACGGTTCAAACGAGCGGGGCGCCGGTGGACTCGGCGAGAGTCACCGTGTTCCGTTCCGATCTCTCGTTCTTCCGCGAGACGCGGTCGCTTCCCGACGGAACGTACTTGGTGTCGAGTTTGCCGCCGGGATCGTTCTCGCTCGGCATCGCAGCCCGCGGATACGCCTACCAAGAGGTTGCCGTCAACGTCACGAGCGGCGCGAGCACGTTGAACTTCGCACTGACACCGGAAACTCATCCGGGTGCGTGGAACGTGATCGGCGACACATCCCCGGAAGTGTTCGACGGAACGGACATCGGAATCCTGCGGCCCGACGGAACGATCATGTACTGCCACGACACGCAAGATCCGGTTCTCTTCGATCCCGTCACGGGTCAGAAGACGTTCCCACCCGGCTCCGGGACCGAGCAGGGCTGCATGAATGGAACGCTCCTCGTCGACGGAGGCATTCTCATGGTGGGTGGGCAGTCGCCGAGCGATCCGGGAGCGTTCACCAACGCCGTCGCTTGGGTCAAGCGTTTCACACCGCTCGATTTCTGGATCCAACAATCGAACATGCTGCTCGCGGCCGGACGGTGGTATCCGGGGCTCGCGCGACTCGCGGACGGAAGACTGCTCGTGATGGGCGGCGGCACGGCACCCACCGCGCAGCGCACGGACACTTGCGAAGTCTACTCGCCCGCGACGCAGAACTTCTCGTTCACCGACACGATGAACTCGCCGCTGGAGTTCCCGCCCAGCGCACTGCTCTACACGGGCAAAGTGCTGCGCACGTGGGGAACCTCGCCGGAGCTCTACGACCCGCTCACGGCACAGTGGCAGCCCACCGGTGCGTTCAACTTCCCAAGCCGCGGATTTCCCGGGCACAGCGACCACTCCCTCATCGTTCTCGCCGACGGTCGAGCGCTCGCCGTCGGCGTCAGCCGCGTGACCCAGCCGACGGCTCGCATGATCGAGATCTACGACCCGGCGACCGGCCAATGGAGTCTGGGGCCGAATCCGAGTCTCGTGCGCATGCAAGCCGAAGTGGTTCACCTACCCGACGGGAACATCTTCGTCGGCGCGGGCGATCAAGAGACGACCGCAGGCGCAGAGCCGAACGTACTCGGGATCGTGGAGCGCTGTGATCTATTCGATCCCGTGACGCTGGGCTGGCGGCGAATCGCCGACATGCTGGCGTTCCGCGAGTACCACGCCGTGACGCTGCTCGTCCCCGATGGACGCGTCGTGACCACCGGTGGAACGCGCATCAAGTTTCAGGTCGGACCGACGACCAACGCCATCGAGGCCTATCGTCCGCCCTACCTGTTCCGCGGCGTGCGGCCGCAGATCTCCTCGCCGTCGGACACGACTCCGTCGCGCGGCGCCACCGTTTCGCTCGACGTCTTTCCGCAGACGCAGCTCACCAGCTTCGTCTTGATGGGTTTGCAGTCGACCACTCACTGGGTCGATGCCGGAGTTCCACGCCGGCTCGTGCTGCCGGTGACGCAGAACGGTGCGGACGCGTCGCTCGTGTTACCGACGGATCCGGACGTGCTGCCACTGGGCTGGTACATGCTCTTCGGAATGGTCGACGACATTCCGTCGGTCGCTCGGATCCTTCGCGTCGACGCATGAGCTGAGCGCCGCCGTGCGCCGCGGCTCAGCGTGCGCTGGCTGGCTTCACCTTCAACACCTCGAGCAACGCGAGCGCGTGCTGCTTCGAGCCGGCCTCGCCGCGCGTCCAGCGCATCTCCATCACGCCGTACGCGCGCGGAGTCGTCACATCGATGCGCGCGAGGTCTGCGAACGTGTGATCGTGCGCGAACGTGCGTCGGTGCACGAACTCGGGGACGTACCCGCCCCACTCGAGCGTGGCGAGATCGACGTCGATCGTGCCACCCGACCGCGGCAAGTCACGCAGCGAGCCCCCGCTGCCCTGCACGAGCTCGCGCACGCGCTTCTCGCCGACGTCGGGCGGATACCACACGATCGTGACTTCACGCGGCCCGCGATCGGGCGTTGGAATGGCGAGCTGCGTCCAGTCGAACTTCGGTGGCTCGGCGTCCTCGGTCTCGGGCGGCTTCTCCTCCGGTGCTGGCGGCGGAGTCACTTCGACGGGAGCGCTCGGATCGACGAGCCGCACGAGCTCCTCGCCGAACGGTAGTCGCTTCGACTCGACGACGACGAGACCGAACGGCCACGTGCCGACGTCGAAGTGCTCGGCGAGCAGTGCCCCCGAATCGAGCTCGCGCGTGCGCGAGTAGTAGAGCGCCGCGCCCGCTCCGCCGATGAGCAAGAGCCCGAACGCGACGCCCGCGATCACGGTCGCGCGCGGAGCGGTCGTCTCAGCGCTTGGGTCCGACATGGAACGGCTTCAGGAAGTCGCGGATCTCTTCGTCGGCGATCGCATCGGCGCCCTTCATCCGCACCATCTGCAGCCACAAAATGCCGCTCGCGCCGTCGGGCGTGAGATCGACGAACGCCGTCGCGCCCATCCCCTCGATTTGCTCGTCCTTCGGCACCATGCCTTTCAAGATCCCGGCGAGCTCCATGCGCATGCGCATCACGCGCAGCTCGCGGCCCTGCACGTCGAGCTTCGACACCTTGAGGTCCTGGAACTTCACGACGCCCGCGTTCTGCGGGAACTGCGGATTGTCCGCATCGAACATCTTGTCGCGCTCGGCTTGGCCGCTCTCGCCGCCCATCCGTTGCAGCGTGATCTGCAGACCGCGCGCGGAGTCGAGCATCTGGTACTGCTCGAGCCCGAAGTTGAACCCCACCGTCATCTCGACGCCGGCCGGGCGCTCGTCGTAGGGCAACACCTTCGCCAAGTTGGCCCACTGCAGCTCGGGGTCCGTCGCCTTCTTCACGGCGCTGACGCCGAGGAACGCCACGACGGCGGCGATGAGCAGCGCGAGCAAGCAACCGCCGCCGCAGAACCACGCCCACGTCGGGATGCCGGATTTCTTCGGCGCAGTGGGCGCCTCTTCGTTCCAAGTTGTGTTGGCCATGACGAGCTGCGCGCTACGCCCTCTCGCGAGGACTATTCGCGCTCCTTCCAATCGTAGAACCCTTTGCCGGACTTCTTGCCGAGCTCGCCCTGCCGCACTTTGTCGCGCAGGAGCTGCGGCGGATCGAAACGTGGTCCGAGCTCTTTGTACAGGTAGTCGGCGATCGCGAGGCGCACGTCGAGCCCGACGTGATCGGTGAGCTCGAGCGGCCCCATCGGAAAGCCGTAGCCGAGCACCATCGCTTTGTCGATGTCGCGTGCGTCGGCGACGCCGGACTCGAGCATGCGGATCGCTTCGAGCCCGACGAGCACGCCGAGTCGCGAGGACGCGAAGCCAGGGCTGTCCTTCACGCGGATCGGATCCTTGCCGAGCCGGCGCACGAGATCGAGCGCGAGCTCGGCGATCGCGGGCGACGTCTTCTCCGTCACGACGACCTCGACGAGCTTCATGATGTGGACGGGATTGAAGAAGTGCAGCCCGACGACGCGCGCAGGCGCGTTCGTGACGGCCGCGATGCGCGTGATCGGCAGCGACGACGTGTTCGTCGCGAGCATCACCGATTCCGGCAGGCGCTTGCCGAGGTCGGCGAAGATCGACTGCTTGAGGTCGAGCTTTTCGGGCACCGCTTCGACGACGCACTGCACGCCCGCGACCGCTTGCTCGAGGCGCGTCGTGCCGTGGATGAGCTTCAGCGCCGCGTCGCACGCCGCGGGCTCGATCTTGCCCTTCGCGACGCCCTTCGCGAGGTTCCCGCGCACGCTCGTGAGTCCGCGCTCGACCGCGCCGGCGTCGACGTCGAACAAGTGCGTCTCGATGCCGGCGAGCGCCATCACCTGCGCGATGCCGTGTCCCATGGTGCCCGCGCCGATCACGGCGGCCTTGTGGATGTCGATCGCTTTCATGTGTCTTCGTCTCGCCTTGCGTTGCGCGCGCGTCTGGTGCGGCGCGGATCAGCTCCCGATGGTCAGCACGATCTTGCCGAGCACTTTGCGGCTTTCCAGCAGCTCGTGTCCGTCGGCGATCTCTTCGAGCGGCAGCACGCGGTCGACGACGGGACGGTACTTGCCGGAAGCGACGCCCGCGAAGATCTCGCGCAACGCGCCACGCGGGCCCATCGTCGATCCGAGCACCGCTTGATTCTTGATGAAGAGGTGCGGGAGCTGCACGGTCACCGCCGGACCGCTCGTCGCGCCGCACGTGACGAGCCGTCCGTTGCGCGCGAGCACGCGCATCGACGTGTCCCACGTCGCCGGTCCGACGTGCTCGACGACGACGTCGACGCCGCGTCCGTCGGTCAGCTTGCGAACCTCTTGCCCCCAGTTGCTCTGCGAGTGATCGATCGCGGCTTCGGCGCCGAGCTCGCGCGCGAGACCGAGCTTCGCTTCCGATCCGGCCGTCGCGAGCACGCGTGCGCCGCGCGCGCGCGCGATCTGGATCGCCGCGGAGCCGACGCCGCTCGCGCCGCCGAGCACGAGCACCGTCTCGCCGTCCTTCAAAGCGGCGCGCTGCAGCATCCCCCACGCCGTCAAGAACACGAGCGGCACGGCGGCGCCTTGCACCGGATCGACGCCAGCCGGAAGCGGCAGCGCGTAGCGCGCGGGAAGCGCCACGAGCTCGCAGTCGAGACCGTCGGAGTGCTCGCCGCGGATCCCGTAGTCGTGCGAGAGGTGATCGTTGCCCGCGAGATCGTGCTCGGACTTGCCCGATGAATAGCCCGGCTCGACGACGACGCGCTGGCCCTTCTTCAAGTCCGTCACGCCCGGGCCGAGCTCGACGATCTCGCCGATGCCGTCGCAGCCGGGAATCCGCGGCAGCGGGATTTTCATGCCCGGCATGCCACGCCGCACCCAGAGATCGAGGTGATTGATCGACACCGCGATCATGCGCACGAGCACTTCGCCCGCGCCAACTTTCGGCGCAGGCACGTCGACGAGCTTCATCACGGACGGCGGACCGTGAACCGGGATGTGGACGGCTCTCATGCGACGGCGAGCGCGCGCTACGCGCCTTGGAAACGCGCGGGGCGCTTTTCGACGAACGCTTGGATCCCCTCGCGCGCGTCGTCGGACGAGAAGAGGCGCGCCTGCAGCTCGCGCTCGAGCGCGAGGCCGATCTCGAGCGACGTCTCGCCGCCGGTCTGCACCGCGCGCTTGATCGCGCCGACGCCGAGCGCGGCCTTGTTCGGCGAGCAAAAGGACCGCGCGTACGCGAGCACGTCCTTCAAGAAGCTCGCGTCGTCGCTCACCGTGCGCACCTCGTTCACGATGCCGAGGCGCAGCGCTTCGTCGTAGTCGAACAGCTCGCCCTTCGCCATCAGCTCGATCGCCTTCGACTTGCCGACGACGCGCGTCAAGCGTTGCGTGCCGCCGGTGCCGGGCAGCACGCCGAGCGCGATCTCGGGCAACCCACACTTGCCGGAACCCTTGCGCGCGACGCGCAGATCGGCCGCGAGCGCGATCTCGAGCCCGCCGCCGACGCAGTGGCCGGACAGCGCCGCGATGACGAGCTTCGGCGTGTTCTCGAGGCGCAGGAGCGTCTCGTTCGCGTGCAGGCAGAACGCGTACTTGAAGCTCGGCGTGACCGCCGAGAGCATCGCGATGTCCGCGCCGGCGCAGAAGAACTTCTCGCCCTCGCCCGCGATCACGATGACTTGGACCTTGTCGTCGAAGCGCGCGCGCAGGATCGCCTCGTCGAGATCGCGCATCATCTCGTACGAGTAACCGTTCGCGGGCGGATTGGTCAGCGTGAAGAGCGCGACGCCGCCGCCGGAGCGGTACGTGACCTTGCCGTTCGCGAGCGCTTCGGCGCTGCTGAGCTCGGGTGCGAGTGTCGTGGACATGTGTCGGTTCCCGCGCGGCGCAGAGCTGCGCGCCAAGACAGCGGGCGCGGAGTTGTAGCAGATGGGCTCGGTGTGGTCGATCGGAACCACACCCACGGTCCGCAGAGATGCGAGGCTCTCGTGCAACGCGCGTTCGTGCATCGGACCTCGATCCAAGCCGGTCTCAGCGCTTCTTCGTCACGTAACGATTCGTCGCATCCGGCTCGATTCGCCCCTGCTTCTTCGCGACGAGCTCGAGCGCCTCGCGGATCATCAACGGATCGTCGACTCGGTTCCCGACTTCGCCCGCTTCGAAGTACGTGTCGCCGCCGTCGGCCAGGAACGAGTTCGTCACGAGCCGATAGGTCGCGTCGCGGTCGAGCGGCTTTCCGCCGACTTCGATCGAATCGAGCACGCGTGCGCCCGTGGCGCCGTGCCGCGGGACTCGCAGCCGCACGACGACGCCGCTGATCTCCATGCCCGAATGCGTGCGGCTCTTCACGAAGCGCGCGACGACGCGCTCGAGGTCGGCGCCGGTGAGCTCGAACGTCGACACCGCGTTTTCGAACGGCGACAGCTCGAACAGCGCGCGCCGCGTCAGCGGTCCGGCTGCGACGTCACTGCGGATGCCGCCGCGATTCATGATCGCGACGTCGGCTCGCGCGTGCTCGCGCAACGCGTCCGTGATCCAGTTGCCGGCGGTCGACGAGACGAACGGATCCTTGCCGCGTGTGAGGGGAATGGCGAGCTCGGCCACGACCTCGCGCATCGCGAGATCGGAGCGTTCGATCAGGCGATCGCAGATCGACTGCACCGCCGCGTTCGCGTCCACGGCCGCCGGCTCCTCGAGCAGCTCGATCAGTGATGCGCGCGCCTCGACGCAGCGCTTCGTCGACGCGTCGAACCACAAGTCGACGCGGCCGAGCGCGCTCGCCTTCGCGCCGGCCTGCACGATCAGCGTGCCGCCTTCCCGCACGCCTTCGTGCAGCACCGTGTGCGAGTGGCCGCCGACGATCAGCGGGAGATCGGCGTGCGCGCGCGCCAGTGCGCGATCGTCGTCGACGCCGAGGTGCGTGAGCGGCAGCACCCAGTCGACCGCGCCGGCGAGCTCCGCGCGCACACGCGCAAGCGCCTTGGCGGACGCGACGAAGCGCAACGTGCGCGCATCGCGATGTGTGATGCTCGGTGTCGCGGGCGTCAGCAATCCGACGAGAGCGATGCGCAGCCCGCCGCGCTCGACGATGCGATACGGCGGCACCCATTCGACAGGACGGCCGGAGTCGCGCTCTTCGAGATTGGCGCACACCGCGGGCAGATGCGTCTCGGAGAGGCGCTGCTGCAAGCTCGCGAGGCCGCGGTCGAGCTCGTGATTGCCGACGCACAGCGCGTCGTAGCCGATCGCCGCGAGCGCGCTCGCGAACCCGAGGCCGTCGTCGAGCGCACCCTCGGGCGTGCCTTGCGTCCAATCGCCGCCGTCGACGACGAGGAGCGCGGCGCCGTTCGACTCGGCCTCGCGCCATACGCGATTCACCGCCGCCGCGATGCGCGGCAAGCCACCCGCGAGCGGCGGTGGATCCGCTTTCGTCCACGTCGCGGGCCGCGGCAGCACTTGCCCGTGCAGATCGTTCGTGTGCAGCACGATGACATGGATGCGCGCGTCGTCGTCCAGCGCGAGCGCGACCCGCGCGCGACCCGCATGGCATGCGGGCAGCGCCAGCGCGAGCCCGACGAGAAGTCCCAGGAATCTGCGACGTGGGAGGCGAGTGGTCATGAGTATGGAACGAGGGCGGGAACGACGGGAACGGTGCACGAGCGTACGCATCGGATGCAAAGCGTCGACGTCGGATGCTCTGCAACCGGGACTCCGGCGCGCCGTCCCGGTTGCACGGCGCGCGGGGCTCAGTGAGAATTCCGACTCGCTCGACCCTCGTGCGACGACGCAGAAGCGCGTCGTTCGAGCGGCGCTCGCCGGTGCCGCAACCGGAAGGATTCGGAGGAGAGATTGGTGATGCTTGCGAGTTCCCTAGTTTTCGTGCACTTCGCCGTCGTTGTCGCGTTGGCCGCGCCGTTCCGCGTCGCGTCGGCCTACGCAGCGATCCAAGCCGACGGCGCCGCTGCGACTTCCATCGCGTTCGACGACCTCGAGATCGAGCTCACCTTGCCCGCGCTCACCGAGCTCGCGCCGGCGACCCCCGAGCTCGACACGTGCAAAGGCGAGTGGCTCGGCAAATTGGGATCGTCGGAGGCGCGCGTGCAGCTCTTCGTGCTCGAGAAGGACGATTACGACTTCTTCGAGCCCGAGGACGTCGTCGAGACATGGCGTGACTCGATCCGCGATCCAGAGCCAGATGCCGAAGGCAAACATCACGAGTTCGCGTTCGAGCCGACGCGATGCGTGGCGGGGACCGGCGGATGCACGCCGATCGTCGCGACGGCTCAGGGATTGAAAACTTCGAAGACCGATGCTGCGCAGAAATACGCGGTCGTGCTCGTCGGCTCGCTCCTCCCGGGGCACGGCTGGACGGTGCGCGCCGATGTCTCGCCACCGCCCGCGGCGGACGCGTTGCGGGCCTTCGTCGCCGAGCTCGAGAAGTGCGTCACGTACAAGGGCAAGCCGTGCGATCCGAAGTGGACCGACGAGGAGGCGAAGAAGTTCTGGCAGAGCATCGCGCCCGAGTCGACCTGGAAGAAGTTCGAGAAGCCGACGCGCACGAAGCACTTCATCGTGCTCACGAACTCGACGAGCCCGGGGCCGTTCGTGAAGAAGCTCGAGGGCTGGTACTCGTCGATCGCGAAGATCGTCCCGACGGACGAGCTCGAAGGCCGGAAGCTCCTGCCGATCGTGCTCTTCCGCACCGATGACGACTTCCAGAACTTCTATCGCGAGCACTTCCAGATGGAGCCGGGCGATAACGTCCGCGAGACGAGCATCCTGATCGACGACTTCCTCGCGACGTCATGCGACTACGACGACGAGTACGAGCGGCTGCTCGACCTCTCCAAGCAAGCACTTCATGTTCGCGCTCGCGCCCGCCACGGAAACTTGTGGCTTCGACAAGGGCTGCGCACGTACGCCGCGACGAAACCGCGTGATCGCAGCCCTCTGCACAAGGCGGTGAAGAAAGAACGCTACATGGAGCTCGCGAAGTTGCTCGTCGACGCGGATTGGAATCTGAATCCGGACGATGCGAGGTACGACAAGCCGCCGCTCACGAACGACGCCGGATACTGGTCGCAGTCCGCGCTATGGATTGAGTTCTTCGTCGAGGGGCCGTGGCCGAAGGACAGCTTCTCGCGCCTCATCCGCGTCGTCGGAACCATCCCAGGCGACGATCACGAAGGGATCCTCACGGCGATCGAGTCGCTGTACGGGATGAAGCTCGAGCAGCTGCAGAAGAAGTGGATCGAATACTTCTCGAAGAAGTGAGCGCTCGCGGGCCAGCGGTTCTCGACTCTGCTCGCCCGCGTCTGCATCACCGCGCGCGGATCACGGCCACGTGACGCTCACGGCGTTCGTCACGTTATAGGTTGCCGGCGAGCAGAAGCCGGCCGCCGCGTTGCGGTACAGCACCTGGTAGATTCACGATCGTGATCGATCCGCTGGTTCTTTCCGATCCCGTCATCGAGGTCTACAAACGTGGCGTCGACGTCACGTTGATCCGCGAGAACTTGAAACTCACGCCGCAGCAGCGCGTCGAAAAGATGATCGCTGTCGCCAAATTCGCCGAAGAACTGCGCCGCGCCGGACGCGCCGCGTCGTGCGCGATCGAACACGAATGATGGCGAGCGACGCGCGAAGAAGCGCGGCGTCGCTCAGTGCACCGCGGCTTCGTTACCGGTCTCGAGCGTGTCGATGAAGCTGCGCCGGCCCTGCGGCCGGCTCTTGCCGAAGATCTGACCCACGTTCTTCAGGCCGAGCTTCAAGTCGTCGAGCATCCCGTAACCCGACACGACAGCGTGCTGGTACCACAGGAACGAGAGGAGCGTGAAGTCGAACGCCGGGTTGCGCGGCATGTGGATCAGCTTCTTCACGATCGCTTCGCCGCCGGGCATGTAGACGACGAGGTTGAAGAGCTTCTGCAAGTTGACGACCTCGCGCAGATCGTCGCGCTTCATCATCGAGTCGTTCTGGATCGACGGGCCGATGTCCTTCTGCTCGTCGACGCGGCCGAGCGCGAAGTCCTCGAGTCCGAGCACGGTCGACTTGAACGGGCGATAGATCAGCACCGTGCAGCCGTTCGGCTTGATGCGCTTGTTGACGCGCGCCGTCTCGAACATGTCTTCGAGCGTCTCGGCCGGCGAGCCCATGATGTTGTTCGTGCGGTACGTGATCTTGTGCTTGCGGAGCAGCTTCGGGATCCCGTACACGACCTCGTCGGTGTAGCCCTTCTTGTACACCTTGAGGCGCACTTCCTCGCTGCCGGACTCGAGGCCGAACTGCACCGAGACGCAGCCGGCGTGCTTGAGAGCGATGATGTCGCTCTCCTTGAGATAGTTGATGTTGATGTTGCACGCGAAGGGCAAGCCGACGCGCTCGGGCCACTTCTGCGCGAACTCCTCCACCCAGCCGTGGTCCATGTTCAGCGCCGCGTCGCCGAAGTTCACCATGCGGAAGTCGGGGTAGCGCGCGAGGATGTCGCTCATCTCCTCGCACACGTAGTCGACCGACTTCGTGCGATTGAACTTCTCGCCGCGGCGGCCGCTGACCCAGTCCTTCTTCATCAAGCCGACCGAGCAGTACGTGCAGCTGTTCTGGCAGCCGCGGCTCGTGTGCACTTGCATGACGCGCTTCCCGCGCAGGAACGGGTAGCGATAGAAGATGTCGACGTCGGGGAACGGGAGCGTGTCGAGGTCTTGGATGACCGGCCGTATGGGATTCTGGAACGGCACGCCGTTCTTCAGCACGCCGACGTTCGGGATGTCGTCGATCGGACGGCCGGCTTCCCATGCGTTCACGAGGTCGAGCACCGCGTACTCCGCTTCGCCCTTCGTCGTCGCGTCGACGACGTCCGAGTGCGTGAGCGGCTCGAGATCGTGGCTCGGGTGCGGTCCACCCATCACGACCTTCAGGTGCTTCAGCGACTTCTTCCAGCCGCGGATGTACTCGTACGGCCACGCTTCCTGGCCCGTGGTCGCGTAGATGCCGACGACGTCCGGCTCCCAATCGCGCACGACGCGCGCGTAGTCCTTCTCCTCCGAGTGGAGGAAGCACTCGGTCACGTGTCCGTGCTTCTTCAGGACCGACGAGAGGACCTTGATGCCCTCGAACTCGTGGCAGGTGGTGACGACGAACGCGACTCTGGCCAAGGGTGCCTGCCTGTGTGGTGCGGGGTCGAGAGGACGAGGTCGCGAGCGGGACGACGCCCCAGGATACACGACGCCGCGCGAACGGGAGCGTCCGCGACGCTTGGTCCCCCATCCGATGGACCGCCGAAGCGCGCGGACGGTTGCACTCCACGCGCTCAGGATCGAAAGCGCGCAACGAATCCGCCGACACGTCGCTCAGGGTCTCTGGAGAAGCCTCATCCCCCGCGCCACTCTTGCCGCGCTGTGCGGCGAGCCGGCCCACGAACTCGGAGTCTGCGATGCAACCCAACCATTCCTGGCGACTCGCCTCCTTCCTCGGAACCTTCCTGACGCTGTGCACGTCGCTGCGCGCGCAAGCGCTGGTGTCGTGGAGCTCGAGCTTCGACGCGAGCCAGATCGAGAGCGGCGACACCGCATTCGGCTTCGCGTACGACGGTGCGAGCGGGCGCGCCTACTCGTGCGGTTGGTCGCAGCTCGCGAGCGCGCCGGACGCCTACGGCGCATTCGTTGCGGCGTTCGACGCGGACGGCGCGACCGCGTGGTCGCTGCTCGTCGATCAACCGGCGACGCACCACCACTTCTTCTACCGCGTCGCGCCGCACCCGGCCGGCGGTGTCGTCGCCGTAGGTGAGCGCTCGACGCTCGACTTCCACGACACGGATGCCTTGCTCTGGCGGATCGACGCGAGCGGTGCCGTGGTGTGGTCGGTCGTGTGGGACGGACCGCAGCACAGCTTGGACAGGTTCCAAGACGTCGACGTCGATGCGGCGGGCGCGATCCATGTCGCGGGCATGACGTGGGGTCCGCCGGGCCACAGCGGCGGACAAGGGATCGCACTCGAGTTCGACGCCGCCGGCAACGAGGTCTGGTCGATCGTGCCCGAGCCGACGCTCGTCGTGGTCGGCTCGTCGATCGAGCGTCTCTCCGGCGGCGACCTCGCGTTCTCGTGCGGCTCGAGCGTGTCGCGCATCACGTCGAGCGGCGCCGTCGCGTGGACGACGCCGCTCACGTTCTTCGGTGGTGCGTTCACCGGGGGCGTCGCGGACGACGTGCTCGTCGTCGGCAACGAGCCGCCGCCCGTCGGCTCGATCCAGAATGGACCGCTTCTCGTCCAACGCATCGATTCAACCGGTCAGGTCGCATGGACGACGCCGATCTTCGATGCCGAGCATCCGAGCGGCTTCGGCGGCGCGATCACCGTGCTTCCGACCGGGCGCATCGTCGCGGCCGGCCTGTGGTCCGACAGCTTTTTCTTCGGCCGCGAGGCGCAAGGTGTCGTCGCATCGCTCGATGCGCTGGGCAACGTGCAGTGGGTGCACCCGACCACGACGCTCACGAACGCGGCGGTCGAGATCACGAGCCTCGCCGCAGCGCCGAACGGCGACGTCGTCGCGCAAGGATCCAGCCTCGATACGCGCGCGCTCTTCCTCACGCGCATCGGACCGGACGGTGGCCGCGTGTGGGTGACGTCGCCCGCGATTCCGCTGCCGCCGGTGCTCGGCGGTCCGACTTCGGTCGGAGTCGCGGTCGGCAGCGCGAACGAGGTGTACTCGGGCACGACGCGCGTCGGCGCCACTCCGCCGGAGTCCGACGCGCTCGTGATCCGCATCGACTCGGCGGTCGTGCGCTTCTGCTTCGGCGACGGCGCGCTCGCCGCGTGTCCGTGCAGCAACGAGAGCGGCGAGACGAGCGCGTCTGGCTGTCGTCACTCGTTCGGCCTCGGCGCGCAGCTCTTCGCGAACGGATCGACGAGCCTAGCGATGGACACGCTCGAGCTGTTCGCCACCGGCATGCCGACGAGCAGCTCACTCTTCTTCCAAGGCAGCACGGCGAGCGCGGGCAACGTGCTCGGCGACGGGCTTTCGTGCACGGGCGGCGCGCTCGTGCGCCTCGGCGTGCACGCGAACACGCCCGGCGGCGCGGCGTTCTTCCCCGGCCCCGGCGATCTCGCCGTCTCCCTGCGCGGCGGCATCACGAGTCCCGGCGAGCGCATCTACCAAACGTGGTATCGCAACGCGCAGCCGTTCTGCACGAGCGCCACGTTCAACTTGACGAACGCCGTGCGCGTGCGCTGGGTGCCGTAGGCACCCTCGCGCACGCCGCGCGTACCGCGGTCCTCCGCGGTACGCGCATTAACCGGCGGTGACCCGTGTCGACTGCCTACGCCCGCTGTGTCTTGCGGTTTGCCTGCGGTCTACGGTTGCCTTGGCGCCGCGCGTAGCGCCTTGGCGCCGCGCGTAGCACCGTTGCGCCGCGCGTAGCACCGTTGCGCCGCGCGTACGCCCGCGTGCGACGCGGTCACGACTTGACCATGAAGCCGACCAGCGGCGTCAGCCAATCGGTCAGCAACTTGCGCAGCGCCGGAGACTGCGCGCTGATCAGCGTGACGAGCGGTAAGAGCGCGTACAGCGCGAGATTGGTGACCAGAGTCCGGTCCCAGGAGAGCTCCCCCGGCTCGCTGGCCGCCATGTTGCTCAGCGCCGCATTGCGGTTCATCGACCCGATCAACCCGACCAGACACGCGACGATCGCCGCGAACACGAACAGCGAGAGGGTCTGGACGAGTTGCTGCGGCTGGAACGGATAGCTCGAGATGAGGAGCGTCGTCAGCACGAGCGCGAGGAACAGGAAGTAGCTCAGGCGCCGCAGGTGGCGGATGACCCACTCCACGTAGAGGAGCAGCTCGAGCGCAACGACGCGCGCCATCGCCGTGCGCCACGCCGGCATGACCGCAGGCTTGTCGACACCCTCCTTGTTCGCAACGCGCGGACACGCGTCACCCAAGAGGCGGATCATGTCGTCGAGCAGCCGGACCGCCTCCGGGTCCGCCTCGAGCTGCTGCACCTCGCGCGTCTCGGCGACCTGCGAAACCGCGGCGAGCGAGAGAGGACACGCCGGCTCGCCCGCGCTCTCTGCCATCGTCGCCACGAGCGACGCCCATTGACTGCGTGCGACCTGAGGGAGGTTGCGCGTGTGGCTCCCAGGCCACAGCCCGAGGTTGGCGCGCACCGAGAGCTCCTTCTTGATCGCCGTGAACGGTAGCGCCGAGAGCAGCGCGTCGTGCGCGTACAACGTGCGCGCGAACGAGCGCCAGACGACGGTCAGGCGATAGCCCGCCCAGATCGAACCGGCGAGCGCGCCCATGATTCCGGCGCGAAAGAGCACGTCGAAGATCGGAAGCGGCGCGCCGGCGCGCAGCACGAGCCCGTCGAGAGTGCGCTCGAAGCTGAACCACAGCCAGCAGAGCGCGACCGACAGCGCGCCGAAGAGGCCCACGGAGTGTGCGCTCGGAAGGATCCGGAACAGGCGCTCGCGCACCTCGGAAACGAAGACCTGCGCGTTCGCGCGCGAGCGGGACGCGATGTCGAACGCCCTTTCTCCCGGCACGCGCGTCGCGAGCAGTCGGATGCGCGCCAGGTGCCAGCCACACCACGCGATCAAGACGACGCCGATCAACGCCAGCGGCACGAGTGGTGACACGCCTTGGTCGATCTCGATCGCGCGATGGAAGAAGAGCGGAAACGCGGCCGGATCCTCGGTCTGGAGGTGGAGGCAGAAGATCTGGACCGCCAGCCCCATGTTCGCCGCGACGTAGCAAACCGCTAGGAACACGACCCCGGCGCGCAGCACGAATTCGATGACCCACTGACGACGCAGCGACGGCGAGGGCCACTGCGCGTGCAGGTACTCGCGAGCTTCGCGGCCATGCTCGCCCACGATGCGGCTAGCGGCCCGCACGCGCTGGATCGACCACACGAACCCCACGAACAGGGCCGCGACACCGAGCAGACGCGCGGGTGAGAGCGCGTCGATGCTCCATGTGTCGCGCAGACAGACGAGCAATACGTTCGGCAGCAAGAGGCCCCACATCGTCATGACCAGGAACAGCGTGTAGAGCTCGTGGTGCAGCGCGAGCGAGATGCGCTCGAGCCGGTCTGCGCTCTGGCGCCAGTCGTGCTTGGCCCGGCCGGGAAGGCCGGCGAGGATGCGCGTCGAAAGCCGCCCATGGCGCGCAGCGTCGATCCTGTCGAGCGCGATCGAGCACAAGAGCAGCAGCGCGAAGCCCGAGGTTCCGAGCATCGCGAGGAAGCTGCGGCCCGATGCGCGCGGCGGGTCCGGTCGCCCGGCACGCTGCGGCGCCGTCGGTACGGTCGTCCAGAGCGGAACGGGCGTCTGCGAGCACGCTGGCTCCGTCGGATAGACCGCGAGCGGCAGCATCGTGCCCGCTCCGACGACCGTCGCCCACACGGCGGGGCGCTCGCACCCGTCCGTCAGCTTCGGCAGGCCGATCGGTACTCCGTAGTCGGCCGTGAGCTGCGGCCGGTCGAGCTGCACGAGCACCGCGTTGAACGTGCCTTGGGCGCCTTCGTTCGCGAACATCAGCTGCTCGTCCCTGGTGCTCGACTGCGGACGCCACGAGCGATCGCGCAAGAGCAGCGGATACGTCGACACGACGATCATCCCGCGCAGCCAACGATTGAGCTCGGGTCGCAGGTACAGCACGTTGCTCTCGGTCGTGACCAGCTGGATGTCCGGCAGGCGCTTCTTGAGCTCCGTGCCCAAGAACAGCTTGTCGCGCACGTCGGTCGCGAGGATGACCACGGCGCGAATGTCGCGCTGCGCGAGCATGCGCGCGATCTCTTCGAGCAGGAGATCGATCGACGGCGGCGTGAGCGTCGTCGACGCCAAGAACATCGTCTCGGCGCGGTCCTGCTCCAAGTAGACGTCGAGATCGACGCTCGCCTTATACGACTTGCCCGGCATCGCGGTCGACGCGGGATCGTTCGGATCGCTCTTCACGACGGCCTTGCGGAGCGAGCCGATGCTCATCGGGAACGGCACGCTCACAAAGCCGTCGCGGTCTTCCTGGATCGCACTCTGTCCGTAGTCGGTCGTCGACTCCTTCAGCACGGCGACGTGGTGAGAAGCGAGACCGAGACCGTCGCGCAGGATGCGCGCCATGATCACCTCGAGCAGCGCGTCGTCCGTGTGCAAGGTGGAAGCGAAGTGACACGTCCCGTCCGCGCGAGCGAGGATCGATGCATTCTTCGGACTGGTGGCCGCGCCGGTCGTGACGCGGCACTCCCCCGCGTGCGCGAGCGCGTCGCGGAGCGACGGAGACGAGCCCGAGAACACGGGGCCGACGACCAAGAGCTGCGCGTTCGCCGGATCTTCCGCACGGATGAGCTCGCGCCGCTCGCGCAGCACGCTCTGGAACGCAGCTCGATCGATACCGCCCGTTGACAGCTCGCCGACCAAGTACACGAGCCACGGCTCCACAGCGACGGGCGATGCTTCGTTCGGGCTCGCGCTGCGGCGGAACAGCATCGCGCCGGGCTCTCCGAGCAGTTGGGGTTTGGTCCGCTTCGTCGGATCCCACGGGACTTCGAATCGATCCAGCACATATCCAGCGCGCTCGAAAGCGCGCCGGATCGCATCGACGTGCGAGTCGAAGGCCCAATCGAGGTGTGACGCGATCGGATCCGGCACGGTCGCGATCATCACGCGCGCCTTCGGCAAGTCCGACGGCCCGATCAAGTCGGCGCACGGAGCGTGCGCTTCGAGGAGCCGCGCGCCGACTCCGCGCGGCGGGGACTTCGTCTGCACGTCGCGCGGAGGCTCGACGGCCGGACTCGAACCATTGGACGTCGGCTCCGCGTCCCCGCCGGCGCGGAACAGAAATGCGGCGGCCACCAACAACGTCATCCCGACGCTGCGATTCATGCGGGGTCTCCTCCCTCGAAGATGCGATCAGCGGACGATCGACTTGGATCGCACGCGCGAGCGCGAGGATTCTAGCCGGCATCTCTCACCACGCCGCGGCTGCGGTCGCGCCAACTCGCTCGAAGCGGCGTTGTTGGAGCGTGCTCGATCCTCGCTGACCATCCAGGTCGGCTGCGGTCGATTCCGATGCAACGCCTTGCTCCGTCGACGTGCTGCGCAAATCCGTCGGCACGTGAGCGAATCCGAGCGCAGCCGTGTGGACGCACGCTGTCGATTAACATGAAGTCTCGTCACCCGGTGGGCACCGCCGTGCGGTACGCGCTCGTCGTCGCGCTCGCCGATCACGGAACCGCGCGGATGTTCGACGTGGAGAACTTCGTGCGGCGCTGACGCGCGGGCGCGCGACTCGGTGCCCGCGGCAGGCGCACAATCGACGCTGTGATCTCCACCTCCCCGCAACGGCCGTCGTGGCGCACGCCACTCGACCTGCTGTTTTGGCTCGGGCGCCACGAATTGGCGACGCTGCTCATGCTCGCAGCGGTAGCCGGCGGCGTGTGGGCTTTCCTCGAGCTCGCCTCGGAAGTCGGCGAGCACGACACCCACGCCGTCGACGAGCGACTCCTGCTCCTCCTTCGCAATCCAGTCGACGCGTCCGATCCGCTCGGGCCGCCGTGGTTCGAGGAGGTGATGCGCGACTTCACCGCTCTCGGCGGAATCGGCGTGCAGGTCGTGATCGTCGCAGCGACGTGCGTGTTCCTCGCCATCCAGCGCAAGCGCCATGCAGTCGTGCTGCTCGTCGCATCCGTGGGCGGCGCGCTCGCACTGTCGCTGCTCTTGAAGCACGGCTACGACCGCCCGCGTCCCGACCTCGTACCGCACGGGTCGATCGTGATGACGTCGAGCTTTCCGAGCGGGCATTCGATGCTCTCGGCCGCGACGTACTTGACGCTCGGAGCTCTGGTCGCGCGCGTGCTGCCGGGTCGACGGATGAAGGCCTTCGTGATCCTGTTCGCCGCGCTGCTCGCCGGCCTCGCCGGCGTGAGTCGCGTGTACCTCGGCGTTCATTGGCCGACCGACGTGGTCGCGGGATGGACGCTGGGCGCGACGTGGGCGGTGCTCTGCTGGCTCGTCGCACGATTCCTTCAGCGACGAGGCACGGTGGAGGACGACGACGGGGCGGTCAGCGCGTAGCGCGGTCTGCCGCGCGCAGCGCTACGCGCTCGGCGCAGCGCGCCTTAGCATGTCGCTGTGACTCTCTCTACCGATCCGCGCTCGGGCCAGAGCCCCGACGACCCCGCCCCGCACCGCGCCCTCGAGTACCGCATCCTGCGCAAGCTCGGCGAAGGCGGCATGGGCACCGTCTTCGAAGCCGAGCAGGACAATCCGCGCCGCCGCGTCGCGCTGAAGATCGTGCGCGCCGAGCGCATGACGCCGGAGATGCGCCGGCGCTTCGAGCGCGAGTCGCACGTGCTCGGGCTCTTGCAGCATCCCGGCATCGCGCAGATCTACCAAGCGGGCACGGCCGACTTGTTCGGCGACGGCGAGCTCTTGTCGTACTTCGCGATGGAGCTCGTGAGCGGGCTGCCGCTGACGGCCTTCGCGCGCGAAGCGGGGCTCAACCTGCGCCAGCGCCTCGAGCTCCTCGCGCGCGTGTGCGACGCGGTGCAGCACGCGCACCAGAAAGGCGTCGTCCATCGCGACTTGAAGCCCGGCAACATCCTCGTCGTCGCCCAGGAATCGACCTCGATGTCGACGTCGTCGCTCGGTGGTGTGACGGACGAGCTCGCTCACGCCGGGCAGCCGAAGATCCTCGACTTCGGCCTCGCGCGCATCGCGGAGTCCGATCTGCCGGCGATCACCGTGCAGACCGAAATGGGCCGCCTGCTCGGCACCGTCCAGTACATGAGCCCGGAGCAAGTCACGGGCGACTCTTCGCGCATCGATGCGCGCAGCGACGTCTACGCGCTCGGCGTGATCGGATACGAGCTCGTCTCGGGACGCTTGCCGCACGACTTCCGCGGCATGCCGCAGCTCGAAGCGCTGCGCGTGATCCAAGAGGAGGAAGCGACGCCGCTCAGCTCGCTCGACCGCGCGTTGCGCGGCGACGTCGAGACGATCCTCGCCAAGGCGATGGAGAAGGATCCGGCGCGCCGCTACCCGAGCGCCGCGGAGCTCGCGGCCGACGTGCGGCGCTACTTGCGCGACGAGCCGATCGTCGCGCGCCCGCCGAGCGCGGTCTATCAGCTGCGCAAGTTCGCCGTGCGCAACAAGGTGCTCGTCGGCGGGATCGCAGCCGTGTTCGTCGCGCTCATCATCGGCTTGATCGGCACCGCGATGGGTTACGTCGAAGCGCGTCACAGCGAGGCACTCGCGCGCGACAAGAGCGAGGAAGCACGCCTGCGCGCGGAGGAGGCGACCCGCGCGCGCGACGAAGCCACCGCGGCGCGCGATCTCGCGAACAAGGCGCGCGAAGAAGCGCACGCCGCGGCCGCCGAAGCGGAGGCCGTCAACCGGTTCCTCGTGAACGACATGCTCGGCGCGTCGGATCCGGCCACGGCGAAGGGCCGCACGATCACGCTCGCCGAGGTGCTCGAGAACGCGCGCACGCACGTCGACGACGCGTTCGAGGACCAGCCGCTCGTGAAAGCGCGCTTGCACGACACGCTCGGCCAGATCGAGTACCACCTCGGCCGCTTCGAGCAGGCCGAGCACTACTTCCGCAGCGCGTGGACCGTGCGGCGCGAGCGCCTCGGTGCCGACGCGGACGAGACGCTCGGAGCGCAGATCAACCTCGCCACGATTCTGCGCGAGCTGGAGCGCGGCCCCGAAGCGCTCGCGCTGCAGCACGAGGTCGTGGACCTCTACCGCCGCCGGGGTGACGCGCCGAACCTCATCTCGGCACTGACTCGGCTCGGCCAGACCCAAGACGTGATGGGCGAGCTCGCGGCAGCGGAGACGTCGTACGACGAGGCGCTGCGTCTCGCCGAAGCGCGACCGCCCGAAATGCAGAACGAGGGCAACACGCTCGCGACGTTGCTCACCGATCGCGCGTCACTCCACAAGAAGCGGGAGCTGTACCCGCAAGCCCGCGCCAGCTACGAGCGCGCGCTCGCGCTGTACCGCGCGGTCGAAGGCGACACGCACCCCGACGTCGCACGCGTGCGCGCGATGCTCGCGAGCCTGACGCGCACCGAAGGCCGTCCGAAGGAAGCGCTGGCAGAGCTCGAAGCCGTGCTCGCGCTCGAGCGCAAGCTGTTGCCGGGCGATCATCCCGACATCGCGAACACGCTGTCGCTGATGAGCGCGACCGCGATGGATCTGGCGGACTACGCCCGAGCGGAGACCTGGGTCCGCGAGTCACTCGCGATGCGCGAGCGACTGGGTCAGGGCGTGGACAGCTTCGCGGCCACGGCGCGCGTGAAGCTGGCGCGCGTTCTCACCGCGCTCGGACGTCAGGCCGAATCGGTGACGGAGCTCGAGCGAGCGATCGCGCTCTTCGAGAGCTTCGCGGGACGGCCGGACGCCGACCTCGGTGACGCGTACTTCGAGCTCGCGCTCGCGAAGCGCGGCGTGAACGAGTTCGCCGCCGCGAGCACGGCCGCGGACAAGTCGCTGGAACACCGGCGCGCGGGACAGACGGGTGCGCGTCAGCTCGCGCAGTCGATCAGCTTGTGCGCGCAGCTACGGCATTCGGTGCAGGATTACGACGCGGCAGAACGGCTCTACCGCGAGGCGCTCGAGCGCTACGAGCAGGCCGAAGGTCAACAGGGCCTCAACGTCGCCATCGCCCACTCGAACATCGGCACGTTCGCGCTCGACCGCGAAGAGCTCGACGTCGCCGAATCGAGCTTGCGCGCCGCCGTCGAGATCGCGTCGACCGCACTCGACGGCGATCACCCGACGCTCGCCTTGATGCGCTACAACCTCGCGCGCGTCCTGCGCCGCGTGCCGAAGAACGACGAAGCGATCGAGCTCCTGCGCGCGGCACTCGACGCGCAGCGGGTGAAGCTGCCGGCACAACACACGTCGACGCTCGGCACGCTGGTCGAGCTCGGCGATGCACTGCTCGATGCGGCGCGCGCGACGGAAGCGGAGCCGTTCCTGCGCGAGAGTTACGCAGCACGCACTACTTCGCCGGCGCTGAAAGGCGCTCGCTTCGCGCGCGCGGCCGGCTCGCTCGGCGCTTGCATGCTCGCGCTGCAGCGCTACGACGAGGCCGAGCCGTTGCTGCTCGAGAGCTACAAGGCGTGGACTACGCCGAAAGACGCCGCGCGCGTCGCGCGCGCGCTCGCGGACTTGTACACCGCGCTCGACGACGGCGCGGAAGCCGAGCGCTGGCGCGCGGCGGCGCAGTGACCGCGCGGAGCGCGCGCGCTCCTACCACTGCTTGGCGTGCTTCAAGAACGCGGCGAGCTCGTCGTACTGCCCACCTTCGTTCGCGTAGCGCGCGTAGTTCTTCGCGGTCGACAGCCACTCGAGCACGGTGCTGCGCGTGCCTTCCAGAGCACGTTCGAGATCGCGCTGCGTGACGGCGTGCACGCGCCCGCTCTCGAGCGACTTCTCGAGCGCGGTCTCGGCCGCGCGCTCGCACAGTGCGCGCAAGTCGGCGCCCGAGTAGAGCTCGGCCTGCTTCGAGATCGCGTGCAGCGCGAGGTCCGTTCCGCCGGGCACGTTCTTCAGGTGGCGCTCGAGGATCGCGCGCCGCGCGGGCTCATCGGGCGGCGTGACGAACAGGACGCGATCGAATCGTCCGGGACGGCGGAACGCCGCGTCGACGTTCCAGGGAACGTTCGTCGCCGCGAGCAGCAGCACGTCGCGGTTGCCGCCGCGCACGCCGTCCATCTCTTGCAGGAGCTGGTCCACCACCGTCTTCCAGAACTGCGATTCACTGCGGCCGCGCGTGGAGCCGAGCGCGTCGAACTCGTCGAAGAACAGCACGGTCGGACGATTGCGGCGCGCGTGCTCGAACAGCGCGTGCACGAGCTTCTCGCTCTCGCCCCAGTACTTGTCGAGCACGTCGTGGATCGACACGGACACGAAGCGCGCACCGAGCTCACCCGCCGTCGCGCGCGCGATGAACGTCTTGCCGCATCCCGGCGGACCGTACAGCAAAAGTCCCCCGCCGCCTTTGCGCGCGAACGCGTCGTAGATGCCGGGGTTCTGGAACGGCGCGATGATGCGCAATCGGATCTGGCGCTTGACCTCGTCGAGCCCGGCGACGTCCTGGAACGTCACGACGAGATCGCTCCAGTCGAATTGGCTCGCCCACTCGTCGGCACTCGCGCGCGCCGGCGCGGTCTCTCGCAGCGCAGGTGTCTTCTCTGCCGGTCGCTCGTCGCGTGGCACCGGCCGGCGCTCGGGCTCGCGCTCGGCTGCGCGAGGTGCGGGCTCGGAGCCGCGCGCGGCGTGGATGCGCGCGAGCTCGGCACGCAGCTCGACGTCTTCGTGCTGCTCGAGGTGTGCTTCGGCGCGGATCAACGCCTCGGAGAGCTCTCCCGCCTCGCGCAACATCGGCACGAGCTTGCGCAGCGCTTCCGTGCGCACGGCCGGAATCTCGGCTGCCGTGCGCAGCCCCGCGAGCGCGTCGGCCGTGCGCCCCGCCGCGACGAGCAACGAAGCGTAGTGGATCCATAGCGTGCCGTTGCGCGGATCGCGCTCGAGCGCTTGCGCGATCGCCGAGATCAGCGGATCGTCGGTCATTTCGGCGGCACCATGCGCACCCACAGCTTCACCAACGGATCGGCGAGCCACGTGTAGATGCAGAACGCGAGGTACGCGATCGCGATCGAGCCGAATACCGCGGTCGGAATCCCGAGCGACGTGTGCACGACGCTGAGCACGACGAACAGCCCCCACACGGTGAACTGCTGGCCTGGCACGCGCACGAGCACGCGCGACCAGTAGTACATCGGCAAGTACACGAGCCGACACGCCCGATCCGCATCGAGCCAGACTTCTCGAACGCCAGCGTTGCTCGGGTCGAGCCGCAGCGCTTCGCGCAGGTGCGCGCGCGCCGCGAACGGGCGCCCGCGCTGATACATCGCGATGCCGAGCGCCACGTGGTTGATCTCCTCCTCCGGCGCCAGGCGCAACCCTTGCGCGGCGTGCGCCTGCGCGGCGGAGGTCTGGCTGCGCTCCGACTTCAAGAGCGAGAGCTTGCTGTGCGCGCCGGTGTTCTCGGGGTCGAGCTCGAGCGCCTTCAGGAGGAGCTTCTCGGCCTTGGCGAAGTGTCCCGTCCGGAACATCAAGAGCCCGTAGTGCTCGTACAGGAACGACCACTCGGGCTCGATGCGCAGCGCGTCGAGCAAGTCGCGTTCGGCGTCGGCGTAGCGGCCTTGCTCGCAGCGGATGACCGCGCGCAAGCCGAGCGGGAGGGCCCACTCGGGCCGCAACGCGAGCGCACGGCCGAAGCTCTCGTCCGCCTCGTCGAAGCGCTTCTGGCACATGCGGCTGCGGCCGAGCTCGAGGTGCAAGCGCGGATCGCCCGGCGCTGCCGCGAGCGCGCGCGACAGCGCTTGCTCGGCGAGCTCGTACCGATCGACGTCGATGTAGTGGCGCGCCTTCTCGAGCGCGATCTCGACCGGACTCCGCGCGCGCGTCTCGTGCGCGGTCGCGTCCGAACGCTCGTCGCCGGATTGCTCGTCGATTCGGCTCATGGCCCGACTCCGAGCGCCCCGAGCGCGAAGCGCAAGAGCGCACTGTACGCGAAGCTCCCGAGCAGCACCGCGCCGAGGCCGGGCAACCAAAGCGAAGCGACGGGCAGGTCGGCTCGCGAGTACGCGCGGAACGCTTGCTCTTGATCGCGCGCGACGAGCCATCCGGCGCCGATCGAAAGGAACTGGACGAAGAGCCGCGCGATGCGCGCGTGCGTCGCGTCGTTCACGTCGAGCCATCCGGCGCGGTACGCGAGCGCGATTCCGAACGCAACGAGCAGCGCGAACGGAGGTGTCGCGATCCACGCGATGCGCGCCGCTGACGGCCGCGCGAGCCGGCGATAGTTGAGGCCGAACACGAGACCGGCTGCGAGTGGACCGCCGAGAAAGGCGACCCACACGATGCTCGTCGGCGTCCACGGACGCTGGAAGCGACGCACGTCGAAATCGGGCGCGAGCGTCGGCTGCAGGAGGTCGTCGTGCGAGCGAGTCATGGCGGCGGCAGTTTCCGCGAGGATACCCGCTCGCCCCTCGGTCCGTGCAACGGTGCGCCGTACGTCATTCACGGCGTCGCAGGATCGCGCCGCAGCGGCGCACGTACTCGAGCTGCGCCGGATCGAGTTGCGCATCGCGCAGATCGATGAGGTAGAAGTCGCAAGCCTCGATCGTCGCGCCGCGCAGGTCGCAGCCGCGCAAGTTCGCCTTGCGGATCTCCTCGGGCGCTTTGTGCGCGAGCTCGAGCGCCTCGTCTGTGTAGTAGCCGGTGCGCGTGCCTTCCATCGGCACTTGGTCGAAGACGAGGCCGCTTCTAGACGAGCCGAGATGAAAGCTCGCGTTCGTGAAGTCGGCACCGCGCAGGTCCGCGCCTTCGAAGTCGACGTCGGCGAGACCGGCGTCGTTCAAGCGCGCGTCGCGCAGGTTCGCGCGCTGCATGCGGCAACCGGTCAAGTGCGCGCCCGTGAAGTCGGCGCCGCTGAAGTCGCTTCCATCGGGCAGCTGCACGCCGTCGAGTTGCGCGGCGCGCAGATACGCGTGCGCGAACTTCGTGCTCTCGAGCGTGCAGCGGCGGAGATCGACGCCGTCGAGCTGCGCGCCTTGGAAGTCGACGTCGCGGAAGAGCGCGCCGTCGACGGATGCGCCGGTCAGGTCGGTCTCGCGCAAGTTGGTCTCGAGAAATCGAGCGTCGTTCAGCTGTGCGTGTTCGAGCGAGCCGTTCGGAAGCTGCGTGCGTGCGAAAAGCGCTCGATTCAACTTGCTCCGGCCCATCAGCGCGCCGGCGATCTCGGCCTGCGTGAAGTCAACGTCCCGCGCCGCTGCATCGCACGCGACGAACGCTTCGATGCGGCAGCCTCGGAGGCTCGCGCCGTCGAGCACGGCGTCGCCGAGCCACAGATCGTCGATCCGCGCACCGTCGAAGGTCGCGCGGGCAACGCTCGCGCGAGCGAGATCGATATTGCCCGCGACGATCGCCCCGAGATCGACGTCGTCGAGGTGCGAACCTCCGAGGTCGAGCTTCTCGATCTGCGACCAATCGAGCTTTGCGAGCGCGGTCTTCACCGCCGTTCGGTCGCACGCGTTGAGCACGCTCGCCGCCGTCGCGTGAAGCGTCGCATCCGTTCCCGCGAGCGCGGATTCCGTCAGCGCGCGCGCTTCGTCGTGTCGCGCGAGCTCTTGGCCGAGCCGCGAGAGCAGGATCGGCGGCACACGGCTCGCGAGGACGCTCGTGTCCTTGTCGTTCGCGAGGCGCTCGAAGAAGCGCGTCACCGCGAGCACGAGCCGCACGGGCTCGTAGCGCAAGAACGACGACTTGGACGGGTCGGCGTCGCCGTGCTGCTCGCGCGCGTCCGGCCAAGCGATCTCGCCGAAGACGCTGCGTGCCGAGACATCCGCACACGTGCGCCACGTTCGCGGATCCGGCCACTCGCGCGCGAGCACGTGCAGGAGCGCTTTGACGGTCACGGCGACCGTCTCGTCGCTCGCCATCTCGTCGAGCACGGGCCGCCAGAGTCCGGGAAGACCGCGGAAGAAGTCGAAGACCTCGACGTTCGGCAGGCGCGCGACGACCGACGCGCAGCGATCCGGATGCGCGGCGAGCAAGTACTCGATCAAGTCGTCGCGCGTCCACGGCGCCATCTCGACATGCGTATCGCGGACGCGCGTCGGTCCGCGCTCATCCACGGCGCGCAACACGAGCAGCCCTGGATCGCTCGGCAACCCACGCGCGTTCTCTTCCTCGAACGCGAGTCGCTCCTCGCCCACGAAACGCTCGCGCATCGCCAGCAGCGCGGTGCTCTTGCCCGAGCCGAACTCGCCGAACAGCGGCACGACGCCCACGGCGCCGGACTGGAGCAGCTCGCGCAGCACGTCCTCGAGGAGCAACGGTCCGGCGCCCTTGCGCTGCGCATCGATCACGCGCGGACGGACGAGAGCGGTCGGAGGCGACGGAATCGGGTTCGTGATGGTTCCATCCTTATATAACCGACAACAACGCGCGCGCGGACTGCGCGCGCTCACGACGCTCGGCTAGTATGGGCGTCCCGTCGACACGCCGCCATCGACCGGGAACACCATGCTGCGCACCGCTCTCGTCCAGACCTACCACCCCTACACGCAGTTCACGCACGTGCATCCGCTCGGCGTGATGATGATCGCGGCCGCGGCGCGGCAAGCCGGCCACACCGATCAGCACGTGCTCGACATGAAGGTCGAGGGCTGGACGCCGGTGCAGGCGTGCGACGCGCTCGAGAAGCTCGCGCCCGACGTGGTCGGACTCTCGGCGATGACGTACGAGGCCGGCTGCATGCACGAGGTCGCGCGCGAGATGAAGCGCCGCCGGCCGAGCACGGTGGTCATCGCGGGCGGACCGCACCCGAGTGTCGCGGCGGCCGACGTGCTGCTCGATCCCGCGTTCGACTTCGTCGTGCGCGGTGAGGGCGAGCAGACGTTCGCCGACGTGCTCACCGGTCTCGCGGAAGGCCGCACCGATTGGACGGAGTGCGCCGGCATCTCGTGGCGCAACGCGATCGGCGAGGTCGTGCACAACCCGGATCGACCGCCGCCGTCGAAGCTCGACGAGCTGCCGTTCCCCGCGTGGGACCTCATCGATCACGCGAAGTACCACAAGGTGCCGCGCGGCGGCGTGATCTACGCGCACCCCGAGTTCGCGACGATGTTCTCGAGCCGCGCGTGCCCGTGGCGCTGCACGTACTGCCACAACTCGTACGGCAAGACGTTTCGCGAGCGCTCGGCCGAGCACGTGCTCGCCGAGATCGACATGCTCGTGACGCAATACGGCGTCAAAGAGCTCGTGTTCATGGACGACATCTTCAACTTCCGCGCAGAGCGCGCGAAGAAGATCGCCCAGGGCCTCATCGATCGCGGGTACAAGCTCGCGCTGACGTTCCCGAATGGCTTCCGCGGCGACATCCTCGACGAGGAGCTCGTCGTGCTGCTCAAGAAGGCCGGCATGTACCGCTGCATGGTCGCCGTCGAGTCGGCGTCGCCGCGCATGCAGAAGGTGATGAAGAAGAATCTGAAGATCGACAAGGTGAAGAAGATCGTCGACTTCATCGCGGACCAAGGCGTCATGGTGCACGGCGCGTTCATGCTCGGCTTCCCGACCGAGACCGAGGACGAGATGGAAGCGACGATCGCGTGGGCGTCGAAGAGCTCGTTCCACACGGCGGCGTTCTTCCGCGTCATCCCGTTCAAAGGCACCGAGCTCTTTCGCCAAGTCGAGGAAGCCGGGTACCACTTGCCCACGGATTGGTCCGCGTACGAGCCGTATCAGACGGACATCAATCTCTCGACGGTGCCCGAAGAGAAGATCTTCAAGCTGCGCAAGAAGGCCTA
>JBJXHG010000003.1:0-55073 GCA_046160865.1 Planctomycetota bacterium | reverse complement strand
GCGCTGGCGGCGTTGCTCGGGTTCGGAAACCTGACAGGTTGCCTGCACCCTCGCGCCTTGCCAGCGACGACGATCTCGACCTTGGTGAAAGCGAACTTCTGACTCAGGACACTAGCCCGCATTTCTCACCGCGTCCTGCTGCGGTTGCGCCAACTCACACAGCACGGCGCTGTTGGATCCGAATCGATCCTTCTCGACCAAATAGGTCACCTCCGGTCGTTTCCGATGCAACGCCTCGCTCCGAGCGCGCTGGCGCAACCTCGCGACGGACGTGGTGGGCGATGTGAGCCGACGGCGACGCGCGGCAGCGGCGCATCCGCGCTCAACGCCGGTGGGTGTCGAGCTCGGCGAGGGGGGGCAACACGATCTGCGCACCGGCGCGCACCAGCCCTGCGTCGCCGAGCCGATTCGCGCGCGCCACCGCGCGCACGCGTTCGACCGGCGCGCTGCCGTAGTGCGTGCGCACGATCTCGGACAACGTCTGTCCGGGCTGCACGATCCAAGTCTTGCCGCCGCCCGGCGCGACTGCGTTCGAGCTCGATGCCGCGGCTGCAACCGTCGAGCGCACGTGCTCGGCCGGGCTCGACCGCGCGTCAGCCTGCGGTGGCGTGCTCGCGGCCGCGGAAGTGCGCGGCCCCGACTCGTCGACGGCCGGCAGCGCGTCCGCGCCACTCGGCCGGCCGACGATCACTCGCGCCCAGGCCGGCTCGTCGTCGTTCGACGGCAGATCGCGCCGGTCGAACGCGGCGTCGCGCTCGGCGCGGACGGTGCTCGTCCAACGCTCTTGCAGTCGCGTCGACAGCAAGAAGAGCGCGACGAGCAGCAGTCCGCCGAGCCAGAAGCGCACGGCATTCGCCTCAAGAGACGGCGACCTCTTCCTCTTGCATCGCCTTCGCTGCGAGCACGCTCTTGCTGCCCTTCTTCGCCTCGCGCTTCTCGAGCCACAAGAACACCGGCGCCGCGATGTAGACCGTCGAGTACGTCCCCGAGATCACACCGGCGAGCATCGCGAACGAGAAGCCCTCGAGCACGTTGCGCGTGCCCACGTTGAACAGGAACAGCACGACGATCGTGAGGAACACGGTCGACGACGTGAGGATCGTACGGCCGAGGCACTGGTTCATCGCGTCGTTCAAGATGTCGCGCAGCGGCTTCTTCGAGCGCGGCAGGATCTCGCGCACGCGATCGAAGATGACGATCGTGTCGTTCTGCGAGTAGCCGATGATCGTGAGGAACGCCGCGATCATCGAGAGGTCGACTTCGGCCTGCACGAGCCCCGTGTACGTGCCGACCGCGAGCGCGCCGAGCGTCACGAGCACGTCGTGCAGCAGCGACACGACGACCGCGATGCCGTACGTGTACTCCGCGAACCGCACGCGTAGGTACAAGATCGTGGAGAGCAGCCCGAAGCAGATCGCGAGGATCGCTTTGTCGCGCAGCTCGGCGCCGACTTGCGCCCCGACGAGCGCCGACTCCGGGAGCGGTGACGCGAGCGAGAACACGAGGTCGTTCGAATCCTTGTGGCCCTCGAACCGCGCTTGGATGCGCGCCGCGAGCTCGGTTGCGGGACGATCCTTCGGCGCTTCGGCCTTGAACGTGTAGTTCGTCGCGCGTCCCGGCATCGGATCGACGACGACGTTCGTGAGGCCGAGTTCCGACAGCGCGGCGGCAAGATCCGCGACGGGGTGCGCGCTCTCGAAGTACAGCTCACCGGTGAGCGCTTGGCTCGTTTCGCCGGGGACCGCGGCGAGTTCGACGGGGCCCTTCTGCAGCACGCTTTCGAGCGCGTCCTGGATCTCCTTCTCGCCGCTCTCGCCTTGCCCGCCGGCCTCGACCGGCGCGTCCGCGTCGCCTTCGAGCTTGTACGTGACGCGGAACGTCGAGTAGCCGCCCTCTTTCGTGCCCGACTCGAGGATCGGCTTCACTTCGGCCGACTTGCCGATCGTGCCCGGGATGGCGCCGACGAGCTCGCGGATCTTTTCGACGCGCTGCGGCTCTTGCGTCCGCGCCGTCACCGTGAATCCGCCGAGGAAGTCGATGCCGAGCTTCTCACGGTTCGGCAGCGCGATGAACAAGCCGCACGTCGTGACGATCACGAGCGTGGAGAGGATCGCGGCGGGCTTCGCGAACCGCATGAAGTCGATGCCCTTGTCCTTGATCAGCTCGACCATCTTGTACGTCGTCACGCCGCGCTTGACGTCGAGGAAGATGAGGATCTGCGTGACCACGATGACCGTGAACAGAGTCGACAGGATGCCGATGTTCAGCGTCGTCGCGAATCCGCGGATCGGGCCGGTGCCCGCCAGGTAGAGGATCACGCCGGCGAGCAGCGTCGTCAGGTTCGAGTCGATGATCGTCACGGCGGCGCGCTCGAACGCGGCCTTGGCCGCCTGCATGAGCTTCAGCCCGCGCGCCAACTCTTCCCGCAAGCGCTCGAAGATGAGGATGTTGCCGTCGACCGCCATGCCGACCGTCAGCACGATGCCGGCGACGCCGGGCAGCGTCAGCGTCGCGCGCAGGAACGACAGCGCTCCGAGCAGGAGCAGCATGTTCGTCAGCAAGCCGACGATCGAGTACACGCCGAGGCGGCGGTAGATGCCGACCATGAAGAGCACGACGACGCCGAGTGCCACGAGCGCGCTGACGAAGCTCGTCGCGACGTAGTCGTCGCCGAGGCTCGCACCGACGCGTGCTTTGTCGAGCAGCTCGGGTCGAATGCGCAGCGAGCCGGAGCGCAGGATCGCGATGAGGTCCTTGACCTCTTTCTGCGTGAAGCCGGTCGCGCCGCCGTTGATGATGCCGGAACCGGGCAGCTTGTCCTGAATCGTCGCGAGCGTCGCGATTTCGCCGTTCAGGACGATCGCCAAACCGTCGTCGATGTGCGCGCTCGTGAAATCGCCGAACGCGTTCTTCTTCGCCGTCGCGATCTCGAACGAAACAGCCGGGTACCCGACGTCGTCCGCCGTCGGCCCCACGGCCTCGAGATCGTCGCCGCTGAAGCGCCACTCTTCCGGCGGGATGACGAGCGGAACGACGCGCTCCTTGAGCGGCGTCGTATCGGGCTGGTCGTCGGCCAGACGGTGCGGATACCAGCGCAACAACTCCGGCGGACCACCTTGATCGGTGGGCAGGTTGTTGAAGCGCTCGATCGGCTCGTTCGGGTGCGCATCGATCCAGGTGTCGACCCTTTGGCGCTCGCGCTGCAGATCGGTGCCGAAGCGCGAGAAGTCCTCGGTGTTCGCGCCGAGCAGGAACTGCATGTCGCCGACGTTCTCGATGCGGCGCTGCAAGTCGTCGTTCGTCAGCAGGTCGACGGCGGTTCCCGCTGCGTGCGACTTGCGCGTCGTGCTCTCGAATCCGCGGCCGCGCTCGCCAACCGTCAGCGTGTTGCCGACGCGGCGCGTGTAGTTGATCCGCTCGCCGTCGACCAGGACCACGCCGCCGCTCGGCGGAAACGCCTTGATCGTTTCGACGTTCGATTCGAGGGCGATCGACAAGTCGCTCTCGGTCACGTCCGCTGCGAGCTTGCCGATCGTCGGTGTGCCCGAGAGCTCGGCCGCGCCGGGAATCTCGATGACGACGCGATCGTCGCCTTCCGGCCGCGTGACCATCTCCATCACGCCGTTCGGATCGACGCGATCGCGGATGATGCCGACGAAGCTCTCGAGCATCTCGGCCTTGCTGCCGAACTCCGTCTGCGAGATCTTGCCCTCACGGAGAGCGCGGTCGAAATCGAAGCGGTACACGAGCCGCGTTCCGCCTTGCAGGTCGAGGCCCAAGCGGAACGGCTGCTTGGGCAAGAGCAAGCACGCGAGCGACGCGATCACCAGCACGACGGCGATCGTGATCTTGCGACTGAGGTTCTCAGGCATGGCTCAAGGAGTGCGGAGGAGGGACGCGCCGGCGACGAACTCGCTCGAGCGCTCCGCGATAGGTTCGGAAAGGGATCCGGCCGCCTTGGGGGCGGCCGGCGTGAAAGATACCTGTGAGCTGCGGCGCATCACACGGCGCTGGGAGCGGCGAGCGCGGCGCGCGTGCGCTCGCTCGATCCGGCGGGCGATTCGGCCTTCGCCGTGTCGGCGCCGCCGTCGCGCTTCGTGCGCTCGCCGAGCAGTTCCTTGACGCGCGTCTGCTTGCCGACGCGATCGCGGAGGAAGAACAACTTGGCGCGGCGGACGATGCCGCGACGCGTGACGACGACGTCCTTCACGCGCGGGCTGTGCAGCGGGAACGTGCGCTCGACGCCTTCGCCTTGCACGATGCGACGCACGGCGATGGTGCGGCGAATGCCGCGGCCCGACTGCGCGATGATCGTGCCGATGAAGAGCTGCACGCGCTCCTTGTCGCCTTCGCGGATGAGGTAGTGCACCTCGACCGTGTCGCCGACGTGGACGGAAGGCAGCACGCGCTTGCCGAGCTCTTTTTCGATGGTTTCGATCAGGTGCATGGTTGTCGTTCGGGAGCCCGAGGCTCCGCTCCTAGTGTGCGTTCGTGCTGGGCTTGGCGCACCCGCCAGCGGCGGGTTGTTCGTAGCTCCCGCCAGCGGCGGGTTGTTCGTGAGGTACAGGACGTGTCGGCGTGCGTGCGTGCGTCGTGCGGGCCAGCGTGCGTGCGTGCGCTTGGTCGCGGCGCCAACGCTCGATTCGCGCGTGGTCTCCCGAGAGCAGCACGTCGGGCACGGGCTCGCCGCGAAACACGCGCGGTCGCGTGAAGTGGGGGTGGTCCAGCTCTCCGTCCGGTCCGAAGGAGTCTTGCTCCGCGGACCGCTCGTCGCCGAGCGCGCCCGGAATGAGTCGGACGACGGCCTCGGTGATCGAGAGCGCGGGGAGCTCGCCGCCGGCCAGAACGAAGTCGCCGACGGAGTACTCCTCGAATCCGAGCTGCGTCACGACGCGCCGATCGAAGCCTTCGTACCGTCCGCACAGGAGCAGGATCTGTTCCTCGTCGAACAACTCGGTCGCGACGGCTTGGTGGAACGGGAGCCCGGCGGGACACAAGGCGATCCGCCGGAAAGGACCGTGCTGGCGTTCGAGCCACTCGACACAGTCCGCGATCGGCTCGGCCTTGAGCACCATCCCGGGGCCACCGCCGAACGGGCGGTCGTCAACCGTCCGGTGCCGATCGCGCGTGAAGTCGCGGAAGTCGACGAGCCGGATCTTGGCGAGCCCCTTCTCTTGGGCGACACGCAGAACACCGGTCCGCGTGTAGGCCTCGAGGGCTTCGGGAAAGAGAGTCAGGATGGCAAAGAGCCGCATGGCCGGAGGGCCACTCCATTAATGGAAAGGCAGAGAAGGGTAGAAACGCCGGCGGGAAGCGTCAAGGCGCGGGTGGCGTCGAGTCGCGACCGCACCTGTCCTGCTTCATTGTCCTCGCCCACACTCCTAACCACGTCCGTCGCGAGGTTGTGCCGACTCGTTCGGAGCAAGGCGTTGCATCGGAATCGACCGGAGGTGACCTGCCAGGTCGCCGAGGATCGACTCCGGTCCAACAACGCCGCGCCGAGCGAGTTGGCGCGAAGCGCAGCAGGACGTGGTGAGAAATGCGGGCTGGCAGCCCGTGGTGAAAGTCACTCGGCCCGAAAGTCGCCCGTTCGCGCCAGCCCGGCGTGGCGTGATACTCGGCGAATCGCGAGGATTCGCCTGCGTTCACGCTCCTTGCGCTGACACGAACGGACCACTTTCGCGCTCGAAGCACTTTCACCACGGGCTGCGAGGCGATCGCGCGGACCGATGCCGCACAGCGACTTGCGACTGCCAGCACGCGCACGCCAGAGCGCTTCTCGAAGCTCGACTTCAAGCTCTGCTTCTGCAAGCAGTTCGGAGCGGACAAGGCACGATGATGCAGGACAGATTCCGGCGTCGGACTTGGCGCTCGCGCACCGCGCCGCTCTCCTGATCGCTGCATGTTCACCGGTCTCGTCGAGTCCACCTCTGTCATCCGGCGTCGGGAGCCGCTCGGCACCGGCATTCGCTTATGGATCGCGACCCCGCCGAGTCCCTGGACCGCGCACCGCGGGCAGAGCATCGCGGTATCGGGCGCGTGCCTGACCGTCGCGAACGATCCGGACCTGAGCAGCGAACCGGACCTGCTGTTCGAGCTCTCCGCCGAGACGCTCGCCTGCACCTGGTTCGGCGAAGCGCGCGTCGGAACGCGCGTGAATGTCGAGCGCGCGCTGCAACTGGGCGATCGGCTGGACGGTCATCTCGTGGCGGGGCACGTCGACGGAACGGGCTCGGTCTGTGCCGTGGACGACTGCGGAGACGGCGGTCGGCGTGTGACGCTCGAGGTCCCAGCGGCGCTCGAGCGCTATCTCGTCGAGAAGGGCAGCATCACGATCGATGGCGTCAGCCTCACGGTCGTCGCGCCGCGCGCGCGACGATTCGACGTCGCGCTGATTCCGCTGACACTCGAGAAGACCACGCTCGGCGAGCTGCACCCTGGGCGCGTGGTGCACATCGAAGCGGACATGATCGGCAAGTGGATCGAGCGTCTCAGCGCGCCGAGAACGGCGCGCTGAGGCGCCCGATCCACAACGCGCCGAGTCGTGCGGTCTGCCGCGCGGCTCGCCGCATTAACGCGCCCTGCGCGCCGATCGACGTCGCCCGGATCAGAACGCGCCGAAGAACACCGACGTGAACGTCGTGATCGGCGCCGCTTCGCGGAACTCTTCCAAGCTGCGTTGCACGATGCGCATCGCGGTCTCGAACTGACGGTACAGGTCCTCGTTCATCACGAGCTGCCCGATCGTGCCGCGCCCCTCGCGCATCGTGGTCGAGATCGCCGCGACGTCCTCGCTGATCTGCACCAGGTTGGTGTAGAGCTGCTCGCGCGTCAGCAGCGCGCCGATCGTGCCCTCTCCGTTCTCGATGCGGCCCATCACGCTTTCGAGGCTCCGCGCGATGGCGTCGTTCACGAGGAGATGCCCGAGGGTGCCCTCGCCGCGCTCCACGCGCGTGATGATCGCGCGCACGCTGGCGACGGAATCGGCCACGTCGCTCGCGAGTTTCGGATCGCTCATCAGGCGCTGGACGAGACCGTCGCCACGTCGCGCGTCGCTGGCGAGCCCGTTCAGCTCCTCGAGCGCGGTGTTGGCGCGCCGTGCGACCGCGGTCCATTCCTCGTAGAGCTCGTCGTCGGAGAAGAGCTTGCCGGCTGAGCCCCGGCCGCCCACGACGTCGGAACTCAGCTTCTCCAAGTTCGCGAGCACCTTGGACGCCGTTTCGACCGCGGCTGCCAGATCGTCGGCCACTTGCTTGTCGTGGAGCAGCATGCCGGCCGTGCCTTCACCGCTCTTGAGCGAGCGCGTGGCCGCCGTCACGTTCTCGATGATCTCGGACACCATCGCGCGGTTCTCCGCGACGAGGTCGCCGAGCGCGTTGAGCGGATTCGATGCGACGGCCCCGAACAGCGGCCGTTCCGACGGAACCGCCACGCCCTCGGGCGGACCGGGATCGATCGAAAGGCTCTTGCCTCCGAGGATCGTCGAGTCGCGGATCGTGATCGCGAAGCCTTCGCGCAAGATCAACGCGTTGTCGAGGATGGCCGTCACCGTGATGCGCCGATCCAGCGGCGCGCGCGGATCGAAGGTCAGGCTCTTGACGCGGCCCCAGCGCACGCCGGCGACGAGGATCGGATCGCCTTCGCGCAGCGCGTTCGCTTCCTGGAACTGGATCACGAGCTCGGGCTGCTTCCTGAACAGCGTGAAATTCGTCAGGAAGAGCGTGTAGTAGCCCAGGACGCACAGCGTGAAGAGGAAGAAGAACCCGATCAGGATCGATCGTCGCGTGGTCATGGCTGAGCCCGGCGGCGGCACGTTACGCCGCGTCGCAGGCGATCGCAATCGACAGTCGCGCGCGCGGTGGACGACATGATCAATCGGGATTCGTGCCGAGGAAACGCACGAGGCGCGGATGATCCGACGCGAAGAACTCGTCCGGTGGGAGCTGGACGAGCGCTCGGCCTTGCTCGAGGAAGAGCACCTCGTCGGCGACGGCCTTGATGCACGCGACACGGTGCTCGACGAGCAGCGAAGTCACCTGCAGCTGATCCGACAGCTCGCGGATCAGCTCGTTGATCGAGGTCGAGATCTCGGGGTCGAGGCCCGCGTTCGGCTCGTCGTACAAGATGATCTCCGGGTCGGTGATCAGTGCGCGCGCGAGTCCGACGCGCTTCTTCATGCCGCCCGAGATCTGCGACGGCATCTTCTCCCACGCTTCCGGGATGTGCACGAGCGTGAGCTTCTCCCGCACGCGATCCCGGATCTCGTCGTCGGGCATGTCCGAGTTCTCGCGCAGCGGGAGCGCCACGTTCTCGCCGACCGAGAGCCAGTTGATCAGCGCGCCTTCTTGGAAGAGGTAGCCCATCCGCCGGCGCAGCTCCGAGAGCTCGCGCCGCGCGAGCTGCGCGACGTCCCGTCCTTCGACGGACACCGTGCCGCGATCGGCCTTCAAGAGTCCGATCACGTGCCGCAACACGACCGACTTGCCCGTTCCCGACGGGCCCATGATCGCGAGCGTCCGGCCGCGCGTCACCGCGAAGGACAGCCCGTCGAGCACGTGCTGCGCGCCGAAGCTCTTGTGGACGGCGTCGAATCGAATGACGACCTCGTCCGTCATGCTTGGTAGAGGAACCAGGTCATGAAGTAGTTCGAGATGATGATCGCGATGATCGAGTCGCGCACCGATTGGCGCGTCGCTTGTCCGACGCCGAGCGCGCCGCCGCGCGCCTTGAGGCCCGCGCTGCAGCTGATCACCGAGATGATCACGCCGAACACGAACGCCTTGATCAATCCGCCGTAGAGGTCCTTCGGCACCGGCAGGATCGAAGCCGGATCGCGCAGCGCCTCGATGGCGGAGTGCATGTACAGCGTGTACGTCACGTTGAGCTGCGACTGCGCGACGAAGCCGCCGCCGAGGATGCCGATCGCGTCGCAGAGCACCGCGAGCAGCGGCGCCGACACGGCGAGTGCGACGATGCGCGGCACGACCAGGAACTTCGTGCGATCGACGGACAAGACCTCGAGCGCGGAAAGCTCGTCGCTCACGGCCATCGTGCCGATCTCGGCCGCCATCGAGCTTCCGGCGGTGGCGGCGAGGATCGTCGCCGTGATGAACGGTCCCATCTCGCGCGCCATGCTGACCGCGACGATCGTTCCGATTTGATCTTGTTGTCCGATGCGCGAGAGCTCGATGCCCGTCTGCAGCGAGACGATCATCCCCATGAAGAGGCCGACGAGCAGCACGACGTGCAGCCCTTGGATCGCGCTCTGGTAGATGTGGTCGGCGATCACGCGACGGCGCCGGGGCACGTCGTAGAGCCGCACGAGCACGAGCCAGAAGAGCTCGAGCTGGAATCCGAGGTGATCGCAGAAGTCGCGGAATGCTCGGGCGATGGGCATCGGTCAGGGCGTGTCTTCGAGCGGCTCTGCGCTGCGCGCGAGCGGCCAACCCGGACCGGGCAGCGCGGGCCAGAGCCACTCTACGGATCGCGACGCCGGGTTGCGCCAGCGCAGGAGGCCGAACAACACGGACGTCTCCGTCACGCGCTCGCCCGCGTCGCGGTAGTGGCGGCGCGACCAGAGTCCGACGAACGACGCGCGGTCCTCGGTCGCATCCTTCTCGCGGCGCCACAGCCCGAGCCAGGAACGCTCCGACACGCGATCGAGCTCGCGGCTGCGCGTGTACAGCTCGTAGATCCAGGCGTACATCTCGTCGATCTCGGGCGTGCGCCACAGCGGGTTCAGCGCGGGGAACGCGAACGCGCGCGCTTGCGGCGCGCGACGCTCGACCTGGAAGAGCGGCCAGAGCTTCTCGAACGACGAGCGACCGGCTTCCGCGTCGACGCGCTTCCAGCTCTGCCAGAACGGGAGCACGTACACGCTGTTCTTGGTGGCCTTCTCGTACTCCTCGTGACGCTGATTGAAGATCGGCCACAGGTACCAGGTCGATTCGAGCCCGTCACCTTGGTACTTCGAGTAGAAGGGCCAGACGCGCGAGCGGCTGACGCCGTACTCGGGCGAACGCATGAAGCGCACCAGGGGCCACGGTCCGTCCCACGACCAGAAGCTCGTCGCGGGGTCGCGCGCGTAGCCGAAGAACGGCCACAGGACCGAGGTCGCATGGTAGGTCCCGCGGCGCGAGCGCCCGACCAGCGGGAACACCATCCACATGTGTTCTTGTTTCTCGGGCGGCAGCGCGAGGTCGTTGTGCTGCCAGTGGAAGATGGGCCACAGCGCGAACCCGCGGTCGTAGCTGCCCTCGTACTTCGACCGCCCATAAAGGGGCCAGAAGCGTCCGCTGGGACCGCCCTTCCCGTAGGTGTACGCGAAGATCGGCCACAAGAAGTGGTACGTGATCCGGCCGCTGCGCTCCGAGCGCGCGAACAGGGGAAACAGCACGAACTCGAAGCGGTCGAAGCTCAGGAAGTTCTCGAACACTCCGCCGAACGGGAACCACGCGCGCAACGTGCGTCCATCGCGCGCGCGCGCCCAATAGATCCCCGGCAGCGTGATCAGCGTCCACTCCACCTCGCCCGCGTCGGAGGTCGTGCGGTAGTAGCGCGTCACGGGCAGGAGCTGCCAGGTGTACTCGCGTTCCTTGTCGCGCGCGTGCCCGAGCGGCGTGAGGAAGCGCGTCAGCGACTGCCCGTTCGTTTCCCGGTCGTGGATGAAGATCGGCCGCAGTGCCCATTGCTCGAAGAAGCCACCCGGCGAGGTCTGCCGTAGGCGCACCGCGCCGGCGAGCGCCTCGATCTCGACACCGCCTCCGGCGGTGGAGATCTCCGTGAAGATCGGCGCGATGTGACGCTCGGTGCCGAACGTCGCGCAGCTCGACAGCGCGCATGCACAGACTGCGGCGAGTGTCCAGCCCGCGCGCCATGCGGCGCGCGCACCGCGCCCGCATCTCTCACCACTTCCTGCTGCGGTTGCGCCAACTTGTTCGACGCTGCGTTGTTGGATCGGAATCGATCCTCGCTGACCCGACAGGTCAGCTGCGGTCGATTCCGACTCAACGCCTTGCTTCGAACGCGCTGGCGCGACCTCGCGACGGCAGTGGTGAGCGATGCGGGCGCGCCTCGAGCTCGCCCGCTGTGCGGTGAACACGCTCGTTCCTCGTGCGAACGCTGCGCCCGCGCCGCGCCCAGCTTGCGACATGCCGCGATTGTGGAGACCGAGGATGCCGTTGCAAGCATCGCACACGGAGAAGTCCCTGGTTCCGGCCGCGTGCGCGCACGCGGCCGGCCTTGCTGCGCGAGCCCCGCGAGTGCTAACGTCGCCGCGATCCGCCCCATGACGACCGTTCTCAGCGGCATACAACCGAGCGGGCGACCGCATCTCGGCAACTACTTCGGCGCGATCCGGCAGCACATCGCGCTCGGCAACGGGCCGCACGAGTGCTTCTACTTCATCGCGGACTACCACGCGCTGACGACGAGCCGCGATCCGGAACGCTTGCGCGAAGCCGTGCGCGACGTCGCGATCACGTACCTGGCGCTCGGCCTCGACGCGGAGCGCGTGGCGCTCTTCCGTCAGAGCGACGTCAAGGAGGTGACCGAGCTCACGTGGCTGCTCTCGTGCGTCACGGGCATGGGCTTGCTCGAGCGCGCGCATTCGTACAAGGACAAGCTCGCGCACGGGATCAAGCCGAACGTCGGCCTGTTCACGTACCCCATCCTGATGGCGGCCGACATCCTGGCGTACGACAGCGACCTCGTGCCGGTCGGCAAGGACCAGATCCAACACGTCGAGATGGCGCAGGACATGGCGGGCTCGTTCAACGCCGCGTTCGGCGAAGTCTTTCGCCGGCCCGAGGCGATGGTCCCGCCCGAAGAGCACCTGGCGAAGGTGCCCGGCCTCGACGGCGAGAAGATGAGCAAGAGCTACGGCAACGACATCTGGATCTTCGAGTCCGGCAAGAAGCTGAAGCAGACGGTCGGGCGCATCACGACCGACAGCCGCGCGCCCGAGGAGCCGAAGGACCCGAAGGACCTGTTGCTCTTCCGCTTCCTCGAGCTGTTTCTCGCGCCGCACGAGCTGGCCGAATGGGAGGAGCGCGTGCGCCGCGGTGGGGCGGGCGCACCGGGCTACGGGCATATCAAGGTCGCCATCGTCGACGCGCTGGAAGCGCAGTTCGCGCCCGCGCGGGCGCGGCGCGAGACGCTGCTCGCCGATCCCGCCGAAGTCGACCGGATCCTGGCACGCGGCGCCGAGCGGGCGCGTGAGCGCGCGCGGAAGACGTGCGAGCGGGCGCTCGTCGCGTGCGGCCTGCGCTGATCGCGCGCGC
This sequence comes from Planctomycetota bacterium, assembly GCA_046160865.1. Classification (GTDB taxonomy): domain Bacteria; phylum Planctomycetota; class UBA1135; order UBA1135; genus JBJXHG01. The sequence goes on along the minus strand of JBJXHG010000003.1, from coordinate 42,792 downwards.
GGCGTGCGGGTGTGGACGCGCCGATTCGTGAATGGCAGAAGGGAGCGCGCCGAAGCCTCCGCGTCGTCGACGCCATCCAGGAAACTCGTCCGATGATCTCGCCCCGTCACCGCGTCCTCGTTCCCTTGTGTGCGGCGCTCGCCGCGTTCGCGTGCGGCGCTGCGCGCACGAAGTCGGACGCGCACGCCGAGAAGAAGGTGCTCGCCGAGGAAGCGCCGTGGACGGATCAATTCTCGGCGTCCGCGCTGCTCGTCGCGGACGAGATCCGCATCGAGGGCCCCGTCGGTCTGCTCGCGCACACCTACACGCCGCACGACCCGGAGCTGCACGAGCGCGCGGAGAAGACCGTGCCGTCCGGCTACCTGCAGGAGATCGTCGTGAAGCCCGACGTGGGGCCGGCCGAGATCCAAGGCAAGCTCGACAACCTGACGCTCGTCGCGTTGAAGCGCCTCGTCGTGCTCGAGCGGCCCGGCCCGGTCGACGTCGTGGTGCTCGCCGCCGGCGACGCGTATTGGAACGATCGCACTACGAAGGAAGAGCAGCGCGGCGACACGCTGCGATTCGTCGGGAAGATCCGGCGTTAGCAGTCCGTTGAAGACCTCAGCTACTCGGCTGCGCGCGCTTCGACGATGCTTCGTCGCGCTCGTGTCATCTCGCTCGGTGGCCAGCCAGGCGGCCTGCGCGGCTGTTTCATCGCGCTCCTTGCGTCACCGAAGCGCGCGTTGCCTCGCGACGCCGACTTTTTCAACGGGCGGCTAGGCCGCGGCCGCAAGAGGACCACGTGCTCGTCCGGCCGCGTTTCCCGGATCGTCCGTCGCGCAGCGCCGGTGCGGTGAAGCACGCACCGCGCGCGTGGCGTGCCTTCGTCGTTCTCGCGAGTGCTTGCGTGCTCGCGTCGTGTCGCGGAACGCGCCGACTCGGCATTCCGGACGTGCGTTCACCGTACGACGTGCTGGCGCCGCAGCAGCTCGTCGCGTTCGCCCATGCGCGCGCCGCGTTCGAGCAAGGCCGGCTCGACGAAGCCGCCGCGGAGTTTCGCGCGCTGTGCGCGCACGAGCCGAGCAACGTTCCAGCCGCCGTGTGGCTGCAGGAAGTCGAGCTCGCGCAAGCCGCGCTGCATCCGGACGCGAGCGCGGCGGTCGACGAGCTGCGGCGGCGTTATCGCGCGCACGCCGAGGCGCAGCCGTCGGTCGTGCGCTTCGTGCTCGCGGCGCGCGTGGAGCCCGATGCGCCGGCCGCCGCGCTCCTGCTCGAGCGCGCCGAGGAACTCGACGCCGACTGCGCGTGGGTGCACTACGGCGCTGCGTTTCTCGCGGCGCGCGCGTCCGATTGGCCGGCGGCGCGCGTGCGTGTCGCGCGCGCGAGCGAAGCGGAGCCGGGACACTTGCCCGCGCGCGGGCTCGAGGCGTGGCTGCTCGCGCAAGGCGGGGACGCACGCGTCGGCATCACCGCGCTCGAACGGTGGCTCGCGCGCGCGCGCGTCGACGTCACGATCCCGACGTCGCTCGTGCGCGCGGCCGAGATCGATCTCGCGCTCCTGTACACACGCGACGGCGATCCAGAGCGCGCGGCGCAGATCCTCGCGACGCTGCCCGAGGACGCTTCCGATGCGAGCCGTCGGTTGACCTTGCGCGCGGTGACGGAGCAAGAGCTTGGCCGCGACATGCTCGCGCTCGCCGCCGCGCGCGAAGCCGAGGCTGCGTCGCCCGGCGAGCTCTTGCCCGTCGTGCAGCAAGCGCTGCTGCACGACCTCTGGCTGGAGGATCCGGCGGCGGCCGAAGCGGCTTGGATCCGAGTTCTCGGAATGTCGCGCTCGGATCAGGAGCTCGACGGCTTGCTGGAGCTCTTGCGCGCGCGCGTGCGTTTGGAGCGCTTGCAACTCGCGCGCGAGGCTCTGGCGCAACGTCCATGAGAGCGGTGTTGCAGCGCGTGAGCCGCGCGCGCGTCACGGTGGACGAAGCGGTCGTCGGCGCGATCGGTCCCGGCTTGCTCGTGTTGCTCGGCGTGCTGCGCGGCGACGGTGAGCGCGAAGCGCGCGCGCTCGCCGAACGCGTCGCACGCTTCCGCATGTTTCGCGACGAAGCGGACCGGATGAACGCCAGTGTGCTCGACGTCGGCGGTGAAGCGCTCGTCGTCAGCCAGTTCACGCTCGCGTTCGACGGATCGCGCAGCGGCAAGCGCGGTCGTCGGCCGTCGTTCGACGCGGCGGCGCCCGCCGAAGAGGCGCGCGCGCTCTACGAATCGTTCGTCGAGGCGCTGCGCGCGTGCGGCGTGCCGGTGCGCACCGGCCGCTTCCAAGCGCGCATGCAGGTCGAGCTCGTCAACGACGGGCCGGTGACCTTCGTTCTGGACGAGGCGGCGGCGTCCGCCACGGCGCCCGGCGGCGCCGAGTGAGTGCGAGGGTCCGGAATAGCGCTCGGGTTCGGTCACAAGCTCTTACTTGACGCGAAGATATTGCGGTTCGATACTCTCCCGCCCTGCCGCGACCAGGCTCTCGCCACGAGGCCTGCCCCCCGCGGATCCCGGGCCAGCACCGGCGGACAAGAGACCATGGCAGCCGAGCCCCTGACCATCACCAAGAAGGAACTCGTCAACCGCATCGCCGACCAGACCGGTCAGACGAAGGTGGTGGTGAAGGACATCCTTCAGAAGTTCCTGGACGAGATCATCGTCGAGCTCTCGGTCGGCAATCGGCTCGAGTTCCGCGAGTTCGGCGTGTTCGAGGTGCGCGAGCGCGCCGCCCGCCGCGCGCAGAACCCGCGCACGCTCGAGAAGGTGGCCGTGCCCGCGAAGCGCGTCGTGAAGTTCAAGGTCGGCCGCCTGATGCGCGAACGCGTGTGCGAGGATCCGCCGCCGCCGCCGAAGAAGGATCCGCCGCCCATTCTGCGCCGCCCCGACGTGCGCCCGCCGCCGCCGATCGCGCCGCCGATTCCGCCGTCGACGAGCAACTCGCCGTTTTAGCGTGCGCGCGCCTGAGTGCGGTGCGTCCTCGCGCCGCACGCGGGCGCATGCGCGGAGCGTGCCTGGCACGCGAAGCGCTTTAAACGGCGGGGCCCCGTGACGGCTGCGAACGCTCGACTGGGGCCGCATCGTCGTGCCGTTGCGCTTCATCTGCCAGTTGCCTTGACGCGCTGACAGTCGACCTCATCGCCACGCCGAGGCCGCAGCGCACCAACGGCAAACTGCCCGGTCACAGCAACGCGCAAGCAGCCGCAACGGGCCCCGCCGTTTAAAGCGCTCCGCGTGCGAGGCACGCTCCGCGCATGCGCTGCGCGCGGCAGACCACGCTCCGCGCATGCGTTCCGCGCGGCAGACTGCGCTCCGCGCTCACCTCGCGTGTAGCGCAGTCTGCCGCGCGGACGCATGCGCGAGCGCCTGCTCGACGTCCGCGATCAGGTCGTCGACGTGCTCGATGCCAACCGACAGTCGCACCAACCCGTCCGCCAGTCCCGCTGCGCGGCGCACCGCGGCCGGAATGCTCGCATGCGTCATGCTCGGGGGCACTTCGACGAGCGACTCGACGCCGCCGAGCGACTCCGCCAGCGTGAAAACACGTGTACTCGACGCGAACGTGTTCGCCATCTGCACGTCGCCCTTGAGCTCGAAGGACAGCATGCCGCCGAAGCCCTTCATCTGGCGCTTCGCGAGCGCGTGCTGCGGGTGCGACGCGAGGCCTGGGTAGTACACGCGCTCGACGAGCGGGTGCTTCTCGAGGAAGCGCGCCAGCGCCGCCGCGTTCTCGCCATGGCGGTCCATGCGCACGTGCAACGTCTTGATGCCGCGCAGCACGAGGAACGCATCCATCGGACCCGGCGTGCCGCCGACGGCGTTCTGGAAGAACGCGAGCTCCTTGCGCAGCTCGAAGTCGTTGCCGACGAGCGCACCCGCGACGACGTCGGAGTGGCCGCCGAGGTACTTCGTGAGCGAGTGCAGCACGACGTCCGCTCCGAGCTCGAGCGGGCGTTGCAAGTACGGCGTCGCGAACGTGTTGTCGACGATCACGAGCTTCTGTTTGTCGTGCGCGATCCGCGCGACCTGTGCGATGTCGGAGAGCTTGAGCAGCGGGTTCGTCGGCGTTTCGAGGTACACGTAGCGCGTGCGCTCCTCGATCGCGCGCTCGACGGCGGCCGCGTTCGTCGTGTCGACGAAGCTGAAGCGGATGCCGAAGCGCTCGAACACCTTGGTGAAGATGCGGTACGTGCCGCCGTACAAGTCGTCGCCGGCGACGACGTGATCGCCCGGCACGAGGCGGTCGAGCAGCGCGTTCGTCGCGGCGAGCCCCGAGCTGAAGCCGAGCCCCCAGCGCCCGCCTTCCAGCGAGGCCAAATTCTCCTCGAGCGCGGTGCGCGTAGGGTTGCTGGTGCGCGAGTACTCGTAACCTTGCCGCGGAACCGCCGGTGCATCCTGTTTGTAGGTGCTGGTGAGGTACACGGGCGTCATCACGGCGCCGTTCGCCGGATCCGGTTCTTGTCCGGCGTGGATCGCGCGCGTCTCGAATCGTCCGTGGTTGTTGCGAATCTCGCTCATGGTTCCGGTGTCCGCTCGCGCGACGGCCGGTCGCGGTGACGCAAGTGTAAGGTACCCTCTGCGCGATGTCTTCTCGCGAACGCCCCGCGCACGCGCCGTCCGTCCCTACCGATGCGCGAAGCGCCGGGGCGCGCGCGCTCGAGCACTTCACGGCGCGCGCGCTGCAGTTCGCGGAGGTGCGCGGGCTGCTCGAGCGCTACGCACTGACCTCGCTCGGGCTGCGCGCGTTGCGCGAGCTCGCGCCGCGCGCATACGACGACGCGAAGCACGCGCTTTCACGCGCACGCGAGATGGCCGAGCGCAGCGCGCGTGGCGACGTGCCGAACCTCTCGGGCGTCAGCGATCCGATGCCGGCGCTGGAGCACGCACGCACAGCCGGTCGTCCGCTCGACGACGAGGCGCTCGTCGCGCTGCTCAACCTGTTCGAGGCGCTTGCGCGGCTCACCGACTGGGCCGGAGCACACGCTGGCGCGCTGCCGCACTGCGCCGCGCTCTTCCAAGGCCTGCCGGACGTGCAGCCGATGCGGGAGCGCATCGATACGACCGTCGACGAGCGTGGCCGCGTGCGCGATCACGCCTCTCCGCTGCTCTTCCGCTTGCGCAAGGAGACGGCCGAACTCGCGCAGTCGATCGACAAGACGTTGCGCGGCTTGCTCGCGCGCGCGGAGATCAAGGCCGTGCTGTCGGATCCGACGCCGCACCGCCGCGGCGGCCGCACGGTGCTCGCGGTCCGCGCCAAGAGCAGCGGCCGCGTGCCGGGGATCGTGCACGACCGGTCTCAGAGCGGCGAGAGCGTGTTCGTCGAGCCGCGCGAGGTCGTCGCGCTCGCGAACCGTCACGCGGAATGCGAAGCCGACGAGCGGCACGAGGTCGAGCGCATCCTGCTCGAGCTGACGCGCGAGATCCTCGCGCAGGAGCCGGCGCTGCGCACGTTGAGTGGGGCGCTCGCGGAGCTCGAGCTCGCGCTGATCGCGGCGCGGCTGACACGCGAGAGTGGCGAGAGCGGCTGGAACGCACGCATCCCCGCGATCCAAGGCGAGCCCGGTGCTGCTGCTGGATTGCTCTTGCGCGGCGCGCGCCACCCGTTGCTCGTCGAGCAGGTGCGCCTCGGCCGGCTCGAGCGCGTGGTTCCGATCGACATCCGCCTCGGCGGCGACTTCGATCTCCTGATCCTCACGGGACCGAACACCGGCGGAAAGACGCTCGCGCTGAAGACCGCCGGTCTCGCGGCGCTCTTGATGCGCTGCGGCATGCCGTTTCCGTGCGCCGAAGGCTCGACCGTTCCCTTGTACGAAGGCATCGTCGCCGACATCGGCGACGAGCAGGAGATCAGCCAGAACCTGTCGACGTTCTCGTCGCACTTGGTGCGCATCCAAGACGGCTTGGTGCGCGCGACGCCGAAGACGCTCGTCCTGCTCGACGAGCTCGGTGGCGGAACCGATCCCGACGAAGGCGCGGCGCTCTCCGAAGCGATCCTCGAGCAGTTCCTCGCGCGCAAGTCGCCGACGCTCGTCAGCACGCACATCGGCAAGCTCAAGGAGTTCGCGTTCCGCCACCCGCGCGCCGAGAACGCGTGCGTCGAGTTCGACGTGAAGACGCTGGCGCCGCTCTACAAGATCCTCGTCGGAACACCCGGCGAATCGGGCGCGCTCGTGATCGCGCGCAGGCTGGGCCTTCCGGCCGCGGTCGTCGATCGTGCGGGCGAGCGGCTCGAGCGCCGTGATGCCGAGGTGATCGAGCTGATGGCCGACGTGCGCCAAGCGCGCACGCAAGCCGAGCACGTGCGCACGCGCGCGGAGGAGCACTTGGCGGGCGCGACGCGCACGACGCAGGAGCTCGCCGCGCAGAAGGACGATCTCGAGCGCCAGCGCGGCTTGCTCGCGGAGGAGGCGCAGAAGGGGATCGAAGAGCGCGTGCGCACCGCGCGCAAGATCCTCGAGCGCGCGACGCCGTTGCTCGCGCAGCTGCCGACGCCGGGACGCAAAGCGCTGGAGGAGATCTTGGGCGAACTCGAGCGCGAGCTCTCGGGCACCGCGCTATCGGATCGGCGCCAAGCTTTCCTCGCGAGCTTGCGCAAGGGCTCGTTCGTGTATCTGCCGCGCTACCGCCAGCGCCTGGCCGTGCACAAGGTCGACGCCGCGAACCGAGAGATCGTCGTGCAGCTCGGCAAGATGCGCCTCACGGTCTCGTTCGACGAAGTCACCTCGTACGAGTCGCTGTGAGAGTCCCGAACGGAATGGCCGGCAGGCTTCGAGATGCGGGCTGGAGCCGGTTCCACCGCGTGTCTGGACGGCTCGTGAAATCGGCTCTAGGCTCGCGCGCGTGGCGGATCTCCTGCTCGTCGACAATGACGCGCGCATCGTCGAGCTCGTCGCGCTCTTCCTCGAGCGCCGCGGACATCGCGTCCGGCGCGCGACGTCGTACCGCGCTGCACGCGAAGCGATCGCGGAGCAGCGGCCCGACCTGATGCTCGCCGACGTCGAGCTCGGCGCCGAGCACGGTGGCGAAGAGCTGCCGGCACTCGCGCGCGCAGGACTCCTGCCGCCGACACTCGTCGTCTCGGGGTACCTGGATCGCGCACTCGAGGAGGCGCTCGGAGCGCTGCCGGGCATCGTCGGCGTGTTGAAGAAGCCGTTCGGCGTGAGCGATCTCGAAGCGCGCATCGCGAGTGCTCTCGCGCGCGCGACGCAGGCCGAGCGCGGAGGAACCGTGTGAGCCGCTTGCGCTGGACGACCGCCGGTGAATCGCACGGCCGTGCGCTCGTCGGAATCCTCGAAGGCATGCCGGCCGGGCTGCGGCTCGAAGTCGAGCGCATCGACGGCGAGCTCGCGCGGCGGCAAGGCGGCTACGGCCGCGGCGGCCGGATGAGGATCGAGACCGACAGGGTCGAGATCCTCTCCGGCGTGCGCGCGGGCCTGACGATCGGGTCGCCGATCGCGCTGTGGCTCCCGAACAAGGACGCGACGATCGAGAAGCTGCCGGTGCCGACGAATCCGCGGCCGGGGCACGCCGATCTCGCGGGCTGCCAGAAGTTCGGCGTTCGCGATCCGCGCATGGTGCTCGAGCGCGCGAGCGCGCGTGAGACGGCGACGCGCGTCGCGCTCGCGTCCGCCGCGCGGCAGTTGCTCGAGCACTTCGGCATCGACGTGTTCGGCTACGTGCGCGAGCTCGGCGGCGTCGCTTCCGACGACGCGGCGATCGAGGCCGCGTTCGCGCGGGCGCGCGGAGACCGCAAGCGCGCGCGCGAATCGAACGATCTGTACGCGCTCGACAAGCACGCCGCCGAGGCGATGACGCGCGCGATCGACGCGGCGAAGGAAGCGGGCGATACGCTCGGCGGTGTGTTCGAGGTGCGCGCGTTCGGCCTGCCGCCCGGTCTCGGTTCGTACGCGAGTGGCCCCGAGCGCCTCACGGCGCGCATCGGTGCCGCACTCTTCTCGATCCCGGCCATGAAGGGCGTCGAGTTCGGTCTCGGCTTCGAGTCCGCGCGCCGTCCGGGCTCGCAAGTCCACGACGCGATCGCCGCCGCGATGAACGACACGGGGAGTCGCTATCGTCGCGAGACCAACCGCGCCGGCGGACTCGAAGGCGGCATGACGACGGGCGAGCCGCTCGTCGTGCGCGTCGCGATGAAACCGATTCCGACGCTGCGGCGCGGCCTTCCGACGGTCGATTTCGAAACGTTGGAGGCGGTGACGGCGACGTATCAGCGCTCCGACGTGACGTCGGTGCCCGCCGCCAGTGTGGTGGGGGAAGCGATGGTGGCGCTCGAGCTCGCGTCGGCACTGCTCGAGAAGCTCGGCGGCGATTCGCTCACGCAGCTCGAGCAATCGTGGAACGCCTACCGCGACGCGTATGCGTCGGTCTGAAGCGCGGGTTAGCCCGCGCGCGGCGCTCGTGCCGCGCGACGCCCGCGCAATTTCCACCCAGCGTCTTGACTCGCTGGCGTCGGTCCTTACCATACCGCGCTCACTTCGCCGTCCAGGGTGTCCACGAAGCCTGTTCGGGGCATCGCTCTGGACCGCCAACGGGTTGCGCGGCATCGGCCAGCGTAGCTCAGTTGGCAGAGCTCCTGATTTGTAATCAGGTGGTCGTGGGTTCGAGTCCCACCGCTGGCTCCCCGCGCGATCCCCCGCGGACGGCGCAAGTGCACGGCGGCGTTGCCGCCGGTCGCTCCATCACAACGAGACCAACGACAGATGATTCAGGGAGCGGGCGTCGCTCCGGCCGTGCACACGCGTGTGCGTCGGCTGTGTGCACATGGCGCCTGCGCATGGACCAGACATCGAACGAATTCGACCGACGAGGAAGCGCGAGCGCGCGGCCGCGAGCCGCACGACGCTGCGCCGCGTCGTCGGCTTCGACCCCGGGGGGATTCCAGAGCGGCCAAATGGGCCAGACTGTAAATCTGGTGGCACAGCCTTCGGCGGTTCGAATCCGCCTCTCCCCACCAGTCCCGCGCACATCGCTCTCGTCACCTGTCAACACGGCCTTCCGGACCGGAAGCGCGCGTGGACGAGTCGACCCGACGTTTGGTCTCGATCTCGGCCGCGAACGCCACGCTCCGGTGCGGCAGTCCAGGGCCCGCGGGCGTAGTTCAATGGTAGAACGGCAGCCTTCCAAGCTGCACACGTGGGTTCGATTCCCATCGCCCGCTCCAGAACGGGGGTCGACGCGGAGGTCGAAGCCGGGGGACGCCGCACGCACGATCAGGGGCTGTCGAGACCTCGATGGCTCGTGCTGCTGTAGCTCAGTGGTAGAGCACTTCCTTGGTAAGGAAGAGGTCCTGGGTTCAAGCCCCAGCAGCAGCTCCACTTCATTTGACTCTTTCCACGCAACCGACAACGCACAACGACCGCGGCGCGCGCTGCGGTCTCCGCACTTCCGGGCGTAGCGCTTCGCCACGCCTCTAACTTCATCCACCAGCGCAGCCGCGCCAACCAACCCAAGCATCCAATGGCAAAGGAAGTCTTCCAGCGGAAGAAGCCGCACGTGAACGTCGGCACGATCGGCCACATCGACCACGGCAAGAGCACGTTGACTGCCGCGCTCGCGGCACGCTCGGCCCACAAGAGCGGCACGAAGGCCAAGAGCTACGCGGAGATCACGAAGGGCGGCACGGTTCGTTCGGCCGACAAGACCGTGACGATCGCGGCGTCGCACACCGAGTACGAGACGGCGAACCGCCACTACGCGCACGTCGACTGCCCCGGCCACGCCGACTTCGTGAAGAACATGATCACGGGCGCCGCGCAGATGGATGGCGCGATCCTCGTCGTGTCCGCCGCGGACGGCCCGATGCCGCAGACGCGCGAACACGTGCTGCTCGCGCGCCAAGTGAACGTGCCCTACATCGTCGTCTTCCTGAACAAGGTCGACCTCGTGGACGATCCGGAGCTGCTCGAGCTCGTCGAGATGGAGATCCGTGAGCTCCTGAACAAGTACAAGTTCCCGGGCGACGACACGCCGATCATCCGCGGCCAAGCGAAGCTCGCGATGGAGTCGCTCGGCGCGGACGACAAGGCCAACGCTCCGATCGACGAGCTGATGGCCGCGCTCGACTCGTACATCCCGACGCCGCAACGCGAAGTCGACAAGCCGTTCCTGATGTGCATCGAAGACGTGTTCTCGATCATGGGTCGCGGCACGGTAGGCACCGGACGGATCGACCGCGGCCGCGTCAAAGTCGGTGAGGCGGTCGAGATCGTCGGCCTGCGCACCGAGACCATCAAGTCGGTCTGCACGGGCGTGGAGATGTTCCAGAAGACGCTCGAGTCCGGCGAAGCGGGCGACAACGTCGGCATCCTCCTGCGCGGCATCGAGAAGAAGGACCTCGAGCGCGGCATGGTCGTGGCGAAGCCCGGCACGATCACCCCGCACACGAAGTTCGAGGCCGAGGTGTACGTGCTGTCGAAGGAAGAGGGCGGCCGCCACACGCCGTTCTTCTCCGGCTACCGGCCGCAGTTCTACTTCCGCACGACCGACGTCACCGGCACGGCCACGCTGCTCGGCGGCGCGGAGATGTGCATGCCGGGTGACAACGTGAAGATGTCGATCGCGCTGCTCACGCCGATCGCCATGGACGAGCAGCTGCGCTTTGCGATCCGCGAGGGCGGCCGCACGGTCGGTGCCGGTGTCGTCACGAAGATTCTCCCCGAGTAGGACCAGCCGTCGCAACCGGGAGCGACCGCGCAGCGGTGGCTTCCGGGACGCGCGGACCCGAAGGCAGCCATGAAGGTCAAGGAACGCTACGTCTTCCTCGAGTGCACCACGTGCTCGAACCGTAACTACACGACGCACAAGCGTCTGAAGGCGACGTACAAGCTCGAGAAGCAGAAGTTCTGTCGGTTCTGCCGCAAGCACACCGCGCACAAGGAGAAAAAGCTCTAGCCGCTGCTGCGCGGTGAACGGCCAGGACATGGGCTACAAATCCGATCAGGGCAGATTGGCGCGACTGGCGGCCTTTTGGTCGCTCGCGGCTCTCGGCGTCTACGGATGCATGTCGTTGCACACGGAGCTGTCTTCGCGGTTCGGCGGCGTGCTCGGCAAGCCATTGATGAGCGGCATGACGCGCATCCCCGTGCTCGGCTGGAAGATCACCGGCGCGCTGCTCATCTCGCTCGTCGTGCTGGCCGGCGTGCTGTACGGACTCCACCGCTGGCAGCAGACGCCGAAGATCGCCGACCTCCTCATCGAGACCGAGGCCGAGCTGCGCAAGGTCACGTGGCCGACGATGGGCGAGGCCGTGAACTCTTCGCTGGTCGTGGTCTTCTGCGTCGTCTTCCTGATGGCGTTCTTGGCGGGCGCCGACTGGGCGCTCGGACAGTGGAGCAACCTGATCCTGCTCGGAGGAACGAACTGATGGGACTGCGCTGGTACTTCGTGCGCTGCCAATCGGGCCGTGAGGACAGCATCGCGCGCAACGCGCTGACGCGCCTCAAGGTCGCCGGTGTGCAAGCCGTCATGCCGCAGATCCTCGTTCCGTTCGAGCGCGTCACCGATCTCAAGAACGGCAAGAAGCGCGTCGTGAACAAGAAGCTCTATCCGGGCTATTTGATGGTGCAGGCGGACCTCGAGGACCTCGAGGATCCGGGCGTCGTCAAGGCGCGCAACACGCTGCGCGAGATCGACGGGCTGCGCGAGTTCCTCGGCAGTCGCGGCGAAGCGTCGCCGCTCACGGAGTCCGAGGTGACGAGCATTCTCGCGCGGATGTCGGACTCCGAGATGCGCCCGCAAGTCACCATCGGCTTGCACAAGGGCGACATGGTCAAGATCAAGTCAGGAGCCTTCGATGGCTTCGACGGAACCGTCAGCGAAGTCAATCCGGAGAAGGGCACCGTGAAGGTCGTCGTGACGATCTTCGGACGACCCACGCCGGTCGAGCTCGAGTACTGGGAGGTCGCGGCGGTCTGAGCCCCAAGCCATCGAACGGAGCGCGCGGATGCTGCATCCGCGTGACCGTCTCGAGCCGCAACGAGAAATCAAATGGCCAAAGAAGTCACAGCCAAGATCAAGCTGCAATGTCCCGCGGGACAAGCGACGCCGGCGCCCCCGGTCGGACCCGCTCTCGGCGCGCACGGCGTGAACATCGCCGCGTTCGTCAAGCAGTTCAACGACGCCACGCGCAAGGATCAGGGGCTCATCATCCCAGTCGAGATCACGGTCTACAAAGACCGCTCGTTCGACTTCATCCTGAAGTCGCCTCCGGCCGCGGTGTTGCTCAAGAAGTTTGCCGGCGTCGAGAAGGGCGCCGGTGCGGTCGGCACAGAAACGGTCGGTAAGGTCACGAAGGCTCAGGTCGAGGAGATCGCGAAGATCAAGCTCAAGGACCTGAACGCGCGCGATCTCGCCGCGGCCTGTCGGATCGTCGAAGGCACCGCGCGGTCGTCCGGCATCAAGGTCGAGGGCTGATCCGATGGTCAAGCACAGCAAGCGCTACGAACAAGCGTCGGCCAAGGTCGACCGCAACAAGACATACGAGCCGCAAGAGGCGTTGCAGCTGATCAAGAGCCTGCCTCCGGCGAAGTTCGACGAATCGGTCGAGGTCGTGATTCGCCTCGGCATCGATCCGCGCAAGACGGATCAGTTGGTCCGCGGTGCCGTGTCGCTGCCGAAGGGGCTCGGGAAGAAGGTCCGAGTGATCGTCTTCGCCGAAGGTGACAAGGCCACCGCCGCGAAGACCGCGGGCGCCGACGAGGTCGGAGCCGCAGAGCTCGCCGATCGCATTCAAGGCGGTTGGATGGACTTCGATGTCGTGATCACGAGCCCGGACATGATGAAGCACGTCGGCAAGCTCGGCAAAGTGCTCGGTCCGCAGGGCAAGATGCCGAGTCCGAAGTCCGGCACCGTGACGACCGACGTCGCGGCCGCCGTGCGCGAATTCAAGGCGGGCAAGGTCGAGTTCCGCACCGACGCGGGCGGCAACGTGCACGCCGCGCTCGGCAAGCGCTCGTTCTCGGCCGACGACCTGGGCGCCAATTTGAAGGCGTTCCTCGATCACGTTTCCAGCCTGCGCCCGCCCGCCGTGAAGGGCGATTTCCTGCGCAAGATTTCCCTCTCCACGACCATGGGCCCCGGAGTCCGCATCGCCTGGGAGATGAGTCATGCCTAATCTCGTCAATCGATTGGTCTTCGCCGAGCTCGAGCGAGAGCTCGGCAAAGCGGAAGGCATCGTCCTCGTCTCCTTCGGCGGACTGACCGTCAAGGAAACCGAGTCACTGCGCAATCAGCTCGCTTCGAAGGGCGCCGAGTTGCGCATGGTGCGCAACTCGCTCGCGCGACGCGTGCTCGCGAATCGGGGCTTCGAGCTCGACGCGAAGTCGCTCGAAGGCAACGTCGCGATCGCGTACGGCGCACCCGAGGCTGCGATCCACGCCGCGAAGATCTTCACGTCGGCCGAAGTGAAGAAGATCGGCAAGGTGCAGATCCGCGCCGGCGTCCTCGAAGGCAACCTGCTCAGCCCGTCGGACGCCGCGGCGCTCGCCAACGTGCCCGATCGCAACACACTGAACAGCAAGATCCTGGGCTGCCTCAGCGGTCCCGCGCGCGGTCTTGCGACCGTGCTCGCGGCGACGCCGTCCGGCCTCGCGCGTGTCTTGAAGGCGCGCGTCGATCAGCTCGAAGTCCAAAGCGGGGCCGCTCCCGCCGCTTGACCGTCCACCCGCCGCGCGCTCCGGCGAACGCAGCGGGGTTCACCGATCACCTCATCTCAGACCCAAAGGCATCCGAACCATGTCCGAAACCACCGTCGAACTGGAGCCGAAGCTCCAGACCATCGTCAACGACCTCGACAAGCTGACGCTGCTCGAAGCCTCGAAGATCGTGAAGCACCTCGAAGCCCACTGGGGCGTCAGCGCAGCGGCTCCGGCCGCGGCCGCGGCCGCGCCCGCGGGCGGCGGTGGTGCACCTGCCGCGGCCGAAGAGAAGACGTCGTTCGATGTCGTCCTCGAGAACGCCGGCGACAAGAAGATCGGCGTGATCAAAGAAGTGCGCGCGATCACCGGGCTCGGATTGAAGGAAGCGAAGGATCTCGTCGAAGGTGCGCCGAAGACCGTGAAGTCCGGCGTCACGAAGGACGAAGCGAACGCGATCAAGGCGCAACTCGAGGCCGCAGGCGGCAAAGTCAAGCTGGCCTGATTGGTCCTTGCAGGGCCCGATCGCGTTCGGGGATTGCGGACTGGCTTCCAAGATGGGAGTTTGGTCCCACATTGCAGCTGCCTCTCTCGGCGGACGATCCGCGTTTCGAGGGGGGCCGCTGCCGCGCCCGAGAGCGAGGTCTCGCCGCCCCGCCGCTTCGAGCATTCCGTCCGGCAACGTCGCCTAGGTCGCCAGCGCCAAAGTCAACATCGAGTGGGGAGGTCCGGGCCCCCCCAAGGCGCGTTCGGGCCTAGCCGCTACTGCCCGCCCCTTCACTTCGTCGTCAGCGGTGCGCGTCGTTCGGACCAGGTCCGGCTCGCGCGCCGCCAGAGTTCAACCCAACTCGCCAGTTCGGCTGGGATCCGTGAATCGCGATCCAGCTGCTGCACTCTCGTGGGTCGCCATGCTTGAAACCAAACAGACCGTGCGCAAGTTCGGCCGCTATCCGGCCATCGTCGAGCTGCCCAACCTGGTCGAGATCCAGACGCGGGCGTACCTAGAATTCCTGGCCGCGGAGGTACCGCAGTCGTCGCGCGAGACGCAGGGACTCGAGCAGCTCTTGCGCGAGGTGTTCCCGATCTACTCCTACGACAAGACGATGTGTCTGGAGTACGTCGGCTACGACCTCGGGCGGCCGCGCTACACGATCGACGAGTGCCGCAAGCTGCGCTTGACGTTCGGGTATCCGTTCAAGGTGCGCCTGCGCCTGATCAAGCCCGAGCCGATCGAGGAAGAGGTCTATCTAGGCGAAATCCCGATCATGGTCGGGGGCGGCGAGTTCATCATCAACGGCTCCGAGCGCGTGATCGTGAGCCAGCTGCACCGCTCGCCCGGCGTCGATTTCTCGTACGACCAGACGAGCGCGTCCGACGCGCGCAAGCTGCACAGCTGCTGGATCATTCCGGAGCGCGGCTCGTGGGTCGAGCTCAACGTCACGAAGAAGGACACGCTCTCCGTCCGCATCGACCAATCGGGCAAGTTCTCGGCGATCACGCTCTTGCGCGCGCTCTCGGAGTCGCTGTCGACCGACCGCGACATCCTGCGCCAGTTCTACCCGACGCAGGTCGTGAAGAAGGGCAAGAGCCAGACGCAGTCCGCTTTCGCCAAGTCGATCACGGAGAAGATCGCCGTCGGCGACGTCGTCGCGCTGAAGACGGGCGAAGTGCTCGTGCCGTCCGGGATGCCGATCCCGGAGACGGCCGCGCTCGAAATCTCCGCCAGCGACCTGGCCGAGGTCGAGGTCATCGACGCCGTCGTGCAAGACCTCGACATGCTCATCATCAACTCGTTGCACGAGGATCCGACGAAGAGCCACGAGGAAGCGTTGCTCAAGATCTACAGCCGCTTGCGTCCCGGCAATCCGGTGCAGCTCGAGAAGGCGCGCGAGCTCTTCCACGAGAAGTTCTTCGACGCGCAGCGCTACCGCCTCGGCCGCGTCGGCCGCTTCCGCCTGAACCGCAAGTTCGCGCAGACGATCGCCGAGGACATCCAGGTCCTGCAGCCCGAGGACTTCATCAATTCGATCAAGTACTTGGTGGAGCTGCGCAACGGCAAGGGTGAGCTCGACGACATCGACAACCTCGGCAATCGCCGGGTGCGCACGATCGCGGAGCTCGCCGCGGACGAGTTCCGCAAGGGACTCTTGAAGCTCCGCCGCACCGCGCAAGAGCGGATGAACCTCGAGAACCCGGAGACGGTCAGTCCGCGCACGTTGATCAACTCGAAGACGTTTTCGAGCGCGGTCGACTACTTCTTCGGCCGCAGCGAGCTCAGCCAGGTCGTCGACCAAGCGAACCCGCTGTCGCAGATCGCGCACGAGCGGCGCTTGTCGGCGCTCGGACCGGGCGGCTTGAACCGGAAGCGCGCCGGGTTCGACGTGCGCGACGTGCACCTTTCGCACTACGGGCGGCTGTGCCCGATCGAGACGCCGGAAGGCAGCAACATCGGTCTCATCTCGTCGTTGTCGCTCTACTCGCGCCTCGACGAGTATGGGTTCCTCACGACGCCGTACCGCAAGGTGAAGAACGGCAAGTTGACGGACCAAGTCGACTTCTTGCGTGCCGACGAGGAGACCGCGCTCGTGATGGCGCCGGCCGACCTCACGATCGACGAGAAGAACATGATCGTCGGCGAGCGCGTGCTCGCGCGCCGCGATGGCGACAACATCGAGTGTGCGCCGGAGGAAGTGAACTACGTCGACGTCGCGCCGAACCAAATCATCGGTGTGTCGGCGGCGCTCATTCCGTTCCTCGAGCACGACGACGCGAACCGCGCGCTCATGGGCTCGAACATGCAGCGCCAGGCGGTGCCGCTTCTCAGGTCGGAGATCCCGGTCGTCGGCACGGGGATGGAGGAGGTCGTCGCGCGCAACTCGAACTTCCCGGTCTTCGCCGAGAAGCCGGGTACGGTGCGCTACGTCGATTGCATGCGCATCGTCGTCGACGACGAGGAATACCGCCTGACGAAGTATCGCGGTCTGAACGAGCGCACGACGCAGAACCATCGCCCGGTCATCAAAGAAGGCGATGTCGTCGTGAAGGGCCAGTTGCTCGCCGACGGCGCGTCGACCGAGAACGGCGAGCTCGCGCTCGGCAAGAACCTGCTCGTCGCGTTCATGCCGTGGGAGGGCTACAACTACGAGGACGCGATCCTCTTGTCCGAGCGGCTCGTGCACAAAGACACGTTCACTTCGATCCACATCGAGGAGTACGAGGTCGAGATCCGCGAGACCAAGCTCGGCAAGGAAGAGTTCACGCGCGACATCCCGAACGTCGGTGAGAAGGCGCTCGCGAACCTCGATGACGCCGGCATCGTGCGCATCGGGACCTTCGTCGAAGCCGGCGACATCCTCGTCGGCAAGGTCGCTCCGAAGTCGAAGAGCGAGCTGACGCCCGAAGAGAAGCTTCTGCACGCGATCTTCGGCAAGGCCGGCGTCGACGTGAAGAACGCGTCGCTCACCATGCCTCCGGGCACGCGCGGCGTCGTGATCGACGCGCAAAAGTTCAGTCGGCGCGTGAACTTGACGGACGCGGAGCGCAGCAAGGCGCTGGCCGTCATCCGCGACGCCGAGCGCGACTTCCTGCACGCGCTGCGCGAGTACACGGCTTCGATGCTGCGCGAGGTGAACGAGGTGCTCGGCCAGCCGGTGTCCGACGACTTGACGGGCAAGGCGGTCGAGATCGACGACACGGCGACGCACGACGAGCTGCGCCGAGTGCGCTTGCTGTGTCTCGCCGCGGCCGAGAACTTCCCCGCGAAGGAGAAGCGCGAGAAGTCGCTGATCGCGATCAACGACTACCAGAGCCGCATCAACAACAAGGAAACCGAGAAGAACAAGATCGTGAACCGTCTGTCGCGCGGCGACGAGCTGCCGACCGGCGTTCTCGAGATGGTCAAGGTCTACGTCGCGACGAAGCGCAACTTGGCGGTCGGCGACAAGATGGCCGGTCGACACGGCAACAAGGGCGTCATCTCGCGCATCGTCGCCGTCGAGGACATGCCGTACCTCGAAGACGGCACGCCGGTCGACATCGTGCTCAATCCGCTCGGCGTGCCGAGCCGCATGAACGTCGGGCAGATCCTCGAGACGCACCTCGGTCTCGCGGCGCGCAAGCTCGGGCTTCGCTGCCATACGCCGGCGTTCGACGGCGCGAAGGAGATCGAGATCGAGAAGATGCTGATCGAAGCCGGCCTGCCGGGCACCGGCAAGTTCCGGCTGTTCGACGGCCGTACGGGTCAGTCGTTCGAGCAAGAAGTCACGGTCGGCGTGATGTACATGCTGAAGCTGCACCACCTCGTCGACGAGAAGGTGCACGCCCGCGCTACGGGTCCGTACAGCCTGATCACGCAACAACCGCTCGGCGGCAAGGCGCGCTTCGGCGGTCAGCGCTTCGGCGAGATGGAAGTGTGGGCGCTCGAAGCGTACGGCGCCGCCGCGATCCTGCAGGAGCTGCTCACCGTCAAGTCGGACGACGTCGACGGGCGCACGAAGATCTACGAGTCGATGGTCAAGGGGCTGAACATCCTCGAGCCCGGAACGCCGGTGTCGTTCGAGGTGCTCACGAACGAGATCAAGGGCCTCGGCCTCAACATGGAACTGCACAAAAAAGTGACGCTCACCTAGGGAGACTCCGATGGCAGAGACCGTCTACAACCGCGTCAACGACTACGGCAGCGTCACCATCAGCCTGGCTTCACCGGAAGACATCCGGTCTTGGTCCTACGGCGAGGTGAAGAAGCCCGAGACCATCAACTACCGCACGTATCGCCCGGAGCGCGATGGCCTCTTCTGCGAGCGCATCTTCGGTCCCGAGAAGGACTGGGAGTGCTTTTGCGGCAAGTACAAGGGCATCAAGCACAAGGGCATCGTCTGCGACAAGTGCGGCGTGATGATCACGCACTCGCGCGTGCGCCGGAAGCGCATGGGCCACATCAACCTGGCCGCGCCCGTCGCGCACATCTGGTTCTTCAAGGCGATGCCGAGCCGTCTCGGCAACTTGCTCGGCGTGAAGGTGAGCAACCTGGAGCGGGTGATCTACTTCCAGGACTACATCGTCATCGAGCCCGGAGACACGCCGCTCGAAGAGCACCAGCTGCTCACCGAGGAAGAGTTCCGCCAATCGCGCGCGAAGTACGGCAGCGAGTTCGACGCCGACATGGGCGCCGAAGCCGTGAAAAAGATGTTGCGACGGCTGGATCTGCAGAAGCTGTCGCTCGAGCTGCGTGAAGAGCTCCTGTCCACGCGCTCGAAGCAGCGCATGAAGGACATCATCAAGCGCTTGCGCACGGTCGAGATGCTGCGCGACTCGTCGCAGAACGCCGAGTTCATGGTGCTCGACGTGATCCCGGTGATCCCGCCGGATCTGCGTCCGCTCGTGCTGCTCGACTCGGGCAACTTCGCGACGAGCGATCTCAACGATCTCTACCGCCGCCTCATCAACCGCAACAACCGGTTGAAGAAGCTGCTCGACCTCAATGCGCCCGAGGTGATCATCCGCAACGAGAAGCGGATGTTGCAGCAGTCGGTCGACGCCTTGTTCGACAACGGCCGCTGCCGACGCCCGGTGCTCGGCTCGAGCAATCGGCCGCTGAAGTCCTTGACCGACATGATCAAGGGCAAGCAGGGCCGGTTCCGCGAGAACCTGCTCGGTAAGCGCGTCGACTACTCGGCTCGTTCCGTGATCGTCGTCGGTCCGGAGCTGCGGCTGCATCAATGCGGCCTGCCGAAGAAGGTCGCGCTGGAGTTGTTCCAGCCGTTCATCATCCGCCGCCTCAAGGAGCTCGGTCTCGCCGACACGATCAAGTCGGCGAAGAAGATGCTCGAGCGCCGCGACGAGGAAGTGTGGGACATCCTCGAAGAGGTGATCCGCGACCACCCGGTGCTGCTCAACCGCGCTCCGACGCTGCACCGCATGGGCATTCAAGCGTTCGAGCCCGTGCTGATCGAAGGCAACGCGATTCGCTTGCACCCGCTGGTGTGCGGCGGCTTCAACGCCGACTTCGACGGTGACCAGATGGCGGTCCACCTGCCGCTCTCCTACGAAGCGCAGATCGAAGCGAGCACGCTGATGCTCGCGTCGAACAACATCTTCTCGCCCGCGAACGGCGCGCCGATCATCTCGCCGTCGCAGGACATGGTGCTCGGTCTCTATTACTTGACCAAGTCGCCGACCTCGACCCCGGAGAAGATGCGCCGCTACAGCTCGCTCGGCGAGCTGTTCCTCGCCTACGGCCACGCCGATGCGCGCACGCACACGCCCGTGCAGGTGCGCATGGACGCGAATCGCTACGTCAAGCAGACGCGCAACGGCCAGCCGATCCAGGTCACCGAGGACGGCAAGATCCAGGAAGGCGACAAGAAGACGTACCTCGTCACCACGATGGGGCGCGCGATCTTCAACGACATCCTTCCCCCGGGGATGCCGTTCTACAATTACGAGCTCGACAAGAAGGGCATCCAAGAGCTGATCTCGGATTGCCACCGGCTGCTCGGTCGCGATGCGACGCTGAAGCTGCTGGACGATCTCAAGGACATCGGCTTCAAGGCCGCCACGCGCGCGGGCATGTCGTTCGGCAAGGACGACATCCGCATCCCGCCGAACAAGGCGAAGATCCTCGCGGAGACGCAGAAGGAGATCGTCAAGATCGAGAAGGCGTTCCAGAAGGGCGTCATCACGGAGGGCGAGCGCTACCTGAAGATCGTCGACTTGTGGACACACGCGCGCGAACTCGTCGGCGACGACCTGATGAAGGTGTTGCGCGACGACTTCAGCGAAGAGACGGGCTACGTGAACCCGATCTTCTGCATGGTGACTTCGGGTGCGCGGGGCTCGATCGACCAAGTGCGCCAGCTGGGCGGCATGCGCGGTCTGATGGCGAAGCCGTCGGGCAAGATCATCGAGACGCCGATCAAGGCGAACTTCCGCGAAGGCTTGAAGGTGCTCGAGTACTTCTCCAGCACCCACGGCGCGCGCAAGGGTCTCGCCGACACGGCCTTGAAGACCGCCGACGCCGGCTACCTGACGCGCAAGCTGACGGACGTCGCGCAGAACGTCGTGATCACGATGGAGGACTGCGGCACGCCGAACAGCGTCACGAAGTCCGTCGTGTACAAGGGCGACCGCGTCGCGGTCACGCTGGCCAAGGGAGTCAAGGGCCGCGTGGCGCGCGATTCGATCGTCGACGTCGTCAACGACGAGCAGATCGTGCGCGAGAACGAGCTCGTCACCGAAGAGATCGCGCAGCGCATCGAGGCGCTCGGCTACGAGAAGATCAAAGTGCGTAGCCCGCTCTCGTGCGAAGCACCGCTCGGCGTCTGCGCACGTTGCTACGGCATGGACCTGTCGCGCGGCTCGCTCGCCGAGCGCGGTCTCGCGGTCGGCATCATCGCCGCGCAGTCGATCGGCGAGCCGGGTACGCAGCTCACGATGCGCACGTTCCACATCGGTGGTACCGCGAGCCGCTCGGTCGAGGAGTCGGAGCGCAAGGTGAAGCGCGCCGGCAAGGTCGTGTTCACGAACTTGAAGGTCGTCACGAACCCGAGCAACCAGAGCGTCGTGCTCAACCGCAACGGCGAAGTCTGCTTGTTCGACAACCGCGACCGCGAAATCGACCGCTACTCGATCCCGACGGGCGCCGAGATGCTCGTCAAGGACGGTCAGCAAGTGCAGCCGGGCGTCACGCTCTGCCGCTGGGACCCGCACAACGTGCCGATCCTGGCCGAGTTCGCGGGCAAGATCCGCTACGAGGACCTGATCGAGGGCAAGACCCTCAAGGTCGAGCGCGATGCACGTCGCGGCACGGTTCGCAAGCAAGTGATCGAGCACAAGGGCGACCTGCACCCGCAGCTCGTGCTCGAGGACAAGAACGGCCAGCCGTTGGCGCTCTATCCGATTCCGGAGAAGGCTTACGTCGAAGTCGACGACAAGGCCATGATCGCGGGCGGCGAGCTGCTCGCGAAGACGGCCCGCGAAGCGGCCGGCACGCAGGACATCACCGGCGGTCTGCCGCGTGTCACGGAGCTCTTCGAAGCGCGGCGCCCGAAGGATCCGGCGATCATGTCGGAGATCGAAGGCATCATCGAGCTCGGGGAGAAGAAGCGCGGCAAGCGCACGATCATCGTCCGGGCGCAAGGTCCGAAGGGCGAGGTCATCGAAGAGCAGCAGCACGCGGTGCCGCAGGGCAAGCACTTGCGCGTCCACAAGGGCGACGAGGTGCGCGCCGGCGAGCCGCTGGTCGACGGACCGCTCGATCCGCACGACATCCTGCGCATTCGCGGCGAAGAGGAAGTGCTGAACTACCTGCTGCGCGAAGTGCAGAACGTGTACCGCAGCCAGTCGGTGACGATCGACGACAAGCACATCGAGACGATCCTCGCGCAGATGATGCGCAAGGTTCAGGTCACGGACCCGGGCGACTCCGAGTTCCTGCCCGGCGCCGTCGTCGACAAGTTCCGCTTCCGCCGCGAGAACGAGAAGCTGCGTAAGCAGCGCAAGAAGCCCGCGAACGGGCAGACTCTGCTGCTCGGCATCACGAAGGCGTCACTCTCGTCGGAGTCGTTCATCTCCGCCGCGAGCTTCCAAGAGACGACCAAGGTGCTCACCGAAGCGGCGATTGCCGGTCGGCGCGACAACCTGGTCGGCCTCAAGGAGAACGTGATCCTCGGCCACATGGTTCCGACGGGCACGGGGTTCCGTGACCACTACCGCACCCGCGTGAAGAAGAACATCGACTTCGGCGACATCGGCGGAGTCGGCTTCACCGCGAACGCCGGCGCGCGACCCGACCTCGGCGACATGGAGGCGTTGCTCTCGGGCGGCTTGTCCTCGGCCATGGAGGATGCGCCCGCGATGGCTCTCGCCGCCACGGGTTCGGAAGGCATGCAACCCTCCGCATCCAGCCGCACCGCCGTAGCCGCGGAAACCATCATCGACGACGACGACGACGAGGACGCCGAAGTCGTGGAAGGGGATGCCCCGAATGACGACGTCTGAGCGGGTGCCTCGGCTTGACCGCCTGATGTGCGCCTCTAGAATGCTCGCCGCCTTTTCCCGCCCCGCTCGCGGGCTCGAGCCGAAGGACTGACCAGGAATGCCGACGATCAATCAATTGGTGCGCAAGGGCCGTCAGAAGGTCATCAAGCGCTCGAAGTCTCCCGTGCTCGACAAGTGCGCGCAGAAGCGTGGCGTTTGCCTGGTCGTGAAGACGCAGACCCCGAAGAAGCCGAACTCCGCGTTGCGCAAAGTTGCGCGGGTGCGGCTTTCGAACGGCAAGGAGATCACCTGCTACATCCCGGGTGAAGGCCACAACCTGCAGGAGCACTCGGTCGTGCTCGTGCGCGGCGGTCGCGTGCGCGACTTGCCCGGCGTGCGCTACCACATCCTGCGCGGAACGCTCGACACGTCGGGTGTCGACGGCCGCACGAAGAGCCGTTCGAAGTACGGTACGAAGCGTCCGAAGAAGTAGACCGCAGAGAGCAATCCTATGCCCCGCAACTACAAGTCGACCGCCGCGCTCCTGCGTCCGGATCCGAAGTTCAACTCGATGCTCGCTACCAAGATCATCAACAAGATCATGTGGAGCGGAAAGCGCGCGACCGCGCAAGGCATCTTCTACGAGGCCCTCGATCTCGCGCACAAGCGCCTGACCGACGTGCAGGACCAAGCCGACATCTTCAACCGCGCGATCGAGAACGTGCGGCCGATGGTCGAAGTGCGCAGCAAGCGCGTCGGCGGCGCGAACTACCAAGTGCCGCGGGAAGTGCGTCGGCACCGCCAGCAATCGCTCGCGATTCGCTGGCTCGTCGACAACGCGCGCAAGAAGAAGGGCAAGCCGATGGCGAAGCGTCTGGCCGAAGAGCTGCACGACGCCTACCTCGGCACGGGCGCGTCCGTGCAGTGGAAGGAAAACGTCCACAAGATGGCGGAAGCCAACAAGGCGTACAGCCACTACGCGAGCTAGGTGTGTCCCAGCGGCGCGCTTGTGTGCCGCGATGACCCAGCGGCGCGCTTGTGTGCCGCGATGCCCCGGTGAGCTCCGTGACTTCGCGCGAACTCGAGAGGACGCCAACGCGTCCTCTCGACATATTGATCCTGCGCGATCCGCGCGAGTCGGCGAAGAAGTGTTCTCTGACGCCGCTCCACGGCATGAGCGGCGTGCGCTTCGTGACGTACCGCGGCGATCGCCGCGTCGACGCCGCCGGCCGCGTGCTGCTGCACGTCGACGGGCCGGAGCTCTCCGACGCCGATCGTGGTCACGGATTGCTCCTCATCGATTGCGCGTGGCGCAAGGTCGACGCGCTGCGTGCGACGGTCGACGGCGAGCCGATCCTGCGGCGGTTGCCGGCTCTCGTCACCGCGTATCCGCGCAAGAGCCGCACGTTCGCCGATCCGAGCGCCGGACTCGCGTCGATCGAAGCGCTGTACGCGGCCGTCGCGCTGCTCGGTGAGCCGCACGACGAGTTGCTCGAGCACTACCGCTGGCGGGCCGAGTTCCTGCGCCTCAATCCGATGCTCGCGCGCTGACGCGCACGCTCATCGCACGGCGTTCAGCGCGATACCACCAACCACGAAGCCGCTGCGTCCGCGCAGCGTCGGCGGCGCGGGAGGCTCCACACCGACGTCGCAGAACAGCGGAACGTTCGCGCCGAACGCGAGCTTTCCGATGTCCGCGAGCTCGATAGTCCAACGGCGACCGAAAGGCGCGCGTTCACAACGGATCGCGACGGTAGTCCATGCTGCGGGCGGTGGCGGGAGCGAACGGTCGTCTGCGAGCGTCCACGCGGTGCATGCGACGACCGAGAGCGAGCCGAAGTCGCTCGTCTGGGGCGTGGTCACGGCGACGATCGTCGCGGGCTCGATTTCGTGCGCCGGAAACGCGAGCACTGCGAGCAGCGTCGCGCCGGAGGATCGCGCCGCGCCGTGTGTCTCGCGCACGAGCGCGGACAACGTCGCACCGCTCACACGAACGTCACCGAGCTGGAATAGCGTGCCGCGACTCCGCGCATCGATCACTGCGCTGCACCGGACCTGACCGAGCATCGATGGCGGAAGGCCGCGCTCGCGCCGCTCACTCGACAACCAGAGCATGGCCGCGTCGACGCCTGGCTGATTCGACATGAGCACGTCGCCTCCGACGTCGATCGTGGAGCGCAAGTGCCGCATGTGTGCCAGGGTGTCTCGCAGTCGCACCGTCGTGAGGGGCTCGCCGATGACGGAGTCCGCCGCGCGCCTGCCATGCACACCGGCCGGATACGGTTGCTGCTGACGACAGGAGCGGGGAAGGGGTAGCGCGCCGACGGCGGTCGTCCGCGTGGCGCCGTTCGCGACCCACACGAGCACGCGCGCGTACGGATCGTCGGCGCGTGCATCGCCCGACATCGGATCGACGGACTCGAGCACATCGTCGGGGCCGAGCGCGTGCTCGAGCTCGCGCTCGAGCGCGATGAGCATTGGTGCGAGCGCGCGCGGCGGCCAGAACTGCGCGCGCATCGCGTACTGCTCGCGCGCCCATCTCGTCCGCGCGTCCTGCGCGATGAACAGCATCGATCCGACGTGCACCCACTCGCCGTCGAGCGACGTCGACAGCTCGAGCGCACGCCCGCCGAGCCGCGCGTGCGCCAGCTCGACCTTCACGATGGTCGCGTCGCCGTTCGCGCGCACTGGTTTCCACGCGTGGTTCTCGCGCCGCGCTCGGACGCTCCACGACGGCGGGATCGTGTGCAGCTCGACGACGGCGCGCTCGACCGCGCGCAGCTCCGCATCGCTCGCGAGCGTCATCGAGTCGAGCGCTGTCGACAGCCGTCGCAGCGAGCTCGTGCGTTCCTGCGGCGGGGCCGTCGCCGGCGAACTCGCGAGCACGAGCCCGGCGATCACGATCCATATGGGCGAGCGCACGCAGCACATGCCGCCTCGTAGTCGCACCGCCGCGTGTGGCAACACGCGGCGGTGCTTCGGCTCGCTTGCGCGGTCCAGGACGCTGCCGCAAGCTCGTCGCGCCATGGAACTCGAGCGCCTGCGCAACATCGGCATCGTCGCGCACATCGACGCCGGCAAGACGACCGTGTCGGAGCGGATCCTGTTCGACACCGGGATCGAGCACCGCATGGGCAACGTCGACGAAGGCACGGCTGTGCTCGATTGGATGCAGGAGGAGCGCGAGCGCGGCATCACGATCACGGCGGCGGCGACGACGATTCCGTGGCGCGGCCACACGATTCAACTGATCGACACACCTGGTCACGTCGACTTCACGGTCGAGGTCGAGCGCTCGCTACGCGTGCTCGACGGCGCGATCCTCGTGCTCGACTCCGTGATGGGGGTGCAGGCGCAGTCGGAAACGGTGTGGCGTCAGATGCGGCGCCACCGCGTGCCGTATCTCGCGTTCGCGAACAAGCTCGACCGCGCCGGCGCGAGCTACCTGCGCACCGTCGCGAATCTGCGCGCGCGGTTGGATGCGCCCGCGATCCCGGTGCAGTACCCGCTGTACGACGGCGGCACCCTGTACGCGCTGGTCGATTTGATCAGCGAGGAGACGTGGGACTTCCGCCCGGATGCCGCACCTGCGCGCGCGCGTGCGTTCCCGCTGCCCGCAGATGCGCGCGACGAGGTCGGCGTGTTGCGCGCGGAGCTCTTGGACGCGCTCTCCGAAGACGACGAGGCGGTGCTCGGCGCGCTCCTCGAAGGGCGTGAGCCAGACGTCGCGGCACTGCGCGCGGCGCTGCGCAAGCGCGTGATCGCTGGCACGCTCGTGCCGGTCTTCGCCGGCGTCGCGCTGCGCAACATCGGGATCCAGCCGCTGCTCGACGCGGTCGTCGACTACTTGCCGTCTCCGGCGGACCTCCCGCCGACGCAGGGCCGCGATCCCGGCACCGGCGCGGTGCTCGAGCGGCCCGCGGATCCGTCCGCACCCGTGTGCGCGCTCGCGTTCAAGCTGCAAGTGCTGCCGTACGGCGACCTGACCTTCGCGCGCGTGTACTCGGGCACGATCGAGCCGGGGATGCAGCTCCTCAATCCGCGCACGAAGAAGACCGAGCGCATCGGCCGGATCCTCCGCATGCATGCCGACGCCGGTGTCGCGCTCGAGCGTGCGGGTCCCGGCGAGATCGTCGGGCTCGTCGGTTGCAAGTTCACCGCGACGGGCGACACGCTGTGCGAGAAGGGCGCGCCGATCGTGCTCGAGAACCCCAAGTTTCCGGCGCCGGTGATGGTGCTCGTGATCGAGCCGGCTTCGGCAGCCGAGCGCGACAAGCTGCACGCCGCGCTCGAGCGGCTCGCGCACGAAGATCCGACGTTCCACGTGCGCGAGGATTCGGAGACCGGTCAGTGGCTGATCTCGGGGATGGGGGAGCTGCACCTCGAAGTCGTGATGCACCGCCTCGAGAGCGACTTCCATGTCAAGCCCAACATCGGTGCGCCGCGCGTCGCGTATCGCGAGTCCGTGCGCGGGCCGGCCGTCGCTCGCGCGCGCGTGGACCGCGTTCTGGCCGGCAAGGACGTCTTCGGCGAGGTCGAGGTGACCGTCGAGCCGAGCGACGAGGACGGCTCGGTGTCGATCGAGTTCGCGGACGATTGTAGGGTCCCGGTCGCGTTGCGCAGCGCGGTGCGGCAGACGCTCGCGCTCGAGGCGCTGAGCGGACCGCGCTTCGGTTTCGCGCTGATCCGATCGAGCCTGCGCGTCACCGGCGGCGCGAGCGACCCGCGCCGCGACGCCGAGGCCGCGTTCGCGCAGGCGGCGAGCCAAGCGCTGCGCGCGGCGCTCGCCGGCGCGAACGTCGGGTTGCTCGAGCCGTGGATGACGTTCGAGATCCAGTGCCCGGCCGAGTTCTCGAGCGGCATTCTGGCCGACCTCAACAGCCGCCGCGCGGAGGTCGCGGACGTGCGCGCCGACGGCGGTTTGCGAACGTTGTTCGGGCGGGTGGCGCTCTCGAAGATGTTCGGCTACTCGACCGCCGTGCGCTCACTCTCTCAGGGGCGCGCGAGCTTTTCGATGGTGCCCGCCGACTACCGCGCGGTACCGGAATCCGACCTCGAGAGCCGCGGGCTGGTCTGGCACTGAAGCGGACTCGTGCACGCGGCGCACGGAATCCGAGCGCTTCGGCAACCGCACTCGCGGAGCTGCGCCTTCCTTAAGGATTCAGCGCCGTGCGAAGCACTCCGTTCGAGATCTGCACGCGGCGAACATTCTCCGCGCCGTTGACGGAGGGGGGGGGCACTGGTATCTTCCCCGCCCCTTTGGCGCGCAGAGTGAGTGGACCAGCGTGGTCCACGGCCCGCGCCGCCCTCCCCGTCCCCGTTCCGCTGCACACGCGTACGGCCGTCGCCGCCGACGTGGCCGCAATCCGTTCGATCCGCCCACATGAAGGACAAGATCCAAATCCGCATGGAGGCCTACGACCACGAGGCCCTCGACCAGTCGGGGCTCGAGATCGTCGAGACCGCCAAGCGGACGGGCGCACGAGTCGCCGGCCCGATTCCGCTGCCGACGCGCATCGAACGGTACACGGTGCTGCGATCTCCGTTCATCGACAAGAAGTCGCGCGAGCAGTTCGAGATCCGAACTCACAAGCGACTGATCTACATCTCGGAGCCGACCAGTCAAACGGTCGACGCTCTGAGCAGCCTCAACATGCCTGCGGGCGTGGACATCCGCATCAAAGCCTGAGCGCGGCGCCCTGATCCCCATCGGACGCCGCGTGGGATGTGAAGCACGAGACTCGAGTCTCGTGCTTCCCCGCGAACCGCAGCTCTTTATCTCGACCTCGAACACGGCGATCGGCCCGCGCGGCCGCGTCGTGCGCGCATTTTCGCGAACGATCCCCCACGCGCCCGCGCTATGCGGACGCTGAAGAACCCCTCACGACACACACACAGCCATGGCGCTGATCCTTGGACGCAAACGCGGCATGACTCAGCTATTCGCTGAGGACGGCACGGTCACTGGCGTGACCGTCGTCGAGGTCGGTCCGTGCGTCGTGACGCAGGTGCGCACGCGCGACAACGACGGCTACGACGCGATTCAGCTCGGCTTCGAGGACATCTCCGACAAGCGCAGCCGGAAGCCGCAGCTCGGGCAATTCAAGAAGATCAATACGGCGCCGAAGCGCTTCTTGCGCGAGGAGCGCTTGAAGGCGGCGGCGGCGACGGCTGTCGGCGACGTCGTGAAGGCAACCGTGTTTCAACTCGGCGATCTCGTCGACGTCACAGGAACGATGAAGGGCCGCGGCTTCGCCGGCACGATCAAGCGCCACGGCTTCAGCCGCGGCCCCGAGACGCACGGTTGCATGAACGTCCGCGATCCGGGGTCGATGGCGAGCAAGCGCATCGGCAAGGTCATCAAGGGCAAGCGGCTCGGTGGGCACTACGGTGACAGCCGCAGCACGCAGAAGAACCTCGAGGTCGTCCGTGTCGACGAGGAGCGCAACCTGCTGTTCCTCCGCGGCGCGGTCGCTGGCTACAACGGCGGATTCGTCCAAGTGCGCACGGCCAAGACCGGCGTGAAGAAGCAGAAGAGCTGAGGTGCGTGCGATGAAGCTCCAGAGCTACAAGGGCGGAAAGATGGGCGAGGTCGAGATCGACGCCGCCCCGTTCGGCGACAAGGTGCTCTACCGCACGTTGAAGGACGCCGTCGTGATGTTCGAGGCGAATCAACGCCAGGGCACGCTGAATACGAAGGGTCGCGCGGAAGTCGCCGGCTCGCACAAGAAGCCCTGGAAGCAGAAGCACACCGGGCGCGCGCGCGCGGGCGACCGCAAGTCGCCGATCTGGCGCGGCGGTGGCACGGTGTTCGGCCCGAAGGCGCGCGACTACAGCTACCACATGCCCGCGAAGGCGCGCCGCGTCGCGCTGCGCTCGGCGATCGCCGGCAAGCTCGCGGACAACGAACTCTTGATCTCCGAGCTTCCGAAGTTCGACGCGCCGTCCTCGAAGGCCGCGCGCAAGTGGTTCGCCGAGCTCGGGAGCCCGCGCCGCACGCTGGTCGTCGTGGCGCAGCGCAACGACGTGTTGTGGAAGTCGTGCCGCAACTTCACGGGTGTGATGGTGCGCACGGCGGACGAGCTGTGCGCGCACGACGTCGTCGCCGGTGGGTTGATCGTCGCCGAGAAGGCCGCGCTGGATTCGCTCGCTGCGCGCGTCGGCGTGAAGGCAGGTGCTGCGTGAGTGCGCCGACGAACGTCCCCCAGAACGTCATGGATCGCTACTACCAGTTGGTGCGCAATCCGGTCATCACCGAGAAGGGCACCGACGATCAAGCCGATCGCAACGCGTACCACTTCCGCGTGCCGGTCGACGCCAACAAGATCGAGATCCGCCGAGCGGTCGAGTCCGTCTTCAAGGTGAAAGTGAAGACGGTCAACACACTGCGTGTCGAAGGCAAAGTGCGGCGACGCGGTTACGTCGCCGGCAAGACGCAGGATTGGAAGAAGGCGATGGTCACGCTCCAGGAAGGCAGCACCATCGAGATCCTGTAGGCGCGCCCAGGCACGCCCGGATACGAGCGAGAACACGATGGCAATCAAGTCCTATCGACCCACATCTCCCGGACGCCGAACAGGCACGGTGCTCGACTACGCCGAGCTCACGACCTCGAAGCCCGAGAAGAGCCTGCTCGTCCCGATCCGCAAGACGGGCGGACGCAACAACCACGGGCACATGACGTCGCGCCGACGCGGCGGCGGCAACAAGCGCATGTACCGCTTGATCGACTTCAAGCGCGACAAGGACGGAGTGCCGGCCAAGGTCGCGACGATCGAGTACGACCCGAACCGCTCGGCGAACATCGCGCTCCTGCACTACGCCGACGGCGAGAAGCGCTACATCATCGCGCCGCTCGGATTGAAGGTCGGTGCGAGCGTGACTTCGGGTCCGGGCTCGGAACCGCTGCTCGGCAACACGCTGGCCATGTCCGACCTCCCGGTCGGCCTGGAGATCCACAACATCGAGCTCTCGGCCGGTCGCGGTGGGCAGCTCTGTCGTGCAGCGGGCTCGCAGGCGCAGCTGATGGCGAAGGAGAGCGGCTACGCCGTCGTGCTCCTGTCGTCGGGCGAGTTGCGCAAGGTCGGCCTAGCGTGTCGTGCGACGGTCGGCCGTATCGGCAACATGGACTACCAGCACGTCAGCCTCGGCAAGGCCGGACGCAAGCGTCACCTCGGCCGCCGACCGGAAGTGCGCGGCACCGCGCAGAACCCGGTCGACCACCCCATGGGTGGCGGCGAAGGCCGCACGGCCGGCGGGCGCCACCCGTGCTCGCCGAGCGGTGTGCTCGCGAAGGGCGGCAAGACGCGCCGCCGCAACAACCCGACGAACAAGTTCATCCTTCGTCGCCGCAAGAAGGGACCGCACTGATCATGGCGCGTAGCACGAAGAAGGGCCCGTTCATCGACGAGCACCTGCAGAAGAAGGTCGCCGCCGAGATTGCGAAGGGCACACGCAACCCGATCAAGACGTGGTCGCGCCGGAGCACGATTCCGCCCGAGTTCATCGGGCACACGTTTATGGTCCACAACGGCAACAAGCACCTGAAGGTGTTCGTGACCGAGGACATGGTCGGCCACAAGCTCGGCGAGTTCGCGGCCACGCGCGTGTTCCGCGGCCACACGAACAAGAAAGAAGCGACGACGACAGGGGGGGGGACTGAATCATGAGCCCCGTCACCGAGTCCGCCGTCCTCGAGTTCACCGCGCGCCATCGCTTCGCGCGTATCACTGCGCGCAAGGCCCGCCTCATCGCGGACCTCATCCGCGGCCGCACGGTCAATCAAGCGCTCGACCTCTTGCGCTTCGCGCCGCAGCGCGGTGCCACGTTCTATCTCAAGGTCGTGCAGTCCGCCGTCGCGAACGCGAGCCTCGACGAGAACGTCAACATCAATCGTCTGTACGTGCACGAGTGCCGCGCCGACGACGGACCGCTGCTCAACGATCGCATGCGCTTTCGACCGGGCCCGCAGGGCCGCGCGATGCCGTTCGCGAAACGGCTCAGCCACCTCACGGTGAAGGTGCGCGAGATGGAAGAAGCGCCGGCAGAAGAGAAGCCCAAGAAGGCCAAACGAAAGGCGAAGGCGTAGAGCGCACGCTCCGCGACAGACTCCATGGGCCAAAAGATCCATCCGACCGGCTTCCGCATCGCGACCATCGAGCCTTGGCGCTCGCGCTGGTACGGCGGCAAGAAGGACTTCAAAAAGTTCCTGCTGCAGGACTTCAAGATCCGCAATCACATCGTGAAGGAGTTCGGCTCGGCCGGAATTCCACGCATCGAGATCGAGCGCACGAGCGAAGCGGTGAACGCGATCATCTACACCGCGCGTCCCGGCGTGCTCGTCGGTCGCAAAGGGGTGCGCGTCGATCAGCTCAAGCAGGAGCTGCAGAAGATCACGGGCATGACGACGCACCTGACGCTGCACGAAGTGAAGCGTCCGGAGCTGGAAGCGAAGCTCGTCGCGGAGGTCGTCGCCGAAGCGCTCGAGAAGCGCATGGCGTTCCGCCGTGCGATGAAGCGCGCGATTCAGACCACGATCCAAGCCGGAGCGAAGGGCGTGAAGCTCGAGCTCAACGGACGCTTGGGCGGCGCCGAGATGGCACGGCAAGCGAAGGAGCGCGAAGGTCAGGTGCCGCTTTCCACGCTGCAAGCGCACATCGACTACGGCACCGCGCTGGCGCGCACGACCTACGGGATCCTCGGCGTGAAGGTGTGGATCTACAAGGGCGACATCGAGCGCGGCAAGATGGTCGAGCTACGCCAAGTCGGCGGCGGCGGTCGCTCCGAGCGTCCGCGCGGTCCGCGTCCCAATCCTCGCGAGCGCGAGATGAAGGAGGCCCGCAATGTCGCTGATGCCTAAGCGGACGAAGTTCCGCAAAGTTCACCGCGGTCGTTTGAAGGGGATGGCCACGCGCGGCCATCGCGTCGAGTTTGGGGACTTCGGCTTGCAGTCGCTCGACTACTGCTGGCTGTCCGGTCGCCAGATCGAAGCCGGTCGTATCGCGGCGAGCCGCGCGACGGACGGTCAAGCGCGCGTCTGGATCCGCGTGTTCCCGCACAAGCCCGTCTCGTCGAAGCCGGCCGAGGTGCGCATGGGCACCGGCAAGGGCGATGTCGAGTTCTGGGCCGCCGAGATCAAGCCCGGCACCGTGCTGTACGAGCTCGGCGGGCTCACCGAGGAGAAGGCGCGCGCCGCGTTCAAGCGCGTCGCGCACAAGATGCCCATCAAGGTGAAGATGATCCGTCGTCTTCCGACCAACTGAGAGAGACGAAGGACGACCCGCGATGAAGATCGACGAGATCCGCGCCAAGAACCAAGGCGACCTCGACTACGAGCTCGAGCAAATGAAGAAGGAACTGTTCGACCTGCGCTTCAAGTCCGCGACGCAGAGCATCGCGAGCCCGTCGCGCATCCGCGAGCTGCGGCGCACGATCGCGCGCATCCAGACGATCGTGCACGAACGGAAGACCGGCGTTCGCGGTCAGGAGTCCCGCTAGACATGACTGTCACGAGAAGCATCCGGCCGACGCTCGAGGGCACGGTCGTCAGCGACAAGATGGCGAAGACGATCGCCGTCCGCGTCGAGCGCACCTACAAGCACGCCAAGTACAAGAAGTACGTGCGCAAGGCTGAGAAGTACTACGCGCACGACGAGAACGGCGAAGCGAAGACCGGCGACAAGGTCGAGATCGCGGCCTGCCGACCGATGAGCAAGCTCAAGCGCTGGCGCTTGCTCCGCATCGTCGAGAAGTCGCGTCAAGTCGGCGTGCACGAGCTCTCGGGTGTCGAGGGCGTCGACTCGCTGCGCGCCGTCACGAGCGCCGCGGAAGAGGGAGGTGCGTCATGATCCAGATGCAGACGTTCCTCGACGTCGCCGACAACACCGGCGCCAAGCTCGTCCAGTGCATCAAGGTGCTCGGCGGCACGCACCGCCGCACCGCCGGTTTGGGCGACATCATCGTGGTGTCGGTCAAGAAGGCGATGCCGGGTTCTGAGCTCAAGGCCGGGTCGGTCGCGAAGGGCGTCGTCGTCCGCGTGAAGAAGAACACGCGCCGTCCGGACGGCTCGTACGTGCGCTTCGACCAGAACGCGCTCGTGCTCGTCGACGCGGAAGGCAATCCGCGCGGCACGCGCATCTTCGGCGCGGTCGCGCGCGAGCTGCGCGAGCGCAACTTCATGAAGATCATCTCGCTCGCCCAGGAGGTCGTCTGATGCACGTCAAGAAGGGCGATCAAGTCGTCGTCATCGCCGGCAACGACAAGGGCAAGCAGGGCGAGATTCGTGACGTGCTGCGCGAGCGCGGCCGCGTCGTCGTGAACGGCATCAATTTGCGCTGGCGCCACAAGAAGCCGACGCAACAGAACCCCAAGGGCGAGCGCGTCCAACTCGAGTCCTCGATCCACGCGAGCAACGTGATGCTGCTCGACGCGAAGACGGGCAAGGGCACGCGCAAGCGCACGGAGAACAAGGCCAAGCGCGGCACCGGAACCAAGACCGGCGCGAAGAAGAAGTGAGCGGAACGCACATGGCACGCCTGCGAGAGAAGTACAACCAAGAAGTGAAGCCGCGCTTGCGCGAACGCTTCAACATCGAGAACGAGCACGCCGTTCCGCGCCTCATGAAGATCGTGATCAACATGGGCGTGAAGGGTGCGGTCGAGAACAAGGGTCGCGTCGAAGCCGCCGCCAAGGAGCTCGGGCAGATCGCCGGACAGCGTCCCACGGTGCGGAAGGCCAAGACCTCGATCGCCAATTTCAAGTTGCGCGAAGGCATGCCGATCGCGTGCGCCGTGACGCTGCGTCGGGATCGCATGTGGGAGTTCGCGGACCGCCTGATCACGGTCGTCCTGCCGCGTATCCGCGACTTCCGCGGCGTGAAGGACAAGCTCGACGGCCGCGGAAACTATTCGCTCGGCCTGTCCGAGCAGACGGTTTTCCCCGAGATCGACTTCGACAAAGTCGAGTTCACCCAAGGCATGGACATCACGTTCGTCACCAGCGCGCGCACCGATGAGAAGGGCTACGCGTTGCTGAAGGAGCTCGGGATTCCATTCGTGGCCCGGGAAGACAAGAAAGCGAAGAACAGCTGAGCCATGGCCAAGCTTTCATGGATCGCCAAGTGCAATCGCAAGCCCAAGTTCAAGGTGCGTGCGTATACGCGCTGCACGATGTGCGGCCGTCAGCGCGCCGTGTACAAGAAGTTCGGCATCTGCCGCATCTGCCTGCGCGAGCGCGCGCACTTGGGGGAGATCCCCGGCATGCGCAAGGCGTCGTGGTAGGAGACCTGCTCACATGATGACCGATCCGATCGCCGACATGTTCACGCGCGTGCGCAACGCCAATACGAACAAGCGCAAGACCGTGACCATGCCCGCTTCCAAAATGCGCGTGGGTATCGCGCAAATCCTCAAGGAAGAGGGCTTCATCCGCGAGTACGCGGTCGAGGCCGACAAGCCCGTGAGCAAGCTCACGCTGACGCTGAAGTACGGCGGCGACGGCGAGCGCGTCATCCGCTCGATCACGCGCGTGAGCAAGCCGGGGCGCCGCGTGTACTCCGGTTCGCGCGAGTTGACGCCCGTCCTGCGCGGTATGGGCATGCACATTCTCTCTACGCCGAAGGGCGTCGTCTCCGATCGAACGGCGCGCACGCTCAACGTCGGCGGCGAGATCCTCTGCGAGGTGTACTGAGCCATGTCGCGCATCGGCAAGCAACCGGTTCCGCTCCCGAGCGGAGTCAACGTCACCCAGACGGCGGACCGCACCGTCGTGGTCAAAGGTCCAAAGGGGGAGTTGCGTCTCGTGCTGCGCCCCGAGGTCGACGTCGCCGTCGAAGGTTCGAGCGTCCAGGTCAGCGTGCGCGAGGGCGGTGAGGCGCGCGCGAACCGCGCGTTCCACGGCATGACGCGCGCGCTGCTCAACAACATGGTGGCCGGCGTCACGAAGGGCTTCGAGAAGCGTCTCGAGATCCAAGGCGTCGGTTGGAACGCGGCCGCGGCTGGCAAGAAGGTCACACTCAACATCGGCTTCAACAAGCCGGTCACGTTCGAGATGCCGAAGGACGTCGTCGTGCAGACGCCGACACCGACGAGCATCGTCATCACGGGCCCGGACAAGCAGGCCGTCGGCAACATGGCCGCCACGATCCGCAAGCGCCGTCCGCCGGAGCCCTACAAGGGCAAGGGCGTGCGCTACGAGGGCGAAGTCGTCCGCCGCAAGGCCGGCAAGAGCTTCGGGAGCTAGCGACAACCATGCGAGCCACTTTGATCAAACAGAAGCGCCGCGAGCGGCGCACCCTGGCCGTCCGCGCGCGTTTGAAGCGCGATTCCGAGCTGCCGCGACTGTGCGTCACGCGCTCGTTGAAGCACATCTCCGCGCAAGTGATCGACGACCGCACCGGTCGAACGCTCGCGCACGTCACGAGCACCGCCAAGGCGTTGCAGCCCGATCTCACGGGCAAGACCAAATCGCAGCGCGCCGCGGTGATCGGCGCCGAGATCGCCAAGCGCGCCAAGGAAGCCGGCGTCGAAGCGGTGGTGTTCGACCGCGGCTTCGCTCGTTTCCACGGCCGTATCAAGGCGCTCGCCGAAGCCGCGCGCGGCGCGGGCCTGAAGTTCTGATCCGCGCCTCGCGCCCGATCGACGCTCCCCAGATCCCATGAAGACGAAACTCCAGTACATCGACGGCATCGAAGCCAGCGACCTGCCGAACCTCACCGAGACGTTGGTCAAGGTGAATCGCTCGGCCGCGGTCGTGAAGGGCGGACGGCGCTTTTCGTTCTCCGCGCTCTCGATCATCGGCAATAAGTCGGGCGTCGTGGGCTACGGCTTCGGCAAGGCCCGTCAGGTTCCCGGTGCGATCGAGAAGGCCGCCAAAGACGGACGCAAGCACCTCACGCGCGTGCCGCTCACCACGTCGGGCACGATCCCGCACGAAGTCGAAGGCCGTTTCTGCGGCTCGATGGTGCGCTTGATTCCGGCTGCGCCCGGAACGGGATTGATCGCGTGCCAATCCGTGCGCGCGGTCGTCGAGCAGGCCGGCATCCGCGACATCCTCACGAAGTCGTACGGTTCGACGAACCCCGTGAACTTGGTCAAGGCGACGCTCAACGCGCTCGCGCTCTTGCGCACGCCCGAGCAAGTCTCCGAGCTGCGCGGCGTCGCGCTGAACACGCCGTAAGGCCCCGAAAGATCCAGAACCCAAGCACATGGACCTCAAGAGCGTCACGAAGAAGGGGACCAAGTACGCGACGCGCAAGCGTATCGCGCGCGGTCCCGGCAGCGGACTCGGCAAGACTGCCGGTCGCGGACACAAGGGTTGGGGCCAGCGCTCGGGCGCTTCCCGACGTCCGGGTTACGAAGGCGGACAGATGCCGATCTACCGGCGTGTTCCGAAGCGCGGCTTCACGAACGCGTCGTTCCGCCGCGACTACACGATCGTCAACGTCGAGATCCTCGACGCGTTCGACGACGGCGCGACCGTCGACTTGGACACCGTGCTCGAGCGCGGCTTGACCAGCAAAGTCACGGACTTCTTCAAGGTGCT
Source organism: Planctomycetota bacterium (assembly GCA_046160865.1). Classification (GTDB taxonomy): domain Bacteria; phylum Planctomycetota; class UBA1135; order UBA1135; genus JBJXHG01. The sequence continues at coordinate 5,617 of JBJXHG010000003.1, read as the reverse complement.
CGGAGACGGCGAGATCAAGCACAAGCTGACGGTGCGCGCTCACAAGTTCAGCAAGAGTGCCGCGGAGAAGATCAAGGCTGCCGGCGGAACGGTGGTCGAGCTCGACGCTCGCGGCCGCGAAGTCGAAGCCGGTGCGCAGACGGACGAAGGCTAAGGATTTCCGTGCAAAGTTCCTTCCTACAGCTCTTCAAGATCCCGGAAACGCGGCAGAAGATCCTGACCACCCTCGGTCTGCTCTTGTGCTACCGCGTGGGCTTCCACGTGCCGATCCCCGGCATGAGCCCCGAGTTCTTGATGAGCCGGCGCGACCAAGGCTCGATCTTCGGCCTGGTGAGCGCGTTCTCGGGCGGCGCGATCGGCGACACGACGATCTTCGCGCTCGGGATCATGCCGTACATCTCGGCGTCGATCATCTTCTCGATGCTCGGGAAGGTGTCGCCGACGATCGAGGCGATCCAGAAGGAAGGCGCGGCGGGGCAGAAGAAGATCAGTCAATGGACGCGGCTCGCGTCGGTGCCGATCGCGCTCTTGCAGGCGCTCTTCATCTACTCGAGCGTGTTCCTGGCCAATCCAGGCATGATCACCGAAAAGATGCGGGTGCATCCCGCGCTGCTCGGGTTGATCGTCGTCGTGTCACTCCTCGCTGGCGCAATGCTCGTCATGTGGATCGGTGAGCTGATCAGCGAGTTCGGTGTCGGGAACGGCGCGTCGCTGATCATCATGGCCGGCATCGTCGCGCAGATTCCGCAAGCGATGACGCTGATCATCGGCGACGAGAACTTCTGGCAGACGCTGCTGTTCCTGATTGCGATCTGGGTCGTGACGATCCTCGTCGTCGTGTTCATCCACAAAGGTGCGCGGCGCGTGCCGATCCAGTACGCACGCTTGACGCGCGGCCGTCGCGTCTACGGCGGGCAGCGCCACTACCTCCCGCTCAAGATCAACATGGCCGGCGTCATGCCGATCGTGTTCGCATCGGTCGTGTTCGTCGTCCCGGCGATCTTGTTCCAGCTCGTCGGCCTCTCGGACCTCAACGAGATCTTCAGTACGCCGACCGGCTTCGTGCACGTGACGATGTACTGCGCGCTGGTGTTCTTCTTCTGCTTTTTCTGGAACCGCCTGATGTTCCAGCCGCACGAGATCGCGGACAACCTGCGCGAGCACGGATCGTTCATTCCGGGCATTCGACCCGGCGCGCGAACGGCCGAGTACCTGCAGAACAGCTTGACGCGCATCACGCTCGCGGGCGCCGCGTTCCTAGCCGTGATCGCGATCGCTCCCGCGTTCGTGACGAGCGGGACGGCTCTGCCGCAGGACATGCGCTACTTCCTGGGCGGCACGTCGGTGCTGATCGTGGTCGGTGTGGCGCTGGAGCTCGTGGACCGACTCAACGCACAGCTCGTGATGCGCAACTACGACGGCTTCATGAAGCAGTCGGGCCCCACCTGGACGCGCTCGGATCAGAAGGGCGCTGAGTGATGGCCGAAGTCGTGATCTTGCTCGGCCCTCCCGGAGCGGGAAAGGGCACCCAAGCGAGTCGGCTGTCGGCCGAGCTCGGGCTGCCGCACATCTCGACCGGCGACCTCTTCCGCGAGCACCGCGCGAAGAGCACGGAGCTCGGACGACGCGCACAGTCGTACATGGACAGCGGCAAGCTCGTGCCCGACGAACTCGTGCTCGACATGCTGTTCGACCGCGTATCGAAACCCGACTGTGCGCGCGGCTACTTGCTCGATGGCTTTCCGCGCACGATGCCGCAAGCCGAAGCGCTGGCGCAGCGACTGAAGCCGACCGACGACGTGCGTGTGATCAATCTCGCGGTCGCCGACAAGGCTCTCGTCGATCGCTTGACGGGTCGGCGTACCTGCAAAGCTTGCGGGAACATCCATCACTTGCGCACCGCGCCACCGAAGAACGCGGGTCTGTGCGACAAGTGCGGCGGCGAGCTCGTGCAGCGCACCGACGACGATCCCGCCACGGTGAGCAAGCGCCTCGCGGTGTACCGCGAGCAGACGCTGCCGCTCGAAGGGTACTACCGCGCACGCGGCGTGCTGCGCGAGGTCGATGGCGAGCGGGCTCCCGACGAGGTCTTCACGGCGTTGCGGCGGCAAGCCGTGAACGGCAAGGCTGGCTGATGGCAAAAGAGGAACCCATCACCGTGGAAGCCCTGGTCACGGAGGCTCTGCCGAATGCCCGCTTCCGCGCGAAGCTGGAATCCGGTCACGAGATCCTCGCTCACGTCAGCGGCAAGATGCGCATGCACTACATCCGCATCCTGCCCGGGGACAAAATCACGGTCGAGATGTCGCCCTACGACTTGACGAAGGGGCGCATCATCTGTCGCGGCGATCGCCGCCAGAGGAGAGATTCGAAATGAAGGTCCGCAGCAGCGTCCGGCGCATGTGCATCCACTGCAAGATCGTGCGCCGCCGGGGAGTCGTTCGGGTGATCTGCTCCGAGCCCCGTCACAAGCAACGTCAGGCCGGTTGAGCTCCGGTAGGAACTAGGAACGAGAACATGCCGCGCCTCATCGGTGTAGACATTCCGAACAACAAGCGACTCGAGATCGCGCTCACGTACGTGTACGGCGTCGGCCGTCCGACGGCGGAGCGGGTGTGCGAAGCGCTCAACCTCGATGGCGGGATGAAAGCCCGCGATCTGACGGAAGAGCAGCTGACGACGCTCGCGACGTACATCCAAAAGGAGTACGCCGTCGAAGGCCAGTTGCGCCGCCAAGTCGCCGCATCGATCGGCCGCCTGCGCGACATCGGTTGCTATCGCGGCGCGCGGCATCGCCGCGGTCTGCCCGTGCGGGGCCAACGCACGCGCACGAACGCGCGCACACGCAAGGGACCGCGCAAGACCGTCGCCGGCAAGAAGTCCGTGAAGGGGATGAAGTAGGAATCCATGAGCGAAACGAAGACTCCCGCCGCCGCAGCACCTGCGGCGCCCGCAGCCGCCGGCGCGCCGGTGGCCAAGCCGGCGAAGACGAAGCGCGGCAAGAAGGTCGACTCCCGCGGAGTCGTCCACATCAAGGCGACGTTCAACAACACACTGGTGACGATCACCACCGGTCGCGGCGAAGTCGTGTGCACGGGCTCGGCCGGAACGGTCGGCTTCAAAGGAACGCGCAAGAGCACGCCGTTCGCCGCGCAACGCGCCGCCGAGCAAGCCTCGTCCGTGGCGATGCGCCAAGGCGTGCGCGAAGTCGAAGTGAAGGTCAAGGGCGCCGGTTCGGGTCGCGAGTCCGCGATCCGCGCTTTGGCGAACTCGGGCCTCAAGGTCGTGTCGATCGAAGACGTGACGCCCTTGCCCCACAATGGTTGCCGCGCCCGCAAGCGCCGCCGCGTCTGATTCGGAGGATCCTGAATGTCTCGTTATACGGAGAACAAGTGCAAGCTGTGCCGGCGCGAGGGCATGAAGCTCTTCCTGAAGGGCCAGCGCTGCTTCACCGAAAAGTGCGCGGTGTCGCGCCGTGACTACCCGCCGGGCGTTCACGCACAGAAGCGCGCGAAGGTCACCGAGTATGGTGTACGTCTGCGCGAGAAGCAGAAGCTCAAGCGCATCTACGGCGTCGCCGAGCGTCAGTTCAAGCTGTACTTCCGCGAGGCGGAGCGGCTCAAGGGCAACACCGGCGAGAACCTGATGATGTTGCTGGAGCGCCGGCTCGACAACGTCGTGCTCGCGAGCGGCTTCGCGCTCTCGCGCAACCACGCGCGCCAGCTCATCAACCACGGTCACTTCACCGTCAACAACCGCAAGGTCGACATCGCCTCGTTCCAGGTGCGCCCCGGCGACACGATCGCACCCGCGTCACACGATTCGATGCGCAAGATGGTTTCGGACGCCGTCGAGGTGAACAAGTCACAGCCCGTGCCCGCGTGGCTCGAGGTCTCGCGCGACACACTCTCCTCGCGCATCGTGGGCATCCCGCGCCGCGAGGACATCCCGCACCCGATCCAAGAACAACTCATCATCGAGCTCTGCTCGAAGTGATCCTGCCGCACCATCGCTTCCGCTGGCCCCGAGCGCCGTACAAGAGAAGATCCCCATGAGAATCCGTTGGCGTAATTTCGAGCTGCCCAGCAAGGTTCAGCCCGATCTCGAGACCCTGACGTCGCAGTACGGCCGTTTCTTCATCGAGCCGTTCGAGCGCGGCTTCGGTCACACGATCGGTAACGGACTGCGCCGCGTGCTGCTGTCGTCGATCGAAGGGACCGCGGTCTCCTCCGTGAAGATCGAGGGCGCCGCGCACGAATTCGAATCGCTCGAAGGCGTGTACGAGGACGTCACCGACATCATCCTCAACATCAAGCGCTTGCGCGTGCAGTACGAAGGGCAGAACCAGCTCACGTGCCGCATCGCGAAGTCCGGCAAGGGCGCCATCACGGGCGCGGACGTGCAACTCGAGGGCGACGCGCGCGTCGCGAATCCCGACCTCCACATCTGCACGCTGACGAAGGATCGCGCGATCAGCATCGAGATGGTCGTGAAGAAGGGCCGGGGCTACATCCCCGCCGACGAGAACACGTCGGAGTACCAGCCGCTCGGCACGATCCCGGTCGATTCGATCTTTTCGCCGGTCCACCGCGTGCGCTACACGATCGAAGCCACGCGCGTCGGCAAGCTGACGAATTACGACCGCCTCGTGCTCGAGATCTGGACCGACGGCACCGTCACGCCGGAGCTCGCGCTCGTCGAGGCGTCGCGGATCTACCGCAAGCACCTGAATCCGTTCGTGCTGTACAACCACAGCCGCGACGAGTTCCTGGTCGCCGAGGAGCCGGGCGTGTCGGAGTACAACCGCAAGAACCGCGAGAACACGGAGCTCGACTCGGTGCTCGCCGCGCCGATCGCGACGCTGGAGCTCTCGGTGCGTGCCCGCAACTGTCTCGACGGCGCCAACATGCAGACCGTCCGCGACCTGGTGCGGATGTCGGAGAACGAGGTCATGAACCTCAAGAACCTCGGCAAGACGAGTCTCGCCGAGATCAAGAACAAGCTCGCCGAGCGCGGTTTGGCGCTCGGCATGCAGGTCTAGACGACGAACGGAACCGGAGGCAAGCCATGCGACATCGTTGTGCAGGCAACAAGCTGGGTCGGACGACGAGTCACCGCATCGCGATGACTCGCAACATGGCCAATTCTCTCATCGAGCACGAGCGCGTGGTGACCACCTTGCAGAAGGCCAAGGTCGTGAAGCCGTTCGTCGAAAAGATGGTGACCTTGTCGAAGGTCGAATCGCTGCACCATCGCCGGCAGGTGTTCGCAGCGCTGTGCGACAAGCGCTCCGTGCAGAAGCTCTTCGCCACGCTCGGACCGCGCTTCGCGAAGCGGCCGGGCGGCTACTGCCGCATCCTCAAGCTCTCGAAGCCGCGGCTCGGCGACAACGGCGAGCGCGCGATCCTCGAGTTCGTGGAGCGGACGCCGAAGGAAGCGGTGGCCAAGCAGGAAAGCTGAGCCAGATCTGGGTTCGCAACCACGCGCCACGGCAGCCGATCGGCTGCCGTGGCGCGTGGCTTTTGCTCGCCCGCATTTCTCACCACGCCCTGCTGCTGTTGCGCCAACTCGCTCAGAGCGGCGTTGTTGGATCGCAATCGATCCTCGCTGACCTTCC
>JBJXHG010000002.1:0-36544 GCA_046160865.1 Planctomycetota bacterium | reverse complement strand
GTGCGCGGCAACGTCATCCTCGAGGGCAAGGACATCGACGACGCCAATCCGCGCGGTTGGGGCATGTGGTTCGCCAACATCAAGTCCGGACGCGTCTCGCACAACGTCATCGCGAACTCCGTGGGGCACTATCCGATCGCGATGACGCTCGACGGCAACCACGAGGGCGACGAACACGCCAGCATCGGCGTGCGCGACCTCGTCGTCGAACGCAACATCTTCTTCAACTGGGGCGTGCAATTGCGGATCGACGGCAACGCAGCGGAGATTCGCGACGTCGAGCTACGCAAGAACGACTTCCAGGACGCGCACACGTTCGATCCGCTCGTCGAGCACCTGTCGTCGGACAGCGTCGCGGGCGTCGACTCGGCGGCCAACCGCTTCTACTCGCCGCTCGGTCTCCCGGCGTGGATCCACGTCGGCGCCGGCATCGAGTCGATCCTCGCGTGGATGGCGCACGTCGGCGACACGACTTCCATCAGCCTCGCAGTTCCGTACGTCGATCCGGATCGCTCGCTCGCGACCTATGGCGCCACGCTCGGCGCCGCGCCGAGCCTGCACGCGTTCCTCGCGGAAGCGCGTGAGCAAGGACGTACGCACTGGCAAGTCGACTACACGGCACCGCGCGTCAATCGCTACCTACGCCTGGGATTCCAAGTCTCCGGCCAGTGATCCGCTGCGCGCGACGAAGCGCGCGAGCGCAGGCCGTCACACCGGCGCGCGCTCGATCATGCCCTGCTCGAGCAGGTAGCGCACGCAACCCGCCGTCATCGCGCGCCAGTGCACGCGCCGGCCCTCGTCGTGGAACATCTCCTCCGCGAGGTCGTACGGCTGCGCGAGGCCGAGGTCGACGTACACGTCCGGGTTCGCGTAATCGCGCCACGTGTTCAGCACGTACGACTCGAGGTAGCCGCGCACGCGGTCGAGCGTCTCGCGCGACCACTGCGGCGAGTGACGCCGGAAGAGCTCGCTCGTGATGCGGCGTCCGAAGACGAGGTGGCGCGTCTCTTCCAAGTGGTGCGCTTGATTGATGCGTCGCGCGATCGGCGCGAGCCGCTCGTCGCGCGCCATCCGGCGGTTGAGGGCGTCGACCACTTCCTCGAACACGAGCACACGCGCGAAGAACAAGAAGTCTTCCTCTCCCGGAGCGTACTTGCGCGGCAGAGAGATCTTGCGATCGCGGTAGATCTTGTTCGCGTAGCGCTCGCAGAAGCCGCCGAAATACACCATGTGGTGATTTTCTTCGGCGATGAAGTGGTGCAAGTACGGCGAGCACGCGCTCCACGCCGAGTCGGCTGTGTCGTAGAGATGCTTCACGAGCCCTTCGACGAGCGCCTTCTCCCCGTGCACGTTGAGGCTGTAGAAGTTGACCGCTTCGAAGAGCGACAGCTGCTTGCGGTCGTGGTCGTCGAGGCGATCCCATGCCGGCGTGCCGTACAGCGAGACGAGCTCCGGGCTCGTGAACCACTGCGACGGCTCGAGCGCGTCCGGCCACTCGATGTCCGTGTACGGATCGACCGTCTTGCGGCGAGACGCCGCGCACAGGAGCTGCGACAAGTCTGCGAGCGATCGTTTCATGTATGCGCTGCCGATCGAGCGCGTTCCGGACGCGCGGGCGAGAGCTTGCGGGCGCCGGAGCAGCCCTCTTCCACTTCACGCAGGACGCGACCGAGCGCCGCTCCCGCCGCCGTGTCGGAACAGTGATCCTCGGCGAAGCGCCACGCCGCGGATCCGAGGCGCGCGCGCAACGCGGCGTCCTGCCACACGCGCTCCAGTGCGTCGCGCAGCGCGTCGACCGATCGCGGAGGAACGAGCAGGCCGGTGCGATCGTGCTCGACGTAGTCTTCGCTGCCGAGGCTGCGCGTCGCGACGACCGCGCGGCCCATGCGCAGCGCCTCGAGCAGCGTCACCTGACCGGAAGCGGTCTCGTCGTTGACGACGGGGATCACGTTGACGCGCGCGCGTTGCGCGAGTCGGCGGCATTCGTCCTCGGTGAGACCGCTGCGCACCTCGACGTGACTCGGGATCTCCAATCCCTCGAGCGCGTGTCGCGCGGCCACGATCACAGCCGGCAGCCGCGCCGCGCGCACGGCGTCGAGGAACGTCGCGTAGTCGCGCCTGGCCGAGCCCATCGCCAGCACGAACGGCCGATCGCCGTCTTCGGCGACGGTGATCGGGATCGCCGCGCGCTGCAAGCGCACGAAGCGGAAGCGTTCGCGCTCGAGGTCGAGCCACTCGCTGTAGCGCGCGATCTCGCCGCGCGCGTGCACGACGATGCGGTCGACGCTCCGTAGCGCCGTGCGCGCGAGCCGTGCTTTCGCGCCGCCGTACAGCGCGCCGAGGTTGAAGCACCACGCGACGAGCGGCTTGTGCCGCACGGCGATCCGTCGGCGAAGTCCGGCGACGACCGCGAGTTGCGGGAAGACCGTGATCACTCCACCGCGACTCGCGCGCCACGCGGCGTTCGCCTGCACGCACGTGCCGGCCCAGTCGCGCCATCCCGCGGCGCGCGTCGACCGCGCATGCCACGACGGTCGCGCCGGGGCCGCGATCATCGTGAAGTGCTCGCGTGCGTCGGGCACGAACGGGGTGAGCCACAGATCCGTGCGCGGATCCGACGTGAACGGTGCGGCTACGGTCCAGTGCACGCGTTCACCGTCCCCCACATTTCCGGCCGAGGCTGAAGCGGAGGAAGTCCCACAACATGTGCGGCGGATCGCGATCGGGCTTGCGCTGCAGCACGCGGCGCACGCGCCACAACGCGAAGCCGACGCTCCAGGCAGCCGCGGCGCCAAACGCGTAGAGGCTTCCGTGGTTCTTCTCGAAGTAGCGTCGCCGCGACTCGAACCAGTACTGCGGGCGGCGCATGCGATCGCCGCTGCGGCTCGTGAACCCCGTGCTGCGTCCGACGAGGTGTACGACACGACTCGCGGGTACGTACCAGCACGTCCAGCCGGCACGTCGCGCGTTCAAGCAGAAGTCGACCTCCTCGAAGTAGAGGAAGTACTCCGCGTCGAGCAACCCGATGTCCTCGAACACGCCGCGGCGAACGATCATGCTCGCGCCGGCCACCCAGTCGGCCCGATGCGCCGCGAGCACGAGCGGCGGCGCGACGATGCGACTTCTCAAGAGCTTCGTGACGACGCCGAGCCGCAGTCCGGACTCGAGCTCGCTGAGCAGTGAATGGAAGCGGTAGCGCGAGTGCTGCAACGTGCCGTCCGCGTCTTCGAGTCGGCTGCCCGCGATGCCGACGCGCGGATTCGCGTCCATGAACTCGACCAGCGCGGACAACGCTCCCGCGTGGACCCACGTGTCGGGATTGAGCAGCAGGAAGTAGTCGGGCGGCGGCGGATCCTTGGACTCGAGTGCCGGCGCGATCGCCGCATTGTTGCCCGACGAGAAGCCGCCGTTCGTCGCCAGCGGGAGGAGCGACACCCAACTGCCCCAGTCGTTTTCACGAATCGCGTCGCGAACGCGCTCGACCGAGTCGTCGCCGGATGCGTTGTCGGTCACGACGACGTGCGTGCGGCCGAGCGCGCGCACCTCGGCCGCGAGCGAGCGCAGGCAGTCGATCGTGAGATCCGGCGTGCGGTAATTGACGATCGAGACGAGCAGCCGTGCGGCCTGCGTGCCGACGGCGGCGCCGCTCGCATTCGAGCTCCACGCGGAGGTCATGATCATGCTCCGCTCGCTTCCGGCACGGCCTGCAGCCATGTCCCGTGTGCGCGCTCAACCGCTGCCGTCGCGCGCGCCGGCGCGAGCGCGAAGCCCGCGATGCCGCCTGCGGCGAGCAGGTACACCGGGTTCGACATCGCGTTGACGAGGTTGTCGAGTTCGTACGTCACGAGCACGAGTGCGAGCGTCCACGCCCACACGTGCGTCCGCTCCGCCCAACGCCGCGGTGGCGCGCGGCGCCAGAGCGCGACGAGCGGCGCGAGCCAGATCGCGAGCAAGCTCACGAGCCCGAACGCTCCGTACTTGCCGAACACGAGGATCCACAAGCTGTCGACGGTGACCGTCGCCTCGCTGCGCGGATCGTCCGAGCGCCGCACCGCGCTGCGATTCCAGCCACCCCAGCCGAAGAGTGGTTGTTCCGCGGCACGCTCGCGCAGTCGCTCTTCCGCTTTCAAGCGGAACGACAGCGAACCTGCGCGCTCGGCGCTCCAACGACCGGCGAGATCCGCGAGCTCGACGCCCGTCCAAGCGCCGCTCGCACGCGCCGCGACGTAGGCGGGTGGCGCGAGCAAGAGCAGCAGCATCGGCAGCGACGTGCGCAGTGCGCGCATCGACCACAGCGCCGCGGCACCGGCGGCCAGCAGCGCGACCGCGCCCGCCGATTTGCACGCGACCACCGTGACCACGAGCGCCAAGCACGCGATCCCGATTCGAACTCCCCACACGCGCTTCCAGGCGCCCGTCGTCCACAGCGCGAACGCGACGAGCGCGGCGGCGGCCATCCACAGACCGGCCATCAAGCCGTGATTCATGAACACCATGGGCCGGTACCCGCCGCCACGCAGCGTTTGCAGCCAGTCGTGCTGGTGGAATCCGTACACCAGCGCGTGCAGCTGCGGACTCATCCGCAACTCGTACCAGCACAGCGGCATGTACACGAGGCCGGCTGCGACGAAGGCGAGCGCGAGACGGCGAACGCCGTCCTGCGACCAGAAGTACAAGCGGCCCGTGAGATACGGCAGTCCCCACGCGATCGAGTGGTACGCGGCCCCGGAGAGACCGTCGTACACGCCGAGATCGTTGTGCATCGACGTGAAGAAGGGTGCCGCACAGAACAGCACGACGGGCAGGTCGAGCGCGCGCGGCCGGAAGCGCACGAGCCGCGCGCTGTCGAACACGAGCACGCCGGCGAGCACCGACAACGGCACGACCGTGTCCTTCGAGTAGTCGAAGAATCCGAACGCCTGGAACGACGTGACCGGCAGGAACATCCAGCCGGCGAAGTAGCTGACGAGCACCGCGCGCGTCGGAGTGAGCGTCGCGAACGCGATCGCGACGAGCGGCAACCAGCCGTACAGCACGACGGGCACGGTCCAGCTCATCGCGGTGCTCCCGTCAGGCGTGCGCTGACATCGAGCGCATGGAGCCCGCGCGGCGCGTCGAACGAGCGCGGCGCGGAGCCGCGCGTGTGCACGATACTCGACTCCGCCGCGTGGATGCACTTGCGCAGCTTCGCCGCGAGCACGCGCACGTTCGGCTCGAGCACCATGCTGTCGTGGTCGCCCGGCACTTCGTTCACGCGCACGCGGTCGCAGTGCGGACTCCAGCCGTTCTCGTGATGCACGAACTCGCGGCGCACGTTGAGCTCGCGCCCGATTCCGAGCACGTGTGCGACCTCGATCTTCGGTCGGAAGAGCGTGATCTCGCCCGTGTAGTGCCGCAGCTCGTAGCGCGCGAGCGCGCGGCGGAACGCGTTGCCGATCTCTTCCGAGCGGAACTCGGACGGCATCAGCTCGGCTCGCGAGCGGTAGTGCTTGCGCAGCTGCGCGATCTCCCAGCGCAGCTTGTCGCGCGCCCATTCCGTGACGTACGCGGGGCCGCGTTGCCGGATGCGATCCCAGTTGACGCGTGCACGATCGATCGCGGAGAGTCGGGGTGAACTCGGCAGCGCGGTGTCGAGCATCGCCAGGAACGCAACCTGTTCGCCCGCCGACGTGAGCTGCAGCGCCATCTCGAACGCGGTGATGCCGCCGCCGGAGAATCCACCCAGCAGATACGGTCCGTGCGGCTGCACCCGACGCAGCTCCGCGAGGTAGTCGGCGGCCGTGTCCTCGAACGTCTCGTGCGGCTTGTGCGCGCCGTAGAGACCGAGCGCCTGCAAGCCGAAGAAGCGCCGCTCGTTGCCGATCAAGTGCGCCAAGTGCCGCAGGTTCAGCACGTTGCCGAACATGCCGGCCACGAGGAAGAACGGTGTCTTCTCGCCGCCTTGTCCGGGGTGCATCGCGACGAGGTGCGTGAAGCGCGCCTCGCGCACCGGCGCCGCGTTCGAGTGCGCCGGCTTCTCCGCAGCGAGCGCGAGGCGGATCGCCTGCGCGCACGTCTCGATCGTCGGAGCTTCGAAGAGCAGCGAGATCGGAAACTCGACGCGGAACGTCTTCTTGATGCGCGCGAACAGGCGCACGGCGATCAGCGAGTGGCCACCGAGATCGAAGAAGTTGTCGCGCGCGCCCACGGAATGCACGCCGAGCAGCTCGCGCCAGAAGCCCGTCAGTGTGCGCTCGATGCCGTCGGACGCACCGTCGTCGGAGCCGTCCGTCTCGACGTCCGGCGCGCGCGCGTCGGCGGCGGTGGGGCGCGAGCGGGTGATCAACTCGTCGATCTGCACGCGCAGCGCGTCGAGCTCGAGCGACGTCGCGACGACCTGCGCCGCGTCGGACGCTCCCAGGATCCGCAGCATCGCCTCCAGCCCTTCCTCGGGACGGATGCCGTGCTCGAAGTTGTACTGCAAGGCCGCTAGCGCGGGTGACGCGGCGGTCACGGACTGCGCGGGAGGCTGCGATGCTTCACACGCCGAGGCTTGCGTACAGACGTTCGCGCCGGCGAGCGACGCAACGGCGTTCACGCACCGCATCGCGAACTCCTCCATCTCGACGACCGTGCGGCCGGCGTCGTCGACGATCGACACGTCGAACAACGCGAGCCCCGCCTCGGCGCGGTTCGTCGCGCGCGCGCGCACCCAGCTTCGAATGCGGCGCGTGAGCGAGCCGTGCACGCGCACGCGCTTGTACGAGACCGGCACCCACAATCCGGAGTCCGTCGGAGCGCACGAGAGTCCGAGGCCGATCGCCGAGGCGATGTCGACGAGCGCCGGGTGCAGCCGATAGCTCGTGAGATCGACGGCGAACTCTTCGGCGAGCTCGAGCGTCGCGAGCACTTCGCCGTCGCCCATCCGCACCTCGCGCAGTGTGTGCCACCGCGGCCCGAATCGGACGGCTTCCTCCTGCGGCGACGGCAACGCTGCGCGTCCTTGCGCACTGCGAACGGCCGTGCAGCGTTGCTCGATCTCGCGCAGCGGAACGAGCGCGGGCAGGCTCGTGACATCGAGTCGCACGTTCGCCTGCGCGTGCGTCTCGAAGCGCGCGTCCCGCGCGGCATTCGCCGGCCGGCTGCGTACGGTGAACGCGTAGCCCTGCGGATCGCGCCTCAACTCCACGCGCACGGTGCGCGCGCCGTTGTCGGGGACGTGCAGCGGGCTCAGCAGCAGCACGTCGCGCAGCTCGAACACCGCACCCTCTCCGACTTCGGCGAGCGCCGCACGCGCGAGCTCCAAGTACGCAGTTCCGGGCACGACCGCGTGACCGGCTTTCGTCCGGTGCTCGCCGAGGATCCAGTGCGTCTGCGGGGCGTAGCAGGCTTCGAGCACGAGCGGAGCGTCGGGATCCATGGCGCGCGAGTCGAACAGCGGATGCCCCACCGTCGGCACGCGATCGGGCGTGCGCTGCGCCCCGTCCGCGACGCTCAGTGCGTGCGCCGCCATGCCGCCGGCGTTCCAGATGCCCCAGTTCACCGAGACCGTGCGTGTCCGGCGCGTGCCGCGCGCAGCACGCGCGTAGGCATCGAGGAAGGCGTTGGCCGCGACGTAGTCGACTTGCCCCGGCGGCGCGATCACCGCGCTCGTCGACGAGAACAAGAGCAGGAAGTCGAGCTCGGCGTCAGCGAGCAACGCGTCGAGGACCAGCGTCCCGTGCACCTTCGGCGCGAACACCGCCTCCACCTCTTCCTGCGACTTGGTGAGGATCGGCGCATCGCGCAACACGCCCGCGGCGTGCACGACGCCGTTCAGACTCCCGAAGCGCCGGCGTGCGTCGCGGATCACGGCGCGCATCGCCTCGATGTCCGTGACGTCGGCGCACGCGATCTCGACTTCCCCGCCGGCCGCTTCGATCCCACGAATCGCGCGGATGCGTGCGCTGGTCGCGTCGTCCTGGGCATGCCGAGCGCTCCACGCATCCCACGCGTGCCGTTCGGGCATCGGCGATCGTCCGACGAGCACGAGCCGCGCGCGCGCATGCCGCGCGAGCTGCAATCCGAGCTCGAGTCCGATGCCGCCGAGCCCGCCGGTGATGAGGTAGACGCCGCGCTGGCGGATCGGAGCGTGACCGTTGTTGTTGGCGGGCGAGAGTTCCACGTGTTGAAACACGCGCTCGTGACGCCGGCCATCGCGCGACAGCGCGTCGGAGTTGCGCGGCGGCGCGAGCACCTCGGTCGCCACGAGGTCGGCCAGGCTTTTCGCGTGCTCGGCGCGCCCGTTCTTGTGCGTGAGCACCGACCACTTCGACGGGGCCTGCGCGATCGGCAGCGGGATGTCGAACGTCGAGCAGGTGAAGCCCTCGAACTCGCGCGGGATCACTCGACACGGACCGAAAACCGTCGCCTTCGCGGGATGGGCGAGCGTCTCGTCATCGAGCGCGTGCATGCCGTTGCCGACGATCGTGATGTGCAGCGGGCCTTTCCCCTCTTCCTCCCCGAGCGCCTGCGCGAGGAAGAACAAGCTGTAGAAGCCGCGCTCCTGATTGCGGTGGAAGAAGTTCGAGCCCGGTCGGAACCCCTCGTCCGCGGTCAAGAGCCACATGTGCACGATGCGGTCGGGCATGGTCCCGTTCGCGACGAGATCGCGCACGAGGTCGTCGTAGCCTTCGCGGCCGCGTTCTGGCGCAAGCGCGTACGCGTTCGGGCCGAGCACGCGGTTGTCGTCGCTCTCGCACACGGTGACGACCGTGTCGCCGCGTGCGCGCAAGCGCTGCACGAGCGCTTCGCCGACTCCGCACGAGTCGAGCAGCACGAGCCACACGTGCTTCCGCCCGGTGTTGCCTTGTGGGTCGCGCTCCACGTCGCGCTCTTTCCACACCGGACGGTGCATGCCCTCGGTGACGATCTCGACGCGCCGGGGCCACGTGGGCTCGCGCTCCGCCTCGACCTCCACACGCTTGCCGGGCTCGATCCAGTGGCGTTGCCGCTGGAACGGATAGGAGGGCAGCGACACACGCGTGCGCGACTCGTCGCGCCACGGCACGCCCAGATCGACCGGCACTCCACACGCCCACAGTCGCCCGAACGACGTGAGCAGATGCGCCGCGTCGGACGTGTCCTCTTCCGCATGCCGCAGCGAAGCGACGACACTGCGCGTTCCCGTGTTGCGCGACGCCGCGTCGGGCTGCTGCCGCACGAACGACAAGAGGGCCTTTCCGGGACCGACTTCGAGGAACACGCGCTCGGGGCCCTCGAGCAACGTGCGCACTCCATCCGCGAAGCGCACCGTGCTCCGCAGGTGGCCGACCCAGTACTGCGGGCTGACCGCTTGCTCGGCGGTGATCCAGGTGCCGGTGACGTTCGACACGAACGGGATGCGCGGCGGCGAGAAGCGCAGCGTCGCGAGGTGCGCGAGGAACGCCGGCAAGATCGGCTCGACCATGCGCGAGTGCGCCGCCGTCGCGATCGGCAATCGCCGCAGCTCGGCACCGCTCTCTCGCAAGCGCCGCGTCAGATCGTCGAGCGGTCCCGCCGGACCCGAGATCACGGACACCGACGGTGCATTCAGCGCCGCCAGATCGATGTCGGGGCCGAGATGCCGCGCGAGTTCATCGGCAGCGAGCGCGACGCTCACCATGCCCCCGGCGGGCAGCCGCTCGAACAGCTCGCCGCGCAGTGCGACCAGGCCGAGCGTGTCTTCGAACGAGAGCACACCCGCGAGACACGCCGCGGTGTTCTCGCCCAAGCTGTGGCCGATCAACGCTTCCGGCTTCACTCCGCGCGACGCCCACAGCTCGGCCAGCGCGTACTCGAGCAGGAAGATCGCCGGCAACTGCAACGACGGGCGCTCGAGATCGCGTGCGGCGCTCTCGAGATCGCGCACTGCGAGCCACGACTGGCGCAGATCGCAGCCCGTGCGACGCAGGAGCTCGTCGATGCCGCGATCGATCGTCGCGCGGAACGTGGGCTCCGATTCGTACAGGCCGCGGCCCATTCCGACGTGCTGAACGCCGCCGCCGGGCAGCAAGAAGACGACCGGTGCGGCCGAGCTCGCCGCGCGGTGCGTGAAGACGCGCTTCGGATCGCCGGATTCGAGCAGCGCCAGCGCGTCGCTTCGATCCCGGCACGCGAGCACGCGCCGGTGCTCGAACGCGCGGCGGGCCGTCGCGAGCGTGAACGCGACGTCGGCGAGATCGAGCGCGGGATTCTCGCGCAAGTGCACGGCGAGCTCGCGCGCCGTCGCATCGAGCGCAGCGCTCGAGCGTGCCGACAACGCGAGCAGCTGCCACGCGCTCTTCGAAGGCACGGACGGGGCCGCGCGTGCCGCTTCCTCGAGCACCACGTGCGCGTTCGTGCCGCCGACGCCGAGTGAGTTCACGCCCGCGCGCCGCGGCTGCGTGCCGCGCGGCCATGGACGCAGCCGATCGACGACGTAGAACGGCGTCTCGGCGAACGGGATCGCGAGGCTCGGCGCTTCGAAGTTCGGTGTCGGAGGGATCTCCTCGTGGTGCAGCGCGAGCGCGGTCTTGATCAAGCCGACGACGCCCGCGGCCGTATCCGTGTGGCCGATGTTCGCCTTCAGCGATCCGAGCCCGCATGCGTTCGGACGCGACGGCGAGCGGCGCAACGCGCGCGCCAGCGCGGCGACTTCGATCGGATCGCCGATCGGCGTGCCGGTGCCGTGCGCTTCGACGTACTCGATCGTCTCCGGATCGACTCCGGCGAGCGCGAGCGCCTCGGCAATCGCGGCGGCTTGACCGTCGACGCTCGGAGCGAGGTAGCCGACTTTGCCCGCGCCGTCGCTGTTCACCGCGGAACCCTTGATGATCGCGTAGATGCGATCACCGTCGCGCCGTGCGTCGGAGAGACGCCGCAACGCGACGACGCCGACTCCACTGCTGAACACGGTGCCCTGCGAACGGTGATCGAACACGCGACAGTGACCGTCGGGTGAGAGGATCTCCCCTTCCTTGAACAGGTATCCCGTGCCGTGCGGGAGCTCGATCGTGACTCCGCCCGCGAGCGCCATGTCGCATTCGCCACCGATCAAGCTCTGGCAAGCGAGGTGGACGGCGACGAGCGACGTCGAGCACGCGGTCTGCACGTTGATGCTCGGTCCCTTGAGATCGAAGCAGTACGAAGCGCGCGTGGTGAGGAAGTCCTTGTCGTTCCCGGTGTGGCGCAGGAGGAACATGCCGACCGACTCGACGAGCGCCGGGTTCGAGAGCAAGTTGAACGTGAAGTAGCTCGACATGCCGCAGCCCGCGAACACGCCGATCGGACCGGCGAACGTCGTCGGCGGGTGGCCGGCGTCCTCGATGCACTCCCAGGCGCACTCGAGGAAATGCCGGTGCTGCGGATCGAGGATCGCTGCTTCGCGCGGGCTGAATCCGAAGAACGGCGCGTCGAAGAGATCCACTCCCTCGAGCACGGGCGAGCGCTTCACGTACGCCGGATTGCGCAAGCGCGACGGCGGCACGCCGCGCGCGAGCAACTCCTCGTTCGTGAACGCGGTGGAAGACTCGACGCCAGCGCACAGATTGGACCAGAACGCGCCGAGCGTACGCGCGCCCGGAACGTGCAGCGCCATGCCGACGATCGCGATGTCGCTCGCTTCGACGCGCTCGGCACCGGACGCGACCAGCGAGCCGTTCGGAATCACGCTCACGCCTCCTCCACTCTCTGCCGGCGGCGGCGCAGCAGTCGACGCTGTTCGCCGCGTCGCGCCGCGCCGTCGACCGCATCCGACGCGACGTCGCTCGCGAGGAAGCACGCGAGCGAGCGGATCGTCGGGAAGCGGAACAGGTCCGTCAGCGAGACTGGCCGCGGCACGAGCTCGCTCATGCGGCGATGGATGCGCACGACGAGCAGCGACTGGCCACCGAGATCGAAGAAGTTGTCGTCGACGCCGACCTGCTCGACGCCGAGGATTTCCTGCCACAAGGCGGCGAGGCGCGACTCGAGCTCGTTCGCCGGACGCGCTGCGCTCGCTGCTGCCGTGGATGCGACCGATGCGGTCGGTGACGGCAGCGCGCGCCGATCGATCTTCATGTTCGGCGTGCGCGGCAGCGCGCCGACGAAGGCGACGTGCGACGGCACCATGTACTCGGGCAGGATTGCCTTCAGCCGCCGTCGCAAGAGCGACGCGTCCGGCGCAGCACCGCGTGGCACGCAGTACGCGACGAGCCGCTGATCGCCGGGCACGTCTTCGCGCGCGACGACCACGCACTCCGCGATCGACGACTCGCGCAGCAGCGCGTTCTCGATCTCGCCCGGCTCGATGCGATGTCCGCGCACCTTGATCTGCTGGTCGTCGCGCCCCAGGAACTCGAGCACGCCGTCGTGGCGGTAACGCACGAGATCGCCGGTCCGATACATGCGCGCGTGCGGCGTTTCGGCGAACGGATCGGCGAGAAAGCGCTCCAGGTCGAGCTCCGGTCGGCGCAGATAGCCGCGCGTGACGCCGTCGCCGCCGAGGAAGAGTTCGCCGCACGCTCCGATCGGCAACGGCCGTCCGCCGGCATCCAGCACATATGCGCGCGTGTTTGCGAGCGGGCGGCCGATCGGCACGGTCGGTGCGCGCTCGCGCACGTCGAGCACATGCGTCGTCGACCACACCGTCGTCTCCGTCGGGCCGTACATGTTCGTGATGCGCGCATCCGTTGCCGCGTGCAGATCGCGCGCGAGCTCGGCGGACAACGCTTCGCCGCCGACGAACACATGTTGGACACCGCGCAATGCCGCGCGCGTTTCAGGGTCGTCGCACAGGATGCGCGCCAGCGACGGCGTGCACTGCAAGTGCGTCACGCGCTCGCGTCGCAGGAGTGCTGCGACGGTCTCGTCGCGGAGCGACGCCGCATCGGGCGCGCGCGCGGTCTCCTGAGCCATGCGGCGCAGGCGGTCCAAGCGCGGCAGGCTCGCGAGCACGTCGTCCACCGCCACCCCGAAGTCGATCAGGCAAGCGATCTCGTCGACGCCGGCTGCGCGCACCCGCTCGGCCAGCGCGAGACAGCGCTCGGGCGTGCCGAACAGCCCGTCGGATTCCATGTACCGTTCGCTCACGTGTGCGAGGAGCGCCGCGCGTTCCTCGGCGTCGAGAGCGGTGAACTCGGCACCCGCACTCGTCGGCGACGACGCGCGTCGGAACGCCGGAAAGGTCGCCGCGTGGCGGCCGAGGAGCGACATCGAGCTCGCGAGATAGCGCTCGAGAGGTGCGCGCACGCTGGCTGCGACTTGCGCTTCGTCCTCGCCGACGAACGTGTGGAGCATCAGCGTGACGACGCCGGTCAGGGGATCGTGCCCGGCCCCCGCGCGCGCGGCGCGGTAGCGCGCGACCTTGGCCGCGAGCTCGTCGACGCTCTGGCCCAGCAAGTGCGTCAAGAGGTTCGCGCCCGCGCGTCCAGCCGTGACGAACGTGTCGACGTTGCCGGCGGCGGTGATCCAGTAGACGAGCTCCGGCTGAACGGGCCGCGGCAGCGTGCGGACCGCGACGTCGCCGTTCGGGCCCGGGAACGACACGGTCTCGCCACGCCACAAGCGACGCACGAGGTCGATGTCGCGCAGCAGGTCGTGCTTCGCGTCGTCGCCCGCAACCGCGCGAGTCGGTGCCAGCACGAAGTCGTCCGGCTGCCAACCCGTCGCGAACGAGATCGCCGCACGCCCGTTCGACAGGTTGTCGACGAGCGCCCACTCCTCCGCGACGCGCGCGGGATGGTGCAACGGCAGCACGACACTGCCCGCACGGATCGCGACGCGTTTCGTGATCGCAGCGATCGCCGCGCTGGTCACTGCGGGATTCGGGAACAGACCGCCGAACGCGTGGAAGTGGCGCTCCGGCGTCCACACCGCACGGAAGTCGTGTGTGTCGGCGAAGCGCGCTCCCTCGAGCAACAGTCGGTAGCCATCGGTCGCGCCCTCGTCGCTCGCGAAGTAGAACAAGCTGAAGTCGAGCGCGCGCGCGGACTCCGGTGCGGCTGTCGACCCGGAGGCCGACGCCCGGCGGCGCTCGACGCCGTTGTGGATGACGACGCGGAATCCGCGCGCCAGCGTCCACAGGATCTCGAGCACCGAGATGTCGAACGAAAGGCTCGTCACCGCGAGCCAAGTTCCAGGCTCGTCGTGCGGCACGAGCTCGTCCATCGCGGCGAAGAAGCTCGCCACTTGGCGGTGCTCGACTTGGACACCCTTCGGCCGCCCCGTCGACCCGGACGTGTAGATGACGTACGCGACGCCGTCCGGCCGTGCGCGCGATCCAGGCTCGCCGCGTCGCTCGGTCCGTGGCAACGCATCGATGAAGACCGTGGGCGACGCGGAGACCGGCGCTGCCACATCGAGGTGCGACTGCGTGACGACGAGCCGGAGTCGCGCGTCATCGACCATGAACGCGCTGCGCTCCGCCGGGAACGATGGATCGAGCGGCACGTACGCGGCCCCGCTCTTCAGGATCGCGAGCACCGCGACGACCATGTCGATCGAGCGCTCGAGCGAAACGCCGACGAGATCCCCCGTGCGCACACCGCGCTGCTCGAGCTCGGCAGCGAAGCTTTGCGCGCGCTCGCGCAGCGCGCTGTAGTCGATGGTTCGTCCGTCGCACGTCAGCGCGGCCGCGTCCGGTGAGCGCAGCGACTGCGCCTCGAACGCCGTGTACACGTCGGTCGCCGCGTCGTACGGCCGCGCGGTCCGGTTCCACTCCACGAGCTGGCGAGCGCGCTCGTCGTCGCACGCGATCGCGTGCTCCGCTACGGCAAGCTCGGGCGCTGCTGCGATGCTCGCGAGCAACGCTTCGAAGCCGCTCGCGATCGAGGACGCGATCTCGTGGTCGACGCGTTCGGCGTCGTACACGAAGCGGCATGCGCCGCTCTCGCTCTCTACTTCCAGCGCACACTGCAAACCGTCTTGCAGCTGCAGTGCTCCGAAGCGCGCGAGGCGCTCGAACGCGATCGGCAGCAGCTCGTCGGCCGGGACGTCGCGCCAGTGCGCGAGCCGTGGCTGCCGCGACACGACGTCGCAGATCCACGGTCCACGGCCATCGATCTCCGAGAGCGCACCGGCACAGCGGTTCGCAAGAGCAGCGAACGTCGTGCTCCGGTCGACCTCGATCC
Source organism: Planctomycetota bacterium (assembly GCA_046160865.1). Classification (GTDB taxonomy): domain Bacteria; phylum Planctomycetota; class UBA1135; order UBA1135; genus JBJXHG01. The sequence continues at coordinate 21,458 of JBJXHG010000002.1, read as the reverse complement.
GCACGGGCACGTGCGCGCCGACGAAGCCTTCGAGCTCGGCGGTCGCCGCGCGCAGCGCGTCGTCGCGCACTCCGATGTCGAACACGTCGCGCCGCGCAAGGCGCGCGAGGTATCCGCACCAGGCTGCGAAGACCTGTGTCGGCGCGTCGATCGTGCGCTCGCCGTCACGCTCGATCGTTGGAACGGCGACGGGCACCGCCACCGCGGACGCCGGGCGCAGCGACGATCGCGCGCGCACGGCGAAGGGCAGAGTCACCGGGTCGAGTCGCGCGAGCCGGTCGATCCAGAAGTGCTCGTCACGGCTCATGCGCTGGTCGAGCTCGTGCAAGCGCTGCGCGCGCTCCGGCGTGAGTCGATCGAGCGCCGCTCCCGGAGCGAGGCCCAGTCGACGGCTCGCCTCGCGCAACGGCAGCGCGCGCCCGCTCGTTTCGGCCAGCGCCGTGAGCGCGAGCACACCGCGACCGGTTGCGACGTGAATGGCTTGCTCGTCGATCTCGATGACGGTTCCGGGAATCGCGTCGGTCGAGACGTCGCGCGCGAACGCGCGCAGGACGAGCACCACTTCGCAGCCGCTGACGATCTTCGCGCTGCCGAGATCGTTCGGATACCGTCCGAAGTCGAGCGCGCGCACGAGCGCAGCGAGCTCCGTCGCCGGTCGCGTCCAATCGATCACGCCCGCCGTGCCCGGACGTCGATGTCGCGCGAAGTAGCGCCGACGCGCGAGATCCTGAGGAAGCGGCTGCGCGCTGTCCGTGGCAAGCTCGCCGACGAGCTCCGCGAACGAGTCGATCGCGGCGCCGAAGCACTTCGCGTTGAGGCTGAACGCCGTCTCGTCCTGGGCCACGTCGAACGTGCGCTGCTTCAGCACGTCGCCGGCGTCGACCCGCGCGCACGCGCGGTGCCACGTCACGCCGTAGCGCGACTCGCCGTTCATCAGCGCCCAGGCCGGCGCGTTGAGACCGGCGTAATCCGGAAGCGGTCCGTCGTGGAAGTTGATCGCACCGCGCTCGGGCAGCGCGAGGACGGCCTCGGGCAGCACCGCGAGGTGCGTGATCGCGAAGAGGTGATCGAACGCAGCGCGCGGGGCCGCGAGCAGCTCCTCGGGAGAGGCGAGCACCGCGACGTGGCGTGCGCGCGCCCACTCACCAATCCGCGCGGACGACGTGACGACACCATGCAACTCGTGCCCGGCGCGCAGGAGGATGTCCCCGCACTCCGCGAGCAGCGAGTCGGCGCCGATCAACCAGCAGCGCATCCGCGACGGCGGCATATTTCCTCGCTCGCGCTCCGCAGAGATCGCGAATTGGTGACGCGCAGCCCCGCAGTCGAGCGCGCGAAGTCCCCAGCCCTTTCTCGATGCATGGAGCGCGCGATGCACGGCGCGTGCCAACGAGAAGTCCGCCAGCGCCGCGAGGATTCCGGGCATCGCGCGTGCTCACGACTGCGTGGTTTCGGGTAGTCACCTCGCGGAGCCGCGTGCACGAATTGCACGACACCGACGACATTCGGAAAGGCACTTCGCAATCCGCTCGCTCTGCGGCGCGTGGCACGTCAATCGCACGCGCGTGCGCTCGTCGCCGCACCGCGACCGACCCCGTGCCTGCGAGCGTTGCCATCCACTACTTGATCGTCGTCCCCGTGCGCTTCCACCGTTCGTCGCCGTCGACGGTCGCCGTCGAGAGCGCGTTCGCAGAGCATCTGCGCGTCTTGCGCGACCGGCTCGCGCCGCACTTCGACGAGCTCACGATCGCCGGCCCGACCATGCCTCGCGCGCAGTACGAACGCGACCGCGGGCACCTCGCATCCATCGACGAAGAGCGCGAGCGCATGCGCTTCGCCGCGCTCCATCCGGCCGAGTCCGGCCGTGCGATGTTCTGGCTGCGACACTTCGCCTCGATCGCGCCGCGCTTGTGGCGCGAAGTGCGGCGCGCGGACGTCGTGCATTCCGGGCTCTCGCACAACCTCTTCCAGCCGGTCGAGTTCCTCGCGCTCGCGTTCGCGAAGATCTCGCGCAAGCCGACCATCTGCGTCGTCGACATCGACACGCGGGCCGACGCGCGCATGAACCAAGCGACCGGCCGTTGGAGCCGCAAGAGCGTCGTCCTCTGTCGCGCCGTGTACGATCCGCTGCGCACCTTGCAGCTCGCCGCAGCTGCGAGGTGGTGCTCGCTCGTCCTGCTCAAGGGGCGCCGGCTCTGCCGCGACTTCGGCGCGGGCCGCCCGCACGTGAAGTACTTTCTCGACGCGGCATTCTCCGGCGAGCACGTCATCCCGCAGGACGCGCTCGAGCGCAAGCGCCACGCGCTCTCGGACCCCACCGCGCCGCTCGAGCTCGTCTACTTCGGTCGCCTGACGGCGTACAAAGGCGTCGATCGTTGCATCGAGGCGCTGGCCGCAGCGCGCCGCCGCACGTCCGCGCCGCTGCGCTTGCACGTCATCGGCACCGGGGAGGAGGAAGCGAACCTGCGCGCGCTGTGCAGGCGCCTCGATGTCGACGACCGTGTGCGCTTCCACGCCGCGCTGCCGTTCGGGAGCGCCCTGTTCGCGGCGCTCTACACGCACCATCTGTCACTCGCGGCACCGCTCAGCGAGGACACACCGCGCAGCGCGCTCGACGCGATGGCGAGCGGCATTCCGATCCTCGCGTTCGGCACCGAGTACTACACGGACCTGCACGCGAGCGGCGCCGTCGACGTCGTGCCTTGGCCGTCGGTCGCGGACATGAGCGAGCGCATCGCACACTACGCAGACGACAAGCGGCGCCTCCTGCCGCTCGTCGACGCGGCGATCGCGTTCGCGCGCGCCAACACGCAGGAGACTTGGCTGGATGCGCGCGTGCGCTGGACGCTCGCGCTCCTAGCAGCCCGTGGTGAAAGTGCGTCGAGCGCGAAAGTCGTCCGTTCGTGTCGGCCCCGTACGTCGAAGGGCGAGCACGACCGCAGGCGACTCCTCGAGATTCGCCGCGGATCGTGCGACGCCGAGCCGGCGCGAACGGAGGACTTTCGTGCCGAATGACCTTCACCACGGGCTGCTCGGACACGGCCGCGCCGCGGAGCCGTGCGGGGCGAACGCGCGATGAGCGAGTCCGGCCGTTACGTGATCGTGAGCCCGTGCCGCGACGAAGCGCGCTACATGGTGCGCACGCTGGACAGCGTCGCGCGCCAGACGAGGCCCCCCGACCTGTGGGTCGTCGTCGACGACGGCTCGAGCGACGACACGCCGCGCATCCTCGCGCGGTACGCGGAGCGGCTCCCGTACCTGCGCGTCGTGCGCCGCGACGATCGCGGCCGCCGCAGCGTCGGTCCGGGCGTCATCGAGGCGTTCTCCGCCGGCTATCGGACGGTCGAAGCGGATTCGTTCGAGTACTTGTGCAAGCTCGACCTCGATCTCGAGCTGCCGCCACGCTACTTCGAGACGCTGATCGCGCGGATGGAAGCGGAACCGCGCCTCGGGAGCTGCAGTGGCAAGCCGTACGCGCCGCACGACGACGGCGTGCCGACGATCGAGCGCTCCGGCGACGAGATGTCGGTCGGAATGACGAAGTTCTACCGCACGAGCTGTTTCCGCGAGATCGGCGGCTTCCAGCCGCACGTGATGTGGGACGGCATCGATTGCCATCGCTGCCGCATGCTCGGGTGGAGCGCGAAGAGCTTCGACGATCCCGAGCTGCGCTTCCTGCACTTGCGGCCGATGGGCTCGAGCGAAGGCGGCATCTGGCGCGGACGCTGGCGTCACGGCACGGGCCAGTGGTTCATGGGCACGAGCCTCTCGTTCATGTCGGCGAGCGCGATCTCTCGAGCGTTCGAGCCGCCGCGCGTGACGGGCGCGCTTGCGATGTGGCTCGGTTACGTCACGAGCATGTTGAAGCGCGCGCCGCGCCTGGACGAGCCGGAGTTCCGCGCCTTCGTGCGCCGCTATCAGCGCGAGGCGTTGCTGCTGGGCAAGCGACGCGCGACGCAGCGCATCGAGCGCCGTGTCATGGCACGGCGCTGAGCCGAGCTACGCATTTCCTCGCGGACCAGCGCGTAGTTTTGCGCGCACGCGCTCGTGCTTCCGCCGATTTGGGTGCGCGGCTGCGCGAGCTACGAGGATTGCGCGACCGCGTGGCGCACAGTTCCCTTGCCGAGCTACCTGACCACTTCCCCCGCACCCCGCGCGATCGATCTCGACGGCGTGCGCATCCACGCGCTGCGCGAGGACGAGTGCGTCGAGCACGTCATGTCGGCGCTCCGCGACGCACGCGGTGGCTGGATCGTCACGCCGAACCTGGATCACATGCGACGTCTCGCGCGCGACGATCGCCTGCGTGCGAGCTACGGCCGCGCCGATCTCGCCGTCGCGGACGGCATGCCGCTCGTGTGGATGGCGCGCTTGCAGCGCACTCCGCTGCCGTGCCGCGTCGCGGGGTCCGACTTGATCTCGAGCCTCTCGCGCGCCGCGGCGCGCAACGGGCACTCGCTCTTCCTGCTCGGCGGCGATCCCGGCACCGCCGAAGGCGCCGCGCAGGAACTCGGCCGCCGCTTTCCGGGCTTGCGCGTCGCGGGAACCGCGTGCCCCGCGCTCGGATTCGAGCATCGAAGCGACGACGTGGACGCGCTCGCCGCACAGCTCGCGATCTCGCGCGCCGACATCGTGTTCGTCGCGCTCGGATCGCCGAAGCAAGAAGCGCTGATCGAGCGCTTGCGGCCGATCCTGCCGCGCGCTTGGTGGCTCGGCGTCGGGATCAGCTTCAGCTTCGTCGCGGGCGACGTGCGCCGCGCACCCCCGTGGCTGCAACGCATCGGCCTCGAGTGGCTGCATCGGATGGTGCAAGAGCCGAACCGCCTGCTCCGCCGCTATCTCGTCGAGGATCTTCCGTTCGGCGTCGCGCTCGCCACGCGTTCGGCTCTGCGCGGTTTGCGCGCGCGGCCGATCGCACCGAGTTCCGTGGCGGCGCGCTCGGTCGCGACGCGATCGACCGGGAGCTGACGCGCGCGCGCTTCGCTCACTTGCGTGTGAGCAGCGACTCGAACCGCGACCCGCATCGGATCGCTCCGGGATGCACGCGGAAGAGCTGTCCCGCAGGCACCGGGACGTAACCGCGCTCGCGCACCGTGCGCGCGAACCAAGCGAAGTCGAGTCCGCCGTGCAACTCGGCGACGATCGCGTCGACGCGCGGCGTCCAGCCGCGGCTTTCGAGGACTTGCTCCTCGCCGCCTTCGATGTCGAGCTTCATCAGATCGCAGCGCGACAGCGCGCCCGCCTCGAGGATCGACTCGATCGAGAGGCCGCGCACGGAGGCGTTGCCGCGGCCATCGACGCGGCGGCCCCAGCTCGGGCCGTGATCGTCGAAGCGCACCGCTTCGTCTCGGCTCCACACCGCCGCGTGCAGGAGCGTGCAACGCGCGCGTACACCGAGCGCGAGCGTTTGACGCTCGAGCGCTCCGAACGAAGCGTGGTCCGCCTCGACACCGACGTAGCGATCGATTCCGCCACGCGCGCGCCGCAAGAGCCACGCGAGGAAGAGGCCGCTGTTCGCACCGCCGTCGAGCACCACGCGGAACGGCCACTCGCCGGCGACGTCGTACTCGTCGGTGCGGAAGAGCTCCCACGCGACGAGCAGATCCGTCGAGCCTGGCCGGTACAACAGCGGACGCTTCAAGCCGCGCAATCGGAGCTCGTGCGGACCGGGCAAGCCGACGCCGAGCTGCGCCGCGTGCTTGAAGCCGTTCCACGTCGCGCGATCGCGGCACGTGCGTAGGAGCCACAAGTTGTTGGCGACCTTGGAGACGAATCCCATCTCGTACTCCGCGTCACGCGCGCTGCGCGATCGCCCTCTGCAGATGCTGGTTGGCGAGGAAGATCTCCTGCAAGAGCTGGCTCTTGGACGCACCTTCGCCCTCGGAGAGTCCCTGCACGCTGCGGTAGACCGACGCGACGCCTTCGTCGCCGGCCTTCGCCGCGAGCACGCGCTTCAAGCTGTCCTCGGTCTGTGCGAGCAGATCCGTGAGCTTCTTCAACCGCCGCTCGAGCATCTCGACCTCGCGCCGGTGCGCAGCCTCCTCGCGCGCACGCTCCTCGTCGGACATGGCGGGCTCGGTTGCTGCCGGCCCGGTGATCGGAACTGCGACGACGCGCTCCACGACCGCGGCGCGCGACTCGCGCCGTCGCAGCAGCGCGTTCGTTCCGCTCGCACGACGCTCTTCGTGGAACACGGCACCGAGCAGCGTGACCCCGGCCTCGGCGAGAACGCGCTGCGCGCGCCGGGCATCCGATCGCTGCGTGACACCTGCGCGCACGACGAGCACCGCTCCGTGCGCGTGGGCGAAGATCGGCCGCGCATCGAGCCCGCCGAGGATCGGCGGCGCGTCGAGCACGAGGTAGCGCGACCGACGCGTGAGATCGTCGACGATCGCGCGCATGCGTGCATCGGCCAGCTCACCGGGAACCGCGGCGCGCGGCGTTCCGCCGCCGAGCACCGACAGCGCCGGGCAACCCGCTACGACCTGCAGCGCGTCGCCGAGATGCGCGCGCCCGTCGAGCACGTCGCTCAACCCGGTCGTGCGCAATCCGAAGACGCGCGCGAGCGCGGGCTCCTCGACGCTCGACTCGAGCAAGCACACTGGCGCGCGCTCGTGTTGCGCGAGCGCGAGCGCAATGGCCGCCGCGACCGTGGTCGTTCCGGCGCGTGCGTGCGGCGCGGCGACGGCGAGGCACGCCGAAGTGTGTGCGCGACCGAGTTGGGCCACCGTCGCCCACACGGCATCGCCGATGCCGGGCAGGCTCTCGAGCGGATGCCGGCCGTTCGATGCGATCATCTCAGCCCCTCCCCACGATCGCCGCACCGTGCGCGGCACGCAGTGGTGCGTGATCGGGAACGACGCCGAGCACCGGAACTCCGCTGTCGCGCTCGAACTCGAGCGGATCGCCGAGCGTGGTGTCGAACCGCTGCCGCAACACGGCGATGGCCACACCGGCGAGCAATCCGGCGATCAAGCCCTTGAGCAAGAGACCCGCGCGCTTGGGCCCGATCTTCTCGCGCTCCAGCGTCGCGAGCTGCAGCCAGCGCAGATTCGCGTCCTCCTGCACATCCATGTTCCCGAGGGCTTCGAGCACCGAGAAGCGCTCGACCAGGTGCCGGTACCGGCCGCTCTCGGCGTCGCGCAGCGAAGCGAGGTCGGCGTGCGTCCGCTCGCAGCGCCGCAGCTCCTGTGCGAGCGCGTTCTTCTCGTCGAGTCGGGCGCGCAGCAACTCGACTTTCACGACGAGCGCGGCGTCCTCGACCTCGAGATCGCCGACCTGGATCGCGAGCGCCGACGGCCCCACGCTCTCGCGCTGCTCCGTCGACTGCGTGACCGCCTTCGGCGTGGTGCGCAGCTGCGCTTCGACGCGCGCGATCTGCTCGTCGTACTGATCCCTGAGACGCCGTGCTTCGTCGAGCGGGCGATTCTCGAACGCGAGGTTCGTGCGCTGCGCGAGCAGCGTGCGCTTGAGCGTGAGCAGCGTCTCCCACTCTTCGTTCGGTACGAGCACGGCGGGGCGCACGACCTCGATGTCGGCTGGCCCGCCCTTCATGCGGTCGACGAGCGACGAGCGCTGCTGCGCGATCTCTTCGCGGCGCAAGCGCGCGCCGAAGAGCTCACGGTCGAGCATCTCGATCTCCGTCAGCAGCGCCGGCCCCTGCACGGCGAGGTCGACGAAGCTGCACTGATCGAGGTGTCCGAAGTAGGCGTCCGCAGCGGCATCGCGCTGTGCCTTGGCATCCGCGAGCTTGCCACGGTTCTTGTCGACGAACGGTTGCGTCGAGAACTGGTCGCGGTGGCGCTCGATGAACGCGTTCGCGAGCGCTTCCGTGATCACGCGCGCCTTTTCGGGCGACGTCGACGTGTGGCGGACGACGATCACGTTCGTCCCCGGCTCGTTCGTGACGCGCGTGTTCTCGATCAAGGACTTCGTCGCGGTGCGCAGCGCGAGCTCGGCCTCGTGCCCGTCCGCGTCGTGCTCCGCCGCCGTCCACGCGAGCACGCGCGCTTGCACGGCGTGTAGCCAGCGCACGGGCGCGGACGTCGTCGGCCCGTCTTCGCCGCGCGGATCGGCCGGCGCGAGGATCGCGCGCACTCCGATCTTGCGCACCACGCGCTCGAACACCGCGACGTCGGAGAGCATCTGCAACTCGTCCCCGACGGTCGGCCGCGTGCCGTTGTGGTGATCGTCGATGCCCGCGAGCGACTCGGCACTCATCGCCTCGCGCGCACCGACGCGCAGCAAGAGCTTCGCGTGCGACTCGTACTGGTTCGGCTGCAGCAAGCCGGCGACGAGGCCAACCGACGCGCCGAGGATCGAGAGCACGACGATCCAGCGTTTCGAGCGCCGCACCCCGCGCAGCACGAGAACACGCAGGTCGGGACCGTACTCGCCGGTGTCGTACGCGGGATCCTGGGGATGGCGGCTTCTCATCATCACGAGCGTCTCTTCGAACTCACGCGACCCGCTTGCGCACGGTCACTGCATCGGCGGAATGATGTAAGGGAACGGGATCATGCGGCGGATGTAGTTGTCGACCCAGATCGCGACGTCGTCGACCGGCGTGTTCGGGATCCAGATGACGTCGTACGGTTGCAGGTACAGCGGCTCGCCGCCGCGCCAATGTTCCTCTCGGGCGTCGAACTTCCACGTGAGCTGGCGCCCGGTGCTGGCGCTCCAACGCAACAGCAACGTGTGGGCCAAGTACGCGGACTCCTTGCGCGGACCGCCGGCGCGCGCGATCGCTTCGAGGAACGTCAGCCGTCGATCGGCGCTCAGCGCGAACTCGCCCGGCTCGAGCACATCCCCCATGACGTACACGTTGCGCCCGACCGGCGCCTTCACGACGACGTCGAGCTCTGGGTTCTCCAGTACGTGTTCATAAGCGTCGTGCAGAGTCTGGTTCAGCGCGCCCGGCGACATGCCGCCGACGATCAAGCGCCCGACGGCGAGGAACGACGCGCTGCCGTCGGCCGCGATCTGCACGGTCTGATTCCAAGTGGGCGAGTACGGGAAGCGCACCTCGAGTTCGTCGCCCACGCCGACGACGACCGTGCTCGGCTCGAGCGTGGCGTTGATCTCCTGCACAATCTTCGAGAGCGGTGGACCACCGGCGGTTTCGCACGCAGTGGTGAACGCAGTGGCCGCGAGCAGGACCGCATGAACGACCGTGAATCGAGGGGACCGCATATGCATGGAGAGCGCACGAAGGGGCCTCGCACTCGCCCGCATTGCTCATCACGTCCTGCTGCGGGCTTGCGACCACTGCGCGCCCCGGCGCACGCCACTCAGGTGTAAGTGCGTCGCGCGCACGTCCACATCCGTGTATGCACCGAATCCAGCGCGCTGAATCCTCGTAGTGCGGCGCGCAACATGCGTGGTGGCACTTCGTTCGATGGAACGCGCTCGGCCGATCGACCACATTCCGACGCGTGTCCGGAGGAGCTCTGCAACTCGTCACCACCGACGCCGATGCGACGATTGCATCGACAGGCGCACCGCATTCGCCTGCACGTGCGACGCCCGCCGTCGAGATCTCGCTGCGCACGCTCGCGCGTCATGGTGCGTTCTGGTCGATGGCTGCGTTCGGCGGCAGCCAAGTGCTGCGCTTGGCCGGCAACCTGATCCTGACGCGTCTGCTCTTCGAAGAGGCGTTCGGGTGGATCGCCCTCGTCGGCGCGCTGCTGCAAGGGCTGCAGCTCTTCTCCGACGTCGGCATCGGTCCGAGCATCATCCAGAGCAAGCGCGGCGAGGATCCGCGCTTCCTGAACACGGCGTGGACCGTGCAGATTCTGCGCGGGCTGGTACTTTGGGTTTGCGCGTGTCTCGTCGCGCTGCCGTTCGCGCGCTTCTACGGCGATCCCGTTCTCGCCCTCATCGTGCCGGTGTCGGGGCTCACCGCGCTGATCAGCGGATTCAACTCGACGCGGATCTTCAGCATGTACCGCAACGTCGACCTCGCCCGCGTCGCGCGGGTCGAGCTCGGCAGTCAAGCCGCGGGTCTCGTCGTGACGTGCGGCTGGGCGCTCGTCGATCGATCGATCTGGGCCCTCGTCGCGGGCGGACTCGGAGGCAGTCTCGCGCGCCTCGTTCTCAGCCACACGGTGCTGCCAGGCATCACGAATCGGTTGAGCTGGGATCCGAGCGCGGTGCGCGCGCTCTTCCACTTCGGACGCTGGATCTTCTTCAGCACGCTGCTCACGTTCGTCGTCGGACAGTCCGACCGGCTCATCTTCGGCAAGATGATCCCGATCGCGTTGCTCGGCGTGTACGGCGTCGCCGCGATGATCGCGACGATGCCGGCGACGGCGCTCGGCCGAATGGGGCACAGCGTCTTCTTCCCGATCTACAGCCGCGTGCACAACGCAGGCGTGGACCTGCGCGAGATCTTCGGACGCGTGCGATTGCCGCTGCTCTTGATCGCTGGTTGGACCAGCGCAGGGCTCAGCGGCGGCGGCGAAGCGGCCGTGCACCTTTTGTACGACGTGCGCTACGCCGAAGCGGGCTGGATGGTGCAACTGCTCGCGCTCGCGAGCTGGTTCACCGTGCTCGAGGCGACGAACGGCGCCGCGCTGCTCGCGCGCGGTGAAGCGCGTTGGACCGCCGCGAGCAACGCCGGAAAGCTCGCCGGCATGATCGTCCTGATCCCGACCGGCTACTACGCCGCTGGCTTCCACGGCGCGATCGCCGGTCTCGTCTTGTCCGAAGTCTTGAAGTACGCCGTGTCGGCGTTCGCCGCCGGTCGCGCGGGACTCCGCGGCTGGCCGCAGGACTTGGCCCTCTCCGCGTGGGTGCTGATCACCGCGTGGCTCGGATCCTTCTCCGCGAACTTCGCCGAGAGCATGGGTGGCTCGCGTTTCGCTGTCGCATCGGCCGTCTTCCTGTCGGTATCGCTCCTATGGACACCCCTCGCCCTTCGTTACTGGACGACACGACGCACACGCCCGAGCTGAAGCGTGTGGGCGTATCCGATACGACGCGCGCCGCGGGCGCTCACGTGCGGCTCTCCGTCGTCGTGCTCTCGTGGAACACGCGCGAGCTCCTCCGCGCCTGCTTGCGTGCGCTCGACGCAGACTCGAACGGCGAGCGGCGCGAGCTCATCGTCGTCGACAACGCGAGCGGTGACGGCTCGGCCGACATGGTGGCGCTCGAGTTCCCGCACGTCCGGCTGCTACGCAACACCGAGAACCGGCTCTACGCCGAAGGCAACAACCAAGGTGCGCACGTCGCGACCGGCGAGTACCTGTGCTTGCTCAACTCGGACACCGAGGTGCGCTCCGGTGCGTTGGAATGTCTCGCGCGCTTCCTCGACGAGCACCCCGCCTACGGCGCGGTCGCTCCGCGTCTCGTGAACGCGGACGGCAGCGTCCAACGCGCGTGCCGCCGCTTCCCAACGCTCGCCGACGCCCTGTTCGATTCGACGTCGCTCGGGCGCATTCCGCCCGCCACGTGGTTCCAGCGTTGGACGCACATGGACCACTGCAACCACATCGAGAGCCGCGACGTGCCGCAGCCGCCCGGTGCATGCTTCGTGATCCGGCGCGCCGAGTACGAGGCACTCGGCGGGCTCGACCAGAACCTCCGGCTCTATTTCAACGACGTCGACCTGTGCCGCGCTCTGTGGGCCCGCGGCCGACGCATCCGCTACTTGGCGCACGTCGCGGTCCTGCATCACGGCGGCGCGTCGACGCGCGCGTTCCACTGGAAAGAGCGCAACACTCACTACGTGCGCGACCGTGCGCGCTACTACAAGAAGCACTACGGTCGCATCGGCGACTGGTGGCTGCGTGCGGTCACGACCTTGTGGAGCCTCGAGTGCCGCATGCGCATCCGCCTCGGTCCGCGCGACGCACGGGCGAAGCGTATGGCGCTCGCCGAGCTCTCCACTTTTCTCCAGAAGTGTGACGCATGAGCGCGTCCATCGGCATCGTCGCCATCGGCCGCAACGAGGGCGAGCGCCTCGTACTCTGCCTCGCCTCGATCGCTGGGCGCGCAGACACCGTCGTCTACGTCGACTCTGCATCGACCGACGGCAGTAGAGAACGAGCCCGAACCGCGGGTGCCCACGTCATCGAGCTCGACCTCACGCGTCCGTTCACGGCGGCGCGCGCGCGCAATGCGGGGTTCGAAGCGCTCCTGAGCATCGCGCCGGCGACGGAGCTCGTGCAGTTCGTCGACGGAGACTGCGAGCTCGACTCGGAGTGGATCTCGCGCGGCGTCGCTGTACTGAGCCAGCGCCCGGACGCAGCCGTCGTGTGCGGCCGCCGCCGCGAGCGCGCGCGCGACGCGTCGATCTTCAATCGCTTGTGCGACATCGAGTGGGACACGCCGATCGGCGTCGCGCGTGCGTGCGGTGGCGACGCGCTCATGCGCACCGCCGCCGTGCGTGCGGCCGGCGGCTACGACGATGCGATGATCGCCGGCGAGGAGCCCGACTTGTGCTTGCGCTTGCGTCGCGCCGGACACACGGTGCTGCGCATCGACGCGGAGATGACGCGGCACGACGCCGCGATGACACGCTGGACGCAGTGGTGGCAGCGCGCCGTCCGCACCGGACACACGACCGCCGAGCTGCTCGCGAAGTACGGCGCGTCCCCGGACCACGATCGCTTCCGGCGGGCGCGCTCCGCACTCGTGTGGGCCGTCGTACTGCCCGCGCTCACGCTCGCGGCGCTCGTCGTCGGCATGCGTGCAGCGTGGCCCGCGGCGACCCTCGTGCTGCTCGTCGTGCTCGCGTACAGGAGCCTGCTGCAACGCATCGCGCGCCACGGTCGAATCGCCGGCCGGAGCGCCGCAGACGCACGCGCTTACGCATGGTCGTGCGCGCTCGCGAAGTGGCCCGAGACGTGGGGCATGACGCTCTACGTCCTGCGCCGCGCCTCGGGCCGTCGCGCGCGTTGGATCGAGTACAAGGATGCACCGCTCGCGGTGGGTCCGGTCGAGCGCCCGGCTTGGCAGAGGACGCACGCCACGTGACCACGTCGATGAAACGTCGCGTGCGCTCGGCCGCGGACCGCGCCGCGAGCGCCGTCGGCTGGCTCGCGCGACGCGAGCGCACACTGACGGACGCGCTCACGGTGCTCACGTACCACCGCGTGCTGCCCGACGAGTGCTGCGCGGGGTATCCCTTCCCGTCGCTCGCGATGCCGCTCGGGCTCTTCCGCGATCAGGTGCGCTGGCTCGCCGAGCAAGGCGAGGTGCTGCCGCTCGCGCAAGCACTCGCTCGCCCGCACACGACGCGCAGGCCGCGCTTCGCGCTGACGTTCGACGACGGTTACGCCGACGCGTGCGACACGGTGTCGGAAGTGCTGGAAGCGAGCGGACTCCGCGCCACCTTCTTCGTGACGACGCGTTTCGTCGGCAGCGAACGTCTGCTCTGGTTCGACGAAGCCGCGCTGCTGCTCGTCGGGATCCCCCACGCTACACGCCGGGCGATCCTCTTCGACGTCTGCGGCAGCGACGCGCCCGTGCCGCGCACCGAATCGCTCTCCGACAGCGCCGTCGGCGCGTGGATCGCGCACATGAAGACGATGACGCCGGCGCGACGCGACGCGTTCCTCGCGGCGCTCGCGAGCGTGCGCGCCGGAGTTCCGGACTCGACGGGCTATCGCGCGATGAGCGTCGACGGGCTCGTCGACATGCACCGGCGCGGCCACGAGATCGGCTCGCACTCCGTGACGCACCCGATCTTGACCACGCTCGACGACGGAGAGCTCGAACGCGAGACCCTCGCCGCACGCCGCACGCTGAGCGGATGGCTCGGCACGTCCGTGCCCGGCTTCTGCTATCCCAACGGCGATCACGATGCGCGCGTCGTGGCGGCGGTCGCTGCTGCGGGCCACGTGTACGCGTGCACGACGCGCGACGGGCTGCACCACGAGGGCGACGACGCATTCCGCATCCGGCGCGTCGACATCGTCGGCGAGCGCGTCAGCGACGCGGCGCGCCGCTTCGATCCGGTCGCGTTCCGTCGCGAGCTGTGCGGCTTGTACCGTTGGCGCCGGGGCTGAACGGACGCGTACCTCGTGAAGATCGCCTACCTGACGAATCAGTACCCGAAGACGAGCCATACGTTCATCCGGCGCGAGATCGAGGAAGTCGAACGCTGCGGCCACGCGGTCGAACGGTTCTCCATACGGACCAGCACCGAGCCGCTCGTCGATGAGCACGATCTGCGCGAGCGCGCGCGCACGCGCGTGCTCCTCGACGGGGGTTTGCCGCGCCTCGCGATCGATGCCGCGTGCGTGCTCGCGACGCGCCCGCTGCGGGCACTGCGTGCGCTGTCGATCGCGCTGCGCATGAGCCGTCGGTCGTCGCGCGGAGTCGTACGGCATCTCGCGTACTTCGCGGAAGCCTGCACGCTCGCGCGCATCGCCGCGCGCGAGCACATCGACCACGTCCACGCGCACTTCGCGACCAATCCCGTCGACGTCGCGCTCCTGTGCCGCGCTCTCGGCGGACCGCCGTACAGCTTCACGGCTCACGGAACCGCCGACTTCGGCCTCGCGGCGACCGAGCGCTCGGGCGCCATCGCCGGCGCGGGCGCGTCGCTCGGGTGCAAGATCGAGCACGCGGCATTCGTCGTGGCCGTCAGCAACGACGGACGGCGCCGGCTCGCGGAGCACACGCTCGTGCACGAGTTGCACAAGCTGCACGTCGTCCGTTGCGGACTCGATCGATCGTTCCTCGACGCGGCACGGCACGCGATCCCGGCGGACCGTCGCTTGGTGTGCGTCGCGCGCCTCAGTCCCGAGAAGGGCTTGCCCGTGCTGCTGCGCGCGGCCGCGCGGCTCGCGCGCGAGCCGCTCGACTTCGAGCTCGTGCTCGTCGGCGACGGACCCCAACGCGCCGAGCTCGAAGCGCTCGTGCGGGCGCTGCAGATCGAGGCGCACGTGCGCTTCGCGGGTTGGCAGGACGGGGCCGCGGTTCGTCGCACGATCCTCGCGTCGCGTGCGCTGGTGCTCGCGAGCCACTCCGAAGGCCTGCCCGTCGTCATCATGGAGGCGCTCGCTCTGGGACGTCCGGTGATCGCGACGGACGTGGGTGGCGTGGGCGAGCTCGTCGAGCCCGCGTCGACGGGCTGGCTCGTGCCGGCGGGATCGGAGCACGCGCTCGCAGACGCGCTGCGCGAAGCGTTGAGCATGCCGGCGGACGAGCTCGAGCGTCGCGGCTGCCGCGGTGCCGAATGCGTGTCGACGCGACACGACGCGCGCGTGCAAGGCCGCGCGCTCGCACAGCTGTTCGTCGATGCGCAACGCGCGACCGCCGCTCCATTGCGCGTGCCCGCGGCCCGGGCGCTCTCGCATTGAAACGGTGCGCGGCGCACGCTCGGCGTCCGCGGCTACCGAGCTCTTCTGAGAGCGCTCCGAACTTCCATTGACTGTGTGGCGTGATGTCTTGGAGCTAGCCAGTGGCTTGCGAATTGCGGAGCGGTTCGCGCTCGCCGCACCTCACACATGGCTGCCAACGGTCTCTCTCGCGTTCGTACGCGCTCACTTCGCCGCGACGCCACCGCGCTCGTCTCTCCCGCGCCGCGTCCGACGCTCGCGAGCTACTGGCGCGACTTGTGCGAATCCGTCGCCTCCACGTGGGCTCCGCGTGCGACGGGCGCGCTCGTCGGAGATGCGACCGGGCTCTTGCAGAAAGTGCTCGCGTGCGACGAGTTCGACCAGTTGCTTGCGCGCGAGCGCAGCCTGGCGAACCGCGGCACGCGCGTTTTCGGGGTCATCGTGTTGCGCAGGACGAGCGGCGATGCGCGCGACTTCGGTCAGCTCGCCCGATGCGCACGCCAGCGGCTGCGCGCGACGGACCTCGTCGGTCGACTCGATGGCGATCGAATCGGCGTGCTGCTCGCCGACACCGGGCCGGCCGGCACGCGTGCGGTCGCACAGTGGCTGGACTCCACGGTCGACGCGCTCGGACTCTGCGTGGAGTCGGCGATCTACATCTATCCGTCCGTGCAGGACGGCGACGATGCGGACGATCGAGATCGCGGCTCGCCGCCCGACAGTCGTCGCGCCGTGGATCCGCGCCTCGTCGCGAGCGTCCACGGACGCCGCGGCTTCGGAGACTCGCGCGCGTCGTCGCGCCGTAGCGACGCCGCGCCGGAACGGTGGCGGGACACGCACGTCGAACCGCGGCGCGCGAGCGGTCGCGGCCCACAGGCGCTGCGAGCGACGGAGGACGCCGTCGAGTTGCCGATGCAGGATCTCTGGTTGCAACTGTGCATCGCGACGCCGCGCTGGAAGCGCACGCTCGACGTCGTGCTGGCCTCGGTCGCGTTGATCGCACTCGCGCCCCTCTTCGGGCTCGTCGCGATCGCGATCCGGCTCGATTCCGCCGGACCGCTGATCTTCCGGCAGCAGCGCGCCGGACGCGGCGGGAAGCCGTTCACTTTCTACAAGTTCCGCTCGATGCACGTCGACGCCGAAGCGCGCCGCGCCGAGCTGCTCACACGCAACGAGCAATGCGGTCCGGTGTTCAAGATCCGCAACGACCCGCGCATGACGCGCGTCGGTCGGATCCTGCGCCGCTTCAGCGTCGACGAGTTGCCGCAGATCTGGAACGTGCTGAAGGGCGACATCTCGCTCGTCGGTCCGCGCTCGCCGACGCTGGACGAGGTGGCTGGCTACGAGCGCTGGCAACGCGACCGCTTGCACGTGAACGGCGGCCTGACGTGCATCTGGCAAGTCAGCGGGCGCAGCCACGTCACGTTCCCCGAATGGATGCGCATGGACATGCGTTACGTGCGTCGCTGCAGCCCGTGGCTCGACGTGCTCCTGCTCGCGCGCACGCTGCCGGCAGTCGTCGGCGGCCGTGGAGCCTACTGACGCCGCGGCCAAGCGCAGCGATCCGTAAGCAGCGAGTTCCTTTCACCGAAGCCCTGGAGACCGAGACATGACCCGTCGTACATCTGCTTTCCTGATCACGTTGGCGCTCGCGACTGGCGCGCCGGCACTCGCCGGTCGCACGGCACCGCTCGCTTCGAGCGAGGCCGCGGCGTTGCGCGGCCGCGAGTCGCCGTCGCTGCGGACGCTGCGTGCTGGGCGTGTCGACGTTCCGCCTCTGCATTCCGGCGAGAAGGCGAGCTTGCGGCGCGCACAAGAGTGCAAGCCCGATCTCGCGGCTCTGCGCGCAGGCGATGGCGATGGGATCGGCATCGTCGCCGTCGTGCTCATCGTTGTCCTGCTGGTCGTCCTGCTCTGACGCGCACGGTCGGCGTACACGGATCGCGCTTCGTTCGATCGAGCGAAGAGCGCGTCATCGCTTTGGTCGCCTTGTCCCCAGTCACGCACCACATCCCGCCGCTCTCACGAGGACAGTCGCCGTGCACCTCCGTCACGCCTTGATTCCTGCGTTCGCGCTCGTTTCGTTCGCTGCTCTCTTCGGATCGTGCAGCAGTGACAGCGACGGTGGCTCCTCCGGTGGAGGAGGAAGCAGCGGCAACGTGTCGCTCGCGCTCGAGCCGGTCACCGGCGCGCTCACGTTTCCCGTGCACTTGACGTCACCGCCGGGCGATGCGCGGCTCTTCGTGTGCGAGAAGGGCGGCACGATCGCGATCATCGAGAACGATCAAGTGCTGCCGACGCCGTTCCTCGACATCTCGAGCCTCATCGCGCCCGGCGACGAGCAGGGCTTGCTCGGCCTCGCCTTCCCGCCGGACTACGCGACGAGTGGACGTTTCTACGTGAGCTACGTCCAATCCGACGGCAGCAGCACGATCGCGCGCTACTCGGTGTCGGACGCCGATTCGAATCGAGCGGATCCGGGCAGCGCGGAGATCCTCTTCACCGAGGTACAGCCCGACGAGTTTCACAACGGCGGCACGATCACGTTCGGACCCGACGATCATCTGTGGATCGGACTCGGTGACGGCAACGGAGCCATCAGCGGGGATCCGCTCGGCACAGCGCAGTCGCCCGCAGATCGACTCGGGTCGCTGCTCCGCATCGACGTCTCGCCGGAGACGGGCTACGACATCCCGGCCGACAATCCGTACGTCGGACAAGTCGGCGTTCCGCCAGAGAACTACTCCATCGGCTTGCGCAATCCGTGGAAGTTCAGCTTCGACCCGCAGACGGAGGAGCTGTACATCGCCGACGTCGGTCAAGGTGACGCGGAGGAAGTCACCGTGACGACGGTCGCGGATGCATCCGGAGCGAACTTCGGCTGGAACATCATGGAGGGCGACTTGTGCTTCAACCCTCCGACCGGTTGCTCGAGCGCAGGTCTCGTCGCGCCGACATTCACGTACTCGCACGCTCCGGGACGTTGCTCGATCACGGGCGGCTACGTCTACCGCGGCGACGCGATCCCCGAGCTGCGCGGCACGTACTTCTACGCCGACTTCTGCTCGGGCGCGGTCTCGAGCTTCGTGTACTCGCAGGGACGAGTGACGGATGAGAAAGACTGGCCGTCGCTCAGCCCCGGGAGCGGCTTGACGAGCTTCGGACGCGACGCGAACGGCGAGCTATACGTCCTGCTGCAAGCGGGCGACGTCTACCGGATCATCGAGAACTGACGCCCTCATGATCCGCGAGAAGGCCGCGGAGCGCGTGAATGCGATGCCGGCGCAGAGCGCTGTTCTGCTCGTCAGCCAGGGACGCAGCGGCTCCAACTGGCTGCTTGGCGTTCTCGATCAGAGCCCGTTCACGCACTGCCGCAACGACGCGAACGCCGTCGCGGAATCGCCGTTCGCGCGCTTGCCGGATCCCGTCGCGTGGAGCGAGAGCATGGTTCCCGCACTCGAAGCTGGTTTCGACGACGCGCTCGCATCGGCACGCGAGCGCATGGGCGCGCGCAACCCGCGCAGCACGGTCCCGAAGACACACCTGCACACAGTCAGCCGCGCGCTCGGGCTCGTGGCCGTGGTCCAACGACGCACGAGCCGCTTCGTGCTCGGCAGCTTGATGCCGTCGTTGCGGCGCGAAGAGTGGAGGCTGCCGCGCTGGATCGGACGACCGGATGCGCTCACGACGAGCACGTTCGTGGTCAAGCTCGGCCTGTCTGCCGGCTGGATACCGTGGGTGTTGCGGAGGCGCCCGAGCACCCACGTCGCGCACGTGATTCGCCACCCGGGCGGCTATCTCGCATCGTGGTCGGCGCGCTACCTCATGCCGCGTGATCGCGCAGCGATCACGTGCGCCAATCGCACACGCCTGCGAGTCGTCGCGGCGCTCGATCCGCTCTGGGCTCCGCACTTCGCACACACGGGCGACATGTCCGCGGAGGAAGCGGAGCTGTGGTACTGGGCGTACTGCACGGACACCGTGCGTCGCGCGGGTGCTACGTCGGCACGCTACACGTGCGTGCGATACGAGGATCTGCTCGCGGACGTTCGCGGCACGACGCGCGGACTCTTCGAGCGCATCGGGCTGCCGTGGAGCGCAGCGGTCGAGCAGCGAGTTCGCGCGACGACGACGCATCCGCCGGAGTACGCCATCGCGTGGCGCAAGTATCTAGGCGTCGCGCAGCGCGCGCTGGTCGCACGTGTGCTCGAGCGGTCGGGCCTCGCCGATGTGTGGCGCGACGTCGCATGACGCGCGAGCCGCGCTCGGAAGTTCCACGCGCGTCGCAGCCAATGCGCGGTTTGGACGAACCGCTCGCGAGCATTCGACAGGGCCACTCCAACACTCGGTCTCGGTGCTAAGAGCCCGTCCTAAAACCTCGCCGGGCTTCGGGCGGCTGCGCCGCCGCGGCGCGGCGTCGAACCTCCTCTGCGTATTTCTTCGTCAATACACATCGTCGGCTCTTCTTGCGCCGTATCGGCTCGCTCGCCCTCGGGCCGCGGCGAGGTTCCAGGACGTGCTCTACGCCAGCACGAATCGCAAGGTCGTGTTAGTTTCGCAGCGCACGTCGATTGCTCGCGCACGCCGGCGTCCGGCTGCCCATGAAGCTGAGGGGTCTTTCCATACATGCACGCTCGCACACGCTTTCGTCCGTGGTTCTGTTCGGTCCTCGTCGCCTGCTTCGCGCTCGCTCCGGCCGCGCGCGCGGGCGATGAGGAAGGGCTGCTCAACAAGCAGCTCTCCCACATCCTGCGTCGACTCGAGTTCACCGGCCGCGTCGAGCAGACGCTCGAAGCGCGCCTGGGACGCACCGTTGATCATCAGCTCGCGCGGATCGGCCGCTTCCTGTTCTTCGACACGGTGACGGGCCTCAACAACGACAACAACTGCGCCAGCTGCCACTCACCGACGAACGGCTTCGGCGACTCGCAATCGATCGCGATCGGCATCGAGAACAACGGCATCGTCGGTCCGAACCGCGCGGGACCGCGCAACCAGCGCCGGACGCCGAGCATCGTGAACACAGCCTTTTTCCGTAGCTTGATGTGGAACTCGCGCTTCGCGTCGCTCGCGAACGATCCGTTCGACAACAGCGGCGGCTTCCAGTTCCCGCCGCCGGAGAGCCAGAGCCTGTCGCAACACCCGCACTTGCTCGTAGCGCAGGCTTTCATTCCGCCGACCGAGCGCGTCGAAGCCGCCGGCTTCGCGTTTCCCGGCAACAACGACGACATCCGCGCCGAAGTCATGAACCGCATCAACGCGGTCACCGGCTACCGCACCGCGTTCGGCAGCGTGTTCCCCGAGGTCGCGGCCGGCGCGCCGATCACGTACACGATGTTCGCGCAGGCGATCGCCGAGTTCGAGTTCAACCTCGTGCTCGCCGACGCGCCCATCGATCGCTTCGCGCGCGGTGAGCTCGACGCCATGAGCAAGAACGAGAAGCGCGGCGCGCTGCTGTTCTTCGACCGGGCGAAGTGCGTCCAGTGCCACGCGGTCTCGGGCGATTCGAACGAGATGTTCAGCGACTTCGAGATGCACGTCGCGGGCGTGCCCCAGGTGATGCCGCGGATCACGAACATGGTGTTCGACGGTCCGGGCCAGAACGAGGACTTCGGGCTCGAGCAGGTCACCGGTGATCCGAACGACCGCTACAAGTTCCGCACGTCGCCGCTGCGCAACGTGGGCGTGCAGCCCGCGTTCTTCCACAACGGCGCGTTCACCGATCTCGAGGCGGCGATCCGGCACCACTTGAACGTGTTCCAGTCCGCGCAGTCGTACTCACCGGCGGCACAAGGCCTCGACGACGACCTGCGTGGACCGCTTGGGCCGATCGATCCGGTACTCGCGCGGATCGATCCGCTGCTCGCGAGTCCGATCGCGCTCACGAACGAGGAAGTGGCGGCCCTCGTCGCGTTCGTGCGGAACGCTTTGCTCGATCCGCGCGCGCAGGCAGCGAACTTGAGGCGGTTGATTCCTGCGCAGGTGCCGAGCGGCTTGCCCGTGCCGCAGTTCGAGTAGGAGCACGTCCGAGCCCGCATCTTTAGTGTCCTGAGTCAGAGGTTCGCTTTCACCAAGGTCGAGATCGTCGTCGCTGGCAAGGCGCGAGGGTGCAGGCAACCTGTCAGGTTTCCGAACCCGAGCAACGCCGCCAGCGCGGAGGAGATCGAG
>JBJXHG010000001.1:0-24025 GCA_046160865.1 Planctomycetota bacterium | reverse complement strand
TCCGATCTCTCACCAAGCTCGATCTCCTCTGCGCTGGCGGCGTTGCTCGGGTTCGGAAACCTGACAGGTTGCCTGCACCCTCGCGCCTTGCCAGCGACGAAGATCTCGACCTTGGTGAGAGCGAACTTCTGACTCAGGACACTAGCCAGCCTCTCTCACCAAAGCCGCGCGCGAAACGCTGCAAGTGATAGCGGATGTAGATGGACAGGCTCGGTGCGCGGATCGCAGGCTCGCTGCACGAGCGCGCGGTGAGGACTTCAGCGCAGTGCACCTGGGCCGACCTCGTCGGGTCACCACGGAGCGCGACCGCCGGCGAATCGTCGAGATTCGGCGAGGATCACGCGACGTCGGGCGGGCGTGAACGGGCCGCTTGTGGGCTGAATGACTTTCACCACGGGCTGCTAGGCAACCGTCCAGAGGCCGGTAGAATTCGGAACCGCATCACGGGTGCTGTTCTCGGCGGATCACTCCCCACGCCGAGGGCCTCGGCCACGGCCCCGATGCTCCCCCCACACCTCGGATGCACACCTTTGCCGTCTTCGCCCTCGTGGCGGCATTGGCACCGGCGCGATCGTCTTTGTCGCCCGGGGCTAATTTCGTCACGTACACGTCCTCCGTCGACGCTACGAACCTCGACGCGATCGCGTGGATGCCGCCCAACGGGTCACCGGGCGGGCCGGCGCGGCCGCTGTGCGTGTTCCTCCACGCAGCGGATCAGAGCGCCGCGCAGATGGTCAATGTGCCCGCCTTCACGGCGCAACTCGACGCGCGCGGCTGGGTCGGCCTTTCGATCGAGGGGCGCCTGCTGAACGTTCCGTTCTGCGACTGGAACTACCTGCAGACGTACATCGATTCGCAGCTCGCCGGAGCGCTGCCCGGCGAGTCCGACGTACTCGACGCGATCGAGTGGATCGTAAACGCGACGCCGATCGATCCGGCGCGCATCTATCTCGTCGGCCACTCGATGGGCGGCGGCGGTGTGGGAGCGATCGGCTTGAAGACTCCGGATCGTTTCGCCGGCGTCGCGATGCTCTCTGCCGTCAGCGATCTGCACGACTTCTACGCGCGCAGCATCACCGTCCCGTGTCTCGTGCACGTCACGGGCGGACCACCAGGCTCGGATCCGATCGTCGACACGCGCTACAAGATCTCGAGCCCGCGCTTCCTGCTCGAGAACGCCTACAACCTGCCTGTTTTCTACGGTCACGGGCTGTTCGACCAGCTGACGTACAACCTCGCGAACACCGCGGAATACCAACACGGCTGGCACCTCGCGACCGATGCCACGTGGTCGGGCTGCCATGACGGCGGGCTGTGTTTCGGCCACACACCGACGCACGACGAGCTGCGCACGCTGCATCCGGACGGCTACGCGTGGGCGTATCAGTTCACCGACGTGCACCACACGCTCGACCCACGCTGGCTGACGGGCACGCCCGATACGCCGACGATCGTCGGAACGCCCGATCCACTGAACGCGAGCAACCTGCTCGGGATGTTCGACTTCTTCGCGTCGAAGTCGCTCGTCACGACGCCGGACACGGTCGTCTACAAGACGTACGAAGACGAGCACGAGTCCGCCTACTGGGTCGCGATCGAGAGCACGCGTCCTTGGGACAATGCGCCCGCCGCGATTCGAGCGCGGCGCGTGCTCGCGCAGAACAAGCTCGAGCTCGAGCTCTCGCGTGTCGCGAACGCGACGATCGATCTCGACGCCACGCAGCTCTCGATCGGCGGGCGGGGGGCGCTGAGAGTGCACGTCGAGCGCTGGGCGGAGCCCGCGTTCGACCCGGCGCTCGACGATTCCGCCGAGTCGCTGACGACGCTGTTCGTGCTCGACGGCCGTGTGCCGAGCCCGTCGGATCTGCGCGTCAAGCGCGACGGCGTCCTGCTTCCACCCGCGCTGGTTCAGGTCACTCCGACGCAGGTCCGCATCGGACCACTCGCACTCACGACGGCCACGGATCTCGAGGTCTTCGCGAAGCGGCCGCGGCCGCCGCACGCGCAGTAGGCCACGTCAACCGGTCGGAACGACCACGGGTACGGCACACGCGCGCCGCAGAGGCTCGTTCGTACGGTGGGAACGTCGCCGAGCCGCAGAATGATAATTCGTTCATTGGCGGCTTGGCGGGTTTTTGAAATCAGGGATAAGCTACGCAGGCTGCCCTCTCTCGCGCGCTCGCTGCCTCCCCTCCCCCAGGGCGTCCGCCCTAACGCGAGCCGACCCCCCGAGATCAATTTAAGGACCTCCGTCATGCACTCTCACTCCGCACTCACTTCGAAGTTCTTCGCCAGCCGCTGGGCGCGAAGCAGCGTTGCGCTCGCGCTCGTCGCGAGCCTCGCCACCGACGCCAGCGCGTTCCAGATCGCACAACCCGCCGGCGGAGCGCACACACCGCAGCGGCCGATTCGGCGCACGCTGCCCGAATGCAATACCTTCCAATCCGCGGTGAACTACGGCACGGGTGCGAGCCCGGCCGGTGTCGCGGTCGGCGACCTCGACAAGGATGGTGACCTCGACGTCGCCGTCGCGAACCAGAGCGCGAGCACGATCTCGGTGCTGCTCAACAACGGCGCCGGCACGTTCGCCGCGGCGGTGAGCTACGTGACGGGAGCGGGTCCGTCGTCGATCGCGATCGGCGATCTCGACGGCGACGGTGACAACGACATTGCAACGACGAGCCAGACCGTGAACCGCGTAGCGGTGTTGCTCAACAACGGCAACGGCACGTTCGCCGCGCAAGTGGGCTACCTCACCGGCACGTCGCCCCGCTCGGTCGCGATGGCGGACTTCGACACCGACGGCGACCTCGACCTCGCGGTTGCGAACGGGACGAGCAACAACGTGTCCGTGCTGCTCAACAACGGCGCCGGCGCGTTCGGCGCAGCGACGAACTTCGCGGTCGGCACGCTGCCGCGTTCGGTCGCGAGCGCGGACGTCGACAACGACGGCGACTTCGACCTGGCGGTCGCGAACTTCAGCGCGGGCAACGCGTCCGTGCTGCTCAACAACGGCGCCGGCGCGTTCGGCGCGGCCGTGAACTACACGACCGGCACCTCGCCGATCTTCGTCCTGCTCGCCGAGTTCGACAACGACGGCGATTCCGACATGATCGTCGCGAACCAGGGCAGCAACAGCCTGTCCGTGCTGCTGAACAACGGCAACGGCACTTACGCCGCGCACGTCACCTACGGCACCGGCACGAGCCCGACGTCCGTTTCGGCGGCCGACTTCGAGGGCGACGGCGACTTGGACCTCGTCGCCGCGAACGTCAACAGCGACAACGCTTCGGTGCTGCTGAACAACGGCAGCGCGACGTTCGCTGCGCACGTCACGTACGCGACGGGCATCTTCCCCGTGTCGGCCGCGACGGGCGACCTCGACAACGACGGCGACTTCGACTTCGTCGTCGCGAACCAGGGCACGAACACGGCGTCGGTGTTCCTGAACTTCGACGTCTGCGCCTGCGCCGGCACCTTCGCGGCGCAGACCACGTACGGAACTGGCAGCAACCCGGACGGAATCGCGGCGGCGGATCTCGACGGTGACGGCGACGCGGACCTCGCGGTCGCGAACTTCGGTAGCGGCAACGTCTCGGTCCTCCTCAACAACGGGGGCGGCACCTACGCCGCGCACACGACCTTCGGCGCGGGCACGTTCCCGATCGCGGTCGCGGCGGCGGACCTCGATTCCGACGGCGACCTCGACCTCGCGGTCGCGAACAGCGGCAGCAACAACGTGTCGGTGTTCTTGAACAATGGCGGCGGCACGTTCGCGGCTAGCGTCGCGTACGCGGCCGGCACCAGCCCGGCGTCGGTGGCGGCGGCGGACCTCGACGGTGACGGCGACGTCGACCTCGCGATCGCGAACGACATCAGCATCGGAACGGTTTCCGTGCTCATGAACGCCGGCGGCGGCACGTTCGGCGCGGCGGCGACCTCCGCATGCGGCATCTCGCCGCAGGCCGTTGCGGCCGCGGACCTCGACAAGGACGGCGACGTCGACCTCGCGGTCGCGAACAACGGCAGCAGCACGGCTTCGGTGCTCCTGAACACCGGCACCGGCACGTTCGCGGCGCAAGTCGCGTACGTCACGGGCGCCGGCCCGGCGTCCGTCGCACTCGACGACCTCGACAACGACGGCGACAACGACATGGTCACCGCGAACAACTCGGCGAATCGCGTGTCCGTGATGCTCAACAACGGCAACGGAACGTTCGCGGCACAGGTCCCCTACGTGACGAACGCCGGTCCGATCGCGGTCGCGCTCGCCGACCTCGACCAAGACGGCGACAGCGACATCGCGGTCGCGAACTTGAACGCCAGCAACATCTCCGTGCTCTTGAACACGGGTAACGGCGTCTACGCGGCGCAAGTCACGTACGGCGCCGGCAGCGGCGTGCGCGCGATCGCGATCGCCGATCTCGAGAACGACGGCGACATGGACCTCGCCGTCGGCAACTTCACCGGTACCAACGCGTCGGTTCTCCTGAACGACTGCAACTGACCAGCGGCGGGGAGAGCCCTCGGCTCTCTCGGATTCATCTCGTCGCCTCCCGAGCCCTCACGGGCTCGGGAGGCGATCTCTTTTTCGCGGCGGAGCGCCGCGACGCGCGCAGGTGCGCCCTGGCTACGCCACGCCGATCGCGAGATCGAGCTGCATCCGCGGTCCCGTCGACAGCAGGTCGAACACCGTCTCTTGCAGGAAGAAGTTGTCGGTCAAGTTGTTCTCGGGCGACGGACCGTGGGTGATGTACGGCGACGTCCGGTACACGCGGTTGGTGAGGCGCTGCTTGTAGTAGAGCTGCGTCGAGAGCTCGGTCTGCGCGGTCGGCCGGACCTTCAAGTGCATGTGCGTCGTGCGTCCCGGGTACCAGCCCGGATAGACCGTGTCGAACATCGCGAGCCCGCTCTCGTCCGTGAACTGGATGCCGCGCAGGAACGTCTGACCGCCGGTGCCTTGATTCGCGAAGCCCGAGTAGCGGCCGAGCGCATCGCAGTGCCACACGTCGACCGCGGCGTTGGGGATCGGCGTGCAGTCCGAAGCGCGCACGACGTGCAAGTACACGCGCGTCGGAAGCCCTGGCATACCCTCGGTGATGTCACTGCGGACCAAGTTCAGATTCAGGTAGTACGGGCCCACGATCGAGCTCGGCGTCATCGTGCAGACCGCTTGCAGCGTCGGATCGTCGACCAAGTCTTCGACGCCGAGGTCCAGCGGGTCGAGCTCGGAAAAGTCGAGGTCGGAGTCTGCGCTCGCCGCTGCGTCGAGACGCACGAGCGAGCGAGCGCTCGCCCGACCGGCGAGGCCGAGGACGCCGAGAGTCGCTGCTCTGCGCAGGATTTGGCGCCGGCCGAGGATCGGGCTGCGGTAGTCGTCGTGTTCCATGATTCGCTCCGTTGGGTGGGTTCGTCGGGCGGGGTCGAACGTGCGCGAGCGCGCCGTGGCGATCGTGGGTCCGGCGGCGCGCGGATCGTAGCGCGACGGGACGAGACGGGAGCTGGCCCCGTTCAGTGTGCTTGGCGAGCGCGCGCATCGAGCTGCCACAACGACTTGCGTCTCGCCTAGCACGCACGCCTGGGCGGATGGCCGGGCGCGCGCGCAAGTGCTTGTCGAACCTCGCTCGCGCGGCTCGCCAAGCACAATCAACGGGGACAGATTCCCGCGCGCTTCCGCCCACGGCCAAGTCGATCTATCATTCCATCCGTATTCTATGATTGGTCTCACCAGCACCTCGCGTCTCCTCAAGGCCCTGGCCGACGAAACCCGGCTGCGGGTTCTCCACCTCCTCGCACAAGAAGAGCTCTCCGGCAGCGACCTGATGGAGATCCTGAACCTCGGGCAGAGCCGGGTGTCCACGCACCTCGCCCTGCTGAAGGAAGTCGGACTCGTCATCGATCGCAGGCACGGCCGGCGGACGCTCTTCCACATCGCGCCCGGTCCCGCCGCGCGCATCTGGCAGGACATCCTCGAGCAGAACGACAGGAGCCCCGAGTTCGGCGCCGACCTCGCTGGCCTCGAAGCGCTGCGCACACGCCGCAAGGAAGACTCGCGCGCGTACTTCGACCGCGTCGCGGCCGCGTTCGGCGAGCAGATCCTGCCTGGGCGCACGTGGGAGGGCTTGTCGCGCGCGCTCTTGCGCCTCGTTCCGCGCGGGCGCTACGCGGACCTCGGAGTTGGCGACGGCCTGCTCACGCTGATGCTCGCGGAAGTCGCCGAGCACGTGACCGCGGTCGACATCAGCACGGAGATGCTTCAGCAGCTGCGCACGCGCGCTTCCGCGAAGGGCATCGACAACATCGAGACCGTGGAGGGCGAGATCGAGGACCTGCCGCTGCCCGACCAGAGCTTCGACGTCGTCGTGATGAGTCAAGCGTTGCACCACGCCGAGCATCCGGCGCGCGCGCTCTCCGAAGCGATCCGCATCCTGATCCCCGGCGGCAAGCTGCTCGTCATCGACCTGCTCGCGCACAGTGAGGAATGGGTGCGCGATCGCTTGCAGCACGTGCACCTGGGATTCAACGAGCCGCAGCTCGAGCAGTTGCTCACCGGCGCGGGGTTCGAGCGTGTCTTCGTGCAGCGCGCTGCACGCGATCCGCAGCCGCCGAACTTCATGACGCTCATCGCGACGGGCCTGCGATCGACGAAGAGCGGAACGTGATCCACGAAAAGCGCCCCACACTGCGTGAAGCGCTGGCCGAGCGCGTCCTCCTCCTCGACGGCGCGATGGGCACGCAGATCCACGCCGCGAACCTCGATCTCGAGCAGGACTACGCCGGTCTCGAGAACTGCTGCGAGATCATCAACACGACGCGCCCCGACGCGATCCAAAAGATCCACGAGGCGTACTTCGAAGCCGGCTGCGACGTCGTCGAGACCAACACGTTCGGCGGCATGGCCCACGTGCTCGCGGAATTCGGCCTGCAAGCGCGCACGCGTGAGATCAACGAGCAGGCCGCGCTCGTCGCGCGCGCGGCGGCGAAGAAGACGTCGACGGCCGCGAAGCCGCGCTTCGTGCTCGGCTCGATGGGCCCGGGAACGAAGCTCGCCACGCTCGGGCACATCGCCTACGCCGTGTTGAAAGAGTCGTACACCGAGCAAGCGCGCGGGCTCGTCATCGGCGGCGTCGACGGCTTCCTGATCGAGACGTGTCAGGATCCGCTGCAAGCGAAGGCCGCGATCAACGCGTGCCTGAGTGCACGCGAGGAGCACGGCGTCGACCTGCCGATCTTCGTGAGCGTGACGATGGAAGTGACGGGCACGATGCTCGTCGGCACCGAGATGGCGGCGGCGATCGCGCTGCTCGATCCGTATCCGATCGATGCCATCGGCATCAACTGCGCGACCGGACCGCGCGAGATGGGCGAGCACGTGCGCTTGCTCGGTCAGACGTCGCGCAAGAAGGTCATGGTGTATCCGAACGCCGGGTTGCCCCAGCTCGTCGACGGCAAGCCGTACTACCCGCTCACTCCGGAGGAGCTCGCGGATTGGCTGCTGCGCTTCGTCGACGAGGACGGCATGAACATGATCGGTGGGTGCTGCGGCACGACGCCGGCACACATGGCCGCCGTTGCGCGCCGGCTCGGCAACCGCGCGCCGAAGCCGCGCAAGCCCGCGCACGCGGCCCAAGTCACCTCGATCTACTCCGCGGTGCCGCTGTTCCAGGACAACTCGATCCTCTACGTCGGCGAGCGCAGCAACAGCAACGGCAGCAAAGCGTTTCGCGAGCATCTGCTCGCCGGCGACATCGAGGCGATGGTCGCGATGGGACGCGAGCAGGTCCGCGACGGCTCGCACGTACTGGACGTGTGCACCGCGTACGTCGGACGCGACGAAGTCGCCGACATGACGAACGTCGTCTCGCGCTATCGCGCGGACGTGCCCGTCCCGCTCATGATCGACAGCACGGAGTGGCCCGTGCTCCAGAAGTCCCTCGAGCTGTGCGGCGGGCGCAGCATCGTCAATTCGATCAACCTCGAGGACGGGCTCGAGCGCTGCGCGAAGGTGCTCCCGCTCGCGAAGGAGCACGGATCGGCGGTCATCGCGCTCACGATCGACGAGAAAGGCATGGCGAAGACCGCGGACGACAAGGTGCGGATCGCGAAGCGTCTGTACTCGATCTGCACCGAAGACTACGGCCTGCGTCCCGAAGACCTGCTCTTCGACGTGCTGACGTTCACGATCTGCACCGGCAACGAGGACGACCGGCGACTCGGGCTCGAGACGCTCGACGGCATCCGGCGCGTCAAAGCCGAATTGCCCGGCGTCGGCTTGCTGCTCGGCTTGTCGAACATCTCGTTCGGCCTCAATCCGGCGGCGCGTCACGTGCTGAACTCGGTGTACCTGCACCATGCGGTGCAAGCGGGATTGACGGCCGCGATCCTGCACTCGGCGCGCATCGAGCCGCTGCACCGGATCGACAAGCAAGCGGGCGAGATCGCCGAGGACCTGATCTTCGATCGCCGCCGCGAGGGCTACGACCCGCTGCAGTCGTTCCTGAAGCACTTCGAAGGCGTCGACGTGAAGAAGAAGGCCGCGCGCTCCGTACCCGCTGACGTTTTCGAGCGCTTGAAGTGGCGCATCGTCGAGGGCGAAAAGCCCGGGCTCCAGGACGATCTCGCGCTCGCGCTGCAGTCGAAGAAGCCACTCGAAGTGATCAACGTCGACTTGCTCGCCGGCATGAAAGTCGTCGGCGAGCTGTTCGGGCGCGGCGAGATGCAGCTGCCGTTCGTGTTGCAGTCCGCCGAGACGATGAAAGCGGCCGTCGCGTTCCTCGAACCGTTCATGGAGCGCATGGATGGCGAATCGCGCGGCAAGATCGTGCTCGCGACCGTGCGTGGCGACGTGCACGACATCGGCAAGAACCTCGTCGACATCATCCTCACGAACAACGGCTACACCGTTTACAACCTCGGCATCAAGCAGCCGATCCAGAAGATCCTCGAAGTCGCGCACGACGTGCAGCCGAACGCGATCGGCATGAGCGGACTGCTCGTGAAGAGCACGGTGATCATGCGCGAGAATCTCGAGGAGATGAACCGGCGCTCGATCACGACGCCGGTGATCCTCGGCGGAGCGGCGCTCACGCGCGGCTACGTGGAAGACGATTGCCGGCGCATCTACGACAGCGCGCTCTACTACGCCCAAGACGCATTCGAAGGCCTGCACGTGATGGAGCGCATCATGGCGGGCGAGACGAAGCCGGCGGTCCGGGAGAAGCGGACACTCACGTCATCCGCAACCGTCCCGGCGAATGTTGACGCATCCGCGACCGGCGAGATCCTCGCCGCGCGCGCGCCAACGAACGGTCGCATCAAGCAGCACGAGCTGCCGCGCGACATCGTGTATCCCGATCCGCCGTTCCTCGGCGCGCGTCACGTCGACGCGATCCATCTGCAGTCGATCTTGCCGTACGTCAACGAGACGACGCTCTTTCAATTCCAGTGGGGCTATCGGCGCAAAGGCAAGGCGGTCGCGCCCTACCAGAAGTTCATCAAGGACACTGTCCGTCCGATCTACCACGCGCTCGCCAAGCAGTGCGCGCAGGAGAAGATCCTCGAGCCGAAAGCCGCGTACGGATATTGGCGCTGCGTGCCGGAGGGCGACACGCTCGTGCTGCTCGATCCGAAGAGCGATTCGAAAGAGGTCGCACGCTTCACGTTCCCGCGCCAGAACGCGAAGCAGCTGCGCTGCATCAGCGACTACTTCCACGTGCGTGACGGCAAGCCGGATGTCGTGGCGCTTCAAGTCGTGACGATCGGGCAGCGCTCGTCCGACGTCGCGCGCGAATGGTTCGCGGCCGATCGCTACCAGGACTACCTCCACCTGCACGGCTTCTCCGTCGAAGCGGCGGAAGGCGTCGCCGAGTACATCCACCGCCAGATCCGCGGCGAGCTCGGCATCGCGGGCGACGACAAGCGCGAGATGAAGGAGCTCTTCAAGCAGGGCTATCGGGGCTCGCGCTTCTCGTTCGGGTATCCCGCCTGCCCGAACATGGAAGACCAGGCCGTGCTGCTCGACTTGCTCGGCGCAGACAAGCTCGGAATCCAGATGAGCGAAGGCTTCCAGCTCTGGCCCGAGCAATCGACGTCGGCGCTCGTGTGCCACCATCCGAGTGCGAAGTACTTCACGATCTGATTCGGATCGAGTTCTGATCGACGACCCCCAGCGCGTGCGCGCGGTCCGGAGCTTTGGCGGTTAGCCTCGCCTCGTCGCGCCGGAGGAAAGCACGCAGCAGGCCGCGCTCGCCAAGTCACCGAAGAACCTGGGAGGGACCCGATGGGCGTTCGAATCATGATCACGTGCGGGTGCGAGGCCGACGTACCTCACTATTCATGCGAGCTCCACCCAGGCGTCAGCGACCTTTGGTTCGACAACTCCAAGGTGTTGAGCAAGCTCGGCGTCGCAACTCTGCCGTCGATCGGTGAGCTGGACGAGGAGGAATCGAGCGAGGAGTTCGAGCTCGTCAGGATCGAGCCGAGTGCGTTTCTAGGTTGGCTCGACCTGCTGGCGGCACGACGCACCGCGATCGCCGATGCCTTCCATTCCGCGAGCAGACCCGTTCGCTGGAACGACCGCGACCTTTGGAGCATCGAGCCGCTCCTGCGCGAACTCGCCGAACATTGCAGGAGCGAGGACGTCCCCGTCGAAGCGTCGCACGGATAAGCGAACGACGTCGGTGCATCGGAGCGATGAACCGACGTCGTCCCGCCCGGATCTATCACCACGTCAACGTCACGCCGTTCGACAAGTTGAAGGCCTGCGTCGGATCACAGAACGCGATCGGCGAGTTGCGGAATCGCAACTGGTAGTTCCAGCGCCCCCGCCCGTCCACGTGCACGAGGTGAATCATCACCTTGCCGTCCTGAGCGACGGTTGTGCCTTTGCGCAGGAACGGCGAGCCGATGCAGAGCAAGCCGTCCGCGAACGGCACTCCGTTGATGCCACCGGCGTATTCCTGGCTCGCGGTGGCCAGCACGAGCGGCGACGTCGCAGGATCGAAGTTGGTGCCGAGCAAGTCGACGCTGCCGCCGCCCGATCCATTCGGTGCGAAGTTCTGCGCGGAGAGGCACACGCCGCCGGTCGCTTGCGAAATGTTGCAGCCGTGACCCGCGCTCCCGACGTTTGCACACGGACAAGCCGTGCCCGTGCCGTCGCCGAAGCAGTACGGGATCCCCGCGCTCGGCTTGACGAACACCGTCACGCTCCCGAACGCGAAGTCGCCGTTGCCGCATTCGTCGCCCGCGGCGAAGAGGACCTGCGTCGTCTTGCCGCCGCAGTCGGCGGGGAACACATCCGGCAAACTCACCGTGAGCTTCGCTTGGCTGCACGCGTCGACCGCGAACGCCTGATCGACCCAGTTCTGGATGATGCGCGCAGTCGAGTTCACTCCTCCGTTCGTGTCGTTCTGGATCACGAGCGGCGGAGGCACGTGGATCGTCGGCGCGTCGGCGTCGATGATCGAGATGATCTGCTCACACGTGTTGATGTTCCCGGCCAAATCGAACGCATGCCAGATGCGGCGGATCGAGGAAATCGTGATGCTCGGCGGGCAGTTGCCGGGCAGGAACTCGTCGACATAGCCGACGTCCGGCGAAAGATCACAGTTGTCGGTCGCCGTCGCGAAGCCCGTCTCTTCCGGTGCCGTGGAATCGTCGCAACCGATCTGCGTGTTCTGCGGGCACACGAGCGTGGGCGGCGTGAAATCGCCGCCCAGCTCGGCATCGCGATCGTAGAAGTAGTCGATCGGGTTCGCGCCGCCTCCGCACGTCTGGTTGTCGGCCCACACGAAGTGCGCGGTGCATTGCCCCCACGCGACGCCGTTGTACTCGCCGATGCGGTTCGTGATCGGGCTGCCCGGCGGACAGTTTCCGATGTTGCAGCAGAAGCGACACGACGTGGACTGACCCGGATCGAACTGGCCGTCGTTGATGTCGATCGACGGCAACCACTGCGTGCCGCCGTCCCAACTGACGCGCGCGCGCAGATCGAGCAAGAGATCGCCGCTCGCACCCGTCGCGCCAGAGCGTGAGTCGTACCACGACACGACGATCGCGCCGCCCACCGGATCGATCGCGGCCGTCGGCATCACGGTGATCACGCCGCTCGGCGCGTCGTCGACCTTGATGGGAGCGGACCAAGTCGCTCCGAAGTCGTCGGAACGCGCCATCACCACGTCGGAGGGATCGCCGCTGTCGACGTCGTCGTCCGGATCGTCGTTCGTCACGACGTAGATGCGGCCCGCCTGCTGTGGGTCGCACATGATCCAAGGCTGCAGCGCTCCGATGAGCCAGTACGACGCATTCGGGATGACGCCGTTCGCGTAGTGCTGAACGTTCCACGTCATGTCCGCCTCGCTGAACGTCGAATCGTCGGCGTCGAGCGGGTTCTCGGCGGTCTTCGTGTACGTGGCGCCACCATCCGTCGAGCGGTGCATGATGATCCGCCCGCTCACGCCGTCGGGCACGTCGTAGTTCGGAGCGCCGTCGAGGAACTGCTTCTGCGCGTGGTAGGCGATGTAGACGTCGTGATTGGGAGCGACAGCGACGTGCGGCGGCCACACGCGCCGGCCTTCGCTCGCGACGGAGAGGCGCTGCGCGGTGCTCCACGTTTGACCCGCGTTCGTCGAGAACGTCGTCCAGATCTCCCATGGCTCCTGATCGAGGTCCGACCACACGACATAGAGCCGATCGGAGAAGAGCGAGCTGCCGGCGAACGAATCCGCCGCGAGCCATTCCTTGTCGGCATTGTGCGGCGCGCCGTGACCCGAGAGTGCACTCACGTTGCGCGGCCCCATGAAGAGCGCGAATGCGTTGCCTGCGCGCTGATAGCCGCTCAGGAACACGTCACGTCCCGCCGAGCACCCCGTCGAGCCCGGACAGTTGGTGCAGTTGAACCCCGGAACGAGCCGGGTTCCGAGGTACGTGATGAACAAGCGCCCCTGGCTGTCGAACGCGAGACTCGGATCGCCGCCCGCGCACCAGCCTGGATCGCTCGGGGTCGCACCGGGCACGTTGGCGGTGATCGTCTGCGGAAACGTTGCTCCGCCGTCGAACGAAATTTGGATCGTCGTGAACTGACACGTCGCGACGACGAGCGGATCGTTGGGATCGACCGCAATCGTCGGCTCCCAAGTCGCGCCCATGCAGCGATCCGTTCCGGGCGAGAGGATCGCGGTCTGCTGACCGGGCGGATCCGGCGCTTCGCGACGCGTCTTTTGAAAGTCCTTCGCGGGGTCGGTCGGGACGACGTCCTGTGTCCGCGCGGGACTCAGGAGCGCCAGCATGAGCATCAAGCAGACATCCGACATCGGGGCACCTCTTCGTCGTTGCGGCCGCTTTCCGGTCTCGCCGACTGGGAGGGAGACGCAGGAATCCCGGCCAGCACCCGCCAAGATTACCGCTCTTTCGTGGCCCCCGCGGGCGCGAGGTCAGCCGATAGGGAGGCGGGAGATCATCGGACGATCTCTCCGAGTCATGGGCAGCGCCTTCAAGATCGGTCTCGTGCTCGTTGCGCTCGGCGCCGCGATCGTCGCGACGTACGTCGACCGGCACGGTTTGCGGTCGCTGCACGTGCCGGCACAGACGGACGTGGTGCTCGCATGGCTGCGGACCGGGCTCTACACCTGCGCGGCGATCGCGTTCGTGGCGCGCCGCATCCTCGCGCCGGCGAGCTGGGTGCTCGGCGTCTTTTGTCTCGCTCTCGCTGCGCAAGAAGTGACGTGGGTTCGCGAGCTGGTGCACTCGGGCTTCGAGATCCCGGTCGCCGTCGTCGACGCCGCACGCCTCCTGTTCGCGGTCTCTGTCGGAGTGGTCGCGCCGTGCGCGAGTTTCGCGTCGAGCTCGTTCGACGCGCTCGCCGAGCGTCGAGGCTTGCCGTTCTTCCCGCGCTGGCTCGTCCCCGTGATCGCGATCGGCGCGTGGATGCTCGCCTCCGCGGGCGCGAGCCCGCCGGCGCTCGGTCGCGAAGTCGGCCGCTCCCTGGTCGCGGCCGCGCTGTTCGGCTACGCGCTGCTCGCCAAACGTGCCGCCGAGCGAACGGTCGACCTCGGCATGAGCGGCCACCTCCGCGCGGAACGCGTGCCCACGGACGAGCGCGCACCTACACGTCGCCGACGACGCGCGGCGTGAGAGCAACGCTCACTTCGCGCGCGCAGCCGGCAGCGCCTTGACGAACGCGAGCCACGCGCTCTCGATCTCGGCGTGGTCGACTCCGGCGAACGCGCTCGCGAGCGCGCGCCCGCGTGCTCGCTTGCCCGCTTTCCAGCGCGTCTCCCAATCGTGCTGCTCGCCGGCGATCTCGAGCGCGACCTTCTCTTCGCTCCACGCCCGCTTCAGCTCGTCGAAGTACGTCGGAAGGATCGCGTTCCACTCCGCTCGTCGTTGCACCTCGGGCGCGGTGCGCAAGAAGTAGATCATCGACCAGCTCTGCGGATAGTGGACCCCCGCGTCCTGCATGAACCGGCTCTGCTCGCACGCGACGATGTCCTTCCACGGCACGTGACGGCCGAGACGGACGAGCTCGCGAATCGTGTCGACCCGCATCGGGTTCGGCTCGATGGAGCGCACCTCGCCGTGCACGTGCGCGCCTCCGAAGAAGTCACCGTGGCCTTCATTGAACCAGGGGTGCGGCGGCAGCTCGCCGACCGAGTAGTGGATGAACTGGTGGAATGCCTCGTGGTAGAGCACGACGAACGTGGTCGTGTCGTCCGCGACCGCGCCCTTGCGCTCGACGCGCGCGTCGTAGAACACGAGCTCTTCGTCGAGGAAATTGAAGTACCCGGCCGTTTCTTCGTCGCCGCCGTATGCCAGGTACTCGGCGCGGTCGCGGCACACGCGTACGGTCGACACCTCATTCATCGGACCGGACGGCGGGAAGTAGCGCGCGTAGAGGTCGTAGAGCACCTCGACGTCGAAGCAAACCTTGCGGATCAGCGGCTGATCCTTCGTCGAGTACACGACGATGAAGTGCTCGGTGTCCTCCGCACGCCAGCCGCGCACGAGCCGTTTGCGGACGGCGATGCGGTGCTCGACGTCGATCAGCTTGCTGTTCGCGTACTGCGCTTGGAGCGTCGCGCTCGACGCGTTCGTGGGCTCGAACAGGCGCAGCTTCTCCGCGCACGCGCGCCACAAGTTCACGTGTTCCTTCACGTCGTACTCGCCGCATTGGCCGAGCATCACGACGGTGCGATCAGCGCTCTCGTACGCGTACATCCAGCCCGTGACCGGTCGATCGTCGTCGTCGGGGCGCGCAAGCATCGCTTCGCGCGCGGAGTAAGCGCCCTGTCCCTTGGCTTCGACGCTGCGGCCGACGGTCCAACCCGGATACTTCGCGTCCAGATACGCGGAGAGGCTCGCGATCCGCGCATCGCGCTTGCGGCGCGGATCGAGCTCTGCCGCTGCGGGTGCCGGTTTCGGCGTCGTGTCGATCCACACGACGGTCATGCGCGGACGGATCGACTTCGTGACCTTGCCGTCCCGGCGCGCCCTCTCGGCGTACGAGAGCACGACCCAGCGCTCACCGGGTGGCAGCGCAACGGCTTCGTAGCTGCGCGGCACGAGCAGCGACAAACCGAGGTCGTCAAATCTTTCCGTCGCGAAGCCCGACTGGAGCGGCGGCACGGGCGCCGACGCGCTCCAAGCGGGAAGCACGAACATCGCGAGGACCCACGCCCGGAGCCTGCGCATGACCGACCTTTTTAGCCGCGCGGGCCGCGAGCGGCAACGCTCCGAACCCGCGTCGTATTGGTTCCAGCTTCGTCGCGAACGGAGCCGATCCCTCATGCGCCGAACCCGTACGAGGACCTCGCAGCCGCGGGCGCGCGAGCGAGCCGCCACGGTGCTCGGACGTGCACGGAATCCGCCACCAGGGCCCCATCCTCCACCATGTTCTTCCAATCGAAATCGAAGGGCGCGATCGCTCGTTCCGAGCGCCGTCGTCAGTACCGGATCCCGCAGTCGAAGAAGAACCCGCTGACCATCGCGCTCAAGTTGGGTCAGGACGTGATTCCCGGCGAGCTCATCGACTTGAGCGCGCACGGCGTCGGTCTGAACGTGAACCGGGAGAGGGCGAAGGCCCTGAGCATCGGCGACGTGGTGGAAGTCGGCATCTCGCGCCTTTCGCACGGCAAGGTGATCACGCCCGCCAAGCTCGTCTACATGGCGAGCGGCTCCGAGAAGATGCAGCGCCTCGGCGTCGAGTTCATCAACATCGGCAACCTGTACTCGCAGCTCGACGGCCTGTTCGCGCGCGTGTTCAACCGGCGCAGCTCGAATCGCGTGCGCCCTTCGCTCGACCGCAAGCTCTACGTGCACGTCTCGTGGAACGGCACGTCGCACAAGGGCACGGTCGTGAACATCTCGGAGAGCGGGCTCGGGCTCACGATCCCCGCCGCCGAGGCCGGCGACATGCTCGGGATGAAGGAGGTGTCGTTCTCGATGCGCTTGCCGGGCGAGCAGACCGACATCCAAGGCCGCGCGACCGTGCGCAACGTCAACGTCGTCGCCGATCGCGTCATCGTCGGACTGATGTTCGACTTCGAGAACGGCGGGATGGCGCAGCACAAGCAAGCGATCGTGAACTACATCGAGCGCCGCGTCCTCGAGATCGAGAAGTGGGAGTCGTCGTGGGCCGACAAGGCCCAAGAGAAGGGCTGAGCGGAATCTGTCCCCGTTGATTGTGCTCACGTGACGCTCGCGGAGCAGGCCGGGCACCGACCCGAGCAGCCCGTGGTGAGAGTGCTGCGAGCGCGAGAGCCGTCCGTTCGGATCGGCCCTGTGCATCGAACGGAGAGCATGACCGCTGGCGAATCCTCGTGATCCGCCGAGGCTCGAGCGACGCCGGGCTGGCACGAACGGGCCGCTTTCGGGCTGAATGACTTTCACCACGGGCTGCTAGCCCGGCGGCCACGCGACTCCATTCAGGGGTTGTGAGGAGACGGCGCCGCGCACTCGATCGCCGACGGTCCTTGCGCCGACGCGCAGCCCCGGTAGCTTGCTGCGCCATCCGTCATGGACGCCGGCCCCGTAGCCAAGTCTCCGCGCAAGCGACAAGCCGTTCTGGCGCTGCTCGTCGTCACGCTCATCTGGGGCTTCACGTTCGTATGGATGAAGCAGCAGCTCGCCATTGCGGAACAGCAGCTCGGACCCGAGCACAGCGCGCTCGTGATCGCGCTGTCGATCGGCTTGCGCTTCGGCATCGCCGCGGTGTGCATGATCGCGTTCGTGCCCGCGGCTCGGCGCGGATTGGATGGAGCGGCGTGGCGGGGTGGGCTCTTGCTCGGGCTCTTGCTGCTCGTCGGCTTCGTCTTCCAGATGTTCGGGCTGGGCGAGATTTCGCCCGGCGTGTCGGCGTTCCTGACGAGCCTCTACGTGCTGTTCACGGCGTTGCTCACCGCCGCGTGGCAGCGGCGCGCGTTGCACCCAGCGCTCGCGATCGGCGTGCTGCTCGCCACGCTGGGCGCGGGGCTCATCCGCGGTCGGCCCGAGTTCGCGTTCAACAGCGGCGAGCTTCTCACCGTCGCGTGCGCGCTCATGTTCGCGCTCCACATCCTCGCCACCGATCGCGTGACGAAGCGCGTGCCAGCGATGCCTGTGACGTTCACGAGCTTCGCCGTCGTCACGGCCGGCAGTCTCTGCGCAATCGTGCCTCTGCTCGCGTCGGAGGACGCGCCATCGGCCGCTGCGCTGCGCGAACTCTTGACAACCCCCGAGTTCGTGCAGCCGCTCGTGCTGACGTCACTGCTCGCGACGGTGGTGGCGATCTCCCTGATGAACGTGTTCCAGCGCGAGCTCGAGCCGGTGCGCGCGGCGGTGTTGTATGCGTTCGAGCCGGTGTGGGCCGCGATCCTCGGCTGGCTCTACGGTATGGAAGCCGTTACGCCGTACCTCTGGGTCGGCGGTGCGGCGCTGCTCGCGGGCAATCTCGTCGCGGAGGTCGGCCAACAGCGCAAGAAGGCAACACCTGCGCTCGACGAGCCGGGCAGCGCCTGAGCCGCGCTGCGCGTCGTCGGTAGTTGCCCCACCGACCACGAGACGGATCCAGCGCGAGTGCACGCGCTACCCCTCGACCGGAAGCATCTGTTGCGAGCGCATCCGATGCCGAGGCGTGCGCGCTGCGTGCTTTCCTTGCGAAGAGATTGCGCGATGGAAACCGTCCCGCGCGATCCGCTCGCGTAGACGTCGCTCGCAGGGAACGAACGCGGCGTCTTCGCGCTTCGGTTCAGGGTAGGTTTTCAACGGAATGTCTCCGAGTGTCGCTCGGAACACGTTTCCGAATCGCTCGGCGAACGCACGCGTTCGCACTTACGGAACATCCATGAGTCCGCTCGCTTTCGCCTTGGCGTTGTTTGCTTTCGCCCCGTCCTTCGACTCGTCGTCCTCGTCGATGTCGAGTCGAACGACGTCATCGTCCGTCTTGTCGAAAGCGGCCGCGCCGCTCTCGATCAGTGCGCCGCCCGACGCGACCGTCGTGAGTGGTGACTCGATCGCACCAGCGGCTCTCGGAAGCGCGACCGCCGTTGGACTCGCGCCACAGAGCATGCAGATCACCTATCGCGACGTGACCATCGGCTCTGCGTCGACGCCGTACGATCCGGTCGAGCGCACGATCCGTCGCATATGGACCGCGAACGACGTGCTCGGCCGCTCCAGCCATGCGACGCAGCTCATCAAGCTCCTGCGCAAGCACACGTCGCTCGACGTACGCCCTGGCTCGTGTCCGAACGAGTACGCGCTGGCCAGCGCGGCCGCGCTGCACGTTAGCCTCGTCGGCAACGCCGAGTTCGACGTGCGCGACGTGGATCCGTCCTCGATCGAGATGTGGATCGAAAGCTCGGGCGATGGCCCGATCCGCCCCGAAGCGACGAAGATCGAAGACAACGCAACGCCGTACGTCGCCGAAGACGGCGGCTGCCACTCAGCCAAGAGCGACGGCCTCATGGATCTCTCGATGCGCTTCACCAAGCAAGCGCTGCTGAACGGGCTCCACTTGAAGTCGTTCCCGCAAAAGACGGCGCTACGCGTCGTGGTCACGGGCAAGCGCGGCGACGGCACGACCTTCCGCGCGACCGACACGCTCCGCCTGCGCTGATGGGCCGCAAGTCGGCGCACGATCGACCTGCCCGGATCGGCCGCCGTGTCGGGCATGAGCACACGCGCGGAAACTTGCAGAGCACGCCTCACCGCGCCCAGCATCGGTCGCGCGCGCACGCCCGGAGCGACTCAGCGCGATCCGAATCGGGCCTCGCTGAAGGACGAGCCAGGCCAACTGCGTTCGATTCCGATGTCACGGCGTGCTCCGACCGAGTGGGCGCTACCTCGCGGCGGACGTGGCGCGGGTCGCGGGCCAGCAGCCCGTGGCGAAAGTCATTCGGTCCGCAATCGGCCCGTTTGCGTCGGCGCCGCGCCGCTCGAACCTCGGCCAATCGCGAGGATTCGCCCGCGGTCGTGCTCCTTGCACCGGCGCAAACGGGCCGATCTCGGACTCGAAGCACTTTCATCACGGGCTGCTAGCGCATTCCTGTTCGCCCGCGGAGGATGTGGATTCCTCCCTCACTCATCGGTGACCGATCCATGACGTTTCCCAACCCCGCTTCTCCGTTCGACCGTCGTGCGTTCCTCGGCGTGGGCAGCTTGGCCGGCGCGGCTTGGGGATTGCGCAGCATCACGTCGCTGCCCGTGTGGCCGATCGCGATGCAACAGCCGCTGCGTCCGCAAGTGCGGCCGCACGCTCACATCCGTCTGCGCGGCCGGCGCGACCAGATCGCGTTGCGACCGGGTCCGACGACGAGCGTCGCGCGCTACGAGGGCACACTCGTTTCGGGAACTGCGAGTCACCTGCAGACGATTCCGGGCTCGTACTTCGGACCGATCCTGCGGTTCCATCAGGGTCAGCGCGCGCGCATCGACTTCCAGAACGAGCTGATGGAGGACTCGATCATCCACTGGCACGGACTCGAAGTGCCGGCGGACATGGATGGGCATCCCGAGCAAGCCGTGCCGTCCGGCAGCTCGTACACGTACGACTTCACCGTGCTGAATCGCGCGGGAACGTACTGGTACCACCCGCACCCCGACATGCGCACCGGCTACCAGGTCTCGGCCGGCCTGGCGGGCCTGTTCATCGTCTCCGACGACGAGGAGGCGGCGCTCTCCCTGCCGCGCGGCGAGTTCGACGTGCCGCTCGCGATCCAGGATCGCCGGATCGATCGCGGCAACCAGCTCCTTTACAACCACGACACCGTCGCGGGCTTCCTCGGCAACGAGATGTTCGTCAACGGATTCCCGGACTACGTGCTCGACGTGAAGACGCGCATCTATCGGTTGCGCGTGGTCAACGCGAGCAACTCGCGCGTGTACAAGCTCGCGTTCAGCGACGGCACGCCGATGGTCGTCATCGGTAACGACGGCGGGTTGCTCGCAGCACCGGTAACCAAGCCGTACGTCATGCTCTCGCCGGGCGAGCGCGTCGAGCTCTGGGCGGACTTCAGCGGCAAGCTCGTCGGCGCGGAGTTCTTCCTGCAATCCTTGCCGTTCACCGTCGCGGGACCGTCGGGCGGTCAGACGCCGGTCAACGGCGCACCGCTCGACTTGTGCAAGGTGCACGTCGTCGCCGCCGACACGGAGACGCTCACGTTGCCCGTGACGCTCTCCGCGATCATGCCGTACGACGTGAACCAGGCCGTGAATTTCGGCAGCCCGCGGTCGCTACCGATCACGATCGGCATGGGTATGTGGCTCGTGAACAACGCGCCGTTCGGGATGAACGACGTCGCCCCGAACGAGTACATCCAACGCGGCGATCTCGAGCTGTGGGAGTTCACCAACACCTTCGGCATGACGCAGATGCTGCACCCGATGCACCTGCACGGCCCGCAGTTCCAGGTGCACAGCCGCCAGATCACCCCCGCCGGCGCGGCGAACTACGAGACGATCCGCTACGGGTTCGTCGACGAAGGCTGGAAGGACACGATCATCGTCGCGCCGGGCGAGACCGTTCAGTTCCTCGTGCGGCACGCGAACTTCGCGGGCAAGTTCCTGTATCACTGCCACAACCTCGAGCACGAGGACATGGGCATGATGCGGAACTACGTCGTGATGCCGTAGCTAGCAGCCCGTGGTGAAAGTCATTCGGTCCGAAATCGGCCCGTTCGCGCCAGCGCTGCGTCCGAATCCAAGTCGAGCCGCACTCGGAGCTCAGACGGCTTGGTACGTCATCGCGCGTCGC
Organism: Planctomycetota bacterium; assembly: GCA_046160865.1. Taxonomy (GTDB): domain Bacteria; phylum Planctomycetota; class UBA1135; order UBA1135; genus JBJXHG01. The sequence continues at coordinate 2,799 of JBJXHG010000001.1, read as the reverse complement.
TCTCCCCTCGTCTTCACCTTCTTCGCGGCGATCAGCTTCTGCATCACCGGCCGAATCGTGCGGCTGTCCGAGCCGAGCGCCGCGGAGATCTGCTCGCCGCGCAGGTTGGGGTGCTTCTTCACGTAGTCGAGCAGGACCTCGGAAGAGACCGCTGACGCCGCAGTGCGCGGCGCGCCCGCGGACGGCACTCCGTCGAGCTGAAGGCACGCGCTCAGCGTCGCGCGTGCCTCGAGCAACGCCTTGCGGGTCGCGTTGTCGTCGGTCGCGGCGAGCGCTTTGTCGATCGACTTCACGGCCGCCGCGGTGTGGCGGACGGCCGGGTTTCGGCGCGCCACCTTGCGCGCGGCGCGCTGCTTCAACGCCAGGATGCGCGCTTCGAGGTCGGCAACGAGTTGCTCTTCGGATCTGCGGATTCGCTTCGCGGCCATGGTGCTGAGGAGATCTCCTTTGGGTTCGTTCTCGAAAGCGCACGCCGTGGCGCGCGGCCGCTTTCGATCGACGGCGATCGCTTGGTTCGCTCTGCGAATCCGGCGCACCGTCGAGCTCTGTCGAGCACGGTTCAGCAGGAAGCTGCGGGCGAGCATACATCATGGCCCGCCGCGGCCAAAGGCGCGCTCTCGGGCGACGTTCAACGCGCGCGGATCGCCGGCTCCGCCGGCACGCCGACGAGTTCGGGCTCCGGCGGCGCGCACATGGGATGACGATCGAGGAGCGATCGCAGCCGCGCTAGCTGCGGCGCTGCGGCGAGCGCGGTCGACGCGTGATCTCGACCGCACAGCGAGTAGTACGTCCGCGTGACTTCCTGCAGCTCCGCCGGCTTCCAACCCTGCGCGTAGTGCAAGAGCTCCGTCCAGAACGTGCGCGCGGACAGCTCGGACAAGTACGCGGAACTCCGCGGCATCTGCATGAACTCGAGCTCGAGCTCGAAGGCCTCCGCGCTCGTCATGGTGTCGTGCCGCCACTTCCAGAAATTGCCCTCGATCCCGAATCGCTCGCGCATCGGCGAACGGCCGACCGGCGTCGCCGGCGAGCAGAAGAAGGGCGTCGCGTTCACGAACTGGATGCCGGTCTCGTCCACGAAGTCGGCCGCGCGAGGTGCGTTCTGCGCGCGATCTCCGGGATAGCCGATGATGAAGTTCGCGTGCATCGGAATGCCCGCGCGCGAGAGCTCCGCGATGCCGCGTCGATACGCCGCGGCCGTCGCGGCTTTGTTCATGTTCTTCAGGACGGCATCGTCGATCGACTCGAGGCCGAGGAACACGCCCTTGCAGCCCGACTCCGCCATCTTCTCCACGGTCTCGCGGTCGGCGAACTGGCAGCGGTAGAACGAGAACCACGGCACGTGAAAGCGCGCGAGGACGTCCAAGAGCGCGCGGAAACGCTTCTGCGGTACGTTGAACGTGTCGTCCACGAACACGAGCGCGCGCGGACCGCTCACGCACGCGAGCTCCTCCATCTCCCTCTCGAGCGTCGCGAGGTCCTCGAGCACGAGCGGGCCCTGGTTCGCGGGATAGCTGCAGAACGCGCACTCGAACGCGCAGCTGCGCGCGGTACGTGCGTGCACGACCGTGTGCAGCGAGCTCGGGTCGAACGCGCTCCAGCGCACGTACTCGCAATCGATCGACAGGCCGGTCTCGGTCCGGGCCGAGCGCACGTAGTCCGTCCCCCGACGCATCCACGTGGCCGGCAGATCGAGCGTGCAGAGCTCGCTCGCATCGTGACGCAGGATGTCGAGGAACGCCTCTTCGCCCTGCGCGGACACCACGTACGCGTCAGCGCGCCACGCACGCAGCAAGCGTTGGAACGTGTCGGCCGTGCAGCTGCGCTCGAGCTCGACGAGGATGAGCCCGCCAAGCACGAGCGGGACGCCCGGGAACGCGCGCCGCAGGCACTGTACGGCGTCGAGGATCACCGACGTCTCGGTTTGGAACGTCGTCGAGAGGAACAAGTAGCGCGGCGTGAAACGCTGCGCGAGCAGTCCGTGGTGAAAGTGCTTCGAGCCCGAGAGTGGCCCGTTCGTGTCAGAACAAGGAGCGAGACCGCAGGCGAATCGTCGAGATTCGCCGAGGATCGCGCGAAGCCGGGCTGGCGCGAACGGGTCACTCTCGGGCTGAATGACTTTCACCACGGGCTGCTAGCCGTTCGACGACGATCCGATCGGCTTGGTTCACGTGGCGAACGTCGTAGCCGTGCCGCGCGGCGAGCGATCGGTAGTAGCTGCCCGAAAGATGCGTGCACGAGAACGCGTCGTAGCGCCGGTAATGCGCGGTCGTCCCGTACCGCGCCCACGAGAGGAAGCGCGACAAGTCGTACAGATTGCCGTCGATGCTCACGCTCTGGCGCACCGTGCGCGCGCGCATCGTGAGATCGTCGTCGCTCGGCTGGGCGCTGTCGCGAACGGCGGGGCGCGGCTCGCCGGGAAGCGGATCGTTGTGCCAGAGATCGATGTCTTCGAAGTACGAGAGGAAGAGTCCGTCGACGGATTCCATGCGTTGACCTGCGATTCGCCGCTCGGTCGTCCAGCGTAGCGCTCAGCACACGATCGCGCTGGAGATCGTCGCGGCAATGCGCGTTTCGTCCGAGTCGCGAGTGATCGGACATGCGAGTGCGCTGCGCTCGGACACCTCGTCCGCACTGCTGCTGCACGCGCGTCGCGAGGTTGCGCCGGCTCGCGCTGGGCGTGATGATCTGTGCGCGCTCGTGTCCTGGCAGACCGTGGCGAAAGTGCTTCGAGCGCGAAAGTGGCTCGCTCGCGTCGGAGCAAGCAGCGCGACCGCAGGCGAATCCTCGTGATTCGCC